>CAZVYX010000013.1:0-113418 GCA_964631725.1 uncultured Rhodospirillaceae bacterium | reverse complement strand
CGACGATTTAATATAGTTGACGGGCGGTTTGACTTTCAGGAGTGGCCGAAGAAACTTGACCGCGGTTCAGGCCATTTCTCAATAATTTCTTTAAGGTTTGTTTGTAAGCTGTTGATCTGATTGACGAGAACGGTAAAAAAGGGCCATAATTTGGAGTACGACACTTTTATTGCATGAATTGTGGAGACCATTGGTCGTGGTTATCTATCCACCATCATGTCGAAAGGTTGTAGGTTGAGGGTAAGACATTGAATCTGGCGCGCATTCTTTTGATAGTTGCGGCGCTCGCTGTGGCGGGCGTAACCGCCTATCTTGTCAAAGGCTATCTGCAAGGCAAGGAGGCGGAGATTGCCGAGAATGGCAAGAAGCACGAAGTCGAGCAGACGCCCAAGGTCGAAGTATTGGTCGCCCTCAATGACCTGCCCGCCGGAACCATCGTAAAACCAGACCTTTTCCGCTGGCAGATCTGGCCCGAAGATGGCCTATCACCCGAATATATTGTCCGGGGCAAGGCGGGCGAGAAGGCGGAGGGCGAGAAGGCCGAAGCCGCCGCGAAGCCGGAAGACTTCACCGGCTGGGCCGTGCGCCGGGGGTTGGCATCCGGTGAGCCGGTAACAAAGAAACGGCTGCTGGAGCCTGGCAAGGCGGGCTTTCTGGCCGGCGTCCTGGGCCCTGGCATGCGCGCGGTGTCCATTGGTATCAATGCCGAATCGGGGGCCGCCGGGTTTATTTTGCCCGGTGACCGCGTCGATGTGGTGCTGACCCAGCAAATCCGCCAGACCGACGGCGAGGACAACAACCGCGACAAGGTCATCAGCGAAACGGTTATTGACGATATTCGGGTGCTGGCCATTGATCAGACATTCAACGATATCGAGGAACAGACCCGGGTCGGCAAGACCGTCACTGTGGAATTGTCACCGAAGCAGGCCGAGGGTCTTGCCGTCGCCAAGCGCATGGGACGAATTTCACTGTCGCTGCGCAGTCTGGTCCGTGATGCAAAAGTGGAGATGAAGTCGGCCTTTACTTCCGACGAGGAAGTCAGCCGTTTTCTGCGCGGCCGCCCTTCAACCGTCCCGCGGGTTCTGGTGGCGAAGCAGAAACTGCCGGCCGGCACATTGTTGCGCGATACCGACATGACATGGCAGCAACTCGCCCCCGGCGACAGCGGCGAAGGCAAGGTTTTCGAGGCATTGACCTCGACCATGGCATTGCGGGGTTCCTACCTGAAAGTCGGTGTCGAAAGCCGCGCCGCTATCCTGCATGAGAATATTATCCGCCCGGCCGAACAGGGCTTCATCGTTGCCTCGTTGGCGCCGGGCATGCGCGCGGTGAGTATGTCGGTGACCCAGGTCAGCGGTGTATCGGGTTTTGTCTCTCCGGGTGACAAGGTCGATCTGTTGCTGACCCATCAGGTTGTGGACACATCTGAAAATCCCGTCCTGACACCGCGCAAGTTCAGTGAGACCATTCTCAAGGATTTGCGTCTTTTGGCGATCGAGCAAATCGTCAATGCCAATACCGGAAAGCCGCAGGTGGGCACCACGGTTACCCTGGAAGTTTCGCCGCGGGAGGCGGAAATGGTCGCGCTTGCGGCATCCATGGGCGATTTGTCGCTTTCCCTCCGCTCGGTGCCGGCCGATGACGGCAGCAACGGTGACGGTGGTGCGCGGGCTTTGGAAGCGACTTCCGATATTCAAACCAGTCAGGCGCTACTCGATCAACTGATCCTTGGCACCCGGCGCGATCCCAGTCTGTTGCAGCGCCGGCGTCAGTTGAACCGGGCGAGGCCTAAACGCTCCAAGCCCAAGCAAGCCGCCGTTCCCAGCCCCATCCCGCCGATTCAGGCTCAGGGCGAGGAAACCAAATCGATCACGGTCTATCGCGCGACGAACCCAACAACCGTTGTCTTGGAGAGGTAACGGCATGTTGTTTCGCGCTTTTGTAATTTTATTTCTTGCCCTGATCGGCGCCGGCTTCGCCTCGGTGGCTGGCGCGCAGACGAGGCAGGTCGTTGTGCCGGCGGCCGAAGGCGGGGAAATCGAAATCGGCACATTGGAACTGCGGGACGGCCTGCCGGCGCGGGCGATCAACCTGCCCGCGGGCAAGGCGCGTCTGATCCGCCTGCCGATGGAGGTGCGGGACGTCCTGGTGGCGAATCCGGCGGTTGCCAACGTCGTGGTCAAGACGCAACGTCTAATCTATCTGGTCGGCTTGGAGGTGGGCTCCACCAATGCCTTTTTCCTGGATGCCGATGGCAATGAAGTTCTGCGCCTGGAGATCCAGGTGCAATTGGATGTGGTGCTGGCGAAGGAAACCATAAAGACGCTGTTACCCGATACCGATATCAGCATCACCGCCGTGAACTCGCATCTGTTCCTTACCGGCAACGTCCGCTCCGCCGATGTCTCCGAAAATGCCCGGATGATTGCCGCGCGCTTTGTCGCGGACGAGGCCAACGTGGTCAACATGCTCGTGGTGATCGAGGATCAGCAGGTGCTGCTGCAGGTCCGCGTCGCGGAGATTAACCGCAATGTGCTGAAGGAACTGGGTATCAATCTGTTTGATGCCGCGACGGGAGCGTTTTCGACCCTGTCGTCTGGCGATTTCGCCCTGCGCCTGGGCACCACCGGTCCGTCAACGGATGCGCCGTTTGTCGGCATCGGCGGCTCTTTCTCGCCAAATCCGGGCGATACCCTGACCGTCGCCATCAATGCCCTGGAACGCAATGGCCTGATCAAGACCTTGGCCGAGCCGAACCTGACCACGATTTCCGGTGAGCCGGCAACCTTCCTGGCCGGTGGTGAGTTTCCGATCCCGGTGTCGTCGAATGATGGACAGATTACGATCTCGCAGGAACCATTTGGCGTGGCTCTAAGCTTCACCCCAATAGTTCTGAACTCCGGCAAAATTTCCTTGCGCATCTTTACCGAAGTCAGCGCCCTGTCGAACAATGGCGCCATAACCCTGGCCAATATCCAGGTCCCGGCCCTGACCGTGCGGCGGGCCGAAACGACGGTTGAATTGCCTTCGGGCGGCAGTTTGATGATCGCCGGCCTGCTACAGGAAAACGAGACGGCCGGTGTGCGCGGTGTTCCAGGCCTTATGGATGTGCCGGGCCTGGGGTCTTTCTTCCGCAATACCAGCGCCGACAAATCCGAGACTGAATTGATCATCGCGGTCACCGCATATCTGGTCCGCCCCGTATCGCCGAAACAAATCGCGACGCCGATCGACGGCATGATCCCGGCCAGCGACTACGATTTGTATCTTCTCGGCCGCATGCACGGCGTCTATATCGGCGAGGGCGCGACCACCACGGCCTCGTTGAAGGGGCCGATCGGATATATCCTGGAATGATGGGAGGCGGACAATGACGCATGAAAAGCCAAGCCCCCGTCATTCGCCGGTGGCCGCGGGCATCGCGAAAATCGCCATGGCGGCGCTGTGCCTTGGCTGGCTGGCCGGCTGCATGCCGAATACACCCGAGGCCGCGGCGGACACATCAACACGCTACCCATTGGCGGCGGAAAGCCGATTGGTTACCCAGCCCGTCATTTTCGAGGACGGCGAGGCGCGGCTCAATGGGGCCGAGAAAGCCCGGCTCGATGCATTTCTGGCGCATTTTTTTAGGAACGGCGGCGGTATCCTGGAAATCCGGCAGACCGCCGACGCCAATGATCCACGGGCCGAGTCGCGCATTCAGGCCGTGCGCCGCCACGTCCGCCGCCGCGGTGCCCAGCCGTATGAAATTCGTTTGCGCAGGATCACCGGCACCGATGCCGGGGATGGTCCGATTATCGTGAGCTTTGAAAGCTTCGCGGTGAAGAGCCTGAAATGCAATCAGCGGAATTACCCGATAACACCGAACTCGCAGAATATTCAGCATCCCGACATGGGCTGTTCGGTGCGTTCGGGTATGGCGGCCATGATCGCCAATCCCGCTGACTTGCAACGGCCGCGCATGGAAACACCCGGCTATGGCCCGCGGCGCAGCCGGGTCATTCAAAACTATGGCGCGGGTCAACCGACCGAAGCGACCCGGGGCGATAATGAAGGCGCGAGTTCGATCCGTGATTTGGGCGGCTAGGCGGCATGATGACGGTTACCCCAGCGACAGTGCAACGATATATCGCGCAAGACACGAGGGAGCGGCGCCATTCTTAGGATAAACGTCAACGCTTGGCTATTGAACGAGGACACCCAGACGGCGGTGACGGACGGCCTGGGCGATCGCAAGATGTCGCGTTCCAACGTTGATACGCAGATGGGCGGTATTGAGGCGGCAATCGCCCATTATCAGGAAAATGCGACACCGCAGCTGATTCTGCTGGAAACCAATTCCGAAGGCGATGAGGTTCTGAATGAATTGGACCGCCTGGCTGAAGTCTGTGATGCGGGTACCAATGTCCTGATGATCGGATCATCCAACGACATCGCGCTTTACCGGGAATTGGTCCGGCGCGGCGTTGCCGATTATATGGTCGGCCAAATCGCGCCGCGGCAGGTCCTGGATGCCGTGAGCACTATATTTGAAGATCCGGATGCGCCGCCCATGGGCCGCTCCATCGCCTTCATGGGCAGCCGGGGCGGCAGTGGATCGTCCTCTATCGCACATAATGTTGCCTGGCACCTGGGCGAGGAATATGGCGAAGAGGTGTCGGTCATTGACCTCGATGTCACATTCGGCACGGCGGCGCTGTCATTCAATTTGGAAACCCAGCAGACCTTGGATCAGGCTCTGGCTGATCCCAGCCGTCTGGATGATCAGTTGCTCGACCGTTTTCTGATCGAATATGACGAAAATGTACGGCTGCTGGCGTCGCCGTCCAATCTTAATGTTGAAGAACGGATAATGACCGATTCATTGGATCGTCTGTTGGATCTGGTGCGCCGGCGGTCATCTTTCGTGGTTCTGGATGTACCCCACCGTTGGGCGCCATGGGTGCAGCAGGTCCTGCTTGATGTGGATGAAGCCGTGGTCGTCGGAATCCTGGACCTTTGCGGCCTGCGTGATACCAAGAATTTGGTCGACCGACTGCGCCAACAGCGCGGTCCGACGTCTCCGGTGCATATGATTCTTAACCACCAGGGCGCCTTCAAGAAGACGGAATTGTCGCCAAAGGATTTCGAAACCGCGGTGGAAGTGAAACCCGATGTCATAATCCCGCACGCGCCGGCGTTGTTCGGCACGGCGTCGAATAATGGCCAAATGGCCGGTCAGGTCAGCGGCAAGCACAAATCCGTCGAGGCCATGCGCGAACTGGCGCTACTTGTGAGTGGACGGCAGCCGCAACAAAAGGTTAAGAAGAGTCTGTTAGACCAGTTGGGTATGAAACGTAAATCAAAAGCTAAGGCGAATTAGAGATGTTTGGCAAGCGGACCGGTGGGCCAGAGGTCAAGCCAAAAGCCCCGCCAGCAACACCGGAGTTAGAGGAATCGGGAGCCGAGGCCGAGGCGCCGGCGCCGGTAGAGGTTGTTGCGCCCAAGGCGGTGGAAGCTGCGCCCGATGCTGGGGTTCCTGATCACAGCGACCTGTTTGGTGATGAGCGGGACCGCTACAACGAAACCAAACAGAGCATATTCGCCTCCCTGGTCGAGGCCGTGGATTTGACCGAATTGGGCAAGCTGGATTCGAGCCAGGTCCGCGAGGAGATTACCGATATCGTCGGCGAAATCATCGCCATGAAGGCGATGGTGCTGTCGAGCACCGAACAGCAGGCTCTGATTACCGATATTTGCAACGACGTTCTGGGCTTGGGCCCGTTGGAGCCGTTGCTGGAGCGCGATGACATTGCCGATATCATGGTCAATGGCGCGGAAAAGGTATACATCGAAGTTGATGGCCAGATCGAGCTGACCGATATCCGGTTTCGCGATAATGCACAGCTCATGAACATCTGCCAGCGCATCGTCTCGGCGGTGGGACGGCGGGTCGACGAGGCCAGCCCCATATGTGACGCCCGCCTGCTGGACGGCAGCCGGGTCAATGTGATCGGACCGCCGCTGTCCATCGATGGCGCAACCCTGACCATTCGAAAATTTAAGAAAGACAAGCTTCGCATCGACAATCTGGTCGACTTTGGCTCGATCACGCCCATGGGCGCGAAATTGCTTGGCGTGGTCGGCGCCTGCCGACTGAATATTCTCGTCTCGGGCGGTACGGGTTCCGGCAAGACGACGCTGTTGAACGCCTTGACGGCCTTTATCGAAGAGGGCGAGCGGACCATCACCTGCGAGGATTCGGCCGAGTTGCAATTGCAGCAGCCCCACGTGGTGCGTCTGGAGACGCGGCCGCCCAACCTGGAAGGCGCGGGCGAGATAACCATGCGTGATCTGGTCAAGAACTGCCTGCGCATGCGCCCGGAGCGGATCATCGTGGGCGAGGTGCGCGGACCCGAAGCCTTCGATCTGTTGCAGGCGATGAATACGGGCCATGACGGTTCCATGGGTACGATCCATGCCAACAACCCGCGCGAGGCGGTCAGCCGCGTGGAAAATATGATCGCCATGGGCGGTTTCAACTTGCCGGCCAAGACCGTGCGCGAACAAATCTCGTCCGCCGTCCATGTCATTGTCCAGGCGGCCCGGCTGCGCGACGGCAGCCGCAAGATCACCCATGTTACCGAAGTGGTCGGCATGGAAGGCGATGTGGTGACATTGCAGGATCTCTACACCTACGAAATCATGGGTGAAGACGAAAACGGCAAGCTGATCGGCGAACATAAGCCGACCGGCCTGCGTCCTTCATTTTGGGACCGCGCGAAGTATTTCGGCCGGGAACAGGATCTGGTTGAAGCCCTAGGTATGTAGGCGGATATGTAGGCTGGCGCCTGGCACGGGGTCCGGACTGATCGGGCGCTTCGTCAGCCATGATTGGGCCAGTGGCGCTGCCGAACGGATTTTGGGTACATTTGGATTGAATGTGCCCGGGAAAGCGGAACAAGGGAGGCGAGCATGGATCTGGGTATTCTGGTATTTGTCGTCGCCGGTGCCGTTTTCTTGTCGATGACCGTCCTGACCTTCATTCTTGTGATGCCGCAGATCAAGGCGCGGGCCAACTTGAAACAACGTGTCGCCATCGCATCCGGGAAAGGCGGTACGGTTACGGGCGCGCGCGCCGGCCGCGGCCAAGGCGGTGGCAAGAAGCGGGATATCCAGTCCCGGCTGCGCGAATTGGAAGAGGCAAAGACCAAGAAGTCCTTTGCGGTCAAGATGCGCGAGACACTGCGTCAGGCCGGTTTGCGCACGTCCTTGCGGAATTACTTTGTGTTATGTGTCGTGCTGTCAATTGTCTCGGCCATTGTCTATGTGCTCATGGGTTACCCCCCGGTCGGGGTTTTGCCCGTCGCGATCACCGTTGGTTTCGGCCTGCCACGCTATGTTGTCGCCTCCATGTCAAAGCGGCGCGTCAACAAGTTCACCAAGGAATTCGCCAATGCCGTGGATGTCATCGTGCGTGGCATCAAGTCGGGCCTGCCGGTTGGCGAGTGCCTGAATGTGATCGCCAGCGAAAGTCCCGAACCGGTGGCGGGGGTTTTTCGGGAAATCGTCGAATCGCAGAAACTGGGCCTCTCACTCGATGCAGCCCTGGAACGGGCGCAGGAACAAATGAAAACGGCCGAGATGCAGTTCTTCGCCATCGTCCTTGCCATTCAGGCCCAGACCGGCGGCAATCTGGCCGACACGCTGCAAAATCTTTCCAATATTCTGCGCGACCGCAAGAAAATGGCGGACAAGGTCAAGGCCTTGTCGTCGGAGGCCAAATCTTCCGCCGGCATCATCGGCTCGCTGCCGTTTCTCATGACGGCGCTGTTGTATCTGGTAAGTCCGGAATACATCACACCCCTGTTCGTCGACGACGTGGGTCATATTCTGATCGCCGGCGGTTTGATTTGGATGAGCATGGGGGTCTTCATCATGAAACAAATGATCAACTTCGAAGTCTGATGAGCGCGCTCCTTTCACCGGAAAATATCATCATCGCGCTGGGCAGCGTCGGCGCCTTCCTGACGATCCTTGCCTTCGGCATGCCGATGCTGGGCAGCGACAATCTGCGTTCACGCCTGAAGACGGTTGCCGCCCGGCGCGAGGAGCTAAGCGTGGCGGCCCGGAAAAAATTCGATAACCAGCCTTCCTCCCTGCGCCAGCAGGTCAGCCGCTCGTATGTCACGTTCCTGGTCGAGAAGTTGAAACTGGTCAATCCCGCCGACAGCGTCGGGATCAAGAACAAGCTGGCCCAGGCCGGCATGCGTTCGGAAGCGCATCTGTACACCTACGCATTTTTCCGCTTTGTCGCACCGATTTTGTTTGGACTGCTCACGGCAATCTATCTGTTCCTGTTGGCCAAGGTTGAAATGGGCCCGTCCGGCAAATTGATCTATTCATTCGCGGCCGCCGTGATCGGATTTTTTCTGCCGCAGATTATCATTAAGAACAAGATCCAGAACCGGCAGAAATCGATTCAGAAAATCTTTCCTGATGCCTTGGATCTAATGGTGATCTGTGTCGAGGCCGGCTTGTCCATGGAGGCGGCGTTTCACCGGGTCGCCTCGGAATTGCAACAACAAGGGCCCGAGTTCACCGAGGAATTGGGATTGACCACGGCGGAGTTGGCATTTCTGCCCGACCGGCGCCAGGCGCTGCTTAATCTGTCGGAACGGACCGGCCTGCCGGCCGTCAAATCCCTGGTCACCGCGCTTGCCCAGGCGGAAAAATACGGCACGCCGGTCAGCGTCAGCCTGCGTGTTTTGTCTCAGGAACAAAGGGATGAACGGATGTCGCGGGCGGAGCAAAAGGCCGGCGCGCTGCCGGCGCAATTGACCGTGCCGATGATCGTGTTTTTCCTGCCCGTCCTGTTTATCGTGCTGATCGGCCCCGCCATCATCAAGGCCATGAACACGATCTGATGTAATTTACGGCGCCGATACCAGCAGGCAGGGCACATCCCGGATCGCCAATTTCAGACAGGTCTCATCGACCATTTCGCGGTTAGGTACCGGGCGTGAATTGACCCTGAAGAAATCGCCGCGCTCCGGAACCGTGACCGTCTCGACCACCAAATCCACCTCGCGCAACAGATCGGGATGCTCCTTCAACAGCCGGCGGCGCAGGGCTTCGGCCCAGTCCAACGATTTGAAACTGCCGAGTTGCAGGCGGTAGCCCTTGACCGTCAACGCGGCGACCTTCGGTTCGGCGGCCGTTTTTGGTGCCGCCGCGGCCGTCGCCTCGGCACTGTCCGCGCGGGGTGGCGTTTCCGCCGTCGCTGCCCCTTCCGGCTTTTCAGCGTTCGAGGGGGCCTTTTCGCCGGCTTTTGCCTCGGATGTCACGGCCTCCGAAGTTGTGGCCTGGGACGGCTTCACATCCGGTGTGCCGGCCTTGGCGTCGGCGCTTTCGGCCCTGGGTGGTGGTGTGGGTTCCGGGGCAGGGGCGGCGGCCGGCGTTTCCGCCGTTTGGCTTTTCGGTTTATCCGTCGTGGCTGCCGCCGGCTCGGGCTTGGCCGTTTCGGCAACTGGCGGCATCGCTCTCGGTTTCTGGTCCGGCGCCCGTTTCGATGTCTGTTCCGAGGCGGCCATGGCATTTTCGCTTTTCGTGGTGTCAGCCGGTAACTTGGTGGAAGCGGGAACCGATGCGGCCGGCACCGGTTTATCCACGGTCTTTTCGGCTGATTTCACCGCCTTTTCCGGTGATTTCACCGCGACGTTTGTTGCCGCCGATTTCGCGGTCTTTTCAGTGGTCCCTGCAGCGGTTTTGGCGGTGGATTCTTCCGTATCCCCGGGTTTGGGCGCCGCTTTCATCGGCGCGTCTTTCGACGCAACGATTTCCGCTGGCGGCGGCGATGGGGCCGCCGGTTGCATGACGGCCGGTTTCTCTTTCCGTGCCTTGCTCATTGCAGGCAAGGCCGGCAGCGGCACGGTCTTTTTGCGTCCTTGCATGCCTTCCCGAAGCTGGCGGTAATAGTTCATGTTCTGGTCGGCCATATCCGGCGGCAGGTCGCGGCGGACATATTTTTCCGCCGAGGCCAGGTCACCCTTCATGGCATAGAGAAAGGCCAGGTTTTGCCGCATTCGCGGGGTCGCTTCCGGCAAGGCGGCGGCCCGCTCCAGAATATCCAGGGCTTCCCCCAGACGCCCGGCCTGGGCCAGGGAGAGCGCGAAATTGTTCATGATCACGGCGTTTTCCGGCGACAACACCAGGGCCTGGCGATAGCGCCGCTCCGCCTGCTCGTACAACCCGACACGATCATGGCCGATTGCCAGGGCAACCTTGATATCCCAGCGCTTGCCGTCGATTTCAGAATCCACCCTGGACAAGGTATCGACCGCCTTCAGCGGTTCGCCCAATGCCAACTGCACCTTACCCAGTTCGGCGCGCAGGTCGTGGTGCTTGGGTGTCTCTTTCAGGGCGCGCAGGACAATGGCCTGCGCCTCGCGGGCCTGTTGCAAGTGGCGCAGGCCCCGCGACAGTCCGACGACAGCATCGGTGTCGCCTGGATCACGCCGGTAAATGTTGCGGTAGTAGCTGACCGCCGTTGCATAATCGCGGCGCTTTTCAAAACTTTCGGCTGCCTGGTATAGGCTGCGGTCCAGATTGCTGACGTCCTTCGCCTGCCGCACCGGCTGTTCCGTCACGCAGCCGGCCAGCAACAAACAGCCTGCACCGCCCAGAATGACGCGGCGCACCGTGGCCTGGATGGCAAGACGGCAGGAAATGTCTATCCTCATACTTTTCCCTGTACGCAAAATGTCCGGCGCGTACGATTGGTCTATTGTAATCTAGATGGTCATGACAACATAGGATACAATAGAAAATACTTCCAATATCTTTGGGAATTAGCACTGTAATTTGCGGTTGCCGCATTAATGGTTAAGGATTCATTGTCAAATAGTCGTTATTAATTTTGTATAACAGATGCCCACTAGCCTGAAATGTGGTAATTATTGTATGGACGTTGCCTTGATTAGAGCCGGTGATGACTATGGCCGACTTACGGGGCGGATAAATGAGAACTAATTTTGCGCCGGAAACGTGAAAGCAACCGAAAACGAACCAGTTTGTATCGAGGGTCGACAATGATGGATCGAAAATCGCATTCTGGCCGGTGGTTGACCGGCTTGGCCATGCTGGTGGCGGTGTTTTGCCTGGGCGTTGAAAAGGCCGATGCCGCGGGCGTGATTACCGTTGAAATCGGCAAGGCAAAAATGGTTCGGCTGACAAGGACGCCGGATGTTGTGATGCTGGGAAACCCCGCCGTTGCCGATGTGGTGGTGGAGGAAAACGGCTTGCTGTTCCTGTTGGGGCGGGAACCTGGCGAGACGAATTTATTGATCCTGGATGGAGAAGGCAAAGTCGTCATGTCCACTCCCATTGTTGTTGGTCCGGTGCAAAAGCGGCGCGTTACCATTGACAGCGGGCAGGAAAGTTTCACTTTGAGCTGCAATCCGCGTTGCGTGCCGGTTGCCACGCCCCAGGGTACGGGTGCGACCACGGCCGGCGCCGCCGGTGCCGGCGGTGAACAGGCGGCGGGCGAAGAAGAGGCGGCGGGCGGGGAACAGGCCGCGGGCGGCGATCAGGCGGCCGCAATCGCCAATGCTCTTGGCAGCCTAATGGGCAACCAACAGCAATAGGAATGGAATTTCGGGCATGGTGACGGGAATGCGCTTGTTACCGCGTCCTTGGGGTTAAGGAAACTAAACGATGAAAGTGCTGGTCGCTGACTCGGATCCGCTGTTCTCCCGGCTGTTGAAGTCGAAGCTGGAGAAATGGGGCCATCGTGTCACGGTGGTTTATGACGGCTTGGAAGCCTATGAACTGATCGCCAAGGAACCTTATCGCATGGTGATCCTGGATTATGAGTTGCCGGGCATAGACGGCCTGGAACTTTGCCGGCGCATTCGCGACATTGAGCGGCCACGCTACACCTATGTGGTGTTCTACGCCGATTTCACTGAAAAATCAGCGGTCATGGACTGTCTTGAGGCCGGCGCGGACGACTATTTGAATAAGCCGCTCAATACCGCCGAGTTGCAACTGCGCATCAGGGCCGGAAAGCGCCTGTTGAATATGGAGGATATGCTGCGTGAAGGCGCGGGCATGGACCTCAGCACCGGTGTTGTCAACGGCGCCAGTTTTCGCGAGTTCTTTCGCGTCGTCATGGCGGATAGCAAGCGTGCCAAGACCGAGGGCGCCCTGCTCTATGTGCGGGTGACCAATTATGTCTCGGTGTCCGAGGCGCATGGCTTCAACCCGTCCGAGACCATGATGGCCGGATTGGCCAACCTGTTGCGCGAAATCGCCCGTACGTCCGACCTGGTGACACGTTTGTCGGACGACACTTTCTGCATCATGTTGCAACTGACCAATTGGGACAAATGCAATCCCGTGGCCAAGAAAATAGCCGATCAGGCGCCCAATATCGCGGTGATGCTGGATAAGGGCTCAATCGCCCCGGAAATTGAAATTTTCGCCGTGAACTATCCCCAGGGCGATATGGACTATGTGCAAATTTTGAACGAAGGGCAACGGGAGTATTTTTCCGAGGATGGCTCGGAGCGCGGCCCGGCGGTTCAAACGGCTGAAGCGGCTCCGCCACCAGCCTGATAATTGAAAATTGCTCTAACCGCGCTTGAATACGGCGCCCGCGAACCAGCCGGCGAACAAGGCCATGGCCAGCGCGGCGACGCCGTAAAGCGCTGAATGGCGATGCGCGAAGGCGAAGACCCGCGCCCCGACACCGATTTTTGACACAACTAGCGGCGTGGTCTGGGCGCTGATGACCTTGCCGTTACGCATTAGATAGACCGTCACGCTGTAGGTGCCGGTGGGCACGTTCGAGGGGAAGAATATATCGCTGCGAAACAGCCGGTTCCCCAACAAGGTGATCTGACCGTTCGTTTCGGGATACAGGCCAAGCCGCTGCTTGCCACGGATCAGGGCATCGCGGAAGGCTGAGAGATCGCCATTTTCCCCCTTCGGCTGAATCATCCGGATATGATCCAGGCCGATGCCGTGACGGGCCAGAATACGGTTCGACGCCACGGCCTCCAACTCCCGGGTACTGGCCAGACGATAGAACGCGGGCACGGCGCCAAATACAAACTTGTGCCGATTGATCCAGATGCCGCTAAACCGTTCCTTGCGCCGCACCATGATGTTTTCGCTGGGGCCGCGTACAACGATTACCACGTCCGCCGCATCACCCTCGATCGCGCCAAAAAGCAGAAGTTTGGTGCCGGCGAAACCTGTTGTAACCGCGATCAGATGGTCGGACAGGTCGGCGACAACGGCCTGTGCCTGTACCGGGCGGGAGATGCCCGAGAGCATGAGCACCAATAAGAACAGACCCAGGCCCGCGGCCCTTGTCCGATAATATTGCGCCGGCGCCCGCATCAGCCGTGCCCCACCAGTGCGCCAATGGAATAGAGATCATCGGGCCGGACCAGCAATTCATAGGCCAGCCGGGCGCAAACCCCCAGAACGATCAGTGCCAGCATGCTGCGCAACTGTTCGCCCGGCAGCTTGGCGCCGGCCCGCGTCCCCAACTGGGCTCCGATGACACCGCCGGTCAGCAGCAACAGGGCCAGGAATATATCCACGGTCTGGTTCTGCCAGGCTTGCAGGAAGGTTACGTTGGCGGTGACGAAGATGATTTGAAACAGCGAGGTTCCAACGACCATCGCCGTCGGCATGCCGAGAAGATAGATCATCGCCGGGACCATGATGAAACCGCCGCCGACGCCCATGATCGCCGCCAGGATACCGACCAGAATGCCGATGCCCAGGGGCAGCAGGGCGGAAATATAAAGTTTCGACTGGCGGAACCGCATCTTGAACGGCAGGCCATGCAGCCAGTTGTGCTGGTGCAATTTGCGCCGCTTGCCGCCTGGTTTGCGCTGCCGCGAAATGGCCTTCAGGCTTTCGACCAGCATCAGGGCGCCGATAATGCCCAGGAAGACGACGTAGGATAGGCGGATCACCAGATCAATCTGGCCCAGGCCCTGCAGCAAACCGAATACCCAAACGCCCAAGGTGGAGCCAAGGAAACCGCCGAGCAGCAGGACGATGCCCATTCGTAGGTCGACGTTGCCCCGGCGCCAATGGGCCAAGGCGCCTGAAACGGAAGATGCGACGATCTGGTTTGCTTCCGTCGCCACGGCAACGGCTGGCGGAATGCCGGCAAAAATCAACAGCGGCGTCATCAAGAATCCGCCGCCAACCCCGAATAACCCCGACAGAAAGCCAACGCCCGCCCCCATGCCGAGGAACAGAAAGATGTTAACGGACAATTCCGCAATCGGAAGATAGATCTGCATGCAACAGGCACATCAACTAGCGGCGCAAAAAATTGCGGCACATTAACTTGGCGGCGTATTCAAAAGGCGCTAGCCGATCATAAAGCGGCCCCCAAAAGAACGGGGCCCGCTTTCCCCAAAGCGATCCCCACGAGATAGCTGGTGAATACAGCACATTGGCCAGTTATGGCAAACAAAACCTATGGAAACGCAAGAATTAGGCAATTCATGCTGGGAAATTCAGAATAGTGCACCGAATTTTCGGTCTAATTTGATTTCGGGACACAGCCGCCGGCGCAAATAAGATCATGCAGCAGTTCGATGATCGAGCGGGCCTCAACGCCATGCAGGGAATAGTAGATGTTCTGGGCCGAACGCCGGGGCGCGACCAGTCCGTCGTTGCGCAGGCGGGCGAGATGCTGGGATAGCGCCGATTGACTGATGCCGAGTAATTTTTCCAATTCGCCGACGCTGCGCTCCCCCTCGCTCAAATGACACAAAATTAGCAGACGGCGTTCATTCGCCATCGCCTTCAGGACGCGGCTGGCATCGCGCGCGTTGTCCTGCATCACGCCTAAATTCATCTTGTGGTCCCCGTATTGCAGAGCGCTTTAACTCATTCTACCAAACTGGCCCGTGCAAGCCTTCGGTCAACCCTCCCAAATCAACCAAAGCCACACGTTTCATATGATACGTTGGTACAGCAAGCCACTAAACAAAACAATAGAAAAATTGAATATCAGAAAAATCTAAATAATAATTTATCCGATTTCGCCAAGAATTGGAAGTAATTCGATCAGCCAAAATCCCAATAGTTCAAACGAATTAAAGATAAATAGGAATCCTGTTACAATTAATAACCCCCCCGTAGCTATTTCTATGCGGCGCATTTGGTGGCGCATTCGTTTTAGCCAACGTAAGAACGGCGCGGCAAGAAAAGCCGCCAAAAGAAACGGTATGCCAAGACCCGCAGCATAGACGAACAACAAGGACGTACCGTACCACAAACTATCATTACGGGCGGCTATGGACAGCACCGTGGCCAGGATCGGGCCGATACAGGGCGTCCAGCCGAACGCGAATGCCAGACCCAAAAGATACGCACCAAGAAGGCCGGCCGGGCGATCCCGCAGGTGCAGCCGTGCCTCCCTATTCAGGAAAGGTATACGCAACAGACCCATTATATGTAAGCCAAAAATCACAATTACCACACCGGCGATCTGGCCCAGGATCAATTTATGCTGCAACAGGATGCCGCTGATGGCCGAGGCGGATGCGCCGAGGGCGACGAAGACGCTGGAAAACCCAAAAATGAAAAAAAGCGCGGAAATAACCACTCGGCGCGCGGCGCCATCCTCCGCCGATTGCTCACCGGAAAGCTGTTCCAGCGAGGTGCCGCCCAAAAAGCACAGGTAGGCCGGCACCAGCGGCAGGACGCAAGGCGAAATAAAACTTAGTATGCCGCCACCCAGGGCGCCCGCATAGCTGATATCAAAGCCACTCATAGGCCAATCCAGAATCAGTACGAAGAATTTGCAATGTCGTAAGTATGGTCGTCCGGGTTCCATCCCGCCAGTGTGCAGTAGCATGCATTGGCCTAAATCACGATGATTTTACAGACCCAAAGGGTGCGCTACAGTGTCGCCATGGCCGATGACCCGAGAGATGGCGCTAATCGCGCGGTAGCTGAAATGGATGTGCGCGGCATGATCTGCCCGTTGCCCGTTCTGCGCGCCCGCAAGGCCCTGGCCGCCATGGCGCCGGGGGATTTGTTGCGGGTTAGATGCACCGATCCCGCCGCGGCGTCCGATTTTCCGGCGTTTTGCCAGACGGCGGGTCATGCCCTGGTGGAGACCGGGCGGAAGGAGCCGGATCATTCGGTTGATCCCGGGCTCAATCAGGAGGCGGAATTGATATTTCTAATTCGTTGCGGCAGCGGGTTGCCGAAGGATGAAGGAGCAGGCTAGTGGCGTTCGAGGAAGATATCGCGGAGTTGGAACGGCGGCGCGCAACGGCGCGGGCCATGGGATCGGCAAAGCGGCTCGCGGCATGGGCCGAGGCGGGCATTCTCAATGCCAGGCAGCGGATTGCCTATCTGACCGACCCGGACAGTTTCACGGAATACGGCCTTTTGGCGGTGTCCGAACGGGAGGAGGACCGCCACCGCACGCCGGGCGATGGGGTCATTGATGGCCATGCCCATATCGAAGGCCGCCCGGTCATCGTTCATGCCGCCGAATTCAGCGCCATGGGCGCATCGACCGCCGCGATCGCCTCGCGCAAGCGGCAGCATTCGGTTGCCAATGCCAACAAGAACGGCATTCCCTTCGTCGCCTTGAATGAATGCTCCGGCGCCCGCATGCCCGACATCATGGGTGCCCAGGGTATTCACAAGGCAGCCGAAAGCGGCTCGTTGCGGCGTCATCGCAAGGTGCCATGGGCCTCGGCGGTGCTGGGGCAGTCCTTTGGCGGCGGCACCTGGCTGTCGGTGATGTCCGATTTCATCGTCATGCGCAAGGGCGCGATCATGGCCGTGTCATCAACCAACGTCACCGCCGTCGCCATCGCCGAGGACGAGGATCCCGAGGATCTGGGCGGCTGGCGCATGCAGACGGAGGTCTCGGGCCAGGTCGACATGGCGGTGGATAGCGACGAGGAGGCGCTGGATGCGATAAAGCAGTTCCTTTCCTACCTGCCTTCCAACAGTAACGAGGCACCCCCCAGGTTACCCGTGCCAGCGGGTTCGGGTGCCGAAGCTGAGCAATTGTTGGACCTGGTGCCGGAAAGCCGGGCCAAGGTTTATGACGTGCGCAAGGTCATCCGCCTGATCGTGGACAAGGATAGCTTCTTCCCGATCAAGGACCGCTACGCCAAGGTCGTTACCACCGGTCTGGCTCGAATTGATGGCCGTTCCGTCGGCCTGATCGCGACAAATCCGATGTTTAAGGGCGGCGCCATGGATGGTGACGCCTGCGACAAGATCATCGGGTTTCTGGTGCTTTGCGACAGCTATAATATCCCGGTGATCCATCTGGTTGATACACCCGGCTTTCTGGTCGGCGTCGTCGGCGAGCGGCAAAAGCTGCCAGGCAAGATCATGAATTACATCCAGGCCATGGCCATGACTACGGTGCCTCTGCTGACGGTGATCATGCGCAAGTCCTATGGTCAGGCACATCTGAATATCGGCGCCGTGCACGCCGACGAGATGTGCGCCTGGTACACTGGTGACATCAGTTTCGTCGATCCCAAGATTTCGGTCAGCGTGGTGCATAAATTGAAGCGCGAGGATGACCCGGAGAAATATGACGAACTGGAACGGCGCTTTGAAAGAGGTACCTCGCCCTATGATCTGGCCGAACCTTTCATGATCCAGGATGTCATCGACCCCCGCGAAACGCGGGATTGGCTTAGCCGCATGCTCGCACTGCACGACCGCCGCCTAAACGGCGGCGTGGGCGAACATTTGATGGCGACATGGCCGACGACCTTTTGAACACTTGTTACGTTAGCGAGATCAAATACCCGCTCGTACTAAGGGCGTATGCCATTTAGTGTATCAATATACCAAAGTAATAGTGCTAATGTTTACTTGCAAAATCTCTAATATTCATAAGTGAATTCTAGTAATCTGATGAATAAGACAATAATTCGCGTCTTTGTTTACGGATAATAAATCATTCCAGTTTACATTGTATTTCAGAATACATCGTTTGTCGGGTGCGCTCGGAGCAATTCAGCACCTGGTCTTGCGAGGTATGTGGGGAACAAACCAAATTGGGGAATTTGCAATGAATATCGCCGTATTCGGCCGCAGGAGCAGTCCAGCCTACAGTTCCACAGGTAAACTTGCCTTCGAGGAAATGATCGACGCCTTGCCGACGGCGGTTATGGCCTGCGATCCGACTGACTTGCGCGTCATCTACATGAACGAGCAGTCCCGCGAAACATTGGCGGAAATCGAGCATCTGCTGCCGGTGAAAACCGACGACGTCTTGGGGCAATGCATCGATATCTTCCACAAGCACCCGGAGCACCAGCGCAAGCTGCTCGGCGACCCGGCCAATTTGCCGCACAAGGCGAAAATCCAGCTTGGCACCGAATGGCTGGACCTGCATGTCTCCGCCGTTCATGACAAGCATGGCAATTACGTTGCCGCCACGGTGGCCTGGTCGGTTATCACGCAACAGGTGGAGCACGAGGCCGAAACCCAGAAGCTATTGCAGATGCTGGATCAAATGCCCATCAACGTCATGTTGGCGGACAAGGATTCCTTCGAGATGACCTATGTAAATCAGACGTCAATAGATACTCTGACGCCGTTGAACCATTTGCTGCCGGTTCCAGCCGATCAGTTGAAGGGCAAATGCATCGATATCTTTCACAAGAACCCAGAACATCAACGCCGTATGCTGGCGGATCCGGCCAACTTGCCCCATCGCGCCCTGATCAGGCTGGGCGAGGAAACCCTGGATTTGACCGTTGCCGCCTTGAACGATTCGAACGGCAATTACATGGGTCCGATGCTGACCTGGGCCCTGGTGACCCAGAACATCAACCTGGCGACGCAGGTTACGCATGTGGCCGAGGCGGTTTCCGCAGCGTCGGAGGAAATGTCCGCTTCGTCCAAGGCCATGCAGGAATCGGTTTCCCTGGCCAACTCACGCGCCGGCACGGTTGCTTCGGCGGCGGAGGAATTGTCTTCCTCGGTCGATGAAATTTCGCGTCAGGTCAGCCACTCCGCCGGTATCGCCAATAGTGCCGTGGAAGACGCCCGCCGGACATCCGAGATGATCGACGGTCTGAATCAGGCGGCGCAGAAGATTGGCGATGTGGTCGATATCATTCAGGATATTGCCGGGCAGACGAACCTGCTGGCCCTGAATGCGACGATCGAGGCGGCCCGCGCCGGTGAGGCTGGCAAGGGTTTCGCCGTTGTCGCCTCGGAAGTGAAATCCCTGGCCAATCAAACCGCCGGCGCAACGGAGGAAATTTCGGCCCAGATCTCCGAAATCCAGGGCGCCACCAAGGCCGCCGTGGATGCCAACGAAACCATCACCAAGACGATCAACGAGATCCACGAGGTCGCGACTGCGATTGCCTCGGCGGTGGAAGAGCAGGGCGCCGCCACGCAGGAAGTATCCTCCAATATTGTGCAGGTTTCCGAGGCATCGGACGCCACCGGACAGGCCGCGCAGGAAGTTCTCGATGCTTCCACGGATCTGGCGCAGAAATCAGCCGAGCTGCAGAGCCATCTGGGCGAGTTCATGAAATCCATGGGCGCGCGCTAAGTCCCGGCCGCTGGATCGGCGAATTCTCCATGATTGGGAGGCGCCCGCCGGGGCGCCTCCCTTTTTTGGCTCTGCGCACGATCCGAAACAAACCTTGCACGCATGTGGGGTGATCGGCTACGCAGGTACCAAAGGTTCATCATCCAACGAGAGAACTGGGAACCCGACCATGCGTCCAGTCATCCATTCTGTTGCTTTGTTGGCCGCCTTGGTCGCGGCCGTTTTGTGTCTGACGCCGCGCCCTGCGGCCGCCGCCGGCCTAACCCTGGAACTCAACAAGGTTGAGGACACGCCCCAGGGCTGCCTGGCGACGGTCTTGATCGCCAATAAACTGGGGCAGACCTTGGATCGGTTTCGCCTGGATCTGGTGCTGTTCAACGGCAAGGGCGTTGTTTCCGACCGCCTGCTGATCGATCTTGCGCCCCTGCCAAGGGATCGTACGACGATTGCCAATCTTCCCCTCCATGCGGGCGCTTGCACCGGCATATCGCGCGTTCTGTTACGGGATATTCCCGCCTGCCGGACGCAACAGGGGCGCCCCCACGATTGCTTGACCGGCCTGGCCGTAAGTTCGCGGACAGCGATAGATTTTGGCAAATAGAGCAGCGGCGCGAGGCCGCTTCGGCCCGCCGGCAACACATCTTGGGATAGGGGGATGACGAGGCAGGACGACAAGGGACTGCTTGCCCTGGGGGGCAATCTGGATCGTCTCATCTGGCAGGCGGATCTGAGCGGCCTGCCGGCCTGGCGCGCGGTTCCCATCGTGGCGCTGCGCATGGCCGCCGCCATCGGCCGCGATTTGGCCAAGGGGCAGTTGACCCTTTGGGCCATGAGCCTGGTCTACACCACCCTGCTATCGTTGGTGCCGTTGCTGGCCATCAGTTTTTCCATTCTCAAGGGCTTCGGCGTCCACAACCAGATTGAACCCATGCTGCTGGGCCTCTTGGAGCCGTTGGGCAGCAAGGGCGTTGAGATAACCGAGCGAATCATCGAATTCGTCGATAATGTCAAGGTTGGCGTGCTGGGATCGCTGGGCTTTGCCCTGTTGTTCTATACGGTGGTCTCCTTGATGCAGAAGATCGAGCGGGCCTTCAATACCGTCTGGCACGTCACCCAGGCACGCAGCCTGGGCCAGCGCTTCCGCGACTACCTTTCCGTGCTGGTCATCGGACCGGCGTTGATCTTCGCCGCCGTTGGCATCGGTGCGTCGATCGCCTCCCTTTCCATCGTCGGCACGCTGACCGCGATCGAACCGTTGGGCAGCTTGATCAAGCTGGCCGGCAAGCTGATCCCGTTCCTGATGATCTCGGCCGCCTTTAGCTTCATGTATGCCTTCATTCCCAACACCAAGGTGCAGCCGCGCGCCGCCCTGTGCGGCGGTCTGGTGGCCGGCCTGATGTGGAACCTGCTGGGCTGGATTTTCGCCTCCTTCGTTGTTGGCTCGGCCAAATACACCGCCATCTATTCCACCTTTGCCACCCTGATCTTCTTCATGATTTGGCTGTATGTGGGTTGGCTGATCCTGTTGATCGGCGCCAATATCGGCTTCTATGTGCAGCACCCGGCCTATTTGCGCGGCCAGGGCGGCAATCAGCGATTGAGCCACCGGGCCCGGGAAAAGCTGGCCCTGACCCTGACAACCTTGATCGCCCGGCATCATTATCTCGACCGCCCCGCGTGGTCGGCGGAGGCTTTGTCGCGGGAGCTGCGATTGCGCAACGATCCGGTGCAGGATGTGCTTGAGGTTCTGGAACATTCGGGTCTGATCAAGGCGACGGCGGACCTGCCACCGACCTATCTGCCGGCCCGCCCGTTCGAGATCGTCACTATTGATGAAGTGCTGGCGGCGATCCGCCATGGCGGCAGGGGCGGGGATCTGTCCCATGACGGTATCCCGGCGCCGCCTGGCATCGATTTGGTGGTAGGCGAATACGAAGCCGCCGCTTCCGGCGCCCTCGCCGGGACAACGGTCAAGGACCTGGCCTTGGCGGCGGACGATAACCAGGACGGGACCTAGCGGCCATGTTCGATCAACAAGTCACTTTTATCTACGCCACCGATCTGGCCCGCAGCGCCGCCTTTTACGGCGGGACCCTGGGGCTGCCCCTGGTCCTGGACCAGGGCACCTGTCAGATATTCCGCGTCAGCCGCGACGGTTTTCTGGGCGTCTGCCAATGCGGCGATGGCGCATCCGTGAAGCCCGACGGCATCATCGTTACCCTGGTCAGCGACGATGTCGATGGCTGGTACGAACGCCTGGCGGCCAAGGGTGTCGAGACCGAGGCGCCGCCTAGGGAAAACGAAAAATTCAATATTTATCATTTCTTTCTGCGCGATCCCGACGGCTACAAGCTGGAAGTCCAACGCTTTCAGGATCCCGCCTGGCCGTCTCCGGCTGATTGAGACGCCGGCCCAGCTTGCCTCATACGACGAGGCCGCCGGCGTCGCCGGTTTCCGCCAGAAGCCCGGCAATAATTTCCAAGCCGCGTGACACCCGCGCGCGGGATGGTTCATGACTGAGGCAAATGCGGATGGCGTTCGGCGCGTCGGCCTGTTCAATGACGAAGGTCTCGCCGGTCAGGACTTTTACGCCCTGGCTTTCCGCGGCGGACCGGAAGGACTCCGCCCACCAGTGTTCGGGCAGTGACAGCCACAGATGAAATCCGTGCGGGTCGGCCCGCACGTCATGCCCCACCAGAATGCGCCGTGCCATCTGTTGCCGTACCCGCGCTTCGGACCTTTGAAACTGGTTCAGCTTTTCCGCCGTGCCATCGATGATCCAGGTCGCGGCGATCTCCGCCATTAGAGGCGGCGGCATCCAGCATGACAGATTGACGGCGGCGCGCAGGGGCCGGCGCAGCCGGGCCGGTGCGTAAAGAAAACCAACGCGCAAGCCGGGCGCGAGGCATTTCGAGGTGCTTGTCAGAAAGACCGTATGGTCGGCGGCATGATGCGCCAATGGCGGCGGCCGGTCCGGCGGCAGGAAGCCGAACACGTCGTCCTCGATGATCAATAGCTCGTGTTTTTTTGCGATGGCGGCGATCTCCTGCCGCCGTGCCTCGGTCATGGTGATCGTGGTCGGCGTCTGCAGTGTCGGCAGGCAATACAACACCTTCGCGGCACTTTGCCGGCAGGCGGCATCCAACGCCGCCGGTGAAAGGCCGCCCGCGTCCATGGCCAGGGGCCGCAGCTTCAGCCCCAGATGCCGCGCCATGGCCTTGATCGGGCCATAGGTCATCGCTTCCGTGAGCAGGACATCGCCGGGGCGGGTCGTCGCCAGCAAACTCACGAGCAGGCCATGCTGGGCGCCATTGGTTAGGATCACGCCATCATCTTCGATTTCCAGGCCGAGGGTGCGCAGCCATGCCGCCGCCGCCGCCGCGTGGCGCGGCGACTCGGCCTCCGTCTGGTAGTCGAGATAGGCTGCCAGCGAAGGAGACCCCTGCAATGTCTCCAGAGTCTTGGCCAGAGCGGCGGCGCCTTCGCCCGCTGCCGGAAGGTTCAAGGTGAAGTCGATCGGGCCGCTGACCGGCCGGACCATTCCGTCCTCGATTGGCTGAGCCGGAATGGGACCGGTGCGGCGCACATAGGTGCCGCGCCCGACCTCACCCTGCAAATAGCCCCGCCTTATTGCTTCGGCATAGGCACGGCTGACGGTGTTGAGGGACAGGCCCAACTGATAGGCAAGGTCCCGCTGGGCCGGCATGCGGTCCCGCTCCTTCAGGCGGCCCTGGGCGATGCCATTGCCAATCGCCTCGGCGATCAGGATATATTTCGGGCCGGCTTTGTGGCCAAGCTCCGGCTTCCATATTGTCATGAGAACAATGTTTATATTGACTCGATGATATCGTCAATATTATCGATGCAATATCATTTCAAATATCAATACAATCATCCAGCATTCCGAGGTTGCCATGGTTTCCACGATATCGACGCAGCGCCCGACACCGCTTCAAGGCGGCGGACAAACCGCTTTCTACGCAACATCAGGCACCGTCCCCATGCCGCTGATCGAGAGGGCCGCCGGCATCCATATGTGGGACAGCGAGAGCCGGCGCTATATCGATGTTTCTTCCGGGCCCGTGGTCAGCAATATCGGTCATGGAAATGCCTATGTCGCCGACGCCATCGCGGCCCAGGCGAAGCGCCTGGACTATGCCTTTCCCCGTCTGGTCAGAAACCGTCCCAACATGGATTACGCCGAACGCTTGGCGGCCCTGGCGGGGCCGGGATTTGAACGGGTCTGCCTGACTTCGGGGGGCAGCGAGGCGATGGAAAATGCCATCAAGCTTCTGCGCCAATACGCCCTGGCCACGGGCCAGCCCGCAAAGACCCAGGTCATCACCTGCCAGCCGTCCTATCACGGCGCTACCATTGCCACCCTGGCCATGAATGGCGATGTCATGATGGCGCCCTTCCTCGAAGGCCTCGCCCAGGTGACACCGAAGGTTCCGGCGCCCATCGGCTATCGCGTTTCGGGCAATCATGACGCGGACAGCTATGCGCGGTACTGCGCCGACTGTCTGGAAGCCAAGATAGACGAACTTGGTGCCGATAATGTTTTAGCCTTCGTGATCGAACCGGTGGGCGGTCTTTCCACCGGCGCCGTGGTGCCGCCGCCCAGTTATTTCCAACGCATTCGAGAGATCTGCGACCAGGCCAATGTGCATCTGGTGTTCGATGAAATCCTCTGCGGCATGGGGCGGACCGGAAAATTCCTGGCGGCGCACCATTGGCCCGACGCCCTGCCGGATATTGTCACCCTGGCCAAGGGCATGGCATCCGGCTACAGCCCCCTGGGCGCGGTTCTTGCACCGGCGGCCCTGGTTGATGAACTGGCCGGCCTGACCGGGTTTGAGTTCCAGTATTCCTACAACGCCAATCCCATTTCATCGGCCGCCGGGTTGGCGGTGCTGGATGAATACGAACGCCTGGATCTCATCAACCGCTCCGTTGCCTGCGGCGAACGGCTCCGCCTTGGCTTGGAGGATCTGCAACGGCAATATCCGATCATCGGCGACATCAGGGGCAAGGGCATGTTGCTGGCGGTCGAACTTGTCGCCGATCAGGCCAGCAAGGCACCGTTCCCGAACGCGCTGCTGCCGACCGACAAGGTGCGCATTCATGGCCTGAACAATGGCCTGATCATCTATTCCCGGCCGACATCGGGCGGCAAGTACGGCCATTGGTTCATGGTTTCGCCGCCCCTGACGATCACCGACGGGGAGATCGATGAACTGCTTGGCCGCCTTGGCGATACTTTGCGTGATTTGACCGCTGAATTGATCTAGCGGTCCCAACTGTAGTCGATCTCATAACCAACGGCGGCGATATCGGCGTAGACGTCGGGTTTTTGCACCGAAAGACGGACGCGGATGATATCGGTTTCGTCCTCGAACACGCCGAGCAATTCCCGGCTCAGGCTTTCCAGCAGATTGTGGTGGCGGGATTGGGCGATCTCGACGATCCGGGTGCGGATGCGGTCATAGTTCAGGACCTTGGCCAGATCCTCCAGGGGATCGGGCATATCGGGGCGCAATTCAATTTCCAGATCGATCGTCACCTGCTGCGGCCCCTCGCGCTCGTGCGGCAGGACGCCGATGGAGACGGGAAAGGAAAGCTGGCGAAAGACGATGCGGTGGCCTTTGATCTGTCCGGAGAGGGGCATGGCTCAATCATCCGTCATGAAAGAAACATCGCGTGGCAGGCCCAACAGCGACTGCCCGCCGTCGATGGTAATGACCTCGCCGGTCAGGGACGGTGCGGCCAGGATGAAGCGCAGGGCGGCGGCCAGTTGTTCCAGGGTCGCGCTTTGACCCAGGGGGTTCATGGCGTGGGCGGTGCGGAAGCCCGCCTCGGTCTGGTTCGTGCTGGGCAGGGTGATGCCCGGCGCGATGCCGCAAACCCTGATCCGTGGCGCCAGCTCCATGGCCAGAACCTTGGTCGCTCCTAACAGGCCGTATTTGGCGATGGTGTAGGAAAAGAAATCCGGGTTTAGGGCGAACATTTTGTTATCCAGCATATTGACCACGACGCCCGTTGCGCTCTCTGGGCCCTCATCCAGATTGCGGGCGAAATCGCGGGCCAGAAATAACGGCGCGCGCAGGTTGACGGCCTGATGGTCGGCCCAGCTTTCAGCCGTCATGCTCAGGGCGGAATCGTTCTCGAACAGCGAGGCATTGTTAACCAGGCAGGCCAGGGGCGGTGCGTCCCGGCCGGCGGCGGCGATCAGGCCGGCGACCGCGTCGCCATCGCGCAGATCCGCCCGCACCAGATGGCCCTGGCCGCCGTCGGCCCGGATTTGCGCCAGCAGCGCCTCCGCCGCCGCCTCGGATTCATGGAAATGAACCGCCACATGCCAACCGTCGGCGGCAAGGGTCCGGGCCAGGGCCGCGCCGACCCGCCTGGCGCCGCCGGTAACCAGTGCCGTTCGTGCTATGGTTTCGTCCGTCATCCCCTGTTTGTGCCCCAGTGCCGCCATCAAGGCAACAATTCCGCCAATACCGCGTTCAGGACCTGCAGGCCCGCTCGGCTGGCGGCGAGATCGTCACCATGCCAGGACAGCAGTTCCTGCCGCAACAGCGCCTCAAGGCCGGGGCCGTCCAGCCACGCCGCCAGGGGCACGCCAACCTCGGCCAGAAAATCAGCGCCGTTCACGCCTTGGGTCAGGCGCAGCCCCATCATCAGCATTTCCGTCGCCCGCTCTTCCACGGACAATTCGCTCTCCTTCGTCCGCCCTTCTCCCGCCAGCCAATTCTCCGGCGAGGTGCGCTGGCTGGTCGCCACGCGCCGGCCGTCGATTACCAGCCGGCCATGGGCGCCCGGGCCCAGACCGAGATATTCGCCATAGCGCCAATAGACCAGATTATGCCGGCTTTCCTCGCCCGGTGCGGCGTGGTTGGAAATTTCATAGGCCGGTAGACCGGCGTCCTGGCATAGGCCCTGGGTCAGCTCGTAGAGATCGGCCGCCAGGTCCTCATCGGCCGGCTGTACCGTACCGTCAAATGCCGTGCCCTTTTCGATTGTCAGTTGGTAGAGGGAGAGGTGATTTGGTGCCAACTCCAGGGCCCGGCCCAGTTCCGATCGCCAATCCGACGGGTCTTGTCCGGGCCGGGCATAAATCAGGTCGAAATTGCAGCGTCGAAAGGTCTCACGCGCCAGCGCCAACGCGGCCATGGCTTCCCGTGCGTCATGATTGCGGCCCAACCGGCGCAGGTCGCCATCGTTGAGGGCCTGTACGCCGAGGGACAGGCGGTTCACGCCGGCATCGGCATAGTCCCGGAAACGGCCGGCCTCCACCGACGTCGGGTTCGCCTCCAACGTGATTTCCGCACCCTGCTCCAGGCTCCAGCGGCTGGCGATACGGTCGATCAGGGCGGCGGTGGTTTCAGGCGGCATCAGGGACGGCGTGCCGCCGCCGAAGAAAATGCTGCCGACCCGGCGCCCCGGCAGCCGCTCGGCGGCGCGGTCGATTTCATCCAACAGGGCCTGGCGCCAGGCGTCTTGATCGACGCCGGCGCGGACATGGCTGTTGAAATCGCAATAGGGACATTTGGCCAGGCAAAACGGCCAATGCAGATAGACCGCGAAGCCCCGGCCTCCGGCGAGATTGCTGTCACCGGCGGGGCTATGGCTCGCGGAAGCAACCATCGATCAGCTTTTGAAAAGCCAGGGCACGGTGCGAGATGCGCTGCTTCTTATCATAGTCCAGTTCGCCGAATGTGAGGTCATAGCCATCGGGCAGAAACATGGGATCATAGCCAAAGCCGCCGTCGCCCCGTGGCGGCCAGACCATGTCACCGTAGATCCGGCCTTCAAAGCTCTCCACATGGCCGTCCGGCCAGGCCAGGGACAGGGCGGAGACGAAATAGGCCCGCCGATTGGGGTTGTCGCCCAGCTTCTCCTGCACAAGGGCCATGGCGGCATTGAAATCCCGCTCCGGCCCGGCCCAGCGGGCGGAATAGAGGCCCGGATCGCCGTCCAGGCCCTCCACCGCCAGGCCGCTGTCATCGGCCAGGGCGGGCATGTTGGCGCCCGTGACCGCGGCCTTCGCCTTCAATTCCGCATTGGCGATAAAGGTATCACCGGTCTCTTCCGGCTCCGGCAGGTTCAATTGCCCGGCGGAGGTGATATCCAGGCCGAAAGGCGCTAACAGATCGGCAATCTCCCGCACCTTGCCCGCGTTGTGGGAGGCGACGACCAGGCGAGGCTCCGAAAAGCGGCGGGGCATTGCCTAGGATGCTCCGATCGCCTGCTTTTGCAGATCAGCCAATTCGCCGATACCCTTTTCGGCCAGGGCCATCAGGCTGTTGAATTGCTCTCTGGTGAAGGGGTCTTCTTCCGCCGTGCCCTGGATTTCCACGATTCCCCCGTTTCCGGTCAGAACAAAGTTGGCATCCGCCTGGGCATTGGAATCCTCGTCATAATCCAGATCCAGCACCGCCGTGTCCTTATACAGACCACAACTGACGGCGGCGACATGGTCGGTCAGGGGCATCTTTTCGATCAGGCCCTTTTCCAGCATTCCCGACAGGGCGATATGCAAAGCTACCCAGGCGCCGGTGATCGAGGCTGTACGGGTGCCGCCATCGGCCTGCAGGACATCACAGTCCAGGCGGATTTGCCGCTCACCCATCGCCTTCAAATCCGTCACCGCGCGCAGGGAGCGGCCGATCAGGCGCTGAATTTCCTGGGTCCGTCCCGATTGCTTGCCCCTTGCCGCTTCACGGCCGGTGCGGGTATGGGTGGAACGGGGCAGCATGCCGTATTCCGCCGTCACCCAGCCCTGGCCGCTGTTGCGCAGGAACGGTGGCACCCGGTCATCGAGCGAGGCGGCACAGAGCACGTGGGTATCGCCAAAGCGGATCAGGCAGGAGCCTTCGGCATATTTGGCGAAACCTGGTTCCAGGGTGACATTACGTAGTTGATCGACGGCACGGCCCGATGGACGCATGGCGTATACTCCTCAAAATCGGGGACAAATCCTGGCGCACTTCTAGACCTCTGACGGGCCGCCGTCCAGCGCGGCGTTGATCTCCGCGTTGACGGTTTGCGGGGGCGTTACTACATTGCTTAGACAATGGCCACACGACCACGAAATTCGCCGGAAATCGGCGCCCTGGACCAACGCAATCGCGAAATCTTTCGCGAGGTGGTGGAATCCTTCCTCGAAACCGGTACGCCGGTGGGCTCCCGCACCCTGTCGCGGCGCCTGAACAGCAGCCTCTCCCCTGCCTCGATCCGCAACATCATGTCGGATCTGGAGGAAGCGGGCCTGTTGCATGCCCCCCATACGTCCGCCGGGCGCCTGCCCACGGACCGGGGCTTGCGCATGTTCATCGATGGCCTGTTGGAACTGGGTGATCTGGGCGAGAGCGAACGGGCCGAGATCGAGGCCCATTGCGCCGCTGCCGGGCGCAGTTTCGAGGATATGCTGATCCAGGCCTCGGAAATGCTGTCGGGCCTGTCGGGCTGGGCCGGGCTGGTCATGGCGCCGAAGCTGGAAGCACCCCTGAAGCACATGGAGTTCGTCTCGCTGGGCGATGGCCGGGCGCTGGTGGTGATCGTGGGTGAATCCGGTTCGGTGGAAAACCGTATCATCGAGGTGCCGGCGGGCCTGCCGCCCTCGGCCCTGGTCGAGGCGGCGAACTATCTTAATGCCCGCCTGCGCGGCGCCACCCTGGCCGAAACCCGGCGGGAAATAATGGCCGAGATCGAAGGGCACCGCGCCGAACTGGACGAAGTGACGGCCCGGGTAGTGGAAAGCGGCTTGGCGATCTGGGGCGGCGGCGGGCAGCAGCAGACCCTGATCGTGCGCGGCCGGGCCAACCTGTTGGAGGATATCTCGGCGGCCGAGGATCTGGAGCGGGTCCGGCAGCTATTCGCCGATCTGGAAAGCAAACAGGCCTTGATCGATGTGCTGGAACTGGCCCATGAAGGCCCCGGTGTCCGCGTCTTTGTCGGCTCGGAAAGCCAGCTTTTCTCCCTGACCGGCTCGTCGATGATCGTGGCGCCCTACAGCAATTCCAACCAGGAAGTGATCGGCGCCATCGGTGTGGTCGGGCCGACGCACCTGAACTATGCCCGGATCGTGCCCATGGTGGACTACACCGCACGGGTCATCGGGCGCTTGATAGGTTGACCTAGGCGGGCATTCGGTTCAAAACGTCGCAGGTTTAACGGGGCGGGTTCAAATTCGCGGCCTGAATCCCCATATCATGCCCAAATATCGTAAAATTAGTGCCTGTATTCGAGGACAAGATGAACGAACCCGAAAATAGTGAGAATTCGGAAGAGATTAAGCCCGAGGCGGCGGAAAACCCGGCAACCGAGGGTGTCGAGCCGATTGATCTGGCCGCCGCCAAGGCTGCCGCCGAAGGCGGCGCCGAAGCCGCCGAGCCGGCGGATGAGCCCGACGAACTTGAACTGGCCTATGGCGAGGTGGCGGATCTGAAGGACAAGCTGCTGCGCGCCATGGCGGAGACGGAAAATATCAAGCGCCGGGGTGAGCGGGAAAAAGCCGACCTGCGGAAATATGCCATCGCTGATTTCGCCCGCGACATGCTGGCCGTATCCGATAATTTGCAGCGCGCCCTGTCCGCCGTCAGTGACGAAGCCCGCAAGGACAACCCGGAGATGGCCAAGCTGTTGGAGGGCGTTGAGCTGACGCAGCGTGAATTGCGCGGTCATTTCGACAAGCACGGCATCAAGGAAGTCGACCCTCTGGGTGAAAAGCTGGACCCCAACCTGCATCAGGCGGTGGTTCAGATTGATCATCCGGAGGCCGCGCAGGGCACCGTGGTCCAGGTCATGCAGATTGGCTACAAGATCCAGGACCGCCTGCTGCGCGCCGCCATGGTCGGTGTCGCCAAGGGTGTGCCGGCGGAAACGCCCGCCGACGCGGCGGCGGAGCCCGCGGCGGATGAGGCCGAGGGAGATAAGCCGGCGGCCGGTGATGGCCACAATGTGGATACCCAGGCATAGGGGCTGGCACCCGTGACAATGGCTGAATGACCGTTTCCCGGCCCACAATCAGCAATCAACAGGCCCGGCGGGTGTTCATGGCCCGCCAGGGCCTTTGCCTCCCGCCGCATCTGCCGCAGGACAAGGATGGCCTGCATGACCTGATCCATCAGTTGGGTTTCGTGCAGGTGGACAGTATCCGCACGGTGGAGCGGGCCCACCATATGATCCTGTTCGCCCGCAATCAGAACTACCAACCCGAACATCTGCGCCAGTTATTGGAAGAAGACCGCCACATGTTCGAGCATTGGACCCATGATGCGGCGATCATACCGGTGGCGTTCTATCCCCATTGGCGGCGGCGGTTTGAACTGCAGGAAGCCAGCCTGCGGCAGCGCTGGCGCAAATGGCGTCCAAAGGAAAAATCCGGGGACCGGCATATCGGATTCGAGGACATGATGGAGAGCGTGAAGGATCATGTGGCGCGAAACGGTGCAACCATGTCGCGGGATCTGAAAACTAAATCCACGTCCCGTTCGGACGAAAAAAATGGCTGGTGGCAATGGCATCCGTCGAAGACGGCGCTGGAATTCCTCTGGCGTACCGGCGACCTCAGCGTCTGCCGGCGCGACGGATTTCAGAAGGTCTATGACCTGTCCAGCCGCGTCATCCCGGCGCCGGCACGCGGGGAGGCGGCGCATGGCCATGAGGATTTTGTCGACTGGGCCTGCAACGCCGCGCTCGACCGTCTTGGCTTTGCCGCGCCCGGAGAACTGGCCGGGTATTGGGGCTCGATCAGCGCGGCGGAGGCGAAATCGTGGTGTCTCGACAACCTGGGCGAAGACCTGATCGAAATATGGGCGGAAAGCGCCGACGGCAGCGCGCCGAAGGCCAGTTTCGCGCGGCCCGAAATGTTGGATGAACTGGCAAGCGCGATCGCGCCGCCCAGCCGCCTGCGCGTACTCAGCCCGTTCGACCCCCTGATCCGGGACCGCAAACGTCTGCGGCGGCTGTTCGAATTCGACTACCGCATCGAGATTTTCGTGCCCGAGGCGCAGCGCCAATACGGCTATTACGTCTTCCCCCTGCTGGAGGGGGACCGCATGATCGGCCGCATCGACATGAAGGCGCGACGCCAGGACGATGCGCTGCACGTCACCGGGCTGTGGCTTGAACCAAAGGTCAAATTCACCAAGGGGCGTGAGAAGAAGCTGGCGTCGGAACTGAACCGCCTGGCCAAGTTCATCGGCATGGAGACGGTCACTTACGACCAGGGCTACCTGGCGTCTTAGCCGCCGGCGGCGCGGTATTCCGCCAACGAGCCTGAATGCATGACCCGGCCCATCAGGGGGCGGCCGACGATGTCTTCGGCCAGCAGGGCGGCTTCGATCAAGGCGTCGAGATCTATGCCGGTTTCGATGCCCAGCTCGTGACACAGATGCACCATGTCCTCGGTGCAGATGTTGCCGGCGGCGCTGCGGTTTCTAAGGCGCGCGAAGGGGCAGCCGCCCAGGCCGCCGATGGAGCTGTCGAAATAGCGCACCCCCATCTCCAGCGCGGCCAGGACGCAGGCACCGCCAAGGCCCCGGTTGTCATGCAGGTGCAGACCGATTTCAAGCTCGGGGTAGGCCTCGCGTACGGCGCCGATGCGCTGGCGGATGCTGTGGGGGTCGGCCCAGCCCATGCTGTCATCGAGGTCGATACGGGGCAGGGCGCGGCCCTGGTCCCGGCAGGTATCGACCACATGGCGCACTTCCGCCATGACATCGGCCATGGGCACCTCGCCCTCGAAATTGCAGCCGAAGGCGGACAGGACATAGACCTGTTCCAGCGCAACATCGTGCCTGTCGTACAGTTCCGTCCATTGTTGCAGGCGGGCCCGGGCTTCCTGTTTGGAGCAGTTGTTGTTGCTAAGGCAAAATCCGTTGGAGGCGTACAGCACGACGCTGCCGTAGTGGTCTACCTGGGGCACCTGCACGGCCTGTTCGAAACCCCATGGATTGAGGGCCAGGGCGGTGTAGCGGATACCGGGGCGCTTTCTGATGGCGGCAAACAGTTCGGCACTGTCGGCCATGTTCGGCACCACCTTGGGGTTGACGAAGGAGGCGGCCTGGATACGGGAAATACCGGCGGCGGCAATGGCCTCGATCAACGCGACCCGGCGTTCCAGGGGATATTGCCGATCCTCGATCTGAAAACCCTCGCGCGGGCCATGATCGTGAAATATGACGTTCGCCGGCAGGTCGGACATAGAAGTCTCCGGTTTTCTGTTACCTGTACAAACTTCAGGAAAGCTCGCCCTTGACCGCCTCCAAATGTGTCAAAGCCTCCGGGTTGGAGAGGGCGGAGGTATCACCCGTGGGCTGGTCCAGCAAGACCGCACGGATCAGCCGGCGCATGATCTTCATGGACCGGGTCCGGGGCAGATCCGTCACGAAATGGATGTGGCGGGGCCGGTAGGCCCGTCCCATGCCCTCGACCACCGCCGCCGAAAGCGTTTCGCGCAGATCATCTTTGTCAGATTGGTTGTCCGGGCCTTCCTTGGGCACGGCGATGATGCAGATGACCTCACCGGCGCGCTCGTCCGGCAGGCCGATCACGGCAACCTCGGCGACCCGGCCGCTGGCCACGACCAGCGCCTCGATCTCCGCCGGGCCGGTGCGCTTGCCGCCAATCTTGAAGGTGTCGTCGGAGCGGCCCAGCAGGAACCAAAAACCATCCGCGTCGATCGAGGCGAAATCGCCATGACGCCAGGTATCGGGATAATCCTGCCAATAGGTTTCCAGATAGCGCGCATCGCCCCCCGGCCCCCAGAAGCTTTTGGTCAGGCCGATGGACGGCTCGGTCATGACCAGTTCGCCCACTTCGCCCGGCGCCACGGGCTGCCCCGCTTCGTTGAAAACGGCGGCGCCCGAGCCCAGGGACGGGCCGTTAAAGGCGCAGGATTTCTGCGGCAGAATGGTGGCGCCGGTGACGATGGAACAGCCGATCTCGGTGCCGCCGGAAATATTGATGATCGGCAGCTTTCCTTTGCCGATAACCTCGAACATCCATTGCCAGGCATCCGGCGTGGCCGGCTCTCCGCCCGATATCATGGTCTTCAGGGACGATAGATCATGGCTGTCCACCAACTCCCGTCCCAAAGCCATGGCGCCGCGGGCGGCAGTGGGCGCCATGCCGAAATGGGTAACCTTGTAGTCTTCGATCAACTGCCAAAAACGGTCCGCCCGGGGGCGGTCCGGCGCGCCCTCGGCGACCAGCAGGCGGCCACCGGCATAGCTGGGTGTCACGGCGGTCAGCGCGCCGACCATCCAGCCGAAATCGCTAAGCCAGAAGAAGCAATCGTCAGGCCCGAAATCCAGCATCAGATCCAGATCCAGGGCGACCTTGGTCAGAAAACCCACGTGCGTCTGGATGATGCCCTTGGGCTTGCCCGTGGTGCCGGAGGTAAAGGCCAGGGTCAACGGCGCTTCCGCCGGCAATTCCGCCGTGGCAACGGTTTCCGTCTGGCCGGCGACCAGATCGTGCCACCAATGGTCACGCCCGGCCTGCATCGCCACCGGAACCTCGCCCGCCATATGATTGACCACGATGACGGCCTCGACGCTGGGCGCTTCCGCGCAGGCCTCGTCCAGGGCCGCTTTCATGGGCGAGGCCGCGCCCCGTCGCCAGGTGCCGTCGGATGCAACAACGACCTTCACGCCGCCCTCGTTCAGGCGGGTCGCGATCGGGCTGGGGCCGAAGCCGGAAAACAGCGGCATGTTGACGGCGCCGATCTTGGCGCAGGCGAAAAAGCCCACATAGACTTCCGCGATCATCGGCAGATACAGGCCGACCACGTCGCCCGGCACAACGCCCAGGCCCTGCAGGGCCGCCGCCAGGCGGTTCACCGCGGCATCGAATTCGGCATAGGTCAGCGTGCGGGTGCGTTCGTCCTCGCCCTGCCATTCAATATAGGGCCGGTCCCAAACCTCGGTACCCCGGTGTTTTTCGATGCAGTTCAGATACAGATTGGTGGTACCGCCGAGGCACCAATCGGCCCAGGCCTTGCCCCGGCTGGTATCGAGAACCTTCTCGTAAGGCTGATAGAACCGAATATCCAGGAACTGCAGCAAACCATCCCAGAACCAGTCCGGATCGGCCAGGGAGCGTTCATATAGGTCGTGATAGTCCGTGGCGCCCATCTGTTGGATGAACGCGGTCAGACGGCTCGCCTCGATCCGTTCCGGACCGGGCCGCCAGACGATTTCCGATGTTTCGGCCATGATAAGACCCCTCTACCAGCGCTTGGCGACTTCTTCCAGCATCACTTCCGTGGCGCCGCCGCCGATGGCATGCAGGCGGGCATCGCGCACCATGCGTTCGATGGGCAGGTCGCGGACGTAGCCCATGCCGCCGTGGAATTGCTGGCAATTATACATCACCTCCTGCGTCACCTCGGCACAGTGCGCCTTGACCATGGAGACCTCCTGCACGCAATCGTGGCCCTGACTGTCCAGCCAGGCGGCGTGATAGAGCAACTGCTGCGCCGCCAGCAATTTGGCGTGCGACATGGCCAGGCGCTGGCGGATGCCTTGTTTGTCCATCAGCGGCGCGCCAAAGGCTTCGCGCTGGCGCAGATGGTCGATCGTCAGGTTCAGGGCCGTCATGGCTTCGCTGGTCGCCATGGCGCCGATGCTCATGCGTTCGTTCTGAAAATTCGCCATTACCGCATAAAAGCCCTTGTTCTCCTCGCCCAGCATGTTTTCCGCCGGCACGCGGCAATCCTCGAAGAACAACTCGGCGGTGTCGGAACAATGAATGCCGAATTTCTCCAGCTTGCGGCCGATCTTGAAGCCCGGCGTATCGCGCTCGACGATAAACATCGAGACACCGCGCGATCCCTTGGCGTCCGGGTCGGTCTTGGCGGCGACAAAGTAGATGTCGCCGTAGTAGCCGTTGGTGATGAACATCTTCGAGCCGTTCAGGACCCACTCGTCGCCGTCCCGCACCGCCCGTGTCCGGATGCCGCCAACGTCGGAGCCTGCGGATGGTTCGGTCACGGCGATGGCACAGATCTTCTCGCCGGCCATGATCGACGGCAGGTATTTTCCGATCTGCTCCTCTGTGCCGGCATAGACCAGATGCGGCGATGACATGGCGGCATGCACCATGCAGGTGACGCTGACGCCGCCGTAGGTGGAGCGGCTCAGCTCCTCGGCCATGATAATCCAGGCAAAGATGTCCATGTTGCTGCCGCCGTATTTCTCTGGAAAGCGCAGGCCGAAATAGCCGAGCTTGCCCATCTTCTTCAGCATCTCGCGGGAGATCTTGCCTTCCCGCTCCCAGGCATCGCCATGGGGCCTGATCTCGTTGTCGACAAATCGGCGCAGCTGATCGCGCAGCAGATTGTGCTCTTCAGTGAAGTAGATCGAGTTCATGGCCGGTGCTCCTTACAAATTTATCTGTTCTTCCGCCATGGCGGTCAGCTTGCCCCGCTGCAGTTTCGTGCCGTTGGCGCTTTGCGTCATGGGAAAGGCATCAATGGCCAGGAAACGCGCCGGCACCTTGTATTTGGCGATGCCGTCCAGGCAATGTTGCCGCAGGGCATCTTCGTCCAACGCCGTGCCCGCGGCGGGGATGATAAAGGCGACGGCCAGATTGCCGTCTTTCGTCGATACGGCGGCAACCTTGCATTCGGCCACGGACGGATGCGCATCGACATGCGCCTCGATCTCCGCCGGGTTGGTCAGAAAGCCGCCCAGACGCAAGACGTCGCCGATCCGCGATAGGAACAGGAAGCGGCCATCCTCATCCAAATAGCCCAGATCGCCGGTGCGGAAATAGCCGTCATCGGTTCTGGTGCTTTGCGTCGCTTCCTCGTCGCCGTCATAGCGGTCGAACAGGCTGGCGCACTTGATTTCCAACTCTCCGGCCTCGCCGGTGGGCAGAAGTTCACCGCTTTCGGTATCGCGCACCCGGAAATGGATGTCCTTGGAGGTTGGATAGCCGCCGCCCTGGCGCCGGCGCTCCAGCGGCTCATCAACCGATTGACAACCCGCCAGGGCCTGCACCTCGGAGGAGCCATAGATGCCAACAAAGGGTATGCCGCGTGCATGACCCTCGGCGGCGATATTGCCCAGGGCGGAGTTAAAGGCGCCATAGCCGCACAGGCGCAGGCTGGGAAAGGGGCGATCGCCGGGCGTCGCCCGCATGATTAAATCGAACAGATCGTCGCTGCCGAACATATGGGTGGCGTGATGTTGCTGGATCAACCGGCCGGCCTCCGCCGGTTCAAAGAAGCGCATGTTGATGATCGGCTGTCCCGCCGCCAGGGTTATCATGGCCAGGGCGAAACCGAACATGCCGCAATAGGGCAGGGCGACCAGGGTAACTGCGCCATCTTCGCGGAAACCGCGGGCATCGGCCACGATATGGGACATATCGGCCACGGAATGCTGGGTATGGAGGACCATTTTCGGTTTCTTGGTGGTGCCCGAGGTGGTGAAGATGGCGCATTCCGCGTCCCGCCCCGCATCGCCGTCGAATGGCTCCCGGCAACCGTCCAGATCGGCGTAGGATACGATCCGCCGGCCAAAGCCGGCCAGCGCCGCCCGATCCGCCTGCCCGCCGTCCTCGCCGCTATCTTCACTGTACAGCACCAGGGTTTCGATGCTGGAGAGAGCATCCGGTTCGATATCATGTAGGATCGCGTTGAAGTCGATATCCTTGAAACCGGGCCACAGCACCAACATGCTGGCGCCGGAGCGTTCGACAAGATCCGCCACTTCGACCGCCTTGAAGCGCGTGTTGATCGAGACCACGACGGCGCCCAACCGGGCGCAGGCCAGGGCCAGGATCAGCCAGGCCGGAATGTTTGGCAGCCACAGGGCCACACGGTCGCCCTTGCCCACGCCCAGGCGCGCCAAGCCGCCGGCGACGCGCCGGCTGGCATCCAGCAATTCGCCATAGCTGAGCCTGTCCTCGCCATCAATGATCGCCGGCGCGGCGCCGGGATGGCGCGCCACCATCTCGATCAGGCTATCGCTATGCTGCGCCATCGCTCCAGGCCGCTATTTCTTGCGGTTCAGGAAGGCGCTCAGACGGTCCTTGTGCTCATCGCCGCGGAACAGATAGTTCTGGGCGATCATCTCGTATTCCAGGCAGGTTTCCAGATCCGTGGTCTCGCCCCGGAACAGGGACATCTTGGTAAAGGCCGTGGCGCGACGCGGTGAGGCGGCGATCATCGCCTGGGCCATTTGTTCGGCGGCCGCCTGCAATTGATCCGCCGGCACCACTTCGGTGAACAGGCCTAGTTCGCGGCCTTCCTCGGCTCCTACCGTGGCGCCGGTCAATACCAGATGCGCTGCCCGCATGGTGCCAACCAGGCGGGGCAAGAGGTATGTACAGCCCATATCGGCGCCGGATGCGCCCATGCGGCCAAAGGCGAAATAGTAATTGGCCTCCGGCGCCGCGATGGCGACATCACAGGCGAGCGCCAGGGAGGCCCCGCCGCCCACCGCCGGGCCGTTGACAGCGGCGATGATCGGCAAGTCCAAGGTCCGCATGCGCTTGACCATTCGGTTGACGCCGCGCAGGACCAGATATTGCCATTCCGCCTCGACCTCCTCCTCGACCAGGACGCTGCCCAGCTGGGCTCCGCCGCAGAATACCGGGCCATTGCCGGTCAGAATAATCACCCGGCATTCGGGGTCGTCCTCCAATTGGTCCAGGGCGGCATTCATCGCCTCGGCGAAATCCAAGCTCAGGGGATTGCGGATTTCAGGCCTGTTCAGGGTGATGCGGCCAATGCCGCCCTCGACGCTGACGAGAAATTCCGGCTCCGCCGCATCCGCTTGTCTCATTTCACTCATATCATTTCCTCCAATATCCCTATCTTCGCCGTTTGCCGCTATTGGCGCAACGCGAACCGGCGGATCTTGCCCGATGCGGTCAGGGGCAGACTGTCGGTAAAGGTGATCGCCCGCGGCACCTTGTAACGGGCCAGCTCGCGCCGGCAATAATCCAGGATCTCGTCTGCATTCGCCGCCGCGCCCGGTGCGGGCACCACGAAGGCCTGGATATCCTCGCCGCGGATTTCGTCCGGTACGCCGATCACCGCTGCCGCCTCCACGGTCGGATGGGCGAATAGGACGTTTTCGACTTCCTTGGGAAAGACGTTGTAGCCGTTGGCAACGATCATGTCCTTGATCCGGTCGAGGATGAAAATGTTGCCGTTGTTATCGACCCGGCCCACATCGCCCGTATGCAGCCAGCCCTCCGCCAGGGTCTCTTGCGTCAGTTCCGGCTGGCGCCAATAGCCGTTCATGAAGGTATCGCAACGAAACTGCAATTCGCCCGGCTCGCCCGTGGGCACGGCCAGGCCCTCGCGGTCGTGGACCCGTACCTCGACCCCATCCAAGACAATCCCGCACGATCCTTCCGGCGAAAACATCCCTGGCCGCTGCACGCAGGCGACGGTGGAGATTTCGGTCAGGCCATAGCTTTCCACCGTGTCGATACCAATATCGTCCTTCAACCGCCGCACCAGGGATACCGGTACCGGGCCGCCGCCGACGTCGATCAGGCGCAGGCTGGAGACATCGCGCCCGGCCAGGCGCCCGGGCTGGAACATCTGCACGAACATCAACGGCACGCCGGCCAGCACCGTGATGCGATGTTGCTCGATCAGATCCAGAGCCATGTCCGCATCGAAGCTTGGCAGGACGGTCATGCGGCCGGCCACCAGGCCGCAATAGAGGAAGTCGTAGCTGTAGCCGAACAGATGAAACGACGGCAGGACGGTCAGAAAGCGGTCGTTGGCGTTGTAGCCGAGGGCATCGATCGTCATCCTGGCGTTGGCGACGAGCTGGCGATGGCCGAGGACGATGCCTTTCGGCGCCCCGGTGGTGCCGGAGCTGTAGATGATCATGGCCGCGTCGCTGGGCGCACTGCGGGGTGCAATCTCCTCGCTCCCTGCTTCCGACAAAACCTGTTCATAGCTCCGCCAGCCGGTGGATATTTCGTCGCCATAACTCAAACGCAGCACGACATCGTCGGTGAACATATTTTCGGGCAGGGCGTCACCGGGATTTTGCGCAACGATGCCCCTCGGCTGGCAATCCGCGAACAGAACCCCGGTCTCCCGCGCCGTGCTCAGGGTATTGATGGGCACGGCAATGGCGCCGGCAATGGCGCAGCCGATGAAGAATTCATACAGGGCCCGGGAATTGCCCATGAAACAGGCGACACGGTCGCCGGGCTCGATACCCGCCGCAATCAGGACCGCGGCGAACCGCGTGGCTCTTTGATGGGTTTCGGCGTAGGTGCAGGTTGTGCCGTCGGTGAAGACAAGGTGGACCGCCGCGCCGTTTTCGGCCGCCGCCCTGGCAAAAACCCTGTCGACGGTGTCCATGATTGGTCGCCTTAGCGCCCTTTCCAGACCGGTGGGCGTTTCTCGGCGAAGGCACGGGCGCCTTCCTGGGCATCCTCGGAGGTGTAGGCCGGCTGGTACAGCCGCCAGGCCAATTCGGCGCCGGCATCACAGCCCGCCGACATGGCCGCCAGGATCGCCGCCTTGCCGCAGGTTACCGACAATGGCGCATTGTCGCGGATTTTCTCGGCCATTTCCTGGGCCCTGGCGCGGACCGCATCGCCATCGGGTTCGAGATAGTTGATATAGCCCAGCTCGTGAAAACGTTCGATCGGATAGAGATCGGCGGTCAGCACCATTTCCATCAACACCGGCTGTGGCAGCATCCAGACCAGGGGCATGCCCCAGGGGGAGCCACGTCCGATCTTGCTCTCCGTAATACCGATCTTGGTGCCGGCCATGGCGACCCGCATGTCGCAGTTGAGCGAAAACATCATGCCGCCGGCCATCAGATGTCCGGTCATGGCGGCGATGATCGGCACCCGCACATGGCGCATGCGTTTCTGGAACGGATCGCGCATGAAGGTCAGAATATCCTCGCCTGTCTCGGCCTTTACCTGCGCCGTTTCCTTCAGGTCCATGCCGGCGCAAAAGGTGCCGCAATCGGTGGAGGTGAAGATCACCACGCGGATATCCGGGTTCAGGTCGATATCTTCCCAGATCTTGTTCAGGCCGTTGGAGACGGCGATGTTCATGGCATTGCGTTGTTCCGGACGGTTGATGGTCACCGTGGCGATGCCGTCGTTGACCTCAAATAGCAGTTCGTTGCCGTCACTCATGTGCCTATCCTCTTCCTATGTCTCATCCGGCCTTACCTCGGCAATGAAGGCGTGCCGCGCCACCATGTCGCCCTCGGCGCAGGTCAGCGCCGCGACCACGCCGTCGCAGGGCGCGGTCAGGCGGATTTCCATTTTCATGCTTTCCTGCACCACCAGAACATCGCCGGCGCTTACCTGATCACCCACGGCTGCCAAAACCTTGGTGACGTTGCCCATGACCGGGGCCAGCACGCGGCCCTCGACCGCCGCCGCATCGGCCTGCCAGCCATCGGCGTACAGCGAAACCTGGGCCGAGGCCGCGCCGAACACGCCATGCAGATGCACCGTATCGCCGTCGTGGACTGCGCGTACCATCAGGACCTCGTTGCCGAACGCTACGCTATGGGCGCCGTCATCCAGCGGCGTCAGTGTCAAATCCAGGACACTCCGGTCAACGCGGACTGATATGGCGCCATTCGCCGCCATGGGGGAAAACGCCACCTCGGCGCGTTCCCCGCCAAAGCTGACTTCCAGGCTTGGCGCATGGCTGGGGCGAAGCTGGCCCTGGCCGAGACGCCAGTTGGTAAAGCTCTCCGGGCTTTGCCAGGGGTCACTGTCAGGACCGCCGCGGTAGTTCAGCATGGCCAGGGCGCCGGCCAGGGCGAACAGTTCATCCGCCGGCCTTTGGGCCTCCGTCTGGTTCGCCGTCACCTCCCGGTCGATCAGGGCCGTATCAGCAGTGCCATCGGCTACCTCCGGACGGCTCAGCAGATCGGACAGAAAGGCCAGATTGGTCGGCACGCCCAGAACGGCGGTGTCGGCCAGCGCCGCGCGCAGTTGGCCTAGTGCGGCGCCACGGTCTTCGCCATGGCAGATGATCTTGCCCAGCATGCAGTCGTAATAGGGGCCGATTTCCTCGCCCGCCTCGACGCCCATGTCCGAACGCACGGGCGGGGCCGGCAGATCAATGCGCCGCACCACGCCGGTCGCGGGGGCGAAGCCATTGGCGGGATCCTCGGCATACAGGCGCGCCTGCATGGCATGGCCATGCACCGATACATCGGTTTGATCCAGGGGCAGGGCCTCGCCGCCGGCAAGGCGCAGTTGCCAGGCCACCAGGTCCAACCCGGTGACGGCCTCGGTCACCGGATGCTCCACTTGCAGGCGGGGATTGACCTCCAGGAAGAAGAAGCCGTCGCCGGCAACGAGGAATTCCGCCGTCGCCAGGCCGCGCAGATCGGCATGCGCGGCCAGGCGGCAGGCGGCATCCAGTATGTTCTGCCGCAAATCGTCCGCCAGGCCGGCCACGGGTGCTTCCTCCACCACCTTTTGATGGCGCCGCTGTAGCGAGCACTCCCGGTCGAACAGATGCGTCACCGCGCCGGTGCCGTCGCCGGCCAGTTGCACTTCCACGTGCCGGGGCCGGTCCAGGTATTGCTCCACCAACAGATCGGCTCGGCCGAAAGCCGCCCTGGCCTCCCGCATGGCGGAGGCGATATGTTGGCCCAAATCGTCGCCTTCGTTGATGACGCGGATGCCGCGCCCGCCGCCGCCCGCCGCCGCCTTCAACAACAGCGGCGGCTGCATGGCGGCAATCATCGCCGCGATACCGGCCTCGTCGTCGCTGGCCAAATCTCCGCCGGGGATCACCGGAATGCCAAGCTCGGCCGCTTCCCGCTTGGCCCGCAGCTTGTCGCCGAAGCGGGCCAGGGTGTCGGCGCGGGGACCGATGAATATCAAGCCCGCATCCTCCACTGCGCTGGCGAATTCCGGCGTTTCCGACAGGAAGCCGATGCCTGGATGCACCGCATCGGCGCCGACCGCTTGGGCCGCCGCGATGATTGCCGGGATGTTCAGATAGCTTTCGGTCGCCGGGCCGCTGCCGACCTCAATGGATTGGCCGATTTGGCGTACATGGGCGGCGTTTCGGTCGCTGCTGGAATGTACCGTCGCGACGGCGATACCAAGGGCCTTGGCGGTGCGCGCGATGCGGCAGGCGCTATCGCCGCGATTGGCGATCAGGAGCTTCTTGATCATGACCGCGCCCTCATATCCGCAACACGCCGAAGGGCGAAGGCTGGGCCGGCACCCGGGCGGCGACGTCCAGCAGGAGGGTCATCACCTGGCGGGTTTCCGCCGGATCGAGAATATTGTCGATCCACAGATTGGCGGCGAAATTGTACATCGATGCGAAGGCCTCGAAATCCGCCAGGATCGGCTGCTTGAATTTTTCCTCGTCCGCCTCGGTCCAGGGCGCGCCGTCGCGGGCGAATTTCTGGCGTTGCACCATGGCCAGGGTCATTGCCGCCTGTTCCGGCCCCATCAGGGCGGCGCGGCCATTGGGCCAGCCAAACGAGAAAAGCGGTTCGAACGGGCGGGCGCACATGGCCATGTAGCCCGCGCCATAGGACTTGCCGATGATGATGTTGTATTTCGGCACATTGGCCGAGGCCATGGCCGTGATCATCTTGGCGCCGTCTTTCGAGATGCCGCCATGTTCCGCCTCCCGCCCCACCATGAAGCCGGAATTGTCGGCCAGGAACAGCAGCGGGATATCCTGCTTGCAGCAGATATCGATGAAATGGACGGCTTTCTTGGCGCTCTCGGAAAAGATCACGCCGGCGTTGGCCAGAATGCCGACCTGAAAGCCACCGATGTAGGCGAAGCCGCACAGCAGGCTGTCGCCATAGCGGCCCTTGAACTCGTCGAAATAGCTGTCGTCGACCAGGCGGGCCAGGATCTCCAGCGTATCGGCCGGATGACGGGGATCTTCCGGGATCAGGCCATGGATTTCGGCCGGATCATAACGCGGCGGGCTGGGCGCGCGCACGGGCCGCCCCAAACCGGGCCGGCGGCAGGTATCGCCGACCAGATCGCGCACCGTGGCCATGGCGTGGCGGTCGTTCTCCACCAGATAATCGGTGACGCCGGAGATTGCGGAGTGCATTTGCGCCCCGCCCAAGGTCTCCCGGTCGACCTCCTCCCCGGTCGCCGCGAAGGTCAATTCCGGCCCGCCCAGATGCATATAGCCCTGTTCGCGGACGATCACCGCCAGATCGCACAACGCCGGCACATAGGCGCCGCCGGCGGTGCAGGCCCCATGCACCACGGCGATCTGGGGAATGCCCTCCGCCGATTGCCGCACGATCTGGTTGAAGACGCTGCCGTACTGGCCGGCATCGGGAAAAATGCCCGGCTGTTCCGGCAGATTGGCGCCGCCGCTGTCGACCAGGGTGATGTTGGGCAGGCGGTGCTGCCAGGCGATCTTTTGCGCCCGCACGTGTTTCTTGGCGGTCATGGCATAGTAGGTGCCGCCCTTCACCGGGGCATCGTTGGCGATGATCATGCAGGTAACGCCGTTAACCTGGCCGATGCCGGTTATGATGCCGGCGCCGGGGGGCACGCCGTCGTACATGTCGATGCCCGCCAGTTGCCCCAGCTCGAGAAACGGCGATCCGGGATCCAGCAGGACGTCGATGCGGTCCCGGGGCAGCAGCTTGCCGGCGGCCATGTGGCGCTGCTTGGCCTTTTCACCAACCGTTTCATGTTCGCCGCGCCGGCGGTGCAATTCCGCCATCAGGGCGCCGAAGGCCGCGCGGTTCCGGGTGAACTCCTCACCCGTGGTGGAGATTTGCGACTGAATTAAGGCCAATAGGTGTACTCCGGAGCAACGAGGAATTATCGCGCCTTGCCTCACGGTTTGAATTTTTCTAACATTAGTTAGATTTCAAAAGTGGCGCAAGTTCATGCGGCCCGCCGATGACAGTTATGAAAAAGTCAGATGACACCAGACGGCGGATTCTTGATGCTACCGCCAAAATGTTCCGCCGCAAGGGTTATGACACAACGACCCTGAAGGACATCGGCGCTCTTGCCAGGATCCGGGCACCGGCGATCTACTATTACTTCAGCTCCAAGGAGCAATTGCTGGAGGAGATCCTGAATATCGGCATCGCCCGTATTCACGATGCGGTGCGGGATGCGGTCGACGGACTGGCGGCGGGCACCAGCCACCGGGTCCGGGTCGAAACCGCCATCCGGGCTCATTTGACCGCCCTGTTGCAGCACAGTGACTACACCGCCGCCAACATCATCAACTATAATCTCGCACCCAGGGCGATCCGCGAGCGGCACTTGGCCAGGCGGGAGAAATATGCTGATTGTTGGCGCGAACTGCTGCAGCGGGCCAAGGATGCGGGCGAAATCGGCCCAGGCGTGGACGTGGACCTTTTGCGGCTGTTCCTGCTTGGCGCGCTGTTCTGGACCCACGAATGGTATGGCAAGGATCATGAACCGATCGAGGTGATGGCGGGGAAATTGAGCGCCATGCTGTTCGACGGTATAGGAGGCACGTTGCAAGAATGACCAGCGCGGAAACTAAATACACCGATGGCATCGTTGCCGTGACCGGCGCCAGCCGTGGCCTGGGCGCCGAAATCGCCATGGCCCTGGCCGACCGTGGCTTCACGGTGGGCTGCCTCTCCCGCAAGGGGATCGGCCTGGAACAGGGCGCGCCTTCAGACGGGCAGAAACAGCGCATGATCAATCTGCCCTGCGATGTCACGGACGAGGCCAGCATTGACGCCGCCCTGGCCGAACTGGATTGCCGGGACGGCGGGCTGCGCTATCTGATCAACAATGCCGGCATTCATTTGCTTGGCGCCTCCAGCCGCTTTTCAAACGACGATTTCCGCCAGGTGCTGGAGACCAACGTGATCGGCGCCTTCGCCGCCGCCCGCGCCGCCTATCCCTACCTGCGGGCTAGAACTCATGGCGGCGCCATTATCAACATCGGCTCCTTCTTCGACCGTCTGGCGACGCCGCACAACACCGCCTACAGCGCCTCGAAAGCAGCCGTGGGCGCGATGAACCGCTGCCTGGCGGCGGAATGGGCCAAGGACGGCATTTCCGTCGTCAACGTGGCGCCCGGCTATATCGATACCGACATCGCCCGCGACTATCTGGCCCAGGACGACGTGAAGGCTTACTTCGCCCGCCGGGTGCCCATCGGACGCCCCAGCCAGCCCGAGGAAGTCGCCGATTTCACCGCCCGGCTATTACAGGGCGACCTGACCCTGCTGACCGGTGAAACCATCTACGTCGACGGCGGCCACTCCATCGACCACGGCCGGGTATAGGGTCAGCCCAGCCTAAGCTGAATATGGCAGGTTCAAAGGGCTTGATATGGCCCCAAATTTCGTGGAATTGCTAAAAATTATTACGCTTCTTTTGAGCAATCTTGGGGTTTCGAGACAGAAAATCATTCCACCATTTAGGGAATTTGGGTAACAATGCGGTGGAAACGGAGTTGGCTTTAGAATCTCAGGTCAGATGTCCAACGACAAAATGACATTGTTGGGAGGATCGCATCCCAATCGATTTCTTGAGCGTTTCAAGATCATTCGAGGCATTGGTCGCGGTGCCATGGGCGAGGTATTGCTTGCCGAGGACACCCAACTTTCTCGGCAGGTTGCGATTAAGACGATACGCGCGGCGGGGTCTTTGGATTTGGACCTCGAGGCGAATCTTCAAAATCGGTTTAGGAACGAGGCCGGCGCCGGTGCCAGTCTGTCACATCCCAATGTCGTAACGATCTTTGACTACGCCGTGGAGGACGGCACCCAGTATATTGTCATGGAGTATGTTGACGGGACGCCGTTGTCGAAACTTATTCAAAATGACAACGCGATTGAGGTCCAGGATGTCTTCCAAATCCTGAACAGCATTTGCGAAGGCGTGCAAGCAATTCATCGCGCGGGAACGATCCACCGTGACCTCAAGCCGTCCAACATCATTTGCGGAACACAGGAAGGCGTAGTGAAGATCATTGATCTTGGGATTGCTCGATTGGAAGGCTCCGATATGACGCGAACCGGGATGATACTTGGCACTCTCAATTACATGTCGCCGGAGCAGGCTCAAGGGCAACAGGTCACGCGTGCGTCGGACATATTTTCGATCGGCTGCATTGCCTATGAATTGTTGACACGGGAGAAAGCATTCCCGGGCCGGTCGGCTACCAGCGTGCTTTATCGCATCGCCAATGAAGCTCCAGTTTCTCCAAGCAAGCTAGATCCCACCCTACCGGAGTTTTGGGACGGTTTTGTCGCACGATGCTTGAAGAAGGGTCCGGATGAAAGATTTCAAGACTGTGACGAAATTCTCTCTTTTCTAGCCGAGAACGATTCTTCTCGCGAGGATCGCCCATCGGGCGGGAGTGGTATTTGGTCCGAAATTCAGCAAGAGCGTCAAGCTAGGGCGGTGAAGACGGCTGCTGATGCTACTCTCGATTCACCTTGGATGACGGGCGAAGTCTACTGGGCATCGAGCATCCTAACGTTGGGCATGTCATCGCTTACCATCCCCTATCTTTTACTAAGGAATTTCGCTGCCGCATTGACGGAGCAATTTGAAAAGGACAAAGAACTTGAACGCCCAGATTTTTCAAGGTCTTTTGGCGGATGGAGCATTATTCAGGTATTTGGTTCGTGGGGACTGTCCGCGCTTGGCTTGTTCGCGTTGGTGGTCTTTGTCGTGTTGTTTTCAAGAGTCGACTTTACATATGCAGCGGCAACTATAGTTAGAGTATCTGCGTTGGATATAAGAAATTGGCTGATTGCCGGTCAAGCAATACTATTTTCGGGATGGTTATTGCTTCTCCTTTGGCTGTACCACACGTCAAAGCGACTAGATCAAGACCTTATGTCTCTTCGCGCGGACACCTCCCAAAACGACACCCGAGCTAGATCGCAGATATTCGGGCAAATTTACTACGTGATTATGGAAAGCGGCGTAGTGATGCTAGGGACTGTGGTCATTATTTCCGCAATGTTTCAGTATCAGATAGACACATTCCTGCGGCGGGTAGCTGGTGGGTCCGCTTGGGCGTTTGATGCGTTCTACTTGCTGGAGCTTATTTCGCTACCGTCAATCGCGATCTTGCTCATTTATTTTGTTCACGGTTATGTACGATACGTCACACGCGCACTTTTGGTGCGCGTTGTAGTTGACGACGAATTGGGCCTCTCCTGGAAGCTTGCATTCGGATTGTCGCGAATTTTTTGCTGCGTGCTCATATTCATCGCGCCATTCTATCTCCACAGGAGAGGGCTATTGACAGGAATCGAGATGTTGATTCGATAACCTTGAGAATTATTTTCGACCAGTTCTAGGCAATACTCTTCGAGAAAATGATCTTTGCCGCCATGGGATCGTCATTCGGCTCATGGCCGGTGACGAGGTAGCCGTTGGACAGCAGCAGGTGCAGCATGGCGGGATAGCGGTTCATGGATTTCACCCGCACCATCGTATGGCCCATCGCGGCGGCGCTGCGCTCCTGCTCCCACAGCAGGGCCTGCGCGATGCCCTGGCCCCGGCAATCGGGATCTACGCCGCCGAGCCAGCTATAGAATACCGTTTCGCTGACGCCATAGCCGAGCTTGAAGCCGGCGGGGCCGCTCGAGCCTTCGGCGATCAACGCTAGATGGTCCCGGCCATCGATTTTCCGGCGGTAGTCCTCGGCTGACCCGGGCGGGCGCAACTCTGGTATCCGGCGATGGACTTGAAGCACATCCTCAAGGCTGCCGCGCCGGATGGCGTAACCGCCGCCCATTGGGTCAGCCCAGCCGGCCCAGGTGGTGTTCGGTGTTGCCGAACAGGGCCTCGATGGCGGAGAGGCGCTTGTAACAATGGCCGGCGGCCAGTTCGTCGGTGATGGCGATGGCGCCGTGCATCTGCGCGCCCTGACGGCCGATCAGATGCGCCGCCTCGTTGATCTGGATCTTCGCCATGGCGATTTCCTCCCGGCGCCGGTCAGGGTCGTCCTGTTCCAGGGCGATCGTGGCGGCGAAGGCCATGGAGCGGGCGTTTTCCAACGCCATGTACAGATCGCTCATGCGGTGCTGCAGGGCCTGGAAATTGCCGATCGGGCGGCCGAACTGTTCCCTGGTTTTCAGGTACTCCAGGGTCGCCTCGAACAATACCTCCATGGCGCCCACGGCCTCGGCGCAAAGCGCGGCGATGCCCCGGTCCATGATCTCTTCCAGCATGGCATGGCCCTGGCCCTCGGCGCCGATCAGGTCGCTGGCGGAAACCGCGACGTCCGTCATCTCGAGTTCCGAGGCCCGGCCGCCGTCGTAAGTCTTGTAGTCACGCCGGTTCAGGCCGGGGGCGTTGTTCGCCACCAGGAACAGGGAAATACCGCCCTGATCCATGCGCCCGCCGGAGGTTCGGGCCGGCACGATGATCAGATCCGCGGCGGCGGCATTCAGAACCATGCCCTTGGCGCCGTTCAGGACGAAGCCATCATCGGTCCGGGCCGCTGTGGCCGCGATATTGTGGAGATCATAACGGCTACCGGGCTCGGCATGGGCCAGGCTCAACAGCATCTCGCCGGCCGCGACCCGGGGCAGGATGGTGTCCTTCTGTGCCGCGCTGCCGAACCGCGCGATGGTTTCGGCGCCCAGGATCACCGTCGCCAGATAGGGTTCCTCCACAAGGCCCTTGCCCAGCTCCTGCATGATCACCATGCTGGCCCGCGGGCCCAGGCCGACGCCGCCGTACGCCTCGGGCAGGGCCGCGCCGAGCCAGCCCAGTTCGGCGAATTGGCGCCAGTTTTCGCGGGAAAATCCATCCTCGCCGTCGATCAGATCGCGCCGGGCCTCGAAGCTGTAGATGTCGGAGACGAAACGGCTGACGCCGTCGCGGATCATCACCAGTTCATCGCTCAGGGAGAAATCCATGATCGTCTCCCCTCAAAGGCCCAGGACGCGCTTGGCGATGATGCCGCGCTGTACTTCGCTGGAGCCGCCGGCGATGGTGTAGCCCTTGTGCCGGAAACGGTTGGCGGACAGGGTGCCGGAAAACTCGCCGCCGATGGGCGTTTCGTTCAGTTCGTGCCGTGGCGTCAGCATCCAGGCCGGATCGTAGGGCAGGCCGTAATGCCCGACCGCCTCCAGCAGCAGTTCGTCGAAATCCTGGATCAGCTCGCTGCCCTGCAGTTTCAGCATGGAGACTTCCGGCCCGATGGTCTCGCCCGCTTCGGCCCGCGAAAGGAAGCGCAGCTTGGTATAGTCCAGCGCCTTCAGGCGGACTTCGGCGCGGCGCAGCTTGCGGCGGAACCAGTCCTGATCCGCCAGTTTGCCGCCGCCATGATCTTCCTGGGCCGCGATGGTCCTTAACAGGCGCAACAGGCGCTTGTTCTCCCCGGTGCGGGAAAGCTGCAGGCGTTCGCTGCCCAAAACTTCCTTGGCATAGGTCCAGCCCTTGTTCTCTTCGCCGACCCGGTTGGCAATGGGGACGCGCACGTCGTCGAAGAAAATCTGATTGAAAAAATGCATCTCGTTCAGGCCGATGATCGGCCGGATGGTTATGCCCGGCGTCTTCAAGTCGATCAGCAGCAGGGAGATGCCTTCCTGCGCCTTAACGTCCGGATCCGTGCGCACCAGACAGAAAATCCGGTCGGCGGCATGGGCGCCCGAGGTCCAGATCTTGGTGCCATTGACCACATAGTCATCGCCGTCGGGAACCGCCCGTGTTTGCAACGACGCCAGGTCCGAGCCCGAACCCGGTTCGGAATAGCCTTGGCACCATTTTTCCTCCGACCGCAGAATTCGCGGCAGGTAGAAATCCTTCTGCTCCTGGCTGCCCCGCGCGATGATCAGCGGCCCGATCATGCTCAATCCCATGGGGTCAAGCGGCGGGCAGTCGGCCATGGCGCTTTCTTCCTCGAAGATATTGCGCTGCATGGGCGTCCAATCGACACCGCCCAGTTCGACCGGCCAACTGGGCGCGACCCAGCCCTTTTCGAACAGAATTTTCTGCCAGCGCGCGGTCTCCGCCGCCGTGCCCAGACGGCCGGAGCGGACGGTCTCGCGGACATCATCGGGAAGGTTATCTCGGATGAATTCCCTGACCTCGGTACGAAACGCGGTCAGGTCGGCGCTTTCGGTTGTACTCATCGCTGGCTCCGGCTGGTTACTCTTTTCGGCCTCGTGGTGGTGAAACTATCAGACTTACGGGCCCCTGGGCAAAACCGGTGCATCGATGGGTGCAAACAGGTAGCGCCGGATCACATTATGATAGCCGCGAAAGAAAAAGCCGCCGTTCCCCTCAAGGAAGCGCGCCTTGTTTGCCCGGTAATAGGCGGGCAGTTGGTACCAGGGCATGGCCGGTTGGTCGTGATGGGCGACGTGCAGGTTGTTGTGCAGATAGAGCAGGCCGAGAAAGCCCGGGCTTTCGACAATGGCGGTGCGGTGGTTGGGATCGGCGGCGGCGCGATGTTCGCTGTAGGAGCGCATCATGGTCAGGGCCAGGCCGGGATAGGCAAAAGCCAGAATATAAAGCCAGGCCGGCAGGCCGCATATCACGGTGGCCCAGTACAGCACGGCGGCAACCATAACCGCGTGGACGATCCAATCCTTAAGTTGGCGAAAATTGCCACGCAACAATTGGCGGACTTCGCCCAGCCAGAAGCGCGTGATGGTAATGGCGACGCCGACGGTTAGGCGTCCGATCAGCGTATTATTGACGATATTGATGACCTTAAGCGGTCCCGGCATGGCGGCCCAGGTTTCTCCATCGAAATAGTAGGATTCAGGATCCTCCCCGGGGATGGTCAGAATTTCCTTGGTATGGTGGCGGATATGGTCGCCACGGTAGATGGAATAGGGAATGAACAGGCCAAGCGGCGCGTATCCCAAAAGGTCGTTGAACCAACGCCATCGCGTCGGGTGGCCGTGAATAACCTCGTGCTGGAGGGAGTAGTACCAGGCCGTGAACCAGCCGCCCAGGATCAGCAGCAGCCACCCCGGCATGCGGCTTCCATACCAGGTCGCCGCGAACCAGCCGCCATAGACGGCGACAATCAAGGCCCAGGTCGGAGCCTCGAATTTGGCCGTTCCCGCCGTTGCCCGCTGTGACGATTGCTGTGACATTCGATAGCCGTTCTTAGTGTTGGCGTGACCCAGAAATTATGCCGAGCCGCATTAAGCGGTTAGATGCCCGCATCATCCTTCTTCGATACCGCGTTTTGTGCCATTGGATAATGGACTCCGCCCAGGATCATATCAACATTGCGGCCATCCGTGCCGAGCGGCAGGTAGACCCCTTCGTATTTGTTCCAATCCTTGCCAATGAAGCCGGAAGAGCCGAACAACCTTATGGGCTTGCCGTTCGTTACAGCCCAGGTGAAGGGCATGGCCAGAGTTTCGTAATCCTTGGGGTCGTATAATTCGTCGAAATATGCGCCGGTGGAGTCCCGCTCCACCGCCTCCGTTATGTGGGTGCCGATCAGCCGCCAACGAAGACGCATGCTATCGCCGCGCAAGATGTCGACGAGCTCCAGATAGGGCCACAAGTGCGCCGGGATATTCAGGGGGTCAACGTCAACTTTTGCCGGCATATTGCGTCCGGCGCACAGGCCGCGCCAATAGGCCAGCAACTCCACCAGAATTTGACTGTCGAATAGCAGATCCGGATCAATTTCGACGTTTAGGCTCATATGGATACCCATGACGACATTGCCGCCATATTGATCCTCAACAGCGCCCGGTCAAGACCGTTGATCGGGCCAACAACGAATTGCAACGCGCCGTTGCCTCTATGATGCGTACTTGCCACCAATTTGGGGTGTATGCGCGCCGTCGAGCCCTTTCTCGGCATGCTGCAAGCGGGTATCCCTGGACCAGGTGCGTTTAAGATCGTCGCGGATATTGAAGGCCAGGCAACCCAGACCCTCAATTTCCAACGCCACCCTGTCGCCATCTTGAAATGCGTTCAGGCCCCGGTGATTGGTCCCGGTGGCAAGAATATCGCCCGGCTCCAAGGCATGGATGGATGAGGTCCATTCGATGCAGCGGGCAATACTGTGCGCCATGTCGGATGTATTGAAATCCTGCATGACGGTGTCATTGACGCTCAGGCGAACCCGGAGATTTTGCGGATCGGCGATTTCATCGGCCGTCACGATGTAGGGGCCGATGGGCGCGAAGGTGTCCCTGGACTTGACCTGGAAGAAAACGTTGTTGCTGGGACCCACGCCGCGGGCGGAGCCATCAATGAAGTTGGTATAGCCAAAAATATAGTCCATGGCCGCGGCCACCGGCACATGGCTGGCGCGCTTGCCGATGATCACCGCCAGTTCCGCCTCGCCCTCGAACACCGTGGCGGGGATGTCATCCAAAACCATCGTGTCGCCGGGCCCGATAATGGCGGAGGGCGATTTGTGGAAACCGTTGATCGGCGCCGGTTCATCCCGGGTGCCGTCTTCCATGTAATTGACCGCCATGCAATCGATGTTGCGGGGCAGGGGCAGGGGCGGCCGCAGGGTCACCGATGACAACGGCTGGCCGTCTTCGCGCGCCACCGCGTCTTGCAAGCGCTCGCGATAGTCATCGAAGCGCGCGATCAGACCGTTTATCAGCGCGCGGTGATCGACGGTCGGGATATCCCGCAATTCGTCGGTCACGTCCACGACCGCGTCGCCCTTCAGGATGCCCAGGCGGTAGTCATCGAAATACAGAATTTTCATCTTCGCCCCCGTTTTATTGCCGGGGCATTGTAGCCTCAGCCGCCGGCTTCATCCAGGTTCAACTCGGCCCGGATTTCATCGTTATGCTGGCCGGCTTCGGCGATCCAGGGGCGGGCCTGGACATCGGCGTTGGCGAATTGAAACGGCGTGTTGGGCACCTTGTAGCGGCCGCCGCCGTCCTCGACCTCGGCCATGGAGCCTCGGTGGTCGACTTGCGGCTGAGCCATGGATTCCGCCACCGTCATATAGCGGGTGCAGGGGCAGCCAGCCTCCGACAAGGCATCGATACAATCGTCGGCCTCGCGGTCGGCGGCCCAGGCGGCAATTTCCGCCGTCAGCTGGCCCCAGTGTCCGGTACGGGCCGGAATGGTGGAAAAGCGCGCGTCATCCTTCCATTCGGGATGTCCCGCACCCATGGCCAGGGCCTCGAAATTCAATTGGCTGATGGGCGCGATCATGATGAAGCCGTCCTTGGTCTTGATCGGTTCAAAAATCACCGGCGCCGGCACCTTTTCGATTTGCACCGCCTGGACCTCGTAGGCCAGCATCTGGTGCATGACATCCATCAGCGCGACATCGACATAGTCGCCGCCGCCGCCGTTCTGGCGGTGAACCACGGCGGCGCAGATGGCGCCGAAGGCATGCGTGGCGGCCAGAATATCGGCGGTGGTGCTGCGGTTGGGAATGGGCCGGTCCTGACGTGAATCGTACTCCACCTGGGCCAGATCAAAGCCCGACGCCGCATGCACGATGGGCGCGTAGGCCGGCAGTTGCGCGGCCGGGCCGGTCTGACCATAGCCGGAGACGGAGCAATAAATCAGGTCGGGACGGAGAGCTTTCAGATCGTCATAGGCGAGGCCGAGGCGCTGCGTGACGCCGGGGCGAAAATTTTCCAGCACCACATCAACGCTTGGCATCAGTGCCTGGACGACGGCGCGGTCCCCGTCGTCCTTCAAATCAAGCGTAATGCATTTCTTGCCGCAGTTCAGATGGCCGAAGAAGCCACTGTGCTCGCCGCGCAAGGGATTGGATTTGCGCATATATTCGCCGCCGGGTGGCTCGACCTTGATAATCTCGGCACCGGCATCCGCCAGCAGGCGGGAGCAATAGGGTCCCGCCATGAACATGGAAAAATCCAATACACGGATACCACTCAGCGGGGCGTTATTCTGGGTTCTTTTTGCTTCCGCAGCTTCGGACATCTGTTACTTCCCTCAATCTACTCGGAAGCGCGATTATAACCCGCCTTCCAATTCTTCGCGTAATAGTTCCAATGTCAGCCATTGTTCTTCGGCGTCGGCCCTTTCCTCCATGACTTGCGTCAAACGGGCGGAGGCGGCATCGAAGCCGCCCGGGTCGCGGCCGTAGAAAGCCGGATCAGCCAGGGTTTTCTCGATCTCGCTGATTTCGGTCGTCAGCGCCTCCAGTCTGGCGGGCAGGGTTTCCAGGGCGTGCTTATCCTTGAAGGACATCTTGCGACTGTTGTTCGACTTGGCCTTGCCCGGTGATCCGGCGTTGATTTTCTGTTTTCCGTCCGCCGCCGGCGCCTTCACCTCGTCCGCCGCGCCCCGTTGCGCCAGCATGTCGCTGTAACCGCCGGCATACTCCACCCAGGCGCCGCCGCCCTCGTGGGCGATGACGGAGGTGACGACACGGTCAAGGAAATCCCGGTCATGGCTGACCAGCAGTACCGTGCCGGGATAGTCCGCCAGCATCTCCTGCAACAGATCCAGGGTTTCCAGGTCCAGATCATTGGTTGGCTCGTCCAGGATCAACAGATTGGAAGGCTTGGCCAGCGCCCTGGCCAGCATCAGGCGGCCGCGCTCGCCACCCGACAGGGCGGAGACCACGGTGCCGATCTGTTCCGGCTGAAACAGAAAGTCCTTCATGTAGCTGATGACATGCTTGTTCTGCCCGGCGACGCTGACCCGGTCGCCGCTGCCTCCCGTCAGGGCCTCGGACAAGGTCGCGTTCGGATCCAGGCTCTCGCGCCGTTGATCCAGGCTGGCGACCGCCAGGTTAGCGCCCAGGCGGATGCCGCCGCCATCGGGCGTCAGGGCGCCGGTCAGCATATTCAACAGGGTGGTCTTGCCGGCGCCGTTGGGGCCGACGATGCCGACCCGGTCGCCACGTTGGATGCGGGTGGAAAAGTCCGCGACGACGGTGTTGCCGTCGTAGGACTTGGAAATCTGCTTGGCTTCCACCACCAGTTTGCCCGACAGGCCGCTTTCGGTCACCGCCATCTTCACGTCGCCCGGCTGCCGCGGCCGCTCCCGCCGGGCCTGGCGCAGGGCATGCAGATCACGCAGACGGCGCTGGTTGCGCTTGCGCCGCGCGGTGACGCCGTAGGTCAGCCAATGTTCCTCGCGGACGATCTTCCGGTCCAGCTTGTGCCGTTCCTCCTCCGCTTGTTGCAATATGTCATCGCGCCAGGCTTCGAAGTCGGCGAACCCGCTGTGCAACTGACGGGTTTCGCCAAGGTTCAGCCAGACCGTGGCGCGGCTCAGGTTGGAAAGAAAACGCCTGTCATGGCTGACCATGATGATGGCCGAACGCAGGCCGCGCAGTTCTTCTTCCAGCCATTCAATGGCGGGCAGGTCGAGATGGTTGGTCGGTTCATCCAGCATCAGGATGTCGGGCTCGGGTGCCAGCACCCGGGCCAGGGCGGCGCGGCGGATCTCTCCCCCCGACAACCGGGCCGGCGCCTCGTCCCCCCGCAGGCCGAGCTGATGCAACAAATAGGCGGCCCGGTGCCGGTCGTCCCCCGGTGCAAGGCCGGCTTCCACATATGACAGGACATCCCCGTGGTCTGATAGATCCGGTTCCTGGGGCAGATAACGCACCGTGGTGCCCGGCTGGACAAAGCGTTCGCCGCCGTCAGCCTCGATCAGGCCGGCGGCGATCTTCAACAGGGTCGATTTACCGGATCCGTTGCGCCCTACCAGACAGGGGCGCTCACCTGGCGAGACGGACAGGAACGCGCCCTGTAACAGGGGCGTGCCGCCGAAACTTAGATCAATGTCGCGCAAGATAAGAATGGGAGGAGCCATGGCGAAGCTTTATAAAGGCCCCGGCGGATGAAACAAGCGGCGAAGCGCAAAACCAGGCCAACGGCTGTAGAGAGTTAGGAAGGAAGAAAAAAATGAGCAGACTTGCAGGCAAGCGGGCTATCGTAACGGGTGCGGGCAGCGGTATTGGCCGGGCCAGTGCACGGATTTTCGCCCGCGAGGGCGCCTCGGTGGTCGCCGTCGATCTGGCCGAGGAAGGCCTGGCCGAGACCGTCGCCATGATTGCCGATGCCGGCGGCACGGCGATGGCCGTAACGGCCGATGCCGGCAATGATGATGCGGTCCAGGGCTTCATCAATACCTGCGTCGAGACCTATGGCGGCCTGGACGTGATCTATGCCAATGCCGGCGTTTCCGGCGGCCGCGTCGCGGTGGCCGAGCAAACGGTGGAATTGTGGCAGGAGATCCTGCGGGTCAATCTGATCGGGCCGTTTCTCTGTATCAAGCATGGCGCGCCGATCATGGCGGCGGCGGGCAAGGGCTCGATCGTCTGCACCGCCTCCGTCGCGGCCCTGCGCGCTAACGCCGGTGGGCCGCCCTATGCCGCCTCGAAGGCCGGCGTGATCAGCCTAGTGCAAACCATGGCCAACGAGTTTTTCGGCTCCGGCGTGCGTTTCAATGCCATTTGTCCCGGGTTGATCGAGACCGGCATGACCAAGCCGACTTTCGACCGGGCCCGCTCGCGCGGCACGGAAGGCAAGATCGGCCAATTGAACCCGACCCGCCGCAATGGCGAGCCGGAGGAAATCGCCAACATGGCGCTATTCCTGGCCTCCGACGAAGCCAGCTACGTCAACGGCCAGGCCTTCGCCGTCGATGGTGGCCTCTCTAGCACGCATCCGTTCGTGCCCAAGGGCTGAGGCGTTGCCGACCGATTTATGACTCGACCGCGTCGCTAACCCTTTCGCCGAGGTATAGCGCCCCGCCCGGTGTGGCGACGCTTACCGTGATGCGGTCCCCGTCGCGCTGAAACCCGATGATCGAGGGCCAGACCGACCAGCGAAAGCGGCCGTCGTCGCAATAATGTATCGGTACTTTGTAGGGCGGGAAGACTTCGCCGCTGGTATCGTCCTGGCCGTCGGTATACAGCGTGCCGTCTTCATGGAAGACATCGAGCGTGTTGATGGCGGCGAGAAAGCCGTGGATGATATAGCGGCCGCTGAAAACCTGAAGATCGTCACCGGGATACTCAGCCGGTTCCGCATGCAGGTAGCCGGGCCGCTCGACCTTGCCGGTGGATAGGGTGCGGTGGAACAACAGGCAGTCCCAGGCATCGCCGGCACAGACCGGTTGATAGCGCAAATTCGAGCGGTCGGGACGCTCGGCCTTGAGCCAGTCCGCCACCGGGCCGCTGCTGGGCGCCCGGCGCAAATCCAGGAAGAAGCAATCCGGTCCGATCTTGGCGTAGGCGGCCTGGTTGCAGTCGGGCCGTGGCGCCTCCCCCTTGACCGAGCGCTCGCTGGCCGCGCCGATGAAAAGGATGTCATCGCGGCCAAAGCGGCTGGTGAAATACGAGCCCATGGAGGTGGCCTTTTGCTCCCGCACTGGATGTAGCTGCAGGTGGGTGTTATGGGCGCCGATCACCATGCCGGTATCGAAACCCTCGCGCTCCCGTATCCACTGCAGCGATTCCGCCATGGAAACATCGCGCACATTCCAGAACTGCCGAATGCCCACGCTGAAGTCGGCCTCGGTCTGCGCCAGGGCGAGAAAGACATCGCGGAGAATTTGCGCCGACCGTAGGGCCCAGGCGTAATCCTCGCCCGATGTAGCATCCGTATAGGCAATGCGCGCCTGTTCCATGCGGCTCACGACAAGGGAAGCCGCGCCGACCAAATCCTGGAATTTCGCCGCCGGCACCTCTGTTCGGGTCACAAGCGTCACGTCTTCCACGGCCTGTTCGAAATCTCGGGCAATGTCGTCGGCCAGCGTCCGGTCAACCAGACCCGCGAAATCGTGGACGGCGCGATAGGCAAAGCGGGCATGGCCCCAGTTGCCGGTGCCGTCCATGGCATAGAAGCGCAGTTCCCTTGGCCGGTCCGGATTTGCATTCCAGTCCCGCATCCAGCGAATGAGCTCGTTAAGTTCGGCCCAAACGCCCCAGACGTTGTTAATGGCGGCGGCGACCGCATCCCAGTCGTGATCGGCGCCGGCGACATAGTCGTGCACCAGCCGGCCCTCGACCAGCCCGCATTCGAGCACGAATGTGCTGTAACCATGCTCGAGTGCGAGATACTTGAACAACCGGCCCCGCCAGCGGTTCCATTCGTGTAGATAGTGCGCGCTCTCACCCACCGCCACCAGCCGCTTGCCGCCGATTACCCCGGATATGAAGGCCAGGTCGTCATAGTCGTCGTCCTGCCGGGGTATCGATAGCCGAACCGCCTCGCCCCGCGCCCATTCAATGAAGGCGTCGGCGGACGGTTCGGTCTTGCCCATGATGGCTATTCCTGAAGCTGGGCCATGAAGCCGCCGCCGTCGGCAAAGACGGTGCCTTCGGAGACCTTGCCGTCACGGACGGTGAAAAACGCCGCCGCCGGGCGGGTGACCGTGTTTCCCGTCGCGGCCATGCCGTTGAAATCCCCCCGGTGAATGCCTCTGAAGATGTAATACACCGCCACCGTGTCGCCTTCGCCGATGATTTTCTGGATGTCAAACCGGGCCTGGTCAAAGGCCGCGTGGCGCGCCTTCAGATCCTCCACATGTTCCGCCAACGAACCCATGCTGGCCACACCGTGGCCATGGCGGACATAGTCAGTGTGGAAAGTGTCATAGACCACCGCCATATCCTGTTTGTTGAAACCGTCTTCCATGATGTGACGGACAAGTTCCTTGTTGTCTTCGGCGCTCATTCTTCTACCTCCTCTTTTCCGCCTACCGCCCTTCGGGCTGCTTGAGGCAGCTTATCACACTGGCAAGGCTTGACGTATCAGCGGGACGATGGCGATCATCTTGCCAATGGGCTCGTTGATGAATTGGCTCAGCGCGGCCACGGTATCGCCGCGCACAGTTTCGTCCAATTTGACCTGAGGCGTAGCCAGGCCAGGCGCGACCTGGGCGCTGCGGCTGCGCCCTTCCGAAATTACCCCCTGGATCAAGGGTTCCAATCGCCCATCGGCCGCGAAAGGCGCGATCAGGGTATGGATCAGGGCCAGATAGGCCGGCCAATGGGCCAGGTGGCGGTACATGCTGGCCAGAATTTCGTCGCGCCCGCCGATGCGGTTCAAATCCGCAACCAGGGCCCGGACAGGCGGCGCCATCTGATCCAGGGACAGTAGCAGGGGCATCTCCCCGTCAACGGGTTCGGCTCCGTCCGGTGTGCCGGGGTTGTCCCCCGGCGTAGTGGGGCTGTTCTCCAGGCGGGCCAGCAAGGCGCCCAGGGCGATCATGTTCATGGCGTTGCTGCGTTCGTAACTGCGTTGGATCATGTCGATCCGCGCCAGATCCTCCGCGCTCAAGCCGGCGGATGCCAACACCGGCCCGCTCAGGCCCACCAACACCGGTACCTGCAAACCATCGCGCAACGCCGCTGCCTGGGCCGTAACGGCGCCACTGGCATAAAGCGGTTTCAGGGACTCCCAGGCCCAGGGCATGGCGCCGGGGATTGCCGCCAGGTGCCGCCAAATCAGGTTGACCACCGGCACGCCCAGGGTGGCGCGAATGTCGGTGTACAGATCGGCCACGGCGCCCGTGGCCTCGGCCTCGGTGATCGTTGCGACCGGATCGCCCGATGGGTCCGCCATTTCAGGGAACCAGGACGATCTTGCCGTAGGCGCCGGGGCGCAGTACCGCGTGATGCGCCTCAATCGCTTCCGCCAATGGCAGTTCCTTGCCGATTACCGGGTTCAGGCTACCATCCGCCAGGCCCTTGCCCAGGGCTTCATGGATTTCCACCATTTCCGGAGGCGTGGCGTTCGGCAGAGCAATACCGATCAGGTCCAATTCCTTCATCATGGCTTCCCGCGCGTTGATCTCTATGGGTCCGCGGTTGCCGATGATGACGATGCGGCCGTATTTGGCCACCACTTCCATGTCCCTGGCCAGATTAACATTTGCCAGCATTTCCAGAATGATCTCCGGCCCCTGGCCCCCTGTCAGTTCGGCCACCGCGTCCAGATAGCCGTCCTGGGTATGATCCAGGGCATGGGCGGCGCCATGCTGGCGCACCAGTTCCAGGCCCCGTTCGCTGCCGGCGGTACCGATCGTGGAGATGCCGTTGGCGGCGGCAATTTGCAGGGCGGCGGTGCCGACGGCGCCGGAAGCGCCGTGGATTAGCACAGTTTCGCCAGCCTGGGCCCGGCCGCGGCGGATCAGGGCCCATTGGGCGGTGCCATAGGGAACGCCGAGGGCCGCGCCCTGGGCAAAGCTGATATTGTCGGGCAGGGGCAACAAGTCCTCGGCCCGGCGCAGCAATTGTTCCGCATAGGCGCCGGTCCAGGACGCATCGCCGACGCAGCCGGCGGCGTAGACCCGGTCGCCGGGTTTCAGGCTGCCGACACCGTCGCCAACCGACAAAACGACGCCGGCGGCATCACCGCCGGGCACAAAAGGCAGCTCCGGTTGGATCAGATGGATGCCGGCGCGGATATAGGTTTCCACCGGGTTGACGCCCGCCGCCTTGACCTCGACCACCGCCTCGCCAGGCCCGGCAACGGGGTTGGGGACATCCTCGTAGGTTAGAACGTCGGCCTCGCCGAATTCGTGGACACGAATGGCTTTCATCTGTGGCTCCTCCGCTAGTCGGCACCTTCCACGACGAAGGCGCTGCCGGTTGAGGCGCCGTGGCGGATACCGACGATGGCCTGATACTCATCGGAATTATAGAATTCCTTGGCCCGGGCGTAGCTGGGAAATTCGATCATCACCACCCTGGGGCCGGGCGCCGGTCCCTCCAGGGCCTCGCATTGGCCGGCGCGGACAATGAACTTGCCGTCGTAGCTGGCGGCGATGCCCGGGGTCTGGGCCGTATATTTCGAATAAGCATCCAGATCATGCACATCGATCTGGGCGATCAAATAACCGAGGGCCATGGGCTCTCTCCTTCTTCTTTCAAACCATTTCTTCGGGTTCGACACTGCGGATGTTGTTGCCGCCGCGTACGACGTTTTCGGCGGCCAGTTCCAACAGGGTCAGATTTGGCATCGGGATATCACTGTAATTGGACAGGGGCCGGTCGTTGATGAAACAGATAAGGGTGCGCAATACGCCGCCGTGTACGGCCAGAAAGACCCGCTCGCCGGGTTTGATCCCGGCTACGATGTCCGTTACCCCGGCGACCACGCGCTCTTGCAGAACTTCCAGGCTTTCACCCTGCCACGGCGCGCCCTCCCAGGGCGCCTCCTGCCAGGTGCGCAGGGCGTCCGCGTCGGCCTCTTCGACCTCCGTCGCCAGCAGGCCCTCGAACCAACCCAGGCCGATTTCGATACATCTTGGTTCGATCGCGTCCGGCCGCCGCCCGAACAGGCAATCGACGGTCTGGCGGCAGCGCAGGGCGGGCGAGGAGATGATGCGGTCCGGCTGGTAGGGTATACGCTTGCCCAGGGCGATGGCATCGTTGCGGCCGATTTCCGATAGTGAGCTGTCCATCTGGCCCTGGAACCGCAGGGGCGGGCCGTTCCAAACCGTGTGGCCGTGGCGGATCAAATAAAGTCGTTTGTTTGTCATGTACAGAATCGCGCGGAATCACTTTCTTGCAGGAGCCCAATCATTCCATGCTTCGCTGCGCCTGGACAGAAAAACCTTGTCGGGGCACCATATGCCGTTCATGGAGGTGCAAAATGGTCCAAATCGGCAAGCAAGACGGCGTAACCACCCTGATCCTGAACCGCCCGAAACAGCGCAACGCCCTGGACGCGGGCGTCATTGACGGCCTGATCCAGGCGATCGAGGAGGCGGAGGCGGATAACGCTACGCGCTGCCTGGTCATTCGCGGTGCGGGGGGCAATTTCTGCGCCGGGCGGGATCTTTCCATGGCGCCCGAGCGTGATCTGGCCGCCGCCCTGGCGGCGGATGAAACCTGGACCAAGGTCAACCGCCTCCTCCACCGTATCAACATACCGACCGTGGCGGTCGTGGAAGGCTACGCCGTGGCCGGCGGCTTCACCCTGGCGATGATCTGCGATTTTGTCCTGGCCGAGGAGAGCGCCCATTTCGGGGCGTTGGAGATGCGCCGGAATTTCCCCGCCGCAATCAACACGCCGGTATTGAGCAGCCTGATCGGCCCGCGACTGGCGTTGGAGTTCCTTTTGTTCGGTGACTTGATCCCGGCCCGGCGCCTCTATGAAGTGGGCCTGATCAACCGCCTTGTGGAAGGGGCCGAGGCCCTAAGCCAGGTGGCGCATCAGTTCGTTGGCGGTCTGGTCGCCTTGGACCCGGACGCGGTGCGCATGACCAAGGAAAGCCAGCGTGCCGCCCGCAACATGCCCCTGATCGATGCGCTGGAAATGGGTAAGCTGGGCAACGCCCTGATTGCCGCCTCCGGCCGCATGGAAGAAGCCATGCAGGGCTACGCGGACGGGAAGAATGACTAGTTACCCTCGAAAACCCGCTGTAGGAATTCCATGCCCAGATCCAGGCCGTCCTGGGCAATGGTATGGCCGGCGCCGGGACTGACGTGCCATTGCACATCAAAACCGGTGCCGCCCAGGGCGCTGACCGCCTCGTGCAGATGCTGTACAGGCAGCATCTCGTCCATGTCGCCGTGGATCAGCAGGATCGGTGGTTTCGAAATAGCTTCGTCGGCCAGCAATTCGGGCCCGGCAAGAATGCCGGAATAGCCCAGAATGCCGGCAACCTGCCGGGGCCGGCGCAGGGCCGCATGCAGGCTCATCATCGTGCCCTGACTGAAACCGACCAACAGCAGATTATCCTCGGTCAGGCCATGACGCGCCAATTCCTGGTCGATGAACTGATCCAGAACCGGCGCGGCGGACTGGACACCGGCCAGACGGCTACCGGGATCGAACTGGCTGATCGGGAACCATTGATAGCCGAAGGCGGACATCTCACACTGCTGCGGCCCGTTTGGCGCGACAAAGGCAGCGCGGGGCAGGACACGGGCAAAGTACGGCGCCAGGCCGATCAGGTCCTGGCCGTCGGCGCCATAGCCATGCACCAGAATAACCAGTTGCTCCGCCCTGTCACCTTGGGCCGGGGCCTGGCGCGGTCCGTCGATCTCTGTCACCGTCATATCCGTTTAATTCCCCTGCGATAATGCCATTTCCGCCCCGACCCAGTCGCGGAAAGCCGCCACCTTGGCCTTGCGCAAGGCCTTTGGCGGGCAGACCAGATGGTAGCCATGGCGGGAGCGGATCGCCATGGGAAAAGGCCGGGTCAAACGCCCCTCCCGCAGATCGGTCGCCACTAGGCTGCCTTGCGCCAGGGTGACGCCCTGGCCATCGATGGCGGCCTGGATCAGGGCGCATGAATCCTTAAAACGCGGTCCCTCCGGCGCTGCCGTAACCGTAACGCCGGCGACATCAAACCAATCGGCCCAGCCCTCGGTCACTTCGCCGTGCAGCAGCGCCGTATGCAGCAAATCCGCCGGCTGTTTAAGTTTCTCGCGCGCCAAAAATTGCGGGCCGCAGACTGGAAATACCTCTTCCTCCGCCAGCCGCTCCACATGCATGTCCTTCCAATCACCCGTGCCATAGCGCACGGCGACGTCGACACCGTCACGGTCGAAATCAGTATGTTCGTACGAGGTCAAAATGCGCAGATCCAGGCCCTGGTTGGCCTGTTGGAAGCGTTGCAGGCGCGGCGCCAGCCATTTCACCGCGAACGACGGCACCGTGCTGACCACCAGGGTATCGCGCGGATTGTCGCCTTTGGGCTTGCGCGAGAGGCGCCTGGTTTCGCTGGATAGCAGTTCCAGGGCCTGGCGCACCACTTGGGCGTAGTCCAAGCCTTCCTGGGTGAGCTGGATGCGCCGGCCATTGCGCCGGAACAGTTGCAAATTCAGGCTGCCTTCGAGCAGTTGGATCTGCCGGCTGACGGCGCTTTGGGTCAGGCCAAGTTCTTCCGCCGCGCGGGTGAAATTGCCGATGCGCGCGCAGGCTTCAAAGACCCGTAGGGAGTTCAGCGGCGGCAGATCATGCATCAATCCATTATGAGTTTTTTGCATAAGCGTGCAAGCATGTTTTCATTTCCACTAATGCATCCGCCCGCCTAACCTGCATACCTGAAGCGAAACACCAACGATCATTTGGGAGTGATGGCGATGAGTCTGGCGAAATCCGGTTTGGCGAAGGCCGCTTTGCCGCGGTTGGACCTGCCGCTGCCGATCATACTGATCCTGCTTACCGTCGTCCTGGGGCTGGCCGGTGGTATCAAAGCCGATCAGGTGTTGTTGACCTTTCGAACGGGTTTCGGCCGGGCGCTGGGCGATTTTGCCCTGATCCTGCTGCCGTCTTTTATGATCGCCGCCAATATGACATTGCGTCCCCTGCCGACCATCGGCGGCTGGGTGCGGCTGATCTCGCCCTTTTCCGCCGCCGGTATGATCTGCCATGTCACCGCCTACGCCGCCCTGGCGCCCATCGCGGGTAAGCACCGCCTTTCCATGGCCATGGCGGCCTATGCCGGTTTCATGCTGCTGGTACCCGCCGGACCATTGATCGTCGGCGCGGCCCTTGGGGTTGATAGCCCTGGGCTGGTGCTGATTGGCTTGCTGTTGTTGCTGCCGGTATGGCTGGCCGGCGAGATTTGGCTGCGTCTGTTTCCTAACACGGGCATGGCCGCGCCGAGTGAACATGAAGGGCCGGCCGAGCTGGGGGAATGGCGTGCCTTTGCACCTTTTGGGGTGCTGGCCGTGCTGTTGGTGCTGGGCTGGACGCTGGATCTGGCCGCCTGGCCGGTGCTTGATTTTCTGACCCAGCCCAAAGGGGCCTTGTTGTCCGCCGCCGTCTGGTCCTATTTCGATACTCCGGTCGAACACCGCCGGGAAGGTGTCGAATCCTCCATGCGGCGAACCGCCGGATTGCTGGTGGTGGTGGGGGCGGCCAGCGCCCTTGGCGCCATGACTACATTGGTGTTTCCCATTGATGGTCTGCTGAGCGGTGCATCCGGCCACGCCGCCGCCCTGGTTGGGCTGTTCGTCGTCGCGGCCTTGATGAAGTTGCTGCAAGGTTCCTCCATGGCGACATTCGCCGCCGTGGCGCCATTGGTCCTGCCCGTGGTGGAGCATATGCAAATTTCGCCCGTCGCCGCCGTCTATGCCATCTGCCTGGGCGCCTTCGTCGCCATTCTGCCCAACGACAGCTACTACTGGATCGTGCGCGGCGATGCCCTGGAGCAACAGGGTGACGGGGCCGCGATCCGCCGGCTGGCCGGCGCCTCGATCTGCCAGGCAATCACCGGCCTGGCGTTGTTGCTGATTTTCTTGCGTTTCGGCCTGGTTTGACGACGGGTCTGACGCCGTTGACAGTCCTGTCGGTATCATCAACCATTGCGCCTCCCAGCAACGGAGCGCGCGGCGGATGCTTTCGATCGAAGACAATGATGTACTGACCCGGACCGGCGCGGCGACGCCCATGGGGCAGTATTTCCGCCGTTTCTGGCAGCCCGTGGCCTTGGTCGAGGAACTGCCCGAACCCGACGGCGCGCCCTTGCGGGTCAATATCATGGGTGAGGAACTGGTTGCCTTTCGCGATACCGAGGGGCGGATCGGCCTGCTGGACGGCCGCTGTCCCCATCGCGGCGCGGAGATGTTTTTTGGCCGTAACGAGGAATGCGGCCTGCGCTGCGTCTATCACGGCTGGAAATTCGATGTCACCGGCAAGGCGGTTGATCTGCCCAATATTCCCCCCGGCGCCCGCCACCATGACACGGTCGGCATCAAGTCCTACCCGACGCGGGAGCAGGGCGACATCGTCTGGGCCTATCTGGGCCCCAATGCCGAATTTCTGCCCGACGGCCGCCTGCCGGAATTGCCGCAGGTGGAATTCACCCAAGTGGCGCCGGACCATCGTTACGTCACCAAGCAGTATGTGGACTGTAATTGGGCCCAGATCATGGAAGGTGACCTGGATACCTCGCACTTTTCCTTCCTGCATATGCCGGCACCCAGCGTCGCATCGAATGAAAACCCCGACGCCCCGGCCGATGCCCGGCGCCTGCGTTGGATCCGAAACGATCCCATGCCGCAATTCACCATTCTGGAGCATGACCTGGGGTTCGTGGTCGGCGGCATGCGGGCCGGCGACGAAGGGGAAAATTATTGGCGCATCACGCAGTTTACCCTGCCGGCCAATGGCACCGGCCCGTCGACCTTCCCGGGTGAAACCTATTTCGGCTTCACCATGGTGCCGATCACGGACGAAAGTTGCTGGATGTATTGCTACGCCTGGAACCCGGAGCGGCCCATCGCGGGCGAGGAGCGGGCCAAACTGGAACAGGGCCACGGCATTATTGCCACCACCGGGGCCGGCTATCTGCCGATCCGCAACCGGGCCAACGATTATATGATCGACCGGGAGGAACAGCGCAACGTCAGCTACACCGGCGTCAAGGGTCTGGCGGAACAGGATCTGATGATCCAGGAGAGCCAGGGCCGCATCGTCGACCGCAGCCAGGAAATCCTTACCGCGACCGATGCCGCCGTGGTGCGCTTTCGCCGTGCTTTGTTGCAGGGCGCCAAGGCGTTGGCCGAGTCCGGCCAGGAACCCGCTGCACCCTGGCAGGCGGATGCCTACCGCGTCCGTCCGGGCAGTTGGATCGCGAAAGACAGTCTGAAGCTTGAAGCGGTCATGTTGGAGCGCTTCGGCGATGCCCTGGGACGGGTGAAATAGATCATTCAACGCAGCCAAGGAACGTTGAAGAGTAGCGATGGAGGACGCAATGAACGACGAAAATGGCAAGACCAGGGGCGGCGGTGCGCCCGGGCGGATCGTAACCCGCAAGGAGGGTGATGTTTTCGTCATCGGCATTGACCGGCCGGAGAAATTCAACGGTTTCAGCCCCAACATGTTCGATGATCTGGCGGCGGCCTATCAGGCCTACGAAGATGACGATGACGCCCGCTGCGCGCTTTTGTATGGTGAGGGCAAGCATTTCGCCGCCGGCGCGGATCTGAACCTGGTCGACCTGGACTTCAAGATTTTTCCCGACGGTGTGGTCAACCCCTGCAACATGGGCCCGGTCCGCCGGACCAAGCCCATGGTCGTGGCCGTACAGGGCGTTTGCTTTACCATCGGGGTGGAATTGATGCTGGCCGCCGATATTGTCGTCGCCGCGACCGACACCCGCTTTGGCCAGATCGAGGTCAGCCGGGGCGTGCTGCCCTTTGCCGGCGGCACCTTTCAGATGGTCGAACGGGCCGGTTGGGGCAACGCCATGCGCTATCTCCTGACCGGCGAGGAGTTCAATGCCGAAACCGCCTACCGCATGGGCTTCGTGCAGGAGGTCGTGGCGCCGGGCGAACAATACGGCAAGGCCATGGAAATCGCCGAACGCATTGCCGCCCAGGCGCCCTTGGCGGTGCAGGCAACCATGGCCTCCGGCCGTACGGCGATGCTGGAAGGTATCCCGGCGGCGGCCGCCGAATTGCCGGCCACCGTGACCCGCCTGCGCGCCACCGAGGATTTCGCCGAGGGCATGCTGTCCTTCAAGGAGAGGCGCGACGGCCGCTTCGTCGGCCGCTAATTCTTACCTCGTTGCAACAGCATGGTGACGGCGTAGCCGAAAACCAGGCCCCAGAACGGTGCGCCCACATTCAGGATCGCGACGCCCGACAGGGTCACCAAAAAACTGACCAGGGCGCCCAGGGCGTGCTGTCCGCTAAAGGCGGTGGTGAAGGCGCCCTGCAGGACGCCCAGCATGGCCAGACCGCCCAATAGGTTGATGAAGACCGCCGGCAGCACCAGGCCCAGCCCGGTGGTGAAGGGTGAAAACAGACCGAAAGCGATGGCCAGAAGGCCGAAGATGACGCCGGCCATATAGCGCCGCTCCTTCTCGCCGGATGTATTCAGGATTGCGTTCGCCGGCCCGGTGACGCAGGTCGGGACGGAGCCGAAAATGCCGAAGATGAAACTGCCCGCGCCGCAGGCCACGGTCAGGCTGTTCTCCGGCGGCGCGAACCCGGCCTGACGCAGGATGACGAAGCCCTGGGCGTTCTGCGCCGCGATCACCGTTACCGCCAGGGGCACCACCAACTCGCCCAATGCACGCAGGGAAAATACCGGCGTATAGAAAATGGGATCGGCGATGGCGAGTGGGGGTATCTCGACGCCCGTCATCTGCCCGGAAAAGACGATCACCGCGACGCCGGCAGCCAGGGCGCAAAGCACCGGCGGCAAGACCCGGCCAATGCTGGGAATGGCCATGGGAACGGCGAAGGCCGCGACCATGGCCAGCGCCATGCCCGTGGCTTCCCCGAAGGCGGTAATGATGTTCAGGCCAAAGGGCAGGAAGACGCCAGCCACCATGGCCATGACAATGGGCATGGGGATCGCCGCCATGATTACGCGCACCAGACCGGTAAGGCCCAGGACGGTGAGCAGCAGGCCGCAAGCAAGATAGGCGCCGATTACTTCGGCGAAGGTCAAATGCGGCAGGGCACCGCCAACCAGCACGGCGCCGGGTATGGTCCACATAATGGCGATGGGCTGGCGGAAGAAATAGGAGTAGCCCATGGTCAGCACGCCGCCGAAACCAAAGGCGGCAAAGACCCAACTGCCAAGATCCTCTGGCCGAAGGCCGCCCTGGCGGCCGACCGCCAGGATAATCACCACCGGGCCCGAGATCGCGAACAGCCAAGCGACCAGGGCATTGACCAGGTTGTGCCGGTCAACGCCCGCCAGGCATTCCCTCAGGCCCGGCAGGGGGCGGGGTGGCGGCTCCAGAATAGCCATGGTCGGCGGCTTAGCCCGTCAATGAACTATTCCGCGACGATCGCGTTGGACAGAACGCCAATACCCTCGATCTCGATTTCGCAGACATCGCCGTCCTTCATCCAGACTTGCGGGTCGCGCGCGGCACCGACGCCGGGCGGGGTGCCCATGATGATGACGTCGCCAACTTCCAGGGTCATGACTTCCGACAGCACTTCGATAACACTGGGGACATCGAAAATATGCTGCTTGGTGGATGAATCCTGCAAGGTCTCGCCATTCAGGCGGCATTGAATGCGCAGATCATCGACGCCGTTGGGCAATTCGTCGGGCGTCACCAGTTCCGGGCCAAAACCGCCCGAGGCATCGAAATTCTTGCCCAGGGTCCATTGCGGCGCCTTGAACTGATAGCTGCGGATGGAACCGTCGTTGAAGCAGGAATAGCCCGCCACATGATCATAAGCGTCGGCCTTGGAAATGTGCCGTCCCGCCTTGCCGATCACCACCGCCAACTCCGCCTCGTAATCATAGTCCGAGGCCGCTTTGGGCAGGATCATCGCCGTGCCATGGGCCGCCAGCGAGGTGGCGGAGCGCATGAAGATGATCGGATATTCCGGAATTGGATTGTTGGTCTCGATCGCATGGTCGCGGTAGTTCAGGCCGCAGCAGGGGATCTTCGGCGGGTTGGGCACGGGCGGCAGGTAGCTCACGCCAGCGGCGGGGATCAGGGCATCATCACCGGCGGCCTGGGCCGCACTGTCAGCCTGGGTCAGGGCGCCGGCTTCCAACAGGGAGATCATGTCCTGTGGCAGGTCCGGCGCGGCCTTGGACAGATCGACATAGTTGTCGCCCCGGCGGACAGCCAGTGTGGGTTTGCCGTTGTGATTGATGGTTGCGATACGCATGGTTCTGATCCGTCCTCTTTATGCGGTTGTATGTTCGGAAATTGTTGACCGGCAACTTACGCCGTTGCGGCATCTCTGCCTAGAGTTTCCGTTATCTTATCATGTTGGTGGACAGGGCCGGGCCGGTTGGCTCTAATGACATCCTAATTCAGACCAGCCGGAGGATACGCCATGCATGTGGGCGCACTGATTTTCGCGACAGACTATACCATCCGCACGGACGAGTTGGCCGTGGCCATGGAAGAGCGTGGTTTTGAATCCCTGTTTCTGCCCGAACATACGCATATCCCGGCCTCGCGCATATCGCCCTGGCCCGGCGGCGCCGACCTGCCCAGGGATTACTGGCATACCCACGATCCCTTCGTCGCCCTGGCCTACGCCGGCGCCGTGACCAAGAACCTGAAGCTGGGTACGGGCATCTGCCTCCTGGCCCAGCGCGAGGCGATCGTTACCGCCAAGAACGTGGCCAGCCTGGACATGATGTCCAACGGCCGCTTCATCTTCGGCATCGGCGGCGGCTGGAATATTGAAGAGATGAACGACCATGGCGTCGAATACAAAACCCGCTTCGCCCAGATGAAGGACCAGGTCCTGGCGATGAAGGCGCTGTGGACCGAGGAAGACGCCGCCTATCATGGTGAGTTCGTCAACTTCGATGCCGCCTGGGCCCATCCGAAACCGGTGCAGACGCCGCATCCGCCGGTGATCCTGGGTGGCGAGACGGATTACACCCTGCGCCGGGTGGTGGATTACTGCGACGGCTGGCTGCCCCGCGCCCGCCATGGCTTCGATGCGGCGGAGAACATGGCGCGCCTGAAGCAGGTGGCGGACGAGGCCGGCCGCGATGCCGCCGAAATCTCGGTCAGCGTCTTTGGCGCGCCGGGCGATGCCGGCGAACTGGCAAGCTACGCCGAGGCCGGCGTGACCCGCGCCATATTGGGCCTGCCGTCGGCGCCCCGTGATGAAGTCCTGCGCCTGCTGGACGACTATGCACCTTTGGTAAAGTAGAGGAGAACGAACATGGCATTGTACGAAATGCGCACCTATCAGGTTTATGTGGGCCAGATGGGCGAGGCGGTAAAGGTCTACAAGGAATTCGGCTGGCCGGCGATTGAGGCGGGCGGCTTCGATGCCAATCTGGTGGGCTACTTCACGTCCGACACGGGCGGTCTGCACCAACTGATCCATTTGTGGCGCTTCGATGACGACGCGGCCCGGCGGGATTTCTGGGCCAGGCTGTTCGCGGACGATGATTTCATGAACTTCGCCGGCAAGATCCGGCCCCTTGTCAGTACCCAGAATGTGCAGTTGCTGAACGAGGCGCCCTGGGGGCCGCATCCCTGATCGCAGCCTGGTTTTGTATCTGCGTTTGTATAAGGAGTATTGGCCATGTCGCGCGATATCTTTGACCTGACCGGCCGGGTCGCCCTGGTGACCGGTTCAAGCATGGGCCTGGGCCGGGCCACGGCGCAGGTCTTGGCCGAGCACGGCGCCCATGTGGTGATTTCCAGCCGCAAGCAGGACGCCTGCGATGCCGTCGCCGCCGAGTTCCGGGAGCTTGGCCTGAGTGCCGAGGGCAGGGCCTGCAACATCGGCCATGATGACCAGATCGATGCCATGTTTGCCCATCTGCGCGAAAAACACGGTCGGCTGGACATCCTGGTCAACAATGCCGTGCTCAGCCCCTGGTATACAATTCTTGACACTGAACCGGGCCTGCTACGCAAGGCGCTGGATGTGAATATCGCCGGTAATTGGCAGATGTCGGTGGCGGCGGTGAAGCTCATGGGCGAGAACGGCAGGGGCAGCATCATCAATATCTCCTCTACCGCGGCGCGCCATTCCACGGTCAATCTGGCGCTGTATTCCACCTTCAAGACCGCATTGGATGGCATGACCCGTTCGTTCGCCTTGGAATTCGGCGAGATGGGCGTGCGGGTTAACACCATTCTGCCCGGCCTGTTCGACACAACCCTGGCGGACGCCTTCACGCCCGAGCAGAAACAGGTGGCGATCAGCCAGACGCCCATGGGCCGCCTGGGCGACCCCACGGAAATCGGCTATGCGGTGTTGTTTCTGGGCTCGGACGCCAGCGCTTATGTCACCGGCACCAGCCTGGTCATTGATGGCGGCCGCACAATTTCGGTTGGCTAGGCGGGGCGGCCATGGAAATGCTGGAATGCGCCGGCTTTCTTTTGGTCGACGGTGACCGCTTCTTGGTGGAACGGCGCCGGCCGGATAAGGCTGTGGACCCCGGCGCCGTCGCCATTCCGGGCGGGCATCTGGACGCGGGCGAAAGTCCCATTGACGCCTTGCACCGGGAATTGCGCGAGGAGCTGGGGCTGGCGGCGCTCCGGGTCGATTACATCTGCACCCTGTTGCATCGTTCGGAGGAGTTTCGCAAACTGCATTACCATGCGGTTTGGGGATGGTCCGGCGAGATCGAGAACAACGAGGCGGAGGCCCTGCTTTGGCTTGGTTTTGACGAAGTAGACCAACTGGATCTGCCCGTCGACCGCACCGCCATCGCCGAATTCCTGCGCATTTACCGCCCCGAGTAAGGCTATTACCGGGCCGCGAAATCCTGATCCGTGACGTCGAAGCTGTAGAGCCACAGATGGGCGTCGCGATGCTTGCTCATGCGCTCCGCCAAATTGGGAATATCGGCGTGGTGGAAGAACTGGATGTTGTCGCGGGACATCTGTTGCACCGTCGCTGTGCGCTCCCGGCGTAGATCCTCGTAGCGTTGCAGGGCTACCGCTGCGTTCCCCGCGCCCACGGCCAGGCACTGCGCCAGGGTATAGGCGTCCTCGATGGCCTGGACCGCACCCTGGGCCATGAAGGGCAGCATGGCATGGCAGGCATCGCCCAGCAGGGTGACCCGGCCCTGGCCCCATTGAGGCATGGGGTCGCGGTCGAACAGGCCCCAGCGGAAGCAGGTTTCGGCATTGCGGATCAGGATTTGCAGATCTTCGTGCCAATCTTTGAAATCGTCCAGGAACGCCGCCTTGGCGCCCTGGGTGGACCAGCTTTCGGCCTGCCACTCATCCTGTTCCATGATGCCGACACAGTTCACCAGTTCACCCCGGCGCACATAATAGTGCACGAAGTGGCCGCCCAGCCCGATCCAGTTCGAGGCGACCGGGCGCACATGACCGGGCGGCAGGGCGTCAACGGGCAGGGTGGCGCGCCAGGCGACGCAGCCGGTGAACCGGGGCGCATCGGGACCGAACAGTTGGCCCCGGACGGTGGAATGGATGCCGTCGCAACCGACCAGAATATCGCCCCGGAAGTCTCGGCCGTCCTCGGTTGTCACTGTCACGGCATCATTCGATTGGCTGAACCCGGTGACCTTGGCGTCCAAATGGATCGCGTCCGGGGCCTCCGCCCGCAGCGCCTCGGCCAGGACCTGATGAAAATCGGCCCGGTGCAGATGAAAATACGGAAAGCCGAATTTCGCCTCGCTCTCGGCGCCAAGGGGGCGGGAGCTGAGGGTTTCGCCGCTTTGCCAATGGCGCATTTCGCCGCGCTCCGGCGCGAAGGCAACAGCTTTCAGCGCCTCGGCCAGGCCAAGGTGATAGAGCACCCGGGCGCCATTGGCGCTGATCTGCACGCCCGCACCCACTTCGTCCAGGGCCTGGGCCTGTTCCAACACCCTGACCTTGAAGCCGGCCCGCACCAGGCACAATGCCAGCGTCAGGCCGCCCAGGCCGGCGCCGGCCACAATGACGGTGCCGTTGTTGCCGTTGTTGTCGCTCAAGGCGGCGAAGCCTTATTCCGCCGCGACGTTATTGGCCAGGCAGCCCAGGCCGGAGATCTCCACCTCGATCCGGTCGCCGGCTTTCATCCAAAGGGGCGGTTTGCGCCCGGCCCCGACGCCGCTGGGCGTGCCGGTGGCGATGACGTCGCCGGGATGCAGCGGCGTGAATTGCGAGACATAGGCGATGATGTTGGGGATCGTGTAATACAGTTGCTCGGTACTTTCGTTCTGAACCACGTCGCCGTTCAGGCGGGTTGTCAGTTGCAGATCCATGGGATTGGCGATTTCATCCGCCGTGGTCATCCACGGCCCGCAGGATCCGCTGTGCTGAAAGTTCTTGCCGGCGATTACCGAATGCCCTTGGAAATCGCGCAGGCTGCCGTCCAGGAACGGGGCATAGCCGGCGACGTGGGCCATGGCGTCGGCTTCGGAGATATGGCGGCCTGGCTTGCCCATGATGAAGGCCAACTCGCCCTCGTAATCGAAATTGCTCGAGGCCTTGGGGCAGATCACGTCCTGTTCATGGCCGACCAGGGCGTCGGGCCATTTGCAAAATAGGTTCGGGTCTTCGGGGAAATCCAGGCCCATCTCCTCGGCATGTTCGCGATAGTTCAGGCCGATGCAGATGATCCGCCGGGCATTGGGAATGACCTGCAGATAGGTGATATCGCTTAAACCGTGATCGGCGTCCGAACCGCTCAGGGCCGCCGCCTCCGCCTGGCCGCCGCCTTCCAGCAAAGCGCGCAGATCGGCATACTTGCCGCCCAGGCGCTGGCCCAGATCGATGACGCCGTCGCCTTCCACCATGCCGAAACTGTCGCCGGCGGATGTGTTGAAGCTCAATAATTTCATGACGAAAACTCCTACTTTTTTGGGGGGCACAATGACGCCGACAACGAGAATGCCCTAATCCGCGGCATAATTGAAGCGCAAGGCGTCACCCTCAGTAGCCAGATGGCCCATTGACGGCGAAGTGAAGGTGCGCGGTCAGCACCAGTTGGCCGCTTTCGGCTTTGCTGGCCAGGAGATGGCGGTGGGTCTGGCGCGCCTGCTCCGGGTCCCTGTCGAATGCCGGGAACAGCCCGGGCTCTCGTACTTCCTCGTTGCACCCTATCGGTGGAATCTGGCACCATTGCCGTATTAGGGGAATAGCCGGGAAATCCAGGATTATGGTCATGCATGCAAACATCCGCGCCTTCGACCATCCCGCGGCATGGAAGGCGACGGACTTTGCTTCCAAGAAGGACCTGACGGTCGAACTCGATGATCGCCACCTATCCGAGCTGGCGGCGGCTTTGGCGGCATTGAAGTCGGTGACTGACGACCACGCGGACGTTACGCCCGCGCGATTTCCCCTCGATGGAATTGCCGATGACATCGCCGCCTGGCGCGCGGAGGTCCAACAGGGGCGTGGTATCGTCATTCTGAAGGGTTTCCCGTTGGCGGATTTGGACGCCGAGGACATGCGTTTGATGTACCTAGGCCTGGGGAGCCATTTCGGCCGGCCCACGTCTCAGAGTCCGTTGGGCGATCTGATCGGCGAGGTCGTCAATATCGGCGGGCATGACCCTCAGGAGCGCGCTTATCGCAGCAGCCGGCGGCTTTCCCTGCATACCGATCGCTGCGATCATCTTGCCATGCTGTGTGTCCGGCCGGCCATTTCGGGCGGGTTGAGCGGTTACGCCAGCGGATTGACCGCCCACAACATAGTGCTGGAGGAGCGCCCGGACTTGATCGAAGCGCTTTATCGCGGCTACCACCATCACCGCTTCGGGCAGCAGGCCCCCGGCGAGTCCTTGGTCACGGAGCAGCGCATTCCGATTTTTTCGGTCGCCGAAGATGTGCCGTCGATGATTTTCATTCGCGGCTATATCGATCTAGCCGTGCGGGAAGGGCATGTCCAACTCAGCGATGTTGAGTTGGAGGCGTTGGATTTCCTGGAGACCGTCACCGAGCGCGCCGATGTGAAGTTCGAGCTGATGATGGAGCCGGGCGAACTCAGCATCGTGAACAACTGCCTGTTGCTGCACAATCGATCGGAATTCGAGGATGCTGAAGATCCGGCGCGAAAGAGGATGTTGCTACGGCTCTGGCTGCGCGAGGACGGCCGGCCCATGACCCCCGGCGTACTGGAACATAAGGGAATGGCCGGCATCGTCAGGCAGGCCGGCAAAGGCACCTACTACACGCCTGGCGCCGAGATGCCTTGAGCCTGGCACTGGGAACAGCTTAGCTAATTCTGGGCGTCGGTGCCCGAGAGACATCGGCGCTTAGTCCCCCACATAATTGAAGCGGAAGGCATCGCCCTCGGTCACCACATGGCCCACTGACGGCGAGGGGAAGTGGGCCGTGAGCACCAGTTGGCCGCTTTCGGCGTTGCTGGCCAGGAAATGGCGGCGGGTCTGGCGGGCCTGTTCCGGGTCGGCGTCGAACTTCGGGCTCCAGTCCGGATGGGCGCATTGCACGGGGCTGTGGATCAGGTCGCCGCACATCACCGCGCTATGGCCGTTGGAGGAGAGGTTGACCGCCACATGGCCCGGCGTGTGCCCGGCCGTGGATTGCAGCCAGACGTTATCGTCCAGGGCGAAATCATCGTCCACCAATTGGGCCCGGCCCGCCTCCATGATCGGCAGGGCGCTTTCCTGGAAGATGATGTCGTTGCGCGCCTCGGCGGCGGCGTACTCGACCTTGGAAAAGATGTATTTGGCATTGGGGAAGGTGGGCACCCAGCGGCCATCGACCAGGGAGGTGTTCCAGCCGCAGTGATCGGCGTGCAGGTGGGTGCAAAAGACATAGTCGATGGCCTCGGGTGCGACGCGGGCGGCGCGTAGATTGTTGAGCCAGGTCTGGTCCGTGCGGTTGAACCATTCGGGACGGTGGGTGATGTTCTTGCCGCAGCCGATACAGGTGTCGATCAGAATGGTGTGATGTTTCGTGCGCACCAGATAGGACTGAAAGGGCAGGATCAGCTTGCCGGTGCCCGGGTCCATGGCGTTCGGTTCCAGCCAATGGCGGTGGGGTTCCATGGCCTCCGGCGTCGCTTCCTTGAAAACCTCGTGGGGCACAAAAAACGGCACTTCGTCCTCGATAATGCGCTGTACCGCGATATCGCCGATCATCCGGACCTGCATGTCGCTATCCCTTCCTACTTCATTGCGTCTTGAGCGATTTGCAGCGCCCGCGCCACGTCGTCCGCATCGGTGTTGAAGGCGCAGACGAACCGCGCCTGGCCCTCGGTGCCCCAGCGGTGGAAGCCGACGCCGCCCGCTTCCAGCGCCGCCAGCACCGCCTCGGGCAAATGCACGAAGATCTCGTTGGCCTCGACATCATGCACCAGATGGGCGCCGTCCAACGCGGCCAGGCCCAGTGACAACTCCGCCGCACGGGCGTTGGCGTGGCCGGCATTCTCCAGCCACAGATCGTCGCGCAGATAGGCCACCAATTGGGCCGAGAGGAAGCGCATTTTGGAAAAAAGATGCCCGCCGCGCTTGCGCCGATAGAGGAAATCATCCGCCTTGTCGGGGTCGAAGAAGATCACCGCTTCCGCCGCCATGGCGCCGTTCTTGGTGGCGCCGAACGACAGCACATCGACGCCCGCCTTCCAGGTCGCCTCCGCCGGGCTGCAACCAAGATGCGCCACGGCATTGGCAAAGCGCGCCCCGTCCATATGAACCGACAGGCCCGCGTCGTGGGCGATGGCGGCCAGGGCGGCGACCTCGTCCGGGCTGTAGGCGGTGCCGGCCTCGGTCGCCTGGGTCAACGAGACCGCGCAGGGTTGCGGATGATGCTGTACGCCGAAACCGGCGGCGGCAACCGCGCCGGCCAGGGTCTCGGCGCCGATCTTGCCATGTTCGCCGTCCAGCAGGGCCAGCTTGGCGCCGCCCGTGAACAGCTCCGGCGCACCGGCTTCGTCCTCCTCGATATGGGCATTGCGGTGGCAATAGATCTGCCCCCAGGGCGGCGTCAGCGCCGAGAGTGCCAGGGCGTTGGCGGCGGTGCCCGTGGCCACGGGAAAGACCGCCAGTTCCCGCTCGAACAAATCGGTAAAGGCCGCTTCCGCCGCCTTGGTCACACTGTCATCGCCATAGGCCATGGCGTGGCCCTCGTTGGCGGCGGCCAGGGCGGCCATGATCTCTGGCGCCACGCCCGTGGCGTTGTCGGAGGAAAAATTCATTCTGCTACCTTAAGTCTCTTGCAATTCAATTTCATCGAAGCCGCCGCAATCCGCGTGCGGCATGAAGGCGGCGATGCGGTCCAACCGGCCCTGTTTCACGGCGGCGATCAACCAGACCAGATCAGCCTCGTATATGCCAGCGCGATCTGTCTTTGACGGCCGCGCGGCGCCGTCGGGGTGGCTGTGATAATGCCCCACTATCTGCTCCGCCCCCGTGCGCGCCGCCTTTTGCAGGCGCAGACGCAAGCCAGGGTCGACTTCAAACCGGCGCGCGGGCTGATCCGATATATTCGGGCTGGCCACGGCCCGGGATATCACCATGCGCCCGTCCCGCCGCCGACCCAACAGCAGGCCGCAGGCTTCGTTCGGGTAGTCCGCCGCCACGTGGTCGGCGATGGCCGCGCGGGCGGCGCCGGGCAGAATGATCACGGCGCCGTTTCCAGTTTCAACCGGCCCAGTTGCTCGCCGGTCTTGCTATCGAGCACCAGAACCGATTGTTTGCCGTCCCTGTGACGGAGCCCGAGATACAGCTTGCCGCCGTCCGCCGTCAGATCGATCAGGGTATCGCCCGGCGCGATCGTGACCGGCAGATCACCAATTTTGGCCGCCAGTTTCTCCCCTTGCTCGGTCAATTCCTTTGAGGTTCGGGCAATGCCGACGACCAGCAAAATCAGGCCGACAACCAATAAAGTGGTCATCACGCCAACGAGAAGCTTGAGCCGGGTGCTATTCTCGGTCCAGTGTTGGGTCATGTGCGAAGATCCGAAGACAGAAGTGCATGAAATCGTCGTTGGGCCCGACCAGGCCCGGCAACGGCTCGACCGCCTGCTCAGCCAGGCTGTCGAGGGTCTTTCGCGCGTGCGCATCAAGGCCCTGATCGAAGCCGGACACGTCGCCATCGACCAACAGCATGAACAAACGGGCGATAGGCGGACGGTAACCGAGGCCTCCTACCGGGTCAAACCCGGCGAGACGGTGACGCTGCATGTACCGCCCCCCGAAGATGCCACGCCCCAGCCCCAGGCCATGGATCTGGATATCGTCTACGAGGACGAACATCTTATCGTGATCGACAAACCGGCCGGTCTGGTGGTGCATCCCGCACCCGGCAACCCGGATCATACCTTGGTCAATGCCTTGCTGGCCCATTGTGGCGACAGCCTGTCAGGCGTCGGCGGCGTGCGCCGGCCCGGCATCGTGCACCGTTTGGACAAAGATACCTCCGGCCTGTTGGTGGCGGCCAAGCATGACGCCGCCCATGTGGGGCTGAGCGAGCTGTTCGCCAGCCACGATATCCAGCGCCGTTACCGCGCCCTGGTCTGGGGCCACCCGGGAAAGGCAAGCGGCAGGATTGAGGGCAATATCGGCCGCGACCCCAACAACCGCAAAAAAATGGCTATCGTGGAGCGGGGCGGCAAGCATGCGGTGACCCACTTCGCGGTGGTGGAGACCTTCGGCCTGACCGCCAGTCTGATCGATTGCCGCCTGGAAACGGGCCGCACCCATCAGATCAGGGTGCATATGTCGGCCCAGGGCCACCCCGTTCTGGGCGATCCGCTCTATAGCCGGGCGAGGCGGGGACGATATGCCGAATTGAGTGACGAATTGCGCCAATCCATCGCCAATTTCAAGCGTCAGGCGCTGCACGCCGCCGAGCTTGGCTTCCGCCATCCCATCGACGGGCGGGACTTGAAATTCGAAAGCGAACCACCACATGACATGCAAGCGCTGTTGGAGCTTTTCCGACGCCTTGGCGGCGCCTGAATGGGAGTGGGGCGAGGGCCGCGGTCCAGTGGTTCTCGATTGGATTTTCTTGACATAACCTTTGTTTTTCAGTAACATAGCGGCCTGCATCCAATCAGACCGTGAACCGGACATGACCCATTCATGACCCGGAACTGCAATCGAAGCGCTGTTTCGAATGGCGCATGGATAGGACCATGGTAGCGAGCAAGACAAAGGCGAAAAGCACCAAATCGAAGGCGAAAGACGGCGCCGATGCCAAGATGTCGAATGCGGCCGTGAAGGACGCCCCGGACACTGCGTCGGCGCCTGCGCGGGCCGCGGACGCCGCTGCCGGCCTCGGCCTGCCGCCGGCACCGACGCCGGAGGCCAGCCTGTCGCGCTATCTGCAGGAAATCCGCAAATACCCCATGCTGCCCCATGAGGAAGAATACATGCTGGCCCAGGCCTGGCGGGAGCATGATGATCGTGAAGCGGCGCACAAGATGGTGACCTCGCATCTGCGTCTGGTGGCCAAGATCGCCATGGGCTACCGCGGTTACGGCCTGCCGGTGGCGGAATTGATCGCGGAAGGCAATATCGGCCTGATGCAGGCTGTGAAGCGCTTCGAGCCCGAACGCGGCTTCCGCCTCGCCACCTATGCCATGTGGTGGATCCGGGCCAATATTCAGGAATATATCCTGCGCTCCTGGTCCCTGGTGAAAATCGGCACCACGGCGGCGCAAAAGAAGCTGTTTTTCAAGCTGCGCAAGCTGAAGGGGCAGATCCAGGCCATTGATGAAGGCGATATGCGCCCCGATCAGGTGGAAAAGATCGCCACGGCTCTGAACGTGCCGGAAAAGGACGTAGTTTCCATGAACCGCCGCCTGGCCGCGCCCGACAACTCCTTGAACGCGCCGCTGCGGGCGGAAGGCGAGGGGGAATGGCAGGATTGGCTGGTGGATGACAGCGTCGACCAGGAAACCGAGCTGGCGGAATCGGAGGAATTGAGCAAGCGCCGGGCCCTGTTGATGGGGGCGATGGAAAACCTGAACGAGCGCGAACGCCACATCATCACCGAACGCCGCCTGACGGACGAGCCGAAAACCCTGGAAGAGCTTTCCAACGATTTCAACATCAGCCGCGAGCGGGTGCGCCAGATCGAAGTCCGCGCCTTCGAGAAGTTACAGAAAGCGGTGCGCCGGGAAGCCATGGAACAGCGGCTGGCCTAGAGCATGTTTCTTATAAACATGCCCGGACTCTTAAGAGAAAGAGCAATTGAATCAATCACTTGATTCGCGAAGGCGAATTCAATTAATTGAAAATTGCTTTAGCCGCGCCGTCCTTCGAATAGATCGGCATCCGCCCGGATCGCTTCGACGAACCAGGCGAGGATCGACTGCACTCTGGCGGAACCTGCCATATCCTTGTGGGTTGCCACCCAAAGGGACGCGAACAGGCTTTCCGGAAACGCCTCGGCGCGGACCAGATGGGGCGACGGATCGCCCATGAAGCAGGGCATCATGGATAGACCAAGGCCGCTTTCGGCCGCGTCGCGCAACCCGACAAAGGAATTCGAACGCAGGACGATATTGGCGTCCGGCAAATTGCGCCGCTGCCATTCGCCGACCGTGGTCGAGGTAATTGGCGGCGCGACTCCCAACCATTTGTGGCTGTCATAAGAGCCGCCGGGATTTTGCGCCAAATACGTCGGGGTGGCGTAGACATGCAGCATCAGGTCACAGGCATGCTCGCCTGCCAGATCCTCGGACAATGTCGCGGCCGGACGGACCGTGATATCAGCCTCCATATTGGCGAAATCCACATAGCTGTTGGTGATATTGAGCTCGGCAATGACGCCCGGATGCTGCGCCTGAAAGGATGCGACATAGCCGGTCAATCCGGCCGCGGCGATGCTGTCGGAGGTCGTGACGCGGACGGGACCATCCAACTCCAAACCCTGTCTGGTGATGGCCCGATCAAGCCCGTTGACCTGATCCTTGATGGCGCGCAAGGCTGCCAGCAAGGGGCGGCTTTCCGGTCGCAGGGCATAGCCTGACGACCTCCGCTCAAACAGTTTGACGCCTTTCTCCGCCTCGAAGGCGGAAATGCGCCGCAGCACCGTCGAATGGTTGACCCCAAGCGCCCGTGCCGCACCGCTCAGGGTGCCTGTTTCCGCCACCGTCAAGACATACCGCAGATCATCCCAGGCCATCGCATTCTCATAGGTTTGCTTGTGCAAATTCGCACACTCGTACGTGCAAATATTCCGAATGGCACCATAATTATGCACAGGATAGACTTCGCTGACAAACGGCGTTTCAGGCACAACAAAAGGGATGGAAATGGGGATGTTGAGAATATTCAGGAATATCGTGATCGTGATGGCCATTGCGGCGGTGCCGGCGGCGGCTGTCCACGCCGGACCGATGGATAAACCGGTCGCGGCCCGCAAGGCGGATATGAAGCTCAGGGCCTTTTACATGGGCCAATTGGGCGCCATGGCGAAGGGAAAAATCGCTTACGACGCCAAGGTCGCCCAGGGCGCGGCGAACAGTCTGCTGACCTTGACCAAGTTGGACGGCTCTAGAATGTGGCCCATGGGCTCGGGCAACGACAAGCTGGGTGATATGACCCGCGCCAAGCCGGAGATCTGGAGCACCTATCCCGAAATCGCCGGCAAGGGCAAGGCCTACAAGATGGCGGTGGAAAATCTGGCCAAGGTCGCCGGCTCGGGCCTGGACGCGCTGAAGGGCGCCATCGGTCCCGTGGGCAAGGGCTGCGGCGGCTGCCACAAACCGTTCCGCGAAAAGAAGAAGAAATAGCACGGCACCAATACCCATCGGCGCTCCCGCTTGTCGGAATGGACGGCGGGAGCGCGGTGACTTCGCGCGCTCATCCTTCCGGCAGCCCGGCTTTTCTAAGGTCGGCAAGCAAGCCATCCAAATAGTCAGGGTGCGCGCCGAGGAAGTTTTGCACGACCGAGGCGATCGTAAAGTCCGGCTTCATTGCCAATACCTTGCGCATTTGTGTCGCGGCAGCCGCTGTGTCGCCGGAGCCCGCAAGGCAGGCGGCGAGATGTACGTCCGGGAGATAACCGCAACCGGGCACCAGGATGGCGGCCTTGCAACATTCTATCGCTTCGGCGTAGCGGCCAAGCGCACGCAGCGAAGTGCCTTTCAACATAAGCGATCCCCAACGGTAGGGGTCCCGCGGGCTAAGCCGCAAGGCGGTATCGAACTGCACCAGCGCCTCGTCCAGACGATTAAGCCCGAGTTGAAGGATATTGCCCTTGGCAAAATAGGCAAAGGCGGCACTTGGGTTCATTTCAATGGCCTTCTCTACTTCCAGCAAACCGGCCACTGGATCGCCCCTAAAGCTGAGGGTCCGCCCAAGTTCCATATGCGCGAATGCATCATTGGGATCTATTGCAATTGCCGCCCGCGCCTGATGGTCAGCAACCGCATACAATTCGTCGCTGGCATCAACGTAGCCCAAAATGACCTGGTGAATGAGGACAGCCGATAATCGCGTCCTTGCCGGCGCGAAATCCGGGTCCAAGGCTATGGCCTCTGTCAGCAACTCTATCGACCGCGCCAAATTCTCCGGGCCCAACATATACATCTGCGCCAAGCCTTGGTGATAGAGGTCCCAGGCGCTTAAGTTACCGGGACTTTTCCGCTTGGCCTGATCCCTTACAATACGGCCAAGTTCCGGCTCGATTTCCCCGATGATGCTTTCCGTTATCCGATCCTGCAGTTCAAAGATATCGTCCAGGTTGCCGTCGTATCGATCCGCCCAAAGGTGGTTGCCGCTCTCGGCCTCGATAAACTGTGCTGTTATCCGTACCCGGTTGCCGGCCTTTCGCACGCTGCCTTCAAGGACATAGCGTACCCCCAGTTCGCGGCCGACCTGCTTGATATCCACTGCCCGCCCTTTATAGGAGAATGAAGAATTGCGGGCGATAACGAAGAACCAGCCAAAACGGGACAGCGCGGTGATAATGTCTTCGGTGATCCCGTCCGCGAAATACTCCTGCTCCGGGTCGCCGGACATATTGTCGAAGGGGAGCACGGCAATGGAGGGTTTGTCGGGCAAGGGCAGCGCTTCACCCTCTGCCTCCGCGGCCTGTTGCGCTTCGCTAGGTGGCCAACGCCAAACCTGAACCGGACGCGCAATATTTTTCAGATCCTGGTTATCGCCGCCGCTGAACTGTCGTGCCGACTTTTCGTCCAGGCTGTTGTACACGGTATCGGAGATCAGCACTTCGCCCGGCTCCGCCAGTTCCTCCAGGCGCGCCGCCACATTGATGCCGTCGCCGAAGACGTCCTCATCCTCGAACACCACTTCGCCGATATGAACGCCCGCGCGTACTTGGATGATTTCGTGGTCCGCCAGGCCTTGTTGCACTTCCAAGGCGCAGTCGACCGCGTCGGAGACAGAGGCAAATTCAACGATCCAGCCATCGCCCATGCGCTTCACGACATTGCCGCGATGGGCCGCGACCACCGGCTCGAACAACTCCTTGCGAAGCTGGCGCAGGGCATCAAGCGTACGTGCCTGATCCTCGCCCATCAGACGCGAATAGCCCGCCACGTCGGCGGCCAAAATGGCGGCGAGTTTGCGGCTTGGCGCGCTCATTCTTCCGGCAGCCCGGCTTTACGCAGGCCCTTCAAAAAAGGTTCGATATTCGGCCAAAATGGCAATTCGCGCGCACGCTTGATCGTGTTGCCAGGGACCAAGCGAAGGACTTCTTCAATGTCGCGGCGCGCTTCTTCTTCGCGCCCCAACATGGCCAACGCGGCCCCGCGCTGGCGGTAGAGGGCGACATAACCCGGATTGGTTCTCATCGCCTCGCTGTTGTTCCTGACAACGTCATCATAACGTTCCGCGAGATAGAGTCCCATATTGTACAAGGATTCCCATATCCCCGCGCTGGGGTCCAGGGGACTCAGGCACGCGGCCAAGTCAAGGTGCTTCCGCGCCGCTGCAAAGTCGCCAAGAATGGCCTGACATCCACCCATGAAACCGTGTGCCATGGCGAAATTCGGATTTATTTGCAGGGCTTTCTCAAATGCCCGCCTTGCTGCTTCCACGCCATTGGGCGTATCGGAGGCGATGATACCTGAAACCACATGGGACAAGGCATCGTCTGGGTCCAGAGATACCGCCTCGCGGGCGAGCACGGTGGCCTCTTCACGCTCAGAAACTGGGTCGTCGGCCCAGTTGTAAGCCGCTCCGGAAAATAGCGTATAGGCAAGCCAGCTATGGACTTGGGCATTTCGAGGATCTTGGTTTAAAGCGGCGCGCAACAGCGGCGTTGCCGCCTGTGCACCAGCCATGTCCAGCGACGCCAATAATGCCCTCGCGCGCAGCAGATTTTCCCAGGCGGACAATTGTGTTGCCGATAGTTTGGCGGATCGCTCCACCTCCGCCTGTACCGAGCGCGGCGCCACGGCACTGACAATGGCTGCGGTGATCTCGTCCTGCAGGGCGAAGATATCGGTCAATTCGCCGTCAAACCGGTCCGCCCACAGATGCGTGTTGGTGGCGCCCTCGATCAACTGCGCGGTGACGCGGACCCGGTTGCCGGCCTTTCTGACGCTGCCCTCGACGATATAACGGGCGTTCAATTCCCGCGCGACGGCCGTCAGGTCAATAGCCGCGCCTTTGTAGGCAAAGGTCGAGTTGCGCGCGATGACCAGGAATTCACGGAAGCGGGACAATTCGGTGATAATGTCCTCGGTGATGCCGTCGGCGAAATACTCCTGCTCCGGGTCGCCCGACATATTGTCGAAGGGGAGCACGGCAACGGATGGTTTGTCCGGCAGAGGTAGCGTTTCACCCTCTGCAGTCTGTTGCGCTCCGCTAGATGGCCAACGCCAAACCTGGACAGGACGCGCAATGTTTTTCAAATCTTGGCTTTCGCCACCGATAAAATTTTTTGCCGCCTTTTCATCCAAGCTATTGTGCACGGTGTCCGAGATCAGCACTTCGCCAGGCTCGGCCAGTTCTTCCAGGCGCGCCGCGACGTTGACACCCTCTCCGAAGACGTCCTCATCCTCGAACACCACTTCGCCAATGTGAATACCCGCGCGCAGGCGGATAATTTCGTGGTCCGCCAGGCCTTCTTGAAACCGTATGGCGCAGTCGACCGCGTCGGAGACGCTGGCGAATTCGACGATCCAGCCATCGCCCATGCGCTTGACAACATTGCCCCGATGCGCGGCGACCACCGGCTCGAACAGCTCCTTGCGAAGCTGGCGCAGGGCATCTAGTGTCGCCGCCTGATCCTCGCCCATAAGCTTGGAATAGCCCGCGACATCGGCGGCCAGAATGGCGGCGAGTTTGCGGCTTGGCGCGCTCATGCTTCCGGCAGACCCGCTTTGCGCAGGCCATCCATATAGTGTTGGAACACGGCTTCATCTCTGAACGCGACGCCGGCCCGGCCGCTGGCTACGGTATAATTGGGCGAGACGGCCAGAAAGGCATCCAAGGCCTCTCGTGCCTCCTCCATGCGGCCCAATTGCGCCAGGGCGTTGGCCCGACCGCGCAAAGCCAGAACGTAATGCGGCGCGATGGAGACGGCGTTTTTCGCGATCTCCAGCGCCTGTTCATACTCTTGTGCCTGGTAATGGGACGCAGAAAGCGTGGCGAGCCATACAGGTCGAAGGCTGTCAAAAGGGCTGAGCCGCAGGGCCTGATTGATGGCACGTTTCGCTTCTTGCGGTTGGCCGTCGAACAAATAGATGGTGCCAAGAACATGATAGGCCAGGGCGGAACTAGGGTTCAACTCAATGGCGTGGCGGGTGGCCGTGATCCCGGCCGCATGCTGCCCTTGAAATGTAAGGGCGAAGCCTGACATCGCATTAGCCATGGGATCCATGGCGTCTACAGTGGTTGCCGTGATGGCGAATTGTGCCGATTCCATCAGCGCGTCGGGCGGATTTTCGGTCCAGGCAAACCAGGCCTGCATCAACCGGATGATGGATGCGTATGACGCGGCGTGGGCAAAATCCAAATCGTCATTTATGACGGGCCGTAACAAATTCAGCGCCAGATCGAAATCTTCTTTCGTGAACTTGTAGAAATGCCAGGCCGCCCGTTGCGTCACGTCCCAGGCACCCAGATGCTCGGACGTTAGCTGATGGGCACGCCGCGTCTCAGCCTGGCCAACGGCTGGTTCCAAGGCGGCAACGATGGCGTCGGTGATTTCATCCTGCAGATCAAATATGTCGTCCAAATTGCCGTCGTAGCGGTCGGCCCATAGATGATGCCCGGTTTCCGCATCGATCAACTGTCCTGTGATACGCACCCGGTTACCGGCCTTGCGCACGCTGCCTTCCAGCACGTAGCGGGCGCCCAATTGCCGGCCAACGCCGGTGATATCCACATTCTGGCCCTTGAAGGCAAAAGTGGAGTTGCGCGCGATTACCGGCAGCCAGCGCCACATGGCCAGGCGGGTCAGGATATCCTCGGCGATGCCGTCGGCGAAGTATTCCTGCTCCGGGTCACCGGACATGTTCTCGAACGGCAGCACGGCGATGGCGGGCCTGCCGTCAAATCCTGACACCGGCTGGGAGACATCAACGCCGGCCGTACTTGCCTCCTCCTCGACCCGCCAGCGCCACACATGAACCGGGCGGGCAATGTTCTTCAGCTCCTGCTCGCCGCCGTCGACAAATTGATCAGCCAACCTATCCTGCACATCCTCGTGCACGCGGCGGGAAATACAGATGCCGCCCGGTTCGGCCAGGCCCTCCAGACGAGCCGCGATATTGATGCCGTCGCCGTGGATGTCATCGCCATCGATGATGATGTCGCCCAGATTGATGCCGATGCGGAAGACGATGCGCCTGTCTTTGGGGATATGGTCATTCCGTTCCGCCATCGTGGTTTGTACCTGAACGGCGCATTGCACCGCATCAACAACGGAGGGGAACTCCAGCAACAGGCCATCGCCCATGGTCTTGACGATGCGGCCGCCATATTCCTCAATCGCCGGATCAATCAGCTCTGCCCGATGGCTGCGCAGGGCCGCAAGAGTACCCGCTTCATCCACGCCCATCAGGCGCGAATAGCCAGCCACATCCGCCGCGACTATCGCCGCCAGTCTGCGTTGCGTTCTCCCCTGCATGGCATGAGTTTAGCGGAAATACGCACAATCGGAAACTGCGGCAGTCGCCATGTTGATTTCAATCATTGACGGGGCCGTCCCGTAAATCCGATCATGGGGCATGTCTTCGTACCCAAAACTGTTCCAGCCCGGCCGGATCGGCGCGCTGGAAGTACCCAACCGCATTGTCTTTGCCGCCACATCGACCGAGCTGGCCGATGGCGACGGCCTGGTCACCGACGAGATGATCGAATTCTACGGCGAGCGGGCCCGCGGCGGCACCGGCCTGATCGTTGTCGAGGCAACCTATATCGATCAGCAAGGCAAGCGCCTGAAGCATAATCTGATGCTGCACGAGGACGGCTGCATCCCCGGCATGACCCGGCTGGTCGATGCGGTGCACGAAGGCGGCGCCAAGATCGCCCTGCAGATCAATCACGGTGGCCGCGAGAGCGTGCCGGAGGTTTCCGGCTCCGTTCCGTTGGCGCCGTCGGCGCAGGTCTCGGGCTTTACCGGCGTTGGCGATGCGGTGATGCCGCGCGAGTTGACCATCGCCGAGATCGAAGGCATCGTCGAACGTTTCGCCGATGCGGCGGCGCGGGCCAGGCAGGCCGGTTTCGATGCGGTCGAAATCCACGGCGCCCATGGCTATCTGGCCGGGCAATTCCTCTCGCCCGTCTGCAATACGCGGGAGGACCGCTATGGCCACGACACTGCCGGCCGGGCCCAGTTCGGGGTCGAACTGGTGCGGGCGATCAAGGCACGGACCGGCGCCGATTATCCGGTGATCTTCCGCATGAACGGGCGCGACCATGTGCCGGGCGGCCTGGAGCTTGACGCGGCGGTGGAGAGTGCTGTGTTGTTCGCCGCCGCCGGCGCCGATGCGATCTCCGTCTCCGGCGGACAGCATGCCTCCCGCCCCTATATGATCGTCCCCGGCATGGCGACCAAACGTGCCTGTTACGCCGATTACAGCGCCGCCGTGCGGGCCCGGCTTGATATTCCGGTGATGACCGTGGGCCGGATCAATACGCCGGACCTGGCCGAGGATATTCTCGAACGCGGTGATGCCGACTATATCTGCCTCAGCCGGGGCCTGATCGCCGATCCCTACTTCGGCGCCAAGGCCAAGGCGGGAAAGGCGGCGCAGATCGCCCCCTGCATCGCCTGCAACGAATGTATCGCGACGATCCACCTGCACAAGGGCCTGGCCTGCACCGTCAACCCCATGGTCAGCCGGGAGCTGGCGTTGAAACCGGTCTTGTCGCGCAAGGCGGAGCCGAAGCGCCTGGCGGTGATCGGCGGCGGCGCGGCGGGCATGGCGGCGGCAACGATGGCGGCCAAGCGCGGCCATGCGGTGCAATTGTTCGAGGCGGCAAACCAACTGGGCGGTCAGTTGAACCTGGCCCACAAGCCGCCGCATCGGGAGGAGATCGGACGTTTGCTTGATTTTCTCCGGGCCGAAGTCGACCGTCTTGGCATTGAGGTGACCCTCAATGCCACGCCGGCGCCGGAAGAGCTGGTGGCGGATGCCCTGATCGTCGCCATCGGGGCGGAACCCACGCAAACGGATGTACCAGGGGCCGATCTGGTGGATGTGCTTTACGGCTGGCGCCTACTGGCCGGGCTGGACGAGCCGGGTCAGAACTGCGTCGTGATCGGCGGCGGCCTCGTGGGGGTGGAGGTTGCCGATATGCTGGCCGAACAGGGCCACGACATTGTGCTGGTGGCGCGTACTGAACTGCTGCGCAAGGCGGTGCATGTGGACAAAGTGCATTATCTCGACCGCATCGACAGTCTCGGTATCGAGGTGATGACCCATACGCAGGTGGCGGAAATTAGCCCCGGTGAAATCGTGCTGCGGCCCGAGGGCCGGTTGCGCCGCACCCTGCAGGGCGTCGACAGCATTATCTATTGCACCGGCTATCACCGCCGCGAGGACGAAGCCAGGCGTTATGATGCCCTGGATGTCCCGGTCCATTATGTGGGCGATGTTCTGGGTTCGCGAAAATTCTTCCAGGCGATCGAGGAAGGCACCCTGGCGGCGCTGGAAATTTAGCCTGAACATATCCACATCTTGATTTGAGGAGTCTAAAGCATTGGAAATTGCCGACTTGCCCGCTGAGATCACCGGTCCTTCCGCTTGGTACGGTCCGGACCTGGCCAAAACAGATGACTGGCTGGTCAACCTGAATGACCAACAGACGGCCGAGGTGGAAGCCCAGGCGCGCGCCTACCTAGATCGAGGCGGTGACATCGCCCAGATGAGTAAAGCAGATTTTCCATTACCCGAGACGGCACCGCTGCTCGGCGAGATGGTGCGGGAATGCCTGCATGGGCGCGGATTTGTCGCGCTGCGGGGATTGGCGCCCCACGCCGATAAAATCCCGCTGGCGGCGGCCATGTTTTATGGTGTCGGCGCGCATATGGGCAGTGCCCGCTCACAAAATGGCAAGGGACATGTTTTGGGCCATGTCTGTGATCTGGGTCTTTCCACCACGGATGGTTCCGTGCGCATTTACCAGACGACCGAGCGACAGAATTACCACACGGATTCCTGCGATATTGTCGGGCTGATGTGCCTGCGCGGTGCCAAATCGGGCGGGCAATCGGGCCTCGTCAGTTCCATGACCATCTACAATGAAATGCGCCGGCGTCGACCGGATCTGGTGAAGCTGCTGTTCGAATCCATGGCCACCGACCGGCGCGGCGAGATCACCGCCGATGGCCGGGCATTCTTTGAAATTCCCATTTTCAGTTTCCATGAAGGCTATCTTTCGGCTCTCTATGCGCCCCATTACGTGCGCTCGGCGCAAGGGTTGGACGGGGTCGCACCATTGACGGAGGCACAGCTTGAAGCCCTCGACTTGCTGGATACGTTGGCGGATGACCCGGCCCTGAACCTGGAGTTCAGCTTGCAGCCAGGCGATTTACTATTCGTCCATAACCACACTCTGCTGCATGACCGTACCGCCTATGAAGAATGGGGCGATGTTGCGCGGCGGCGGCACTTGCTGCGCCTATGGCTGGCCATTCCCGGCGCCCGGCCCCTTCCAGATGTCTATGCCCAGCGCTACGGGAGCACGGCGATCGGGGATCGAGGCGGCATCATCGTCCCGGGAAGTGAATATAACGCGCCCTTGGAGCCGGTGTAGACCGGTCGCCGCGGGGGGCGGCGGATGGGGACAGGGTGGATTACGTGGGGGATGTCCTGGGGTCCCGTAAATTCTTCCGGGCAATCGAGGAAGGCACTCTGGCGGCGCTGGAGATTTGATGCCGGAATTCGTGCCCCGGCGCCTTGTTACGTCGCCGATTGCCGAAGCTCGACTACCAAAATCGCGCAGCGGGGATATTTTCACGAAATCACAATAATCTGTATGATATTGTCCGCAATAGGGAAATTCAGAACCTGACTTTGCCGGGATCGACGGAACAAGCCTGGGCAGGAGGCCAGGTGCCTGCGATAGGCTTGGGGAGGATGGATGCGGCCGTTCCAAGGAACATCGCCTACAAGAAGTCAGCTGGTATATCTGATTGCCATCATGGCCGGCGTCGCGCTTGCCATCGCGGCGGTTTCGATCTGGCTTCTCTATGAAGCGGCGTTCGAGCAGGAAAAGGCGCGTCTTTCCGAGGCGGCGCAGAGCCAGGCCAGGTTGATCGAGGCCGTCGCGCGGTTTGACGCCAAGCACAGCGAAAGTGATCATCCGGAAGGCGCCGCCGCGGCGACCCTTGGGCAGGTTGAAGAGGCACACCGGAATTATCGGGGCTTTGGCGAAACAGGCGAATTCACGCTGGCCAAACGGCGGGGCGATGAAATTGTCTTTCTCTTGCGGCATCGGCATACGGACCTCGAAAAGCCGCGGCCCGTATCCTGGCTAGGCGAGACGGCGGAACCCATGCGCCGGGCATTGCAGGGGCTTTCGGGCACCGTACTGGGACTGGACTATCGTGGCGCAACCGTATTGGCGGCGCACGAACCGGTGGCAATCCTGAATTTGGGCATCGTCGCAAAAATCGATCTGGCCGAGATCAGGGCGCCATTTATCCGGGCGGCGATGGTCAGTCTTGTCGGCGGTGTTTTCATCGTCCTGGTTGGTGGTTTTCTACTTCGCCGCGCGATGGTTCCGATCCTGGAGCGAAGCCGGATCGCGGAAGCGTTGCGCGAGAGCGAAGACCGCTTCCGGGATTTTGCTGAATCGGCATCGGACTGGCTCTGGGAGATGGGACCGGACCTGGCATTCACCTATGGCAGCGACCGGTTCTATGAGATTACGGGGTGGCACCGCCAAGAGGTCTATGGCCAGGGACGGGAATTCCTTGTGCATCCGGAACTGGAGGATTTGGCGAGCGAGAAATGGCGGGAGCATTTTGCTAAGCTAAATCGCCATGAGCCGTTCAACAGTTTCGAATATGCCGTTAGGGGCAAGCAAGGCTCTTTCAGGTACGTTTCGCTGAGCGGCGTGCCGGTCCTCGCCCCCGACGGCATTTTTCTCGGTTATCGCGGAACAGGCAGTGACATCACCGAAAGGCGCCAGGCCGAGGATGCGCGGCATGAGAGCGAGGAAAAATACCGCAGCATTTTCGACAATGCCCAGGTTGGACTAATCCGGGCCCGCATCAGTGACGGCAGGCCATTGGATGCCAACGAACGGCTGGCCGAAATCCTCGGCTACCGCGACCGTGCAGACGCCATCAGTAATCATCGCGAGGACAATCACTGGGCGTATCAGTCCGAACGGGAAGCCTGGATCGCCGAGGGGGAAGAAAACGGCTTTGTGCGGAATTTTGATGGAACGCTGCTGCGCAAGGACGGCTCGACGGTGCATATCCGCTCCTCCGCCACGTTCTATCCGGAGCAAGGCTACATTGATGTCGTGATGTTGGATCAGACGGAACAGAAGCTGGCCGAGGATGCGCTCAGGGAGAACGAAAAAAGATATTTGGAAATGTTCAATCGCGCACATGTCGGTCTCGCCCGCAAACGCATCAGCGATGGCAAGCTGCTGGAGGCGAATGAGCGCATGGCGGAAATTTACGGCTACGCCAGCCGTGAAGAATTGTTGGCCGAGATCAATCCTGCCAGGCATTGGCGCGATGCCGCCTCCCGCGGGGAAGTGCTGGCCGAGGGCCTGCGCTCTGGTGGCGGCCACGAGATCGAAGCTCAACATATCCGCAAGGATGGCTCGGCCATTTGGGTTCGCCTGTCGACCGACTATTTTCCGGAGCTCGACTACATCGAAATTACCAACGTTGATATCACCGAGCAAAAGCTGGCCGAACAGGCGTTGCATGAAAGCGAGGATCGGTATCGGATACTTTCAGATTTGACCAGCGAGGGTGTTGCCATCCTGGAGGACGGTATCATCGTCGAAGCCAACCAGGCTTTTGCCCAAATGTATGGCTACTCGGTGTCGGAACTTGTCGGAAAACCGGTCTTGGAACTTACCATCCCCGAGCATAGTCAGGAGGTGGCCGATCGGATGAAAAGTAACCAGAGCGATGCTTACGAAAGTATTAGTTTCCGCAAAGACGGCAGCAAGATCCCCATTGAAATCAAGGCGGCGCCTTTCGTTTACAAGGGCCGCCAAATGCGGGTCTCGCGAATGCGCGACCTGACGGAGGCGCATCAGGCGGCGGCGGCTGTCCGCGACAGCGAGGAGAGGCTGCGCCAGGCGCAGAAAATCGAGGCGGTGGGGCAGCTAACCGGCGGCATCGCCCACGACTTCAACAACATCCTGGCCGCCGTTATCGGCAATCTTGACCTGATCGAGGATGAAACCATCGCCAACCTGTCCGACAAAGAAGCCATCGCGACGGCTCTTGATGCGGCGCTCAGGGGGGCGGAATTGACCCATCGCCTGCTGGCGTTTTCGCGGCAGCAGGCTTTGGATGCCAAGGATATCCAGATCAACGAGATCCTGCCGCGCTTCCTGCAGCTGGCCACGCGCACAATCGGTGCCAACATCGCCGTCGAGACGAAGTTGGCGGATGACCTTTATCGAGCCATGACCGATGTTGGGCAACTCGAAAGCGCCCTCTTGAACCTGGTCATCAACGCCCGTGATGCGATGCCCGAAGGTGGACGTTTGACTATCGAGACGGCGAACCAAGTGCTGACGGAGGACGATACGGCTGCGTTCGGGGATCTGATGCCCGGAGATTACGTCATGATCGCCGTTGGCGACGACGGCTGCGGAATGCCGGCGGAGGTGCGCGAGAAGGCATTTGAACCTTTCTTCACGACCAAGGATGTCGGCGCGGGCAGCGGCCTGGGGCTGAGCATGGTGTTCGGCTTTGCCCGGCAATCCGGCGGTCAGGTCATGATTGACAGCGCGGAAGGGAAGGGTACCACAGTCAGGATTTACCTGCCCAGATTGGCGGCTGGCGCAAACGTGGAGCGCACCGTCGAGGATGTCGAAAAGGGCAGGTTGGAGGGCAAGGAGACAATCCTTGTCGTCGAGGATGAAAAGGATGTTCTGGCCTACGTTGCAAGGGCGCTTGGCAACCTCGGATATACGGTTTTGCAGGCGGAGGACGGGCCAGCGGCCTTGGAGGTCATGGCGGTTTGCGGCTCGATTGACCTTCTGCTGACCGATGTGATCCTGCCCAGGGGGATGAATGGACGCGAGGTCGCGACGGCCTTTCGCGCCCAAAATCCGGGCGCCGCGGTGCTGTATTCATCGGGTTACACGCGGGATATCCTTGATAACCGGGGCCAGCTTGACGAGGGCGTGGCGCTGATGAACAAGCCGTTTCGGCCGCGCGCGCTGGCCCGCCAGGTGCGGGAGATCCTGGACAGCCGAAAGTAGTTCACCAACTTTTTGAGGACACGCGCCATTGTCCCGGCCGGCCATTGGCTGCCAGACGGTTTCGAAGGCGATCGCGGGATGCTACGGTCTTTGTGTGTTGCGTTGCTTTCCACGAATTTGGTCGAGGTGCTACTGTGATCAATATCAATGGCATGGCGCATGTCAATTTGACCGTGAGTCGGTTCGACAAGGCGCGGGAATTTTACTGCGGTCTGTTGCCGGCCTTCGGCATGAAGCGGGTCTTCGACGGCGAGGATTTCTGCTATCACGTCGGCGCCCGCACGGCGATCGGCATACAGCGTTGTGACGAACAGTATGCGGACGAACGGTTCGTGCAACTGCGTGTCGGCCTGCACCATATTTGCCTGCGCGCGCGGTCCCGCGAGGATGTGGATCTTGCCGGCGCCAAGGCCGCTGAACTGGGCGCCAACATCGTCCGCGGGCCGGAGGAGCGCGCCTGGGCGCCGGGTTACTACTATGTCCTGTTCGAAGATCCGGACGGCATCCGCTTCGAGGTCAATTTCGTGCCGGGCCAAGGCCTATTGCAGGAAGATGCCATGCTTGATCCCGAAGGCGACTATCGCTAGGCCATATCGGGCTATCGAAACAATCGCCCGCTCGCCAGTTTCGCACCCTCCGACAGCGCCGACAGTTTAGCCCAGACCACATCTTCGGCTACCTTGCCCATGCCGGCGGAAGTATCGAAGCCGCAATCGGTGCCGGCCAGTACCCGTCCGGGATCGCCAAGGGCCCGGGCGATGCGCTCGATCCGATCAGCGACGACCTCCGGATGCTCCACATAGTTTGTCGTGGTGTCGATGACGCCGGCGACCAGCACCTGGTCGTCGGCCAGGGGTCCATCTTGAAAGATCTTGTATTCGTGGGCGTGGCGGGGATTGGCGAAGGGTAGCACGATGCCGCCCACATCGGCCTGCAGGATTGTCGGCAGGATCTCCGCCAGGGGAACGTCCAGGTCATGGGGCCCTTCGTAGTTACCCCAACAAACATGCAGGCGCACGGCATTGCGCGGGATATTGACCAGGCTGCGGTTGATCGCGGCGACAACGCCCTCGACAAATTCGATGAAATCGGCCACCGGGCGGTCGGCGTAGGTGATATGCCGTTCCAGGGCCAGATCCGGGCAGTCAAGTTGCAGGGTGAAGCCATTGCGCACGATGGCCTCATATTCGATACGCAGGGCCTCCGCCAAGGCATCGAGATAGTTTTCGGCGCTGTCGTAATATTCGTTGGGCACGGCGGCGGCGATAATGCCGGGTGAGGGCGCGGTGATGAAGGCCTCCCTTTGCTCCGGTGCATGGACTTCCAGGATGCGGCGGAAGTCGCGGCACTCCGATTCCACGAAGGCTGGGTCCAGATAGCGCACCTCATCCACCACGGCCGGCACGTCGAAATTGGTCACCGCCACCTTGTTGGCGGCCAGGTTTTCCCGCATGGCCTGAAAGCCGGGATAACGCGCCACATCCGCCGGTGGCCGCCGTGTGCCCAGGCCGGTAAAGCCGCTCATGCGGTGGCGCACATATAGGAAAAAGGCGTCGCGGGGTTGCTCGCCGTTGTTGGGTATATCGATGCCGGCTTCCAGTTGCTTGGGCAGAACCCAGTTTGTCGCCGCCTCGATCGCCAGGGTCATTGCCTCGGCGTCAACCGTCCGGCCCTGAACACGGTCGGCGAACATTTGCACTAGAGCCGGGGGCCGGGGCAGACTGCCCGCGTGGGTGGTCAGGATACGTCCCTCGCTACGATGCATGCTATAAGGCCCTTTCATGTCTTGTTACGTCTATATCCTTGGCAGCCGGGATGCCACCGGCCAGCGTAGCTACGTCGGCTGGACCAATGATCTCGACGCCCGCCTGGCCAAGCACAACAACGGCACCGGCGCGCGCAGTACCCGCGGGCGAACCTGGGTGTTGCTGTACGCGGAACGCTACCTTACACGCGGCCCGGCGATGAGCCGGGAATGGCACCTGAAACGGGACCGCAAATTCCGTAAGACGCTATTGGATGCCCTGTAAGGGCTCACCGGCGATGGTGACCCGGTGCATTTCGCGCCGCTGCCCGTCATAGTCGTTGACTGCGTAATGCATGGTGGTGCGGTTATCCCACAACGCCAGGGAGCCGGGCTGCCAATCCAGACGGCAGAGGTTTTCCGGTCGCCGCGCCTGTTCGCAGAGAAAATTGAGGAGGGGCTGGCTCTCCTCCTCGGTCATGTTTTCGAACCGGATGGCATAGATATCGTTGACGAACAGACTGCGCTTGCCGTTTTCGGGAATGACCGCCACCACGGGATGAAGCACCTCCGCATCGCCCTCATCGCTGACCGTGACACCGATGGAATTCAACTGGGTCTTGGCGAATGTGCCCACGGGTCCATAGGAGCGCCGGCCCGAATGCACCACCTTCATGTCTTGCAGCAGGGCCTGCATGCCGGGCGAGAGGTTCTCGTAAGCCTTGGTCATGGAGGCGAACAGGGTGTCGCCGCCATGGCTTGGGAGTTCGCGGGCATATAGGCAGGATGCCTTGGGCGGGGCGGCGAGGAAGCTGAAATCCGCATGCCAGGTGCCGCCAAAAACCATTTCCTTGCGTTCGTCCGCTTCCTTGATGATGGCGATTATTTCCGGATGATCGTCCAGGGTCTTGACGAAAGGCACCGGTACCGGATCGCCGATACGTTGGCAAAAGGCCTTCTGCTGCGCCGGCGTCAATTCCTGATCGCGGATCATCAGTACGCCATGGTCCATCAACGCTGCGAAGATCTGTTCGAACGTGGCGTCATCGGGCCCTTGGGACAAGTCCGCACCGATGATTTCCGCGCCCAGGGCGCCGCTGATGGGCCGGATTTCCATTGCACTATTCTTGATCATGCGGGGACCTTTCCATTTGCGGCTATCTGGGCCAGCGTTCCCGGATCGGATCACTGCCGTCCCAGTCTGCTGCCGCCTCGCGCACGCCATCGAAGATGCGTCGGCGGGCGTCATTTAGTTCGGCCATTTCGATCACTGTGCCCGGATGGGCCTCCTGCAGGAAATAGACGAAGGGGCCACGGACGCTGCCGGATTCCTGCCCCACCGTATAACCGGCGGCCAGGGCGGCCTCGTAGATCTCGTGGTAGTTCTCCGGCCAGGTGGAAAAGTGCTGCAGGCCCTCGTTGCCGGCGTTGAGAAAATCCTGGTACATGGTCGGCGCGGTATCACGCTGCTGGATCAGCTCGATCTGCACGTCGCCGGAATTGGCCAGGGCGATGGAAATATGCGGATCGCTTGGCTGGCCCTTGTAGCGAAAGTCATCGACCGACAGCTTGTCGATATAGAACCAGGGCCCGACCTGACAGACGTCAATCCAATGGCGCATGGCGGCGTCGATGTCCTTGACCACATAGCCCATCTGGCGCAGCGGTCCGAATAGGCGGCTCATTGTGTGATCCTTTCCAAATAATGGGTGCCCGGGTCGGTGCGAGCTTCTATTCTGCCCTTCCCCTGGCAATCGTTGCAATGGTGCGGATCATGAGCGGAAATATTGTCATCTTCGGCCCTTCGGGCCTGGTCGGCGGCACGGCCTTGCGCCATTTCGATGCGTTGCCCGATTGGAACGTCACCGCGCTTTCGCGGCGGCCGCCGCCCTTCGAACATGGTGCCCGTTTCATACCCCTGGATCTGATGGACCGGGACGCCTGCGAAAGCGTCTTGGGCGAGTTGTCCGATACCACCCACATCATCTACACCGCCTTGTATGAGGAAGAGGACGTGATCCGGGGCTGGCGGGCCAAGGCACAGATGCAAACCAATGCCGCCATGTTGAAGAACGCCCTTCAGCCCATTGATGCGGCGGCCAGGAATCTGGCCCATATCTCGCTATTCCAGGGCACCAAGGCCTATGGCGCTCATTTGCGGCCGCCGCCGGTGCCGGCGCGGGAGCGTTGGGAACGCAACGATCATGAAAACTTCTACTGGTATCAGGAAGATTTCGTGAAGCAGCAGCAAAGCCTTCGGGAAGGGGGCAAGGACTGGCACTGGACCATTCTAAGGCCGCAAACCATCTTTGGCTTCGCCCTGGATGCACCGCTGAACATTCTTCTCGCCATGGCGGTATACGCAGTGATCCGCCGGGCCGAGGGGCTGCCGCTCTGTCACCCCGGCGGTGGTCCTTGGGTGACCGAGGCCATCGATACCCGCCTGATCGCCCGCTGTCTGGACTGGGCCACTGGGGCGGAAAACGCCCGGGACGATATTTTTAACATTACCAACGGTGACTCCATCACCTTCCCGGATCTATGGCCCACCGTGGCCCGGCATTTTGGCATGGCGATGGCGGAGCCGGAGCCCATGCGTCTGCAAGACGTCATGCCCGCCAAGGCCCATATTTGGGAACGGATCGCCAAGGAACATAACCTGCGCGATATCGCTTATGAGAAACTGGTGGGGCAGTCTTGGCAATTCGCCGACTTCAACTTTGCCGCCGGCAAGAACCCGGCCCCCGTCGTGGTCAGCACCATCAAGCTGCGCCAGGCCGGTTTCCAGGACTGCATCGATACCGAGGACATGCTGATCGAGCTGTTGGAGCAGTACCAGGATGAAGGCATCCTGCCGCGCTAAATGCCGCGGAGGTCCCGCGCCATGTTGATGATGCGCTGGGTTTCCTTCCACAGCCCGAGGTTCTTCAGCAGGTGCAGGGGCATGAATTCCGCATGCATGGCGTCGTCACCGCCCACCGGGTCGCCGCTGTGCCATTCCGCCACCACATCGACCAGGGTGTAATGGAACTTCACCCGGCCCGCGTCGTCGGGGGTGATGGCGTCGATCACATCGATCAAACCGATGTTTTGAATGGTGACGGCGGTTTCTTCCCTCACTTCCCGCGCGGCGGCGGCGAAGACCGTCTCGCCCAATTCCTGCATGCCGCCGGGAATGCTCCAATCGCCACGCCTCGGCGCCTTGCCCCGGCGGATCAGCAGCACCTCGTTATCCCGAAAGACCACGGCGCCGACGCCAACCATGGGGCGGTCAGGGTAGGAACGGGGCATGCTGGCGCCGCTTACGCGAAGTTGGGCTTGCGCCGGGCCTGGAAGGCGGCCAGGCCTTCTTCCACGTCCGCGCTCATCAGGCCGGCGGTGACTTCCTTTTCCTCCAGGGTCAGGCCATCGGAAGGGGTCATTTCGAGGCCCTGGCGGGAGAGTTGCTTCATCGCAGCCAGGCCGCTACGGCTTTTCTCCGCCAGACCGCGGCAGTAGTCCAGGGCCGCCTCGGCCAGGGCGTCGTCGGCCACCACGTAATTGACCAGGCCCCAACGCTCCGCCTCCGCCGCGCTCAGCCATTTGTTGGTGTACATCAGATCCAGGGCCCGGCGCAGGCCGACCAGGCGCGGCAGGCGCTGGGTGCCGCCACCACCGGGGATCAGGCCGTATTGGGCGTGCTGATCGCCGATCTGGGCACTTTCGGCGGCAAAGGCCACGTCGGCGGACATCATCATCTCGATGCCGCCGGCCAGGGCCAGGCCGTTGATGGATACGACGACGGGCAGGGGAGAGGTCTCCAGGCGGCGAAAAACCTCGTGAATACGGCCGATGTAAGCGTTCAGGGTTTCCCGGCTCTTGCGCACCTCCATGATTTCGTCGAGATCGGCGCCGGTGCAAAATGTCTTGCCGTTGGCGTTGAGCAGGACAACCCGCACTTCCGGGTCATTGTCGAAAGCCTCCATCGCATTTGCCATGCCGTCCATCAGGCCGGAGGAAATGCAGTTGAATTTCTCCGGCCGGTTCAGGGTCATGATGCCGACACCGTCGACCACCTGGCGCAGGACTTCGTTTCCGATTTCGCTCATCTCTCTACTCCAATTTCGAACTCAATAAGGCACCGCGATGCGCCCGACGATTTCACGGGCGATGATCATCTTTTGGATTTGCGCCGTGCCGTCGCCGATCTGCAAGCCCAGAACATCGCGCATGCGTTGTTCCAGGGGCAGATCCTTGGTGTAACCGTAGTGGCCGTGGGTCAGCAGGCTTTGATGGATAATGTCGAACGCCACTTTCGGCGCCCACCATTTCACCATCGCCGCTTCCTTGGTGTGGGTGATATCCCGATCACGCATGAACAGCGTCTTGAAGCACAGCAGACGCGCGGCCTCGTACAGGGTTTCGCATTCCGCCAATGGCTGGGTCACGCCCTGGTAGGCGGCGATGGGATTGCCGAACGCCTCGCGCTCGGTACTGTATTGCCAAGCTTCATCAAGGGAGGCGCGGGCGGCGCCCAACACCTGCAGGCCGATCAGGGCGCGGGAAAAATCAAAGCCGTGCATGACCTGGCGGAAACCGGCACCTTCCTCGCCCAACAGACAGCTGGCGGGAATCCTGACATCATCAAAGAATAGCGAGCCCCGGCCCACGGCGGTCGTGCCCATATCGTTGAATGCGGTGCGGGTGATGCCGGCGGCATCCAGGGGCGCATAGAAGGTGCTGACGCCCCGGGCCTTCTCTTCCTCGCTGCCGGTGCGTGCGAACAGCATGATTTCGTCCGCCTGGGTGCTGAAGGAAATCGAGGTTTTCTCCCCATTCAGGACATAGTCGTCGCCATCGCGCCGGGCTCGCAGGATCATGCCGGCGGCGTCCGAGCCGCCCCGGGGCTCGGTCAGGCCAAGGGCGGTGATGCTGCCGCCGCTGCAGATATCGCCGATGGCCCTGGCCGCGAATTCCGGGGCCGCGTGGTCCGATAGCAGCCGCCCGTTCAAGGAACCGATCAACTGGATATACGAGACGCTCAGATCGGCGGCGGCAATCTCCTCGACGACGATGCCGGAGGTGACGCAATCGAGGCCCAGGCCGCCATATTCCTCGGGCAGATCGGCACCGATCAGGCCCAGCGCGCCCATTTCCGTGATCAGGTCCCGATCAATCTTGCCATCCAGCTCCCGCTGTTGAAAACCCGGCGCCAGGCGCTCGGAGGCGAAACGCCGCGCGGTATCGCGGATGGCGTCCTGTTCCTCGGTGAATGCGAAATCCATCGCTCTACTCCCATACGGTTTCTCTTGAGCCTACCCGTCCGATCCCACCGGCACAATGGCATCAGGCGCCCATATCCACCCTGTCCGCTTGACAATGTGGCGGTGGCCCTCCCACTCTCGGTGTCTGTTTGCAATCACGGAAGGATGGAGCGTACCGCCGTGCCAAGTCAGTCTGGTTCCCTTGCCCCCCTGTTCGAGCCCAGGGTTATCGCCATCATTGGTGCCTCCGACGATATCCATAAATTTGGCGGCCGGCCGATCCGCTTCATGAAGGAAGCCGGGTTCACCGGCACGATTTATCCCATCAATCCGCGCGGCGGCATGATCCAGGGGATACAGGCCTACAAGAATATCCGCGAGGTGCCAGAGGTGGTTGATCTGTGCATCGGCACGGTGCCGGCGCCCGTGGTGGTGGAGGCGGTGCGCAATTGCGCCACGGCGGGCGTGCGAACGGCGGTGATCTTTTCGTCCGGCTTTTCCGAGGTCAGCGAGGAAGGCGCGGCATGGCAGGCGGAACTGGCGGCGATCGCCAGGGACAACGATATCCGTTTGCTCGGCCCGAACTGCATGGGTGCCCTGGATGTGGCGGGCCTGGGCATTGGTACCTTTGCCTCGCTCTTCGAACATGGCTGGCCGAAGCCGGGCAATGTCTCGATCATCACCCAGTCCGGCGCCGTCGGCAGCCATACCCTGGTGTTGGCGCGGGAGCGCGGCCTGGGCGTGCGCAGTTGGGTTACCACCGGCAACGAGGTTGATGTGGACGTGGCTGATTGCATCGCCCATTGCGCGGAGGATCCGGGCACGCTGGTGATCGCGGCCTCCATCGAAGGCAGCCGCAAGCCGGAACGACTGATGCAGGCCTTCGCCACCGCCCGTGCCAACGGCAAGGCCGTCGTGATGATGAAGGTCGGTGCCTCGGAAGTCGGCGCCCTTGCCGCCATCAGCCACACCGCATCAATGACCGGTGTCGATGACGTCTATGGCGCCATGCTCCGGCAATACGGCGTTTGCCGGGTGTCTTCGTTGGAAGAGCTGCTGGATGTTGCCTCCGCCGCCTCCGCCGGGCAGTTTCCCGTGCGCAACCGGTTGGGCGTCGTGACCATATCGGGCGGCATCGGCGTGCTGACCGCGGACATCGCCGCGCAGTATGATTTGGCAATGCCTGAATTGCCGAAAAAGGCGCAGAAGGCTTTTAAGGCGCTGATGCCGCTGGCGGCGGTGCGCAATCCGGTCGATACCACGGCCCAGATGCTGAACGATATGCCGGTGCTCGACGGCAGCCTGCGCACAATGTTGAAGGAAGGCGACTGCGACGCCATTCTGGTCTTTATGTCCGTGGTCGGGTTCTCCGAACGCATGATGGGCCAGATCGGCGAGGTGTTGGAACAGGTGCGCAAGGATTTCCCCGATGACCTGATGATCCTGTCCATGAGTTGCCGCCAGGCAGCACGGGAAAAACTGGAAAGTCAGAAGTACCTGGTGATCGAGGATCCGAACCGGGCGATCCGTGCCATATCAGCCCTGGTCGGCTTTGGCCGCAGCTTCGCGCGCGGTGATGGCGATACCCCGCCGCCATTGCCCAGCGATGCGATCGCGCCGCCCAGACGCGTACTGTCGGAATTGGAAACCGCCGACATTCTGACCAAGGCCGGTGTGCCCATGGTGCCGGGACGGCTGGCCAATTCGGCGGGTGAGGCGGCCCAGGCCGCCATGGAGGCGGGCTATCCCGTGGCGTTGAAAATCGCCTCCCCCGATATCCGGTACAAGATGGATATCGGCGGTGTGAAGCTGGACCTGCGATCCGTGGACGAGGTGCGCGCGGCCTATCAGGATATCATGGCCGCCGTGGCGAAACGGGCCGGCGATGCCGATATCGAAGGCGTAATGGTGGCATCCATGGTTTCGGACGCCGTGGAAACCATCATCGGCGTGCGTCGGGACCCGGTATTCGGGCCGGTGGTACTGTTCGCCCTGGGTGGAATCTTGGCCGAGGCGCTAGGAGATGTCACCTTCCGCATCGCGCCGTTCGGCCTGGACGAGGCGCATCGCATGATTGACGAGGTGCGGGGCCGGGACCTCCTCGACGGTATGCGCGGCCAACCTCCGGCGGATATCGATGCCTTGGCCCAGGCACTCAGCCGGCTCTCGGTCTATGCCGCCGCCCATGGCGATGTCATCGAAAGCATCGATATCAATCCCCTATTGATCAGGGCCAAGGGCGAAGGCGCGGTCGCGGTTGACGCCATGATCCTGACGCAGCCGGAGTGACACGAAAATGAACAGCACCGAAAAGCCGACGCCGTTTGGCCGGATTTTCCCGCCCCGTGAGGCCTGGCTGCAAAGCCATCCGCCAGAGGTGATCATCGACCCGGACCTGCCCATTATCGATACGCACCATCATCTATGGGACCGGGAGAACAACCGCTATTTGCTGCCGGAGTTTCTGGCGGATGTCGAGGCGGACACGGGGAATGGTCACAACGTTGTGGCCACGGTCTATATGGAATGCGGTGCCATGTACCGGACCGAGGGCCCGGAAGAACTGCGGCCCGTGGGGGAGGTGGAATTTGCCGCCGGCGTCGCCGCAATGTGCGAGAGCGGCGATCATGGCGCCGCACGGGTGGCGGCCGGGATTGTCGGTTTTGCCGATTTGCGCCTGGGCGATGGCGTGGACGAGGTGCTGGAGGCGCTGCAAGCTGTTGGTGGCGGCCGTCTGCGTGGTATCCGTCATGCCGCCGGCTGGGATGATGATACCACGATAGGCAACAGCCATCATGGGGCGGGAACAGGCCTGTATGGGCGGGCTGATTTCCGGGCCGGGTTGGGCTGCCTGACAGCCCGGGGCCTGTCCCTTGATGCCTGGCTCTATCATCCGCAATTGGGTGAGCTGGTGGATTTAGCCAGGGCCCGTCCCGATGCCAATATCATCATGAACCATACCGGCGGCATGCTGGGCTATGGCGTCTACAAGGGAAGGCGGGATGAAAGCTTCGCCCAATTGAAGGCCGGCCTGACCGAATTGGCGAAATGCCCCAACGTCACCATGAAGCTGGGCGGCATGATGATGCGCCTGGCCAGCGTCGACTATTTCAATCTGTCGGCACCGCCAACATCCGAAGAGCTGGCGGAACTGTGGCGGCCGAATATCGAAACCTGCATCGAGCTGTTCGGGGCGGAGCGCTGCACCTTCGAAAGCAATTTCCCAGTGGACAAAATGGGCATAAGCTATCGTTCGCTGTGGAATGCCTTCAAGCGCATCACGGCTGGAGCGTCAGCCTCGGAGCGGGCGGCGCTGTTCGCCGGTACCGCGCGGCGGGCCTACCGATTGGACTGACGACCGGAGGGAGGAGAACGAATATGGCGAGCAATAATTGGACGATTAGCGGCGAATATATCGAAAGCTGCAATTGCGATTATCTGTGCCCCTGCATCTATACCAACCCGCAGGAGGGTGCGACGGAGGATCACTGCTATGCCCTGATGGCGTTCCGCATCGATCAGGGGCAGAGCGGCGACGTTGATCTGTCTGGGCAGAAAATGGCCCTGGCGATACGTTCCGGCAAGGTCATGGCGGATGGCGGCTGGATTTTCGCCGGCGTGGTGGACGAAGGCGCGAATGAGGCGCAGCGCACGGCGTTGACGAAAATCGTCGCGGGCGAGGCCGGCGGGCCGCTCGGCATGGTCCGCGACAATCTGGTCAGTGACTTTCGCGGCGTTGAAATCGCGCCGATCGAGTTCGTCAAGGATGGCCTGCGGCAGGTGGTGAATGTCTCCGGCATCATGTCCTACGAGATCGAAGGTGTTGCCTCCCGCAACGGCAGCGGCAATCCCTACTTTATTGACAATGTGGGCCATCCCGCCAATAGCCGGCTGGCCCTGGCGCGCTCGAAACATACCAGGGTCGAAGGGTTTGGTCTTGAACTGGACATGGTGGGCAAGGCCAACAACGGTCACTTCGCGCCCTTTAGCTGGTCAGCCTAGAGTTTTTTCAAAGAAGAGAGTTCCATGACGCCCGATACCGATACCGCCGCCACTTCCGTGGGCGATGACCCGCGCCGCTATGCCTTCACGGTTTGGAACTACCGCCAGGGTGAGATCGTCGCGGCGATGATCTATCTGGGCAATGAACTGGGATTCTACAAAGCCATGGCCGGGGCCGGACCAATGCGCGCGGCGGAGTTGGCGGCCCGCACCGGCCAGCATGAACGCTGGGTCCTGGAATGGCTGCGCTTACAGGCGGCGGCGAAACTGCTCGACTATTGCGGCGATGAATGCTTCCAGTTGCCCGATGCGGCGATCAACCTGCTGGTCGATGGGGAGCACAAATCCTTTGCCGCCGGCGAGTTTGCCGGGCCCGGCATGGCCGATAATTTGGAGCGCTTGTTCGAGAATTTCCGCACCGGTTTGGGCAACAGCTATGAAGAGGGCGGGCCGGAAGGCGCCCATCGCGGCGAGTGCCGCCATTGGCAGGCGGCCCGCAACGACCTGATCCCGCGCATGATCCCGGCCCTGGCCGGTGTGGAGGAGAAGTTGAAGACCGGCGCGGTTGCGGCGGATGTGGGTTGTGGCGACGGCGCGGCGATCCTTGCCATGGCGGAGACCTATCCCAACAGCCGCTTCGTCGGTATCGACGCCTCGCGCCATGCCGTGGCCCTGGTGGCAAGGAAAGCAGCGGAGATGGGGCTGGGCAATGTGGAGTTGCGACATGCGGATGGTGCGGATTTGCCGGACGGGGCGACCTACGACTTCCTGATCACCCTCGATTGCATTCACGACATGACCCGGCCGGAAGCGGTGATCGCCGCCATCAAGGGCTGCCTGAAGGCCGACGGCACCTGGTTCATCAAGGATATCCGCTCCAAACCCAGGTTCGAGGATAATCTGCGCAATCCCATGTTGGCGATGATGTACGGCTTTTCCCTGATGTCGTGCATGTCCTCGGCCATGTCGGAGCCCGGCGGCGCCGGCCTGGGCACCTTGGGCTTCAACCCGGAGGTGGCCGAACGGATGATCCGCGACGCCGGCTTCACGCAATTCCAGATGCACGACTTCAAGGACCCGGGCAATCTCTACTACGAGGTCCGGCACTAAGAGCTAGCCGACCTCGGTCTTCGAGTTCTGGCCCAACTCCAGCAGCGAGAGACTGGCGCCATCGGTCTCCATCACCGTAATGGAACAATTGCTGGGCCAAAACAGCGTCAGTTTGTCGTCATTGCGGGCCGCACCGACGGCGACATTGATGGCGATAAAGTGGCTGACCACAACGGTATCTTCGCGCAAGGCCAGCAAGGTATCGAGCAGCGCCCGCCGCCAGGGCAGCAGCCAGGCATCGGATTCCGCAACCTCGCCCCAATTGCTGGCGATGATCTGGCGCAGCCATGTTCGACGTTGCGTTAGGTCATCGGTGGGTGAGGGGATTTCACGGATCGCGGGCACCACTTCTCCCGTGACGTTCCAGGCAGCTTCCAGCGGCCGCGCGGTCTCCCGCGTGCGGCGCAGGGGCGAGACGATCATGGGCAACGGGCCCATGGGCGCAATGGTTGCGGCCATGTCGGCGGCTTGTTGGCGGCCCATCTCGCTCAGACCGGGATCGTTGTCGTTATCCCCGGCGCCGACATCCTTGCCGTGGCGCACCAGGTAGAGTTTCGCCATCAGTACATCCGCTCCCGGACGCTCTTTTGCACATAAGCCTCAAGTTCGTCGCCCGATTGCGCCGAACCGATCTGATCCTTGATGATGTGCCCGAGGGGCGGCATGGCGGTCTTGCGCTCCACCTTGTAGTCGTCATCCCACAGGCGGGAGCGCACCAGCGCCTTGGAGCATTGGAATAACACTTCTTCGACGGTGACCAGGATACCCGTCTTCGGCACTTTGCCGCGCACCTCGAACCCGGCCAGGACATCGGCGTCGGTGCACAGGCGGGCCCGGCCGTTGACGCGCAGGGTCTCGTTCATGCCGGGAACCAGAAACAGCAGGCCAATGTGTGGATTGTTGGTGATATTGGCGGAGGTATCCAGGCGGTTGTTGCCGATACGGTCCGGGATCAAGAGCGTGTGGTCGTCCAGAACCTTGACGAAACCGGGGGCATCGCCCCGTGGCGAGACATCGGCCGGGCCGGCGGCATCGGCGGATGCAATACAGAGAAACGGCGACAGCTCGATAAAGCGGCGGCTGTGAGCTTCCAGGCTGGGAATGGCCTTTTGCGCCGCCAGGGGATTGACCGCGTCATGCAGGCCGCGCAATTCCGCTTCGTCCTGAATGAATGCTTGCGGCGTTTCGTCTGCCATCACTGGTTCCTTTCGATCATTCCGCGCTAGGATATAGCACCCGGAACCACCTGTAGAGAAGTATCCCCCATGAGCCGCCCCATCTTGCGCACCGAACTTTGTGAAATTTTGAATATCGAATATCCCATCATGCTTGCGGGCATGGGAGTTTGGGGCATGGGGACGCCGCCTGAACTGGTGGCGGCGGTCTCCGATGCGGGCGGCCTTGGCGTCCTGGGCGGCTCCGCCCTGTCGCCCGAGGATGTGCGGCGGCGCATCCAGCGGGTGCGGCAATTGACGGACAAGCCCTTCGGCGTCGATCTGTTGCTGCCGGCCTCGCTGGCTGCCGCCTCAACCACCCGGACCGGGGTGCGCGAGGAGCTGCGCAAGAACCATCCCGAACACGTCGCCTTCATGCATGGCCTGTTGGAGCGGTTCGAACTGACCCCGGTGCCCGTGGATAACGACATCGTCAATTCCGATGTTTATGCCGAGGCGCAGATCCAGGTGGTGCTAGAGGAAGAAGTACCGGTTTTCGCCGCCGGCCTGGGCGATCCGGCCCGCATCGTCCCCCGCGCGCGCGATCAGGGTATGAAGGTGATCGGGCTGGCCGGTACCGTGCGCAATGCTGAACGCAACCGGGATGCCGGTGTCGATATCGTGGTCTGTCAGGGCACCGAGGGCGGCGGCCATACCGGCCCCGTCGCAACGCTGCCCCTGGTTACCCAGGCGGTGGAAGCGGTGGCCCCGGTGCCGGTGGTCGCGGCGGGCGGTATCGTCGGCGGCGCCGGCATTGCCGCCGCGTTGACGTTGGGCGCCATCGGCGTATGGCTGGGCACGGCCTTTCTGGTGGCCGAGGAATGCGGCCTGCCCGATGTGGTGAAGGACGACATTATCGATGGCAAGGCCACGGATTTCCGTGTCTCCCAAGCCTGGACCGGCAAGACCCTACGGGCCAAGCGCGGCGTCGTCACCGATGCCTGGGCCGAGGCCGGGTTGGAGCCCCTGCCGTCACCCCACCAGCGTGTCCTGATGGAGGATTTTCTGAGTGCCGCGATCGATGCGGGCCGGTGGGATCTGTATATGAATGCCGCCGGGCAGGGCGCGGGCATGCTGGGTGAACGCCGCCCCGCTGCCGACATCATGGCGGATCTGGTTACCGGCGCCGTCCAGGCCCTTTCGGAAACCCCGCAACGCGTTGAATTTTCAGCCTGAAAGCGCGGCGCTGCCTATCTCCGCTCCTGGGCCATTCACTGGAAATTAACCAACTTCGGGCCTAATGCCGGGATGGCCCATGTGATCTGGATAACCGGCCTTAGTGCGGTCGGAAAGACGAGCACCGCCGAAACTGTCGTGGAGCAGCTCCGCGCCAGCGGCGAGGTTGCCGTCATGCTTGATGGTGACGCGGTCCGCGATATCGTTCGTGACGCCAATACCGGACACGACAGGGACAGCCGTATTGCCAATGCCTATCGGATATGCCGCCTGGCGCATTTCATGGCGAAACAGGATTTTGTCGTGGTTGTCGCGACCATGTCCCTGTTTCACGAAATTCATCAATGGAACCGCGACAACCTTCCGGGCTATTTCGAGGTCCTGATTGAAGCCGAATTGGAGACCCTGCGTGAGCGTGATTTCAAGGGCGTCTACGGCGGCGTGGATGGGGGCGAAGCCCGCAACGTGGTTGGCGTCGACCTAGCGGTGGAATTCCCCGCTAAACCGAACCTGGTTCTCAACAACGATCGTGTGACCTCGGATCGGAGTGAACTCGCGGCGGATCTGCTCAAGGCGTTCCGTGCCACGGAGAACATTTTGCCACATCACCAATCCGCCAGGGCGGGGGTAGGACGATAGCATGCAGGCCATCGCCGTAGGCTGCGACTACAACGATAAATCACCATATTCGGTCGACACCGTGAACCAGGTGTGGTCGCTCGTGCTGGCCAACAGCGCGCCCGACGATGCCGTCTGCGTTCTGGACTTCGAGGGCCATGGCGCGCGCTTCGTGGCGCTGTCAAAGAGTTATGGCGACCAGCGTGACGTCACGTTTATCGAGGGCGATCGTCAGCTCTATCGGCGGCGTTGGAACTCCCTGGAAAGGACCTTCGCCGATCAGCATTACAAATATGTAATCATCCTTTCCCATCCGCGCGACTACCACTACATCGTGCGCTACGTGAACTACCATTTCATTGGCGAACCCACGCCCATACTGCCGTTCATCTCGACCGGCGAGGCCAATCCCGCGATAGTGCAGCTGGGCATGGCCGATCCCGCGCCGATCATAGGAATGGGCTTCCCCGGCGCCGGTTCAGACCGCTTGATGCCTGTTTTCAGGGCATTGATGGATGTGTACTCCATCGAACAGCATCATTATGTCTCACCGATATCCAATCGACGCTACATTCATCGCCGTGCCGATCCCGATTTCCGATGTGGCGACCCGATAGCCGATGGCCGGATGTTCGATGCGGACATCACCCATGACTATTATCAGGGCATTATTTCAAATCTGGACTACCACACCTGGCTCGATATCCATGTTCTTCTTTCCAGCCATTTTCTGGGCCAGATGTCGGACACCAAGGTCGTATTCCTTTATCGCGATCCCCGGGATTATCTGACGACCTGCTGTTTGCGCGCGGTCAATGACGCGGTCACGAATGGCATCGGCCTGGGTTCCGAAAACAAGGAAGAGACCTACCTTCGCCTCCTTGATGGTTTTGACTATATCCTGCCGCAACGGGACAATTTTCAGCGCGGCATGTCCCTGGCCGAGATCGTCGAAAGCTTTCGCGGCATCCAGGACTATGACAATATTTATGGCATCCGGTTTGAGGACATCAGATACCGGCCGCGCGAAACCTATCGCGACATGCTGGCCTGGCTTGGCCTTGACCAGGTAAATCTGGTGCCAATCTCGGACGATATGCTGGACGGTATCATCGAACTGGGCACATTCTCGCATCAGTCGAAGGGCAAGTATGTGGAAGGCAAGGAAGACGCCGTATCCATATACGACGACGACAGTGCGTCGGTGAACACCAGCATGCGCAAGGGAATCAAGGGCGACTGGAAGAACCATTTCACGCCGAGGGTCAGTGACAAATTCAAGGAAATTGCCGGCGAGACCCTGATCGAGATCGGTTACGAAAGCGACATGAACTGGTAGCTCCGCCCCGTCCTATCTCGTTGCCGGCCCCTCCCGCTACTTCTTGACGACGTTGATCTCGGCCTCCGGATTATCCAGGGCCAGCTTGCGCTCCAGTGAAACATGGTGGAACCGGGCCGAGGTATAATCATCGTGAATCGCGACACCCATGGTGTACATCTGCCCAGGCTCGAAACTGACACCGCCGGGCAGATCGGATTTCAGGGGCCGGATGATGGTTACCGTCCAGAGGCCGTTGTTGAGGACGCCGGTGCCCGTCACCTTGTCGTTTTTCGCCAGATTGCGTTGCGCCAGGATGCTGCCGCTTTCCACCGTCTTGCTGCCGCTGTTGTAACGCAACAGGTCCATCGACGCGCCGTCCTTGCGCAAGGCATCCATGTCATCCTTGCCGATCAACTTGCTCCATGATCCGCGCGGCTTGCCGTTCTTGCCCCTGTATTCGAACTCGCTGCGGCTGTCGGGCAGGTATTTCGTCACGCCGTCCTTGATGTCGATGCGTCCGCCAACCTCACCCGCCGCCGCGATGGCATCGGCCTTTGGCGCGTCGGGCATGTAGCGTGAGTCGTGATGACAGGTCGCCCAGCAGCCGGCATAGCCGGCCATCTCGACCTTGCCGTCGTCGAACATGACCGCCAGTTTGATCTGATTTTCCGGATCCATCTTGCCGCTATCGGCGAAGGGTGCCGGGGTATGTTCGGCATCGGGCCATTGAAAGCGCAGCGTCATGTTGGTGCCGTCATGGCTGGCCTGGAGGGTGACGGGAATGGCGGCGCGCTTGCCCGGAATAGGCGTTGCCTCGGCCTTTTCGCCGCCAACAATCTTGGCGCCCATGTCCGCTTCTTCGCCCTTATGACACTCGGCGCAACGGTCGTTGATCTTGCGCACGGCGCGGGCGCCGCCATGATCCCGGCCATTGAATACCCATTCGATGGAGGCTTGGCCGGGATAGAACAGCACCATCTCGATGGCCGGCACATCGGACGGGGCGGCGGCATCATCCGCCGGCTTGCTTTCGGCCTTGGCCTGTTTCGCGGGCTCCGGTTGCGGGGTTGGTGGCCGTTTGGCGGCTTCCTCGGCCGCCTTCGCCGCCGCCGCCGCGGCTGCCGCGGTGGCTTTCTCCGCCGCCTTCTTCAGGGCCACGGCCTTGGCCACGTCTTTTTTGATATTCTCCGCGATGACCTCGGACTTCAATTTCAGCCGCCTGTTGTCGGGCTTGCCGTCATAGGGGTCGTCATCTTCATCCAGCAGCTTATGGACCGGACGGTGAGCGATGCCCTTGTGGCAATCGATGCAGGTCATGTTCTCCTGGCGCGCGGCGACGTGGCGTTTCTTGGCGCGGCGCTTTTGCAGCTCGTTGGACATGGCGTCCCAGGAATGGCAGTTGCGGCATTCCCGGGAGTCCGTCTGTTTCATGTCGCGCCAGACATTCTTGGCCAGGGTCAGACGCTTGTTCTCGAACTTGTCCGGCGTGTCGACAGTTCCCAGGACCTTGTGGAACAACTCGTTCGAGGCCCGGATCTTGCGCACGAATTTGTGCACCCAGGGATCGGGAACATGGCAATCGGAACAGGTTGCCCGAACGCCAGTGCGGTTCTGGAAATGAATGGTCTGTCTGTACTCGCTATAAACGTTGTCGCTCATCTCGTGACAGGAGATGCAAAAATCCAATGTATTGGTAGCTTCCATCGCCGTGTTGAAGCCGCCCCAGAAGATGATGCCGGCAATGCCGCCAGCCATGAAGATGCCGCCCCAGGCGTATTTCGCGGAGGGGGACCAGAACCATTTGAAAAGGCGCGAAATCATCTGTTCCTCTAGCTATCTCTTGCCGTTGGCGTGGCTGATGCCGGTCGTATCGGCGATGGCGCGTACGATAATGTACAGGCAAAGTCAGAAATGAAAATCTTTTGGCAGTAATCGCTTGGCGGTAATCGTTTGGGGGAAAAGTGGGCGGGAGCGAACAGGCTCCCGCCCGATTTCACAGGTTGAGGACGAAATTTACGTCCTGTGGTGCACGCGGTTGGAAACGTTGAATTTGCCGGTCGGCGTTTCCAGATTCTTGACCCGGGTAATCTCTTTCAGGGTCTTCGAATCGTAGACAACGATTTCGCCTTTCAGCCAGTTCTTTTTGCCGCCGCGAACCCATACGGAAACCCAGAACTCCGAGCCGTCCGCGTTGAATTCAGTATGCACGGCCAGGGCGGTTTCCACGTCGGTGACCTGAATGGTCTTGACGATCTTGCCGGTTTTCTTATCCAGCACCTTGATGGCCTGTTGCACTTCCGGATCCGGATGCTTGGTCTGATCGAAGACCACATAGTCCGAATTCGGATGCGTGCGGATGAACAGGC
>CAZVYX010000012.1:0-115427 GCA_964631725.1 uncultured Rhodospirillaceae bacterium | reverse complement strand
CTCGGCCCCATCGAAATTGAAGAGTACAAGACCTACTCCACGGACATTCATGACAGCGGCAGCCAGCTTCTCAGCATCATCAACGATATTCTGGACATCGCCAAGATCGAGGCCGGCACCACCACGTTGCAGGATGATCTGGTTGATCCGCCGCACTTGATCGATACGGCTGTTGGTTTGATGTCCGGCCGGCCCGAAGCCGAGGGTCTGACAATTGCGGTCGAATGTGAAGAGAACCTGCCGGCCCTAAGAGCCGATTCCAAGGCGGTGCGTCAGGTATTGCTCAACCTGTTGTCCAACGCGGTAAAGTTCACCGAAGAAGGCACCGTCACGGTCAGAACGGCGATGCATGCATCCGGCGAAATGGTCATCGCCATTTCCGATACCGGCATCGGAATAGCGGAAGAGGAAATCGAAAAGCTGGCCCAGCCTTTTTATCAGGTCGACAGTTCCCTCGCCCGCAAGTTCGAAGGCACTGGTTTGGGCCTTGCCCTGTCGAAATCACTTATGGAACTGCATGGCGGCCGGCTGGTGATCGAGAGCATCAAGGGTGAAGGCACCACGGTAAGTTGCCTGTTCCCGGCGGCACGCATCGAACAAAATGCGCCAACGTGCGGCGCCATGAAATGAGTCACACCTCCGCCGCGTAGGGCGGAGCGGGATCGTATTCCATATTGCGTTGCACGCTCCGCGCAAAGGCCGGGCCGTACATTTCACCGATCAGCCACAGGGACATATCGATGCCGGCGGAAACCCCGGCGGACGTCAGAACATTGCCATCGCGCACATAGCGGATATTCTCCAGGACCTCACCCGCCTTGCCCCGCTTGCGCACCATTTCAATGGCGCCCCAGTGGGTGGTAATCCTTTTGCCGGCCGCCGGGCCGGCCTCGGCCAGCAGCAATGACCCAGTGCAGACGGATGTCACCCATTGGCAATCCGCCGAGACTTCGGCGATCCAACTGAGCAGTGCCGGGTTGTCCACCTCCCGCCGCGTCCCCATGCCGCCCGGCACCAGCAGTACATCCAGTCTCGGCGCATCGGCAAAGCTATGATCCATCATCACGCGCATGCCTTTGTTGCAGGTGACCGTCCCGCCCTGTTCGGAGATCGAGACCACGGCGATATCGTCACGTTGTATCGCCGCCATGGTAAAGACCTCCCATGGGCCGATCGCATCGAGCTCTTCCGTGCCCTCGAAGAACAGAATTCCAAATGTCGTAGTCATGGCCAACACTCCCCTAAATTCACCACCGAGGCGCATGATAGCAAAACGGCATGCAGATGTTAGACTTAGTGCCACAGGAACTGACTGGACTTGAGGAAACGGGACATGACCGAGGTTTTCATCGCTGGTGTCGGCATGACGCAGCTGGGCAAATTGCTTGAGCGTAGCGTCAAGGATCTGACCGCCGAAGCCGTGAACGGAGCCACCACGGACGCCGGTTTGAACCATGGGGATATCCAGGCCGCCTATTTCTCCAACGCCACCCAAGGGCACATGGAAGGCCAGGAAATGATTCGTGGCGAGATTGCCTTGCGGGACATGGGGATCGAGGAGATCCCCGTGGTCAATGTGGAGAATGCCTGTGCCAGCGGCGCGACGGCCTTCAATCTGGCGGTGCAATATCTGCGCGCCGGCGAAGGCGACGTGAGCCTGGCGGTTGGAGTGGAGAAAATGTACTCCACCGACAAGGCGCGGATGTTTTCGGCCTTCGATGCGGCGTGGGACGTGGCGGAGGTGGAGGCGAACAAGGAAAAACTGCTGGCTCTGGGCGAGGGCTACGAGGTGCCGCAAGGCACCACTTCGCCCAAGCCATATAGTTTGTTCATGGATGTCTACGCCGCCTGGTCACGGTTCCATATGAAGACCTTCGGCACCACCCAGACGCAGATCGCCGCCGTCTCGGCCAAGAACCACAATCATTCGCAGCATAACGAAAAGGCGCAATACCGCATGCCCTACACGGTGGAGGAGGTGCTGGCCGCACCGCCCATCACCTATCCCTTGACCCTGCCCATGTGCGCGCCCATCAGCGATGGCGGCGCGGCGGCGGTGCTTTGCACGGCGGCGGGCTTGAAGCGTTTGGGCCTGGACCGTGGCCGGGCGATCGAGGTTCGGGCATCCGTCCTGCAGACCGGATCCAGCCGCGCCGCCGACGACATCCACCAACACGTCACGGCCAAGGCGGCGAAACGCGCCTATGAACGGGCCGGCGTCGGGCCCGAGGATATCTCCGTGGCGGAAGTGCATGATGCGACCGCAATGGGTGAGATCGTACAGATTGAAAATCTGGGCTTTTGCGGCTTCGGTGACGGTGGTGCCGTGTCCGAACGGGGCGAAACCACCCTGGGCGGACGCATTCCGGTCAACCCGTCAGGCGGTCTGGAATGCAAGGGGCATCCCATTGGCGCTACCGGCCTGTGTCAGATTTACGAACTGACCGCGCAGCTGCGTGGCGAGGCCGGCGATCGCCAGGTGGAAAATGCCCAGATTGCCATCGCGGAAAACGGCGGCGGTCTGTACGGCATCGAAGAATCCGTGGCTTCCATCATCATTCTCGGCCGCTGACCACATCGGGACCAACCGGCCGCCACGACAGCAGGCGCACGGCGACGGCCCCGGCCAGAATTACCATGCCCGTCGCGGCAAAGGCCCAACCCCAACTGCCGGCACTTTGACCTGACCCGGTGCGGTCAAGAATGACGCCGAACATCACCGGCCCCAACAGGCCGCCGGCGGCCGCGGCGACGCCAAAAACAGCGACCGTGTTGCCGCGCTGCGCGGGGTCGGAGGCGTTCACGGCGCCGGCGTTCAACATGCCCGAATCCGCTAGTACGAAGCAGTTATGCAGCAATACCAGCCCGGTCAGCAGCCACAGCGGCCAGACGGCGGAAAAGCCCACGAAAAACGCCGCCAGGGCCGAGGCGGTCATAACCAGAAAGGCGGCCCGGGCATAACCGATGCGATGGCCGAATTCTCCACCCGCCATGCTGGTCGGCACGCCGATCAGGATCAGCAATGTCGCCACCAAGGGCACGTTGAAGCCATCGGGAATATCAGGCCGCACCGCCACCACCCAGGTCAGAAACGCCACGGACCAGCCGCGCACGGCCAGCAATTCGAAATGATGCGCGAAGGAACCGACGATATAGCCAAGGACAACACGATTGCGCCAGACGCCGGCGAAATCCGGAACAAGGCGCAATGGTGCGCGTGCTTCCGCCGCACCTTCCGGTTCCGCGGGCGGCAGCAAGAACAGCATCAAGCCGGCGGCGATCAGATTGGTTATGGCGGGCAGGACAAAGGCCCATTCCCAGCCGAATGCATCCCTGGTCTCCGCCGCTGCGAGCAGGGACAGGGAGGAACAGACGGCAAATGAGGAAACATAGATCGATGACGCCCGGCCCTTGGCATCACCCGCAACCCGGTCCGAAATCGCCTTAACCCCCGGCAGATAGGTCCAGGCGAAGCCCACGCCCTGCAAGGTGCGAAAGAACAGCGCACTCCAGAAGCCGCCGGCCAGGCCCATGCCGCCATAACCAACAACATTAATGAGTGCGCCCAGGATCAGCATCCGGCGGGCATCGATGCGGTCGGTCATGCCGACGAAGGATACGCCGACAAGATAGGTCAGATAAGGAATGCCGGCGATCCAGCCGGCCTCGGTATTGCTTAGGGACCATATGGCCACGAACTGCGGCAACAGCGCCGGCACCGCATGCATGCCCAACAGGGTCAAGCCCAGAAAGCCGCACATCAGGACAATCAACCGCCCCACCGGCATCTATCGGCCGCCCTCAAAACGCATTCCCATACCGCACACCCCTCCCCAATTCACCGCCAGTGCTGAACCATGCACCTCCCCATCACCTCCGGTATCGGTTGTTTGCTGGGAGTACGGCCGATAGTATCACGACAGTCGCGGCACAAATCGAATTTTGGGGATATGGCGATGTGGCGGACTTCGAGGCGATTGCTGGCCAGATCGCTGGCGCCTTTAGGGCTGAAGCCTGCATGGGGCGCTTCACATCGCACATCACCGGCCGGAAAGCAGGATGGGGATATCCAATGACAGAGCCCATAACCGTGGAACATTTCATGGACGGCGTGATAAAGCGCAATCCGGGACAGCCCGAATTTCATCAGGCGGTGCATGAAGTGGTGGACACGATCCTACCCTATATCGCGGAAAAGCCCGTCTACCACAAGATGCAGATACTGGAGCGCATGACCGAGCCCGACAGGGTCGTCAGCTTCAGGGTTTGCTGGGAAGATGACGAGGGCAACATCCGGGTCAACCGCGGCTGGCGGGTGCAGTTCAACAACGCGATCGGGCCCTACAAGGGCGGCTGCCGCTTTCACCCATCAGTCAATGAAAGTGTCCTGAAATTCCTGGGCTTCGAGCAGCAGTTTAAGAATTCTTTGACCGGCCTGCCCATGGGCGGCGGCAAGGGCGGCGCCAACTTCAATCCAAAGGGCAAAAGCGAAAATGAGGTGATGCGTTTCTGCCAATCCTTCATGACCGAGCTATGCCGCCACATCGGCCCAAACATCGACGTTCCCGCCGGCGACATCGGCGTCGGCGCCCGCGAGATCGGTTATATGTTCGGCCAGTACAAACGTCTGACCAACAAGTTCGAAGGTATCCTGACGGGCAAGGGGCTGGAGTTCGGCGGCTCCCTGATCCGTACCGAGGCAACGGGCTATGGCGCGGTCTATTTTCTGCAATGCATGCTGGAGAAGGTTGGCGGCGCCCTTGACGGCGCTACCGTCAGCATTTCGGGCTCGGGAAATGTCGCCACTTACGCGGCGGAAAAATGCCTGCATCTGGGCGCCAAGGTGCTGACCTTATCGGATTCGGGTGGGTACATTTTTGACCCCAACGGCATCGACGCGGAAAAACTGGAATGGGTCAAGGAGCTGAAGAACGTCCGCCGGGGCAGGATCTCGGAATATGTCGCCCAATACCCCGGCGCTGAATTCCACGAAGGGCGGCCCTGGAGCGTGCCCTGCGACTACGCCATCCCCTGTGCAACGCAGAACGAGATTGACGAGGACGAGGCCAAGCTGTTGGTGAAGAACGGCTGCAAGGGCATTTCCGAAGGCGCCAACATGCCGACCGTTGTGGAAGGCATCAATGTCTTCCAGGATGCCGGCATCCTGTATGGTCCGTCCAAGGCGGCGAACGCAGGCGGTGTCGCCGTCTCCGGTATGGAGATGAGCCAGAATTCCGCCCGTATCTCGTGGAGCGAGGATGATTTGCAAAAACTGTTGCTGGAGACCATGCAAGGCATCCATGACAGTTGCTTCCTCTATGGCGAAGGCAAGGGCAAGGATGGCGGCTGCGACTACCTATCAGGCGCCAACATCGCCGGTTTCGTCAAGGTCGCCGACGCCATGCTGGCCTACGGCGTGCAGTAATCGAGACGATCTGAATCCAGCATTGCTCCGTCATGGGAAAGAGCCGACCGTGGCGGCCTTGTTCACCTCAATCCCGTGCCATTGGGAAGCTCACGATTTCCGCATGACAGGCCCATGCGACCCTGCCCATGTTGTTCCGGGCTAACCCAGATAAAAGGGGCGGCCCTGGTCGCGAACCCATGTTCGTACGAGATGCCGGCGCTGAGCCGGATCAACGTGATCCGTATATGCCGTTCTGCGATGACCGAGCTGTCTGTTGTTGGTGATCTGGATCTGGCCGCGATCAAACTCGAATGCCTTTCCGAGGCCGGATGATTCCGTGATCGAATCCAATGCTTCAATTGCCGCTTTTGCCTCCGCATCCATTTCGACACCGGCAACCTCATAACCTTGCTCGACAAGGCGCAGATTGAAATTGAAAGCAATTGTCTTGCCGTCATACTCAACCATCGGCTTTTCGAGTGTAAGTTGACCACCCGGTGCATGCTCTTGCTGACGGTCGTAGTGGAAAGGTTGGTAGAGCCGCGGAATCACCTCCCGATGTTTATCCAGAAGCTTGTTGTATACGGTCTCGAAGCTGATAAGGCCCGAAACACCGCCCTCGACCGCGGTCTGTAGACAAAATAGACCGACAAAGTCAGGCGGCAAATTAAAGGCATTGTCTACGTGATAATTCTGTCCCTGATTGGTCTTGGATGAACGCACGCCATTGCCCGCTTCGGTCCGCTTTTTCGTATCGATAATGTCATAGACCAAGGTGCCGTCCCATGACTGGGCAACAATCTGACCGGTCATGTTCATCAAAAGCCAATAGAGCTTCTTCATCGTCTCGGGATCAAATTCATCAACTGGCAGGCGGTCGATGATGGCAAACCCTATCTCATCATCAAGCTGCTTGCGGACCTGCCCCATTAGGGCGCGGCAGGCGGGCATGTCAAATAGCCCAGGATCAAGCCTTTCAATGGGAAGAGGATTGGCAACTATCTCCGCCGCCGTGGCGCGCAGTTCGTCGAGGTGCCGGGCTTCAAGTAAGACGAGACCGTCACCGGGCAGCATGGTTTCCGACATCCAGGTCATCGGGCCCGAAATTGGCTCGTCGCGAATTAGTGTTTTTTGTCTGCCATGCATGTCATTTCCTTTCGCCGGTCATGATCGAGGATATGCCGCTATCTCCGCTTACATCGTGCGCCCCGGGGGGAGCACATTTTCCTATTCGGTAGATGCCATGGAGTTCAATCGGTGCTGCTGCGCCCTGGGAACAAGCTGTTTTGATGCTACCCGCCGTACGCCCTTATCCGCGCTCTCAAGACATGCCGGATGCAGCATCAGAAGAAGTTTGCCCGCCGCCGTTTCGCCCCAAAACCAATCGGCAAGCTCACGGCTGGTGGCGCGGCCGGGCTTCGCCGTTGCCGCTTCCATATAGAAAGTCCGCATGTCTTCCGATGCGCCGCGAAAGGTCTGCCCGAGGCTGAGCGTCCCAGATGGATTTTCGGCGAATTCCTTTTTCACCAACAAGGCGTGTAGGAATCGCGCTGACTCTTCAATTTTCATCCTGGCGGCGCCGACACCCGTGCGGCCACGTGTTTCCCTAGCCAGGGTATGCCAGGGAGTGAGGCTGGACAATTCCTGTAAAATGCTGGCGAGCAGGGCCGGGCCATCCGTCACTTCAGGCGGTGGAAGCGAGATTGGACAGCTCCATCCGGTCATCTCCATGGGACCCTCGCCCGGAGCCTCGATGGGAAAGTCATCGAGAATGGGTGGGTCGTCCCGGCGTTCCAAGAGAACGAGGGCTGCCCGCAACACTTCCGTTTGGAATTCCGGTTCGTCGGGTGCACCAAAGGGCCGGCCAAGTTCAAAAGGAACCCACAGGAACCGTGGCGGCCGTAGCCGCTCGGTAATTTCCCGCACGAGACTGATGCCTGTCGTCGCGACGCCTTCATCCTCAATATAGTGGCCGAGCCCGCCGACGGCGCGCGTGCAATTGGGTCAGACCGGGACCAGTAGCGCGGCATTGACCCCATCCTCCTTCAACATCCGGCCGACTTCCCGCGCCGTCGGCTCGAAAGCCGAGGCCAGTTGGCCGGCACCATTGAAGGCGTAGTGGAATTTGGCGATCGAGCCGATTTCGCCCGCCGTTTCCAGCTCGCGCAGACGATCGAGGGGGAAGACGACGTTCACATCCTGCTGAAATCCGGTGCGGTCGAAATTCACCGAAGCTTGCGTCATCACCAGGTCTTGCAGCCGGACATCGCTTGGGATCACCCGGTAGCTGAGATCGCTCAGATCAAAGTTCTTGTCATCCCGCCGGTGCAGACCCGCTGTCGTCACAATCGCTACGCGGCGTTCGTGCAACGGTGGGCCCGCGACAAATGGCGCCGACTCGAATGGTGGGCAATCCTTGTCCAGAAGATGTTGCGCACTTTCAGGCGATAGATCGCCAATATTCACCATGCTTCCCCCATGGCCCAATCTTGCTCCCCCGCTTCGTATCTTCCGGGCGACAGGATGTCATGGGTTAATCATGCGAGCAATCGATACGTTGGCTTGAGCAGGCGCCGAATTTGCATGATACGGGATCGCGCCCTTTGCGCTCCGTGTGCTCTTTCTGAATGCGGCCCTTTATCCGGGCGGGTGTTCAGTCAAGCTGCGACATCAGGATCGTATCCGCCGCTCGCTGCCGCCTCTCGATTTCCTCCACCAAGAGCCCTCTTTGGGCGTCCAGGAGGTCGCGAATACTGACCATGCCAACCGGAACGCCGCTGTCAACGACCGGCAGGTGGCGGATTGAGAGTGCACTCATTTGCTCCAATACATTCGCCACATCGCTCCCGGCGGTACATGTGGTGACTTTTTTCGCCATGATCTCTTCCGCCTGCAGGTCCAGCATGTCGGCCCCGCGAAGAGCAAGCTGCCTGATCACATCACGCTCGGAGAGGATGCCCGCCAAGCTGTCGTCTTCCCCCGTAACCAGTACCGTCCCGATGTTCTGTTCCGCCATGGTCTTGACGATGTCGTCGATCGCCGTATCTCGCGAGACCGCACAAATGGCGTTATCTTTTTTGTTTAGAATTTGCTGAATTCGCATGACTTAACTCCATTCCCCAGCGTTTGCTCGGCCCTTTGAACACTGACTAAATCGGCGACGAGATAGTCGAGGCATCCTCACAAGGCGTCAAAGGTGCCACCCAAAAATGATGTGGGTACATGCATAGCAGGATATTCCTTTGAAATTATGAACCCGCCTCACGGGACTTGTTTCAGGGCCGGCACCACTCCGGAAAAACGTCTAAGCGCGGCCAGCTTTATGGAGACAATTTGATGGTCTCCTCCTGATACTGAAGACGGCTCCCACCCGCCGGCATGGTCTGCCGCTTCTGTTGCGCCGACCGAACGCGCTACAGCCTATTTTGCAAATAGTTCAGTGTGCGGGCCTTGGCGCCGGGTTCGGTTTCCAGCAGGACGGAGATCATTTCCGTCGCGCCGGACGCCGAGATTTCCTCGATCCTGGCATCCAGGGCAGCTTCATTTCCGATCAAGGCGATGTCGCTGGGATTGGCGGCGCCTTCACGGTCCATCATCGCGCGATAGGACGGCAGCTGGCCGTAGACCTGGAGGATCTGATCGACCTTCTCCCGCGCCCCATCCACATCATTGGTCAGGACCACGGGGAAACCGGCAATGACACGCGGCGCCGGACGCCCCGCCTCTTGCGCGGCGCCGGACATTGTCGGCACGATGTGATCGGAGATCGTCGCCGGGCCGGTCATCCATAGCGCCGTGCCGTCGGTATAGCGGCCCGCCAGACCCAGCATCATCGGGCCAAGGGCCGCCATCACGACCGGCACCGGATTGGCCGCGTCGGGAACATCCATTTCGATCTTGCTGCGGTACAGATCGCCCTTGAAGGCCGCCAGCCGATGGCCCAGCAGGGGCATTAGGATCTCCAGATACTCCCGCATGGTTTTGGCGGGTTGCGCGTATGAAAGCCCCAGGGTGTCCTCGATCACGATCTTGTGGGAGAGGCCGATACCTAGAGTAAGGCGGCCCCGCGCCAGAGCCGAGGCGGTCAAGGCCTGCTGCGCCAGGGCGGTCGGATGGCGCGGCTGGATCGGTGTCACGGCAGTGCCGACCTCGATCCGCTCGGTTTCGCGCCCGGCCATGGCCATCGCCGTGACCGCATCATGGCCACGGGTATTGGCCAGCCATAGGGAGGCAAAGCCCCGCGCCTCCACATCCTTGGCCATGGCGATGAAATTGTCGATGCTGGCGCTGGGATCGGGTATCGCTCCCGTCATGATGCCGAGTTTCATGGTTACTGACTCCTCTTTTCCATCCGGCGCCGGAAATGGCATTTCGAAATTGGCCGGCACCGGCATTCGGTTCTAATCCGACATGCCTCGGCGCCGCAACAACTGTATCGAGCGCATGGTCATCGCCACTTCGTCATTCTGATCCAGCACCTGCCAGTCCATGCCGACCACGCCGCGATCCGGCTTGCTTGCCGACAGGCGGCAATCGGTAATGGTAACGACCACATGAATGGTGTCGTCGGGGCGGACCGGGCGGATCCAGCGCAAACCGTCAATTCCCGGGGAACCAAGCGAGGCCTCCGGGGCCCAGGGATTGGCCATGGTGAACAAGCGAAAGGCATAGGTTCCCAGCATCCAGCCCGAAGCAATCAGACCGCCATACATGTGCTCTTCCGCCGCCAGCTTGTCCATGTGAAAGGGTTGCGGGTCGAAACGGAATGCCCAATCGATGATTTCAGCTTCCGTCACGGTCTTACCCGGCGAGACAATACGGTCGCCAACCTTGAAATCCTCGTACCAACGATCACTCATCATGCCGCTCCTTCAACCGCGCTCGTGTCAGTCATTGCAATAGCCCAATCCGGCAAGCGCTGCTATCCGGTTCTGGCCGGTTCTGGCCGGCAATTGCCCATTGCAAGCGGGGCTTGCTATATAGGTGCCGGCACCTATGCCGTCGCCTCACCTGGAGTAGTTCATGCATCCTGGAATTCATGCCGCCGCGAACCCTGACAAACCAGCCTACATCATGGCCAGCAGCGGCCAAGTGGTCAGTTATGGCGATTTGAATGATGCCTCGAACCAGGGGTCGCAACTGTTCCGCAGTCTCGGCCTGGGCCTTGGTGACACCATCGCCATCTATATGGAAAACCATCCGGAATATTTGCAGATCTGCTGGGCGGCCCATCGGGCGGGGCTTTATTACACCTGTATCTCATCCTACCTGACGGCGGAGGAAGTGGATTTCATCGTTGGCGATTGCGGCGCCAGGGTTTTCATCACCTCCCAGGCCAAGGCCGATGTGGCAACCGAATTGGTGGCGATGATGCCAAATGTCGAAACCCGCCTGATGGTCGGTGAGGCGATCGAGGGCTACCGCTCCTACGACGAGGCGATTGCCGTTCAACCCCAAGGTCCCATCGCGGACGAATACGAAGGCGCCGACATGCTCTATTCCTCCGGCACGACCGGGCGGCCCAAGGGCATCAGAAAACCAATCAAAGGTGATCCCCTGGGAACGCCGCAAAGCCCCGTTGATGTCGGCGGCACCTTGTATGGCGTGAGCGAGCAATCGATCTATCTATCCCCGGCGCCCCTGTATCATTCCGCGCCCCTGCGCTTCAACATGGGGCTTTTGAAAAAGGGCGGCACCTGTATCGTGATGGAGCGTTTCGACCCCGAAGCCGCTCTGGCCCTGATCGAACGCTACAAGGTCAGCCATAGTCAATGGGTGCCGACCATGTTCGTGCGTATGCTGAAACTGCCCGCCGAGGTCCGCACCAGATATGACCTTTCCTCCCACAAGGTGGCCGTGCACGCTGCTGCCCCCTGCCCCATCGAGATCAAGCAGCAAATGATTGATTGGTGGGGCCCAATCTTGCATGAATATTATGCCGGCACCGAGGGCAACGGCTTTTGCGCCATCAATTCCGAGGATTGGCTGGCTCATCGCGGCTCCGTCGGGCGGGCCCTGTTCGGGATCGTGCATATTCTTGACGAGGACGGCGGCGAACAGCCGACCGGTACGCCTGGCGCGATCTATTTCGCCGACGGTCCGGAATTTACCTATTACAATGATCCCGAGCGTACGGCGGAGAGCCGCAACGACCGCGGCTGGTCCACCCTGGGCGATGTCGGCTATCAGGACGAGGACGGCTATCTTTATTTGACCGACCGCCAGTCCTTCATGATTATTTCCGGCGGCGTCAATATCTATCCGCAAGAAATTGAAAATCTATTGGTCGGCCATCCCAAGGTCATGGATGTGGCCGTGGTCGGCGTACCGGACCCGGAATTCGGCGAAGCGGTCAAGGCGGTGGTGCAGCCCATCGATCCCGCGTTGGCCGGCGCGGAACTGGAAGAAGAAATCCTGGCCTACAGCCGGGAGCATCTGTCGCACATCAAATGCCCCCGCAGCGTGGATTTCGAGGCACAATTACCCCGGCATGAGAACGGCAAGCTATACAAACGCCTGATCAAGGACCGCTATTGGGGACGCCACGACACCCGTATCGTCTAGCGGCGGGCCGGAAACAGCACGAGACAAAGTCATTTTTTGGAGGAAGACATGCGCGGACGACAGGTATTCATGGACAGCTTGGTGGCCCACGGCGTGGAGCGTATTTTCGGCAATCCAGGCACCACGGAAAGCCCGTTGTTGGATAGCCTGCAAAGCTATCCGCAAATCGAATACGTGGTCGCCCTGCACGAAGGCATCGCGGCGGGCGCGGCGAGCTTTTACGCCCAGGCCAGCGGCAAGACCGGTGTCGTCAATCTCCATGTGGCACCCGGCCTGGGCAATGCCATCGGCATGATGTACGGCGCCTTGAAGGCGAATTCGCCCATGGTGGTGACCGCCGGGCAACAGGATACCCGCATGCGCCTGCGCGGCCCGGTGCTGGGCTATGATCTGGTTGCCATGGCGGAACCGGTCACGAAGTGGAGCGTGCAGGTGGAAACGGCGGACGAGATGGCCAATGTCATGCAGCGGGCCTTCAAGATCGCCAATGAAGCCCCCGCCGGGCCTGTTTTCGTCTCCCTGCCCATTAATGTCATGGAGCAGGAGACGGAAATCGCCGCGGCCGCGTCATCGGCGGTGTTTGACAGCCCCCGCCCGGACCCCGCCGGTGTGGCGGTCATGGCGGAAAAGATCACGGCGGCGCAAGATCCGGTCATTGTTGTCAGTGACGATGTGGCCCGTGCCGGCGCGCACCAGGAGATGGTCGCCCTGGCCGAGGCCATGGGCGCCGGCGTCTGGTTCGAGGGCATCCGCCATCATGCCGCCTTTCCCAACCGTCATCCCAACGCCAAGGCCATTCTGCCCATGGACGCGGGCGCCATCCGCAATACCCTGGGCGATGCCGATCTGGTGCTGTTGATCGGCGGGCCGTTCTTCGAAGAGGTCTGGTTTACCGCCGGCAAGCCGTTCCCAGATGGTGCGGCGGTGTTACAGATCGAGGAAACCTCGGCCCGCATGGCGCATAATCACGCGGTCGATGCCGGCCTGGTTGGCCATCTACCAAGTAGCCTGAGCGCCCTGGCCGATGCTCTGGCGACTGGCTCCGCCGACTATCGGAAAGCCGCCAAGGCGCGTAACGATGCCCTTGCCGGCCAGAGCGCGGAAGCCAGCGCAGCCTATCAGTCCCGTACCCAGCGCGCCTGGGACCGCGACCCCATGTCCATGCCCCGGGCCATGGCGGAGCTTGCCGCCGGCGCACCCGACAATGTCATCGTGGTGGAGGAAGCCATCACCGCCGGCCTGGACCTGGCCCAGGCCTTCAATTTCGCCGCACCCGGCGACTACCTTTCGGGCCGGGGCGGCGGTATCGGACAAGGCCTGGCCGGTGCCATCGGAGCCAAGGTGGCCCAGCCCGACCGTCCCATGCTTGTGGTCTCCGGCGACGGATCGGCGATGTATTCAATCCAGGCCCTGTGGTCGGCGACGCATCATGAACTCGATATCGTCTTTGTCATCCTGGTGAACCGGGAATACCGCATCCTGAAGCATAACCTGGACACCTACCGTCAGCGCTTCGATGCCCTTTCAAACCAGGACTACCCGCAAATGAACCTGGACACGCCGGCCCTGGACTTCGTCACCATGGCGAAAGGCATGGGCATGCCGGGCAGCGTCGTTAGCGACCCAGGCAAGCTGGGCCCTGCGGTCAAGGCGGCATTCGCCAGCCCCGGCCCGCATTTGATCGCGGTGAATATCGAGGGTAAGCGTTAGACGGAGCAGGCCGCGCTCTTTAGTGAAGGGAGCTGTCACAATGGCACTGGATGGATTCTTCCCCGCGACCGCGATGCCGGACCAAGACTGGTGGGCGGCAATCTGGCCGGATCCAATGTCTACTATGCAAGCGCTGGGCATTCGACCCGGCATGACCGTCGTCGATCTCTGTTGCGGTGATGGCTATTTCACGGCGCCCATGGCCCAGATTGTCGAGGGCCGGGTATACGCGGTCGACATCGATCCCGCCATGTTGGAGCAAGCCCGCGCCGCAATTGAACGCGCCGGAGCCAGCGTATTGGACCTGATCCGCGCCGATGCCCGCGACTTGGCGGAATTGCTGCCAGGGAAGGCCGATTACGTCTTGATCGCCAATACCTTCCACGGTGTACCCGATCAATTGGCCATGGCGCGCGCCGTGGCGGCGGTGCTGACCGTTGGGGGCCAATTTGCCATTATCAACTGGTACCCACGACCGCGCGAGGATACGACGGTTCTGGGTCAGCCAAGAGGGCCCAAGACAGAGATGCGCATGTCGCCCGACGACACGCGCTTGGCCGTGGAGCCCGCGGGATTCGCCCTGGAACAAATCGTCGAGGTTTCGCCGTACCATTATGGTGCGATCTTCACGTTGATTGCAGCGGACGAATAAGGAGACGGGAAATGGGTCCGCATTGCCGCCACGGATGCCAAGACGGACGAGATTGCCTGGCAGACCGACAAAACGATAGACTGGCGCCCTCACCATGCAAGAGAACTCTGAGAGGGAGTTGTTGAGGGTGAATGCGCCTTTGACGGGACCCGAGGCGGCGGCGGCGGTTGAGCAGTGCTCGCACGCGCTGGCGTCACGGCCGGACTATCCGGAGGCCGCGCGCCTGCTCGCCGCGCTGCTGCAGCGCTATGAATTCAGCGCCGAGACCGACATTTCGCCGCGCGGACTGGAAGCCGCGTTCGCCTTCGCGGATGTCGACCGGCAGGCGCTGTGCAACGGCGCGCTTGCCTATCTGAAATGCCGCCCGCCACTCGCCGGCGTGCTGGCGCGCGGCCGGGCCGATGGCTGGGACGCGGCGGCGGCATTGCTGACCCGCAAGGGCACGCGGCTGTTGCGCGACAGATTGTTCAGGGCCGCCCTGACCCATGGCGTCGTCGCCGACATCGAGATCGAATTCCTACTGACCGCGCTGCGACGACGCCTGCTGTTGTCGCCATCGCTGCTTGAGGCACGGCCCGTCTATGAATTCGCCTGCGTGCTGCTCCGGCAGTGCCTCAACAACGAATACGTCTTCTTCGCCGATGAAGACGAAAGAGCCCGTCTGGGCGAACTGAATGTGGATATCGACGCGCTGTTCAATGGTGATACGGTGGCGGGTGGCGCGTTCCAGCTATGGTCGCTGTACTATCCGATTCATGAAACGCTGGGCCTTGAGACGCGCGCCGCCGACCGGGTGTCGCCCCGGGCCCTGCGCGCCGTCCTGCGCGACGAACTGGATGCCCGCGGAAAAGAAGCCGCGCTAGCGGACAGTCTGCCCCGGTTGACGGCGGTCAGCGACGAAACGTCCCGCCGGGTCGCCGCGCAGTATCGGAACGATCCGTATCCGCGTTGGCTCAGCCTGCAGGCGCCGGAACCGGGAAGCGCCAAGGATCGTATGGGCGGCCACTTTTCCGCCGATGCTCTCACCGTTATCGACGGCCCTTGCGATGTACTGATCGCCGGCGCCGGAACCGGCCGTCAGGCGGTCCATTCGGCCATCGGCTACGGCGCCGGGTGCCAGGTGCTGGCGGTTGACCTGAGCCCGCCAAGCCTGGGCTATGGCGCGCGCATGGCCGAAGCGCTGGGGGTGGGGAACCTGCGTTTCGCGATCGCCGACATCCAGTGCCTTGAGGGGACCGACGACCGTTTCGATGTGATCGAATGCGTCGGTGTCCTGCATCACATGGCAGATCCCTATGAAGGATGGCGGGCGCTGCTCACCCGGCTCCGCACCGGCGGGCTGATGCTGATCGGGCTATACAGCGCCGTCTCGCGCCGGGTCATTGGGGCGCTGTCCGAAGATCCGGACTGGCCGGGCCCGGACGCAGACGATGACGCGCTACGTGTCTACCGCAGAAAGCTGATGGACCGCGCATCCGGCGAAGACGGTTTCGCATTGACGAAATCAGCCGACTTCTTCACCAAGAGCGGCTTCCGCGATCTCGCCCTGCATGTCAGCGAACAGCCATGCACGATCCCGGAGATTGGCGACTTCATGGCCAACAATGGGCTCGAATTTCACGGCTTTAGCCTGCCGGATGAAACCATGCGGGCCTATGGGGACGCCTTCCCCGGCGATGGGCCGCCGGGCACGCTCGATCACTGGCGGGCGTTCGAGCAGAACAACCCGCAAACCTTTAGCGGCATGTATTTGTTCTGGTGCCGGCGTTTATAGGACGAGTTCGGTTTCCGGATCGATCAAATGCATATGCGCCATGTCGATGGTGAAGTCCATCGGCTGGCCGACTTGGCTGACCGCCCGCGGCCGCGACCGGGTGGTGATTTCGGTGTCGCCGATATTGATGAACACCATGGTGTCGATGCCCATGGGTTCGAGGACAACGACATCGGACGTGAAATCGTGATGTGTAGGATCGGTATGTGGGCGTTTGTCGGTAATATGTTCGGGACGAATGCCGAACAGCATTTCTTTTCCGACGCAGGGGCCGTAGCGGTCGTCACGGTCCGCCGGTACGGGAAACGAAAGACTATCCGACAGCCGGACCGACATACCGCCGTTATTGGCTTCCACGCGGCAAGGTATGAAATTCATCGACGGTGAGCCAATAAAGGCGGCCACGAAATGCGTCCGCGGTGAATCGTACATTTCCTCGGGCGAACCGACCTGCTCTATGACGCCTTCATTCATCACGACGATCCGGTCGGCCAAGGTCATCGCCTCGACCTGGTCATGGGTCACGTAGACCACCGTGGTTTTGACCCTTTGATGGATCTTTTTGATCTCCGTGCGCATTTGCACGCGCAGCTTGGCGTCAAGGTTGGACAATGGTTCATCGAACAGGAAGACTTGGGGATCGCGGACGATGGCGCGGCCCATGGCGACGCGCTGGCGTTGGCCGCCGGAAAGCTGCTTCGGCCGGCGTTCCAAAAGTTCGCCGATGTTCAGGATATCCGCCGCGTCATTGACCCTGCGCTCAATCTCTTCCTTTGGCGTTTTGCGAAGTTTCAGCCCGAAGGACATGTTTTGAAAGACGCTCATATGCGGGTAGAGGGCGTAGTTCTGAAACACCATCGCGATGTCGCGGTCTTTCGGCGCGACCTCGTTGATGACACGCTCGCCGACCACGATATCGCCGCCCGTGATATCTTCCAGTCCCGCGATCATGCGCAAGGTCGTGGTCTTGCCACAGCCCGAGGGGCCGACCAGGGCGATGAACTCGTTATGCTCGATATCCAGATTGATACCGCGCACGGCGGGAACATCGTCGTAGTACTTCCAGAGGTCTCTCAACTGAATTTCGGCCATCTTTAATACTCTTCTTTCGTCTTTTCTTGTCGTGCGGCTCTTTGTGCCGTGGCCTTCGGGATTGAATTCCCGATACGGCCTCCCTGTTTAATGTTCTACTTGATCGCGCCGGCGGTTAGGCCGGAGGTAAAGTAGTCCATGAAGAAACCATAGATCATGATGATCGGCAGTGCGCCAATGAAGCAGGCCGCCATCAATGAGCCCCAATAATAGATGTCACCGCGGATCAGTTCGGTTATGACACCGACGGAAATGGTCTTCGCGGTCTCGTCCTGAATAAACACCAGGGAATAAAGCAACTCGTTCCAACTGAGTGTGATGGAAAACAGGATTGCGCACATGATGCCGGGAATTGCCATGGGCAATACGACCCGCCACAGGGCGCCAAGCCGCGAGCAGCCATCCAGATAGGCGCATTCCTCCACCTCCACGGGGATGGTCTTGAAATAGCCCATCAGCAGCCAGGTCACGAACGGAATCAGGAAAGTCGGATAGGTCAGGATTAATGACCAATAAGTATCCCGAATGGGAACATAATCATCAATGGTGTTGATGACATCGATCAGCGGAATAAAAAGCAATGTCTGCGGTATCAGGTAGGTAATGAAGACGGCGACGCCAAACACTTCAACGCCGCGAAACCGCAAACGCGCCAGGGCATAGGCGGCGAGTGTCCCGACGCTGACCGAGATAATCGTCACGGCCACCGTGACGATCAGGGTGTTGACAAACCAGTGATTGAAGAAAGAGGTATTGGTGGCCAGGTAAACATAGTGCTCGGTGGCGATGCCGGTGGCCCAGAATGGCGAGTTGCCCAGGTTGTTGATCTCCTGATCCGTCTTAATCGAGGTGATGCCCATGATGTAGAAGGGAAACAGCGCGAAGAATACATACGGCACCAGCGCGATATAGTTCGCCGCAGCCTTGCGTTGGCGCCAGATCGGCACCTTGTTGCGGACCACCTCCCGGCCGTCGGCGCTGGTCAGTGTCGTGGTACTAGAGCTCATGTGAGGTATCCCTTCTCACCATCCGCAGCAAAAAGATCACGATGAAGACCAAAATCGGGAACAGGAACAGCGCGACGGCCGCGCCCAGCGCGATTTCGTGATTGAGAATGCCGTAGGTGAAGGAGTACGTGGAGAACAGGTGCGTCGAGTTCATCGGACCGCCCCTGGTCAGTACATAGATGATATTGAATTCGCCCAGCGTGAAAATGGTCGAAAACAGAATGATGATGGCCAGCACCGGCCGCAATAAAGGCAGCGTGATTGAGTAGAATTTCCGCCAGGTCGAGGCCCCGTCGATCTCGGCGGCGTCGTAAAGATGCTCCGGTATCGACATCAGTCCGGCCAGAATGGTGATAATGAAAAATGGAATGCCGCGCCAGATGTTGACGAAAATCACCGAGGCCATGGCCAGGGTCGGATCGCCAAGGAAATTATAGGGGCCCCAGCCAAACATGGTGAACGGCCACATGTTCTCCAGGATCCAGTTGATGTGGCTGTAGGTCGGGTCCAGGATCAGCCACCAACCCAACGTCGAGAGCGCTGTCGGCGCGACGAACGGCAGCAGCACGGAACCGCGGAAGAAGCGCCGCAGCTTCAGAATACGCTGCAACAGCAGGGCGCAGGTAAGACCCAGCACCACCTTGAAGAGGACCGACCAAAAGGCGAACAGCAAAGTGTTCCAGATCGTCATGAGGAAGATGTCGTCTTCGGTCAGGATATAGATGAAGTTTTCCAGACCGATGAACGACGCCGGCTCGCCGACAAAGGCGTCGGAGACGCTGAACCAGACCGCCAGGCAGAAGGGATAAACCACCAGCGAAACCATAACAATGATCGCGGGCAACAAGAAACCGTAGCCGTCGATATCGGGGCCAACCCGTTTCTTCATCCGCGAACCGAATGAAGCGGGCGGTGACGCTATCACCGCCCGCTCAGTATTGGGTACGCTTACCATGGCTCGTCAATTACCCTTGGATGATCAATGAGCCAAGTGTCTTGATGGATATTCAACACGTCGGCTACCCCTCCCGCTTGGCAGCCCGCTTGTAGATCCGCTTCATTTGCGATTCCAGCTTCTTGACCGCATCTTCAGCGGAGGACTTGCCAACGGCCACGGATGCGACGGCATCGGGCAGCAGGTATTGATCAACCACCGTCTGCACGGCCGCGGTCGGTACGCCCGGCCAGCCGATCGCATGTGTATACCAGCCGATAAACGGCGCGAAGTAGTACTTCGAGTTGGAGGCATAAAGCGGATGCAACGCGTTGCCCGCCAGCACCGGCTGGTTATAGCCCTTAGAGGCCGTCAAATGCTTCTCGGCGTTGTCCTTGGCGAAATGGAAGGACATGAACTCCTTGGCCAATTCCTTTTCCTTGGCGAATTTCCAAACGCCCATGTTGTTGAAGGACGCGGCCATGTGACGGCCCGCCGGGCCTTCGGGCGGCATGATGTGCGTGATCGCGTGATGCACCAGCCGATCGGTGCCGGGGACCATGGTCTTGGCCTTGATCGCCGAACGGTAGGCACTGATCGGGTTCAGGATCATGCTGCACTTGCCGGAGTTCAGACACACGTTGTTGTTGCGGTCATCCCAGGCCAGCACTTCGCTGGTCATGGCATCATTATACAGCGCCGAAATAAACTTGAAGGCTTCCACCGACGCTTTCGAATTGACGGCGACGGTCTTGCTGTCCTCATCCACCAATCTGGCGCCATAGGACCACATGATACCGCGCAGGATCATGTTCGAATCGACCGAATGAGCAATCTGGATACCAAGCGGATTGCCTTTTTTCTTCAGCTTGGTGCCGATGCGATGCACATCGTCCCAGGTATTGGGCAGATTTTCGCCAATTTCGCCGATCAGATCCGTGCGCAACGCCAAGGGGAACGAAATGAAGAACCATGGAATGGCTTTGTGATGGCCATCTGAGCCCCGGCCCACCGTTCCATCTGTCCAGCCGCCGCCGGCCTTGCCGATTTTCTCATAGATTTCGTCGACACTCTCCAGATGCTTGGAATAGAGATGCGGGTTGGAGTTGCCCACGGAAACCAGGTCATGGCCCTTTTGTCCCTGCACCTCACCAGCAAGCACAGCTGGCAACTGCAAATGGGCGACACGGTCCAGACGCGTCTTGACGCCGGCCGCCTTGCCGAATTCCGCCAACTGCCGCTCCAACTCCACATCCGAAGCCGGCACGAAATGCGAGTTCGTCAACATTTTCAGCTCGCGTGCCTGCGCCGTCGCCGGAGCGATGCCGGCCGCCAGAATACCCGCCAGGCCGCCAGATGCAGTGGCGGCGCCTTGGAGGAATCTCCGTCGGCTGGGTGCTGTCTTCGAGAGTGTTTCGTTCTTCTGCGTAAGTTTAGTTTTACTAACCATTGTTCCTCTCCCTGCTGTAAAGTTGTCTTGTTTTCGTGCTTCTTTCTTCGTTTCGATTAGAAAGTTGTAATATTTTTTTGTTTGATCATTGTGCTAGTGTAGCCGCAGTGCCCGGCTTTATGTCAATCATTTATGTCAAGAACCGGTGTGAATGGCCTGCCAATAGTCGGCATTCAGATCCCAGAGAATGGCATCATGGCTCGATTCCAAACAACGGCGAAGACTTGGATAGATCTGTAACTGCAGGTCACTTCCGCAGCCGCGTAATGTTGCCTTGGCCAGCGTCCGCGCCTCTGAAGACATCGCCGCCGCCGCCAGACTGGCGGTGGCCTTTTGCACAAGGCCCTCATGCGCCAACGGCGTGCCGACGTCTCCATAAGGCAATGCATTGACCTGACTGGACAGCCAGCGCACGGTCTCCGCCCGGCCATTGCCCAAATCGACAAGCTGGCTGCCGGCTGGCCGAAGCGCGCCTTTCACCAAGGCGATTTCCGCCTCGGTGAACGGATTCTTGTCACCCGCCTGGGGCACGGGCAGCAGGGTCACATCCTTGCCGATGTTGATGCTGATGAGCCTGATGCCCAGCTCTTCAAGATCGCGCTTGGCGATGGAGATACGCACCGCGACCTGGGTGCGTGCCGCCGTCAGTTTGAACTTATCCAACGTTGTCAGCGTCTTCGTTCGGCCATGGCGATCCACCGCCGTGACCTGAAAACCGTCGCTGCTGGCCAGTTTGTAGGGCGTACCGCCGGGCGGCGAATGTCGTTCGTTCTGCAGGCAATAGCTGCTGAATGTCGCGCCGCATTCGTCACCGCTGCAGGCCAGTTGAACCCCGCCCTCGGTTGACAGCAATGCCAGAGCCTGCGGCGCCGCCTGGGCGTTCGATACGAAATAGGCCACTGCCAGAACACTGGCCAGGAATCCGGAAATTAGAGACTTACTAGGCATGGTCTTACCCCCATCTGAGCAAGCGACCGGCCCCGCGATACGGACCAGATGGACCGATCAACATTTGACATAAAGCGTTACACGAAAGACCCGGCGGGTCAATTGTCCGCGCGATCACTTTCACGCAAACAGCGCCGCCCGGTTTTTGCGCCGCGGGCAACAGACACAACTCGGATGAACTCCGGTGATGACGGTGCTTCCGGTCCTCACCAGCCCAACGAAGCGCGAATTTCCGAGATCGTATCCATATGCTTCTCGTGCTCGCCGGCGAAGCGCAGAACCATATGGGTGGCGCCCGCGTCCGCATAGCCCCGCAGCCATTCGGCCGCACCCGCCGCCGGGCCGGCGTAGGTCGCCTGATGTTTCGCCAGAACCTTGGCCGAAACGCCGTAGTATTCCTCCATGAAGGTATCGACCTGTTGCTGGGCCTTGGCCGCATCGTCATTGATGGCCATGGTCAGATACAATGCCCCCACGAGGTCATCGGGATCACGCCCAGCCTCCCGCGCGCTGTCCCTGACGCCGGCCCATTGTTCGGCCCAGCCGGCCGCGTCCGGACCCGTCGGGAACCAGCCGTCGAAATGACGCCCGGCCCGCGCCCGGCTGGCGGGGGCCGAGCCGCCGCCCCAGATCGGCGGGCCGCCCGGTCTATGGGGCGTCGGGCCCAGGACGCCCTGTTCCACCCGCCAGCGGCCGTCCCAATCCACCGGCTCGCCACTCCATAACGCCTTGCACAGGCGCAATCCCTCCATCATGCGGCCAACCCGTTTTTCAAACGGCACGCCGGCGGATTCGAACTCGGCCCGAATGGCCGGGACATCGCCGGCGATGCCGACGCCAAGGATCACCCGGCCCTCGCTGATCTGATCCAACGTCGCGACCTGATGCGCCATGATCACCGGATTGCGCAGGGTGGGCAGCAGCACCGCCGTGCCCAGTTCCACCTTCTTCGTACGGCCCGCGATGCCCGCCAGCAGGGTCAACGGTTCGTGCCGGGGCCTGGCGAGCAGGCTGTCACCGACCCAGACGGAATCAAAACCAATCGCCTCGGCCCGTTCCGCAAGGTCGATCAACGGGCCAGTTTCGGGCTGGCCCCGCATGACCCGCTCCCGGGTCGGCAAAAGATATCCAAGACGTACCGTCATAATGACCTCCCTACCTGTATCCGCCATCCCAGGAACCAGCCTGGGCCTTGGCGATCTCGCCCGATTCCGTCATTTCCGGCCGGTTTATGGTCAGCATGGTTTCCGGCGTTACCACGGCATAGTCCATATAGCCCAGGCGGGCCAGGGGCCGCATGGCACCGGTGTCCACCAGGCCATTGGTGACGAATGAATCGTCAATATAGATACCCACGACCTGGCCAATGACGATGAAGTGCCCCTGGTCGGAACCGGGCTCCACGTCCGGCAGTTCGATGGTTTTCCAATAGCGGCATTCAAACGCCGCCGGGCTTTCCTTGACCCGGGGCGGCTTGACGAATTTCGAGGCCGTTGCAGTCAAATTGGAAATGGGAAATTCGTCCACATCCGCCGGCACGGGGGCGGAACTGATATTCATGCCGTCACGGGTATCCCAGGTGGACAGGGAACAGGTGAATTCCCCGGTCTCCTGAATATTGCGCACGCTGTCCTTGATGTGCTTCGACGAGAACATCACATAATGCGGCCGGTCGCTGACCGCGTTGAAAAAGCTATAGGGCGCAAGGTTATAGATCCCGTCCTTGCTGACAGAGCCGATCCAGCCGATGGGCCGGGGCGCGATCAGGGCCTTGAAGGGATCGTGCGCCAAACCATGGTTGTTCTCGATGGCATCATAGTGCATGTGCGGAGTTCCTTCCTGAAAACGACAAGACCGCACCAGGTCCGGTGCGGCCAAGTCAATTTCGTCTATCGATCGAATGTCACGCGTCGGAGAGGACGTGAATGACCCGGCTGGCGATCATGTCCTTGGTCTTGGCGCCATAGGCCTTCATATGATCGGAGGCGGCATGGGCCATCAAATGCTCCTTGCTTTCCCATATTTCAATGACAACGAAGGCATCTTCGCCGAATGGCGTTTGAAAGCTGCCCATGCCCTCGGCATCAATCGTGGGAACATATTTGATGCAGCCTTCCTCGGCATGCACGGCGGGCATATTGGCACGGAACTCTTTCAAGATGGCCGCGCGCTGGCCAGGTTTGGCGGTGATCACGGCGACGACATTTACGGCTGACATGGTGTTCTCTCCTGCTTGGGTTTTCTGTGTCCGAATATAGGAGGCTTATGCAGCCGATGCAAAATTGGGCGCAAAGACGGCGAGGGCATTCCAGTCCGGCGAGGCGCCGCCCGCCGGATCAAAGGGCTGGATCGCCACATGGTCGGCGCCGGCATCGAAATGGGCCTGCAGGCGGGCGCGGATGGTCTGCTCCGATCCCCAGGCGACCATGGCGTCGAGAAAACGCTCACTGCCCTGGCCGGACAAATCGTCCTCGGTAAAGCCCAGGCTAAGCCAGCAGTTACGGTAGTTCGGCAGCACCAGATACATGGCCAACTGCTTCGCCGCAACCTCGCGCGCGGCGGCGGCGTCCTCTGTCAGGCAGATCTTCTGCTCCACATAAATCGCCTTGCCGGGCCCCATGATCTCCCTTGCCCGTGCGGTATGTTCCGGCGTGACGTTGTAGGGCAAGGCGCCATCGGCATGTTCCGCCGCCAGCGCCAGCATCTTCGGGCCCAGGGCCGCCAACACCACCCGGCGTTCAGGTGCCTCGACTTGCACGGGCGTGGCGTACATGGCGTCAAGATAGGCGCGCATGGTGGCAAGCGGCTTGCCGTATTCATGGCCGCGCACATTCTCGACCATGGGTATATGGGAGACGCCGAGGCCCAGGATGAAACGCCCATCATATAGGGCGTTCAGGCTGTTGTGTCCCTGCATGGCGGCGGCCGCATCGCGGGCATAGATATTGGCGATACCGCTGGCCACATTCAGCTTCGCGGTCCGGCCCAGATAGTAGCCGCCCAGGGCCATGGCCTCAAACGCCACGGATTCCGGATACCATAGGACGTCATAGCCATGCGCCTCGACTTCGTCCGCCAAGCGTCCAACCTGTTCCAGGGGCATTCTGTTGGGCGCGAACCAAACACCCCATTTGCCAATCGTCATGATCAAGCTATCCTTTCCGTTTCCTCTGCCGCCATGATGATCCCGAGATCATCGTCCCGCAAGCCAAAGGTATTTCCAGATGACCGACAGCCAAGTTCTGTTCGACGTGACCGACCACGTCGCCACCATCACCCTGAACCGGCCGGAGGCGATGAACGCCCTGGCCGGCGATATGCGGACCGTGATTTTGCGGCAGTTGGAATCCTTTGCCAAAGACCCAGGAGTGCGCTGCGTGGTGATAACGGGCACGGGCAAGGCGTTCTGCGCCGGCGGCGATATCGCGGCCATGGCGGATTGGCAGGAGAACAACGACCCCAGCGTTATCGAGGGCCTGCTGGGCACGGTGGAGGCGGTCGTCACTCTGTTGCGCACCATGCCCAAACCGGTGATTGCGGCGGTCAACGGCCCGGCGGCGGGTGGCGGGATGAACATGGCCCTGGCCTGCGACATCCGCCTCGGCTGCGAGAAAAGCCTGTTTTCCGAGAGTTTCGTGAAGATCGGCCTGATCCCCGATTGGGGCGGCTTCGACACGCTGACAGCGCTGGTCGGCGGCGCCAAGGCCATGGAACTAATGATGCTGGGTGACCGTATCAAGGCGGAGGAAGCCTACCGCCTGGGCCTGTTGAACCAGCTTTACCCCATGGAAACGTTTAGGGAGGATGTCCAGGCCTTCGCCCTGCGTCTGGCCAGTGGCCCGCCACAGGCCCTGGCGGCAATCAAGCGTGGCGTCCATGCGGCCGCCAATGCATCCCTACGGGAGGTCCTGGATTTCGAACACAGAAATCAGGTTGAGCTGATTCTCTCCGACGATGCCCGCGAAGGCATGCGCGCCTTCCTGGAAAAACGGCCGCCGAAATTTGGACCGGTCTAGCCGGTCACCTGATCGATCCGTCGCCGCACTTCCGCCAGGGGGATGCTTTTTGGCGTCCCGTTGCCGGCGGCAAGGCTGTTGGCAAGTCGCTGCAAGGTAAGGTTAGCCGGCGTGGCTATGCCGTGCAGGCGGCCCAGCATGACGATCTCGCCATTCAGATAGTCGGTTTCGATATTGCCGGTGCCGCGCACCAGGCTTTGCCAGGACGAACCACCGCCGCGTTTTTCTCCGTCCACGGGCGCCGATTTCATCAAATCGCCCCGGCGATCCTTCTCCTCCTGTTGACTGGCGCAGTCGATGCCGGCGGCCTTGATGCAGGCCTCGGCCTCGGCCCGCAACTGGGCCCGGATTTGATCGACCTCATCACCGGGGGGTGAGATTGCCGCCAGGGCGTTGCCCAGATTCATGATCAGCTTGCCGTATTTGAAACGCATCACCGTCGGGTTGGGCCGGGCCGAGAAATTGACCCCGTCCAAGATGCCAGTCACCGCCGCCACCAGATCGTTGCTGCCGGTGGGATAAATGCTGGCATCCAGCACGCCGGACTTGCGCGCCGCATGGGCCATGACAGTGCCAGGCTCCAGCGCGAGGGCCGGCAGATAGACCATCATGGCGTGGACATTCTGGAACCGGCGGAGGGCCATGCGTTCATTGGCGACGCCATTTTGACAACAAAACAGCGGGATCTCGTCACCCGCGGCCCGGCGTAGGTCCTCCAGCGCAGCTTCCGTATGCTGCGTCTTCATGGTCAGAATGACCACGTCATCGGGCCGAAAATCGATATCCCGCGGGTGGCCGACCGCCGGAACGGGCAAACGCACGGACTGATGCGGGGTCTTATACAGCAGGCCCTGATCCTGGATTGCCGCCAGATGATCACCACGGGCAATCAGCATCACATCCTCATCACCCTGATACAATTGTGCCCCAATAACGCCGCCAACGCCGCCGGCGCCGTAAATAATGAATCGCATGGTCTCTCCCCAACTGATGCGCAATGGTACACTAAATCCAGACTGACAAGAGAGGATTGCAGATGCCCGAAGCACCTTACGAAATCTATGCCATCAAATATGGCGACCGCGTGGGCAACCGCGGCGGCATGTTCGTGCATGGCGATCCCCATGATGCGCCCATCGCCATGGACTACTTCATCTGGGTCATCCGCAACGATCAGCGCACCATCGTCATTGATGTCGGCTACGACAAGGAGGAAGGCGAAGGCCGGGGCCGCAGCTTCCTACGTTCACCGGTGGAGGGCCTGGCGCTGTTGGACATCGACGCCAACACAATCGAGGACGTGATCATCACTCACATGCATTATGACCACGCGGGCAATCTGGATCTGTTTCCAAGGGCCTGCTTTCATATCCAGGACGAAGAGATGTCGTTTGTCACCGGACGGGCCATGACCCATCCGGCCCTGCGTCATTCCTTCAAGCTGGATGATGTGTTGGAGATGGTGCGCCTGACCTATGGCGACCGGGTCATCTTCCATGCCGGCGAGGACGAAATCGCACCCGGCGTTACGGTGCATCATCTGCCCGGCCATACCCGAGGCCTGCAGGCCGTGCGTGTGAATACCGCACGTGGCCCGGTGGTCCTGGCCTCGGACACGGCGCACTATTATGAAAGTTTCGAACAGGAAACGCCGTTTCAGACTCACGAAAACCTATATGAAATGCTGGAAAGCCACCGCAAGCTGCGCGCCCTGGCCCCCGATAACGCGCATATCATTCCGGGCCACGACCCGGCTGTTTTGCAACGCTATCCCGCGCCCCGCCCGGATCTGGAGGGCATTGTCGCCAGATTGGACGTGCCGCCCAACAGCTAGGATAGAAAGGCCTCCAGGCCCCGTCGGATGTCGAACTTGGGATTATAGCCCAGAACCTCGCGGGCCCGGCTGATATCCAAGGCACCTTTTTTCACACAGGCAACATTGAAGTCCGCATCGCCATGGCGAAAGGGTTCGTTGCCGACGCTCAGTTGCGCGCCGGGCACCAGATCGGCGGTGATTTCAGCGATCTGCCGCAAACTGACGCCCGTGCCCGTGCCTACGTTATAGGCATCGTGGGGATGTTCGTCCTTGTCGATGGCCAACAGGGCCAGATCCGTCATGTCATCGACATAGGTATGGTCACAAATGAAATCGGCCCCGAATGGCTGATGAAACGGGCGTCCGGCGATGGCCGCGTTGATAAACGAATTCGGCACCCGGTCGCGCGGCAGATCCGGCCCATAGACCCAGATGGCGCGTAGATGAATTACTTCCAGGCCGTATTGTTCCCGATAACCCCGGCCCAGATGCTCCACCGACAGCTTCGAGACGCCATAGGGATGCACCGGATTTTGCGGGTGCTCCTCGTCAATCACATCCGCCTGAAACGCACCATAGGTTTCTTCCGAGCTCATATGCACCATGCGCCGGGTGCCGAACAGGCGCATGGCCTCGAGCAAATTAATGGTGCCACCGATATTGACCTCGAAGGTACGCGCCGGCGCACGAACGGAGGCGATGACGCCGACAATGGCGGCGGCATGAAAGACGCAATCGGGCGAGTCTTCCTGAAACAGTGCCATAACCGCCGCGCTTTCGGTGATCTCGCCCAGGACCGGGCGTACGGTCTCGTACTTTTCGGCAATATCGCGCAGCGCCGGCGAGAGGCCCATATCAAACGCCGTCACCCGGTCACCCCGGGCCGCCAGGGCCGCGACCACCGCCGCACCCACGAAGCCCGAGGCTCCCGTCACCAGGATGTGCGCCATGTTTCAACCAACCCCCTTTTTATTGCCGACGTGGAATGCCATGATTTGCCGGAATAACAACATGGTCAAGCCTGGGAGGGCGCGATGGCAGAGAAGAAAACCGTTTATGAATTGATCCCGCAGTTGGGCAAACTGCGCGACGAAGTGCTGTTCGGCGATGTCTGGGAACAGCCCGAGCTGTCGAAGCGCGATCGCAGTCTGGCCACCTGCGCCGTGCTGATCGCGCTGTACCGGACCCAGGAGTTGCGCGGCCACATGGCGCGGGCCATCGACAACGGCGTCACCAAGGAAGAGATGTTTGGCCTGATCACGCATATGGCCTTTTATTCCGGCTGGCCCTGCGCCGTGAATGCGGGCCGTGTGGCCTTGGAAATTTTCGAAGGCCAAGAGTAAGGGTGCGGGTAGATGACAAAGATCGGATTTATCGGCCTGGGCACCATGGGCGCCTCCTTCGCAACCAACCTGATCAAGGCCGGGTTTGACGTTACCGTGAACGACCTGCACCGCCAGGCCGCCGAACCGCACCTGAGGGCCGGCGCCAAATGGGCCGATACTCCGCGGGAGCTGGCGGCGGCAACGGACGTGGTGATGACCTCCCTGCCCGGTCCGCCGGAAATCGAGGCCGTGGCCCTGGACGCAAGCGACGGCCTGATCGCCGGCATGCGCCCCGGTTCGGTGTTTTTCGATCTGTCTACCAACTCCCCCACCTCCGTGCGCCATATTGGCGCGGCCTTTGCCGCGAAGGATCTGCATTGCTTCGATGCCCCGGTCAGCGGCGGGCCCAAGGGTGCGGCGTCGGGCAAGCTGGCAATCTGGGTCGGCGGCGACCGGGACGTGTTCGAGGCCAACCGCGCCTGCCTCGACGCCCTGGGCGATCAGGTCCGCTATATCGGCGCCATCGGCGCCGGCGCGGTGGCCAAGCTGGTCCATAATGCCGCCGGCTATGCCATTCAGACGGCCCTGGCTGAGGTCTTCTCGGTTGGCGTCAAGGCCGGCGTTGAGCCCCTGGCGCTGTTCGAGGCGGTGCGTCAAGGCGCGCGGGGCCGGCAGCGGACCTTCGACAGTCTTGGCGAACATTATCTGATCAACCAATATGACCCGCCGGCTTTTGCCCTGCGCCTGGCTCACAAGGACGTTTCCCTGGCGGCCCAGATGGGCCGCGATGTCGGCGTGCCCATGCGCCTGATCGATCAAACCGTGGCGGAAATGACCGAAGCTCTGGCCCGGGGCTGGGGCGGCCGCGATTCCCGCGTTTCCATGTTGTTGCAACAGGAACGTGCCGACCTGGACTTCGCAGTCGATCCAAAGGATGTGCAGGCGGTCATCGATGCCGACTAGGCCAAGTTCGTGAAAGCGCCGGATTTCGATTACCAGCGGCCAGGGAATTTGACGGAAGCCCTGGATCTGCTGGCCGAACATAGGGACGATGCCGCCATTGTCGCCGGCGGGCAGAGTCTGCTGCCGCTGCTTAATTTTCGCCTGGCGGCGCCTGAGCTGTTGATCGACATCGGCCGCCTGGTCGAATTGAAGCAAATCGTCGAACATAAAGACCATGTCGAGATCGGCGGTCTGGTACGCCATTGCGATTTAGCCGTCGATCCCCTGGTCGCCAAGGTGTTTCCACTGATACCTCAGGCGATCGGCCATATTGCCCATCCGGCGGTGCGGCATCGGGGCACCATCGGCGGCAGTCTGGCCATGGCCGATCCGGCCGGCGAACTCGGCGCCTGCTGCCTGGCGCTTGAGGGCCAGTTCTCGCTATCGTCCACGCGGGGGCAGCGCTGGGTCGCGGCGGAAGACTTCTTTCTTGGCATTTATGAAACCGCCCTGGCGGCGGATGAAGTGTTGACCGCCGTGCGCCTGCCCAAGCGCGGCGCGGACGGCGCCCAGATCTTCATGGAAATCGCGCGGCGCCAAGGCGATTTCGCCATGGCCGGACTGGCCTGTGTCGACGATGGCGCGCGCATCGCACTGTTGGGCGTTGCCGACCGGCCCGTGCTGGCGCGGCGGACCATGGCGTTCCTGCAAGAGGCGCCGCTGGATCACACCCGAATAGACGGGGCGGTGGACCTGATCGGCCAAGAAGTAAACCCGCCCGAGGATCCGGCTTACCCGCCGGCTTACCGCCGCCACTTGGTCCAGGTGTTGTTGCGGCGGATATTGCTGGAGCTATCGCCATGAGTACGAAAACCCGGCGTATTTCCCTGACGGTGAATGGCGAAACCGTCAGCCATGAAGTACCGGTGCGCCGCAATCTGGTTGATTTCCTGCGCCATGATCTGGGCTTCACCGGCAGTCATGTGGGCTGTGAACAGGGCGCTTGCGGCGCCTGCACGGTGGTGCTGGATGGCAAAACCGTGCGCGGCTGCCTGGTCCTTGCCGTACAGGCGGATGGCGCCGACATACGTACCATTGAAGGCAGCGACGAATTGCTGAGCGATCTGCGCCAGAGCTTTCACGAACTGAACGCGCTGCAGTGTGGCTTCTGCACGCCGGGCATGCTGTTGAGCGCGCGGGAGCTGTTGGCAACCAATCCCAGCCCTAACCGGGAGGAAATTCGCGACTATCTGTCAGGCAACTTCTGCCGCTGTACGGGCTATCAGGCGATCATTGATGCGGTCGCGGCGGTGGCCGCCAAACGCCAGGCCGGGAACCAGACATGAGCATCGGCGCATCAGTGCAACGCGACCGGGCCAAGCGACTGCTGCTGGGCCGGGGCTGCTATGTCGACGACATCACCTTGCCCCGCATGCTGCATATGGCGCTGGTCCGCAGCCCCCATGCCCATGCCCGCGTCGGCGCCATTGATAGTGCCGAGGCCCTGGCGCTGCCGGGTGTCGTCGCGGTCTTCACCGCCGCCGATCTTGAAGCCGCCGTTTCGTCCTGGCGGGCCGAACACAAACTATTCCCCGCCATGGCGGCGCCGGAACAATTCGCCCTGGCCCATGATGTGGTCCGCTGGCAGGGTGAAGCCGTGGCCGCCGTGCTGGCCCATAGCCGGGCCGAGGCTGAGGATGGCGCCGATCGCGTGTCCGTTGATTGGCAGGAACTGCCGGCGGTGACAGACGCCAAGCAGGCACTCGCCCCGGATGCGCCCATTCTGCATAGCGACATGGATAGCAACCTGGCATTCACGACCCAGGTCACCGCCGGGGATGTGGAGGCGGCCTTCGCCGCCGCTCACCATGTGGAGCAGGAAACTTTCCGCTTTCACCGCCACAGCGGGGTCAGCCTGGAGACGCGTGGCATCATCGCCGATTTCGAACCATCCGAAAGCCGACTGACCGTGCATCAGTCGCACCAGACGCCGCATCAGCAACAGGACCTGTATGCCCGCTTGCTGGGCCTGCCGGAACATAAAGTGCGGGTCATCTGCCCTGACGTGGGCGGCGCTTTTGGCCTGAAGCATCACCTGATGGCGGACGAGCTGACGGCCTGTGCCGCCGCCCGCCTGTTGCAGCGGCCCGTCAAGTACATTGCCGATCGCCTCGAGTCGTTCCAGGCCGACATCCATTGCCGGGATCATGAGATCACGGCCCGCATGGCATTTTCCGTCGATGGCGACATCCTGGGCATTCAGGTCGATGATCTGTTCAACGCCGGCGCCTATGGCCAGTATCCCCGTTCAAGCATTGCCGAGGGCAATCAGATCAGCCGCCTGACCGGCGCGCCCTATCGTCACCAACACTATCGCGCCGATGTGCGCATGGCCTTTTTGAACAAGAGCATACTGGGCCATATCCGGTCCGTCGGCCATCCCATCGCCTGCGCCGTGGCGGAGCGTCTGGTCGACCTGGGTGCCGAGACATTGGATCTGGACCCGATTGAAATGCGCCGCCGGAATTATCTGGATGGGGACGATTTTCCCAGAACCTCCCCGGGCGGCGTCGAGTTCGAGCAGCTGTCCTTCAATGGCTGCCTGGATCGGGCCCTGGAGATGGTTGATATGGCGCAATTTCGACAAGAGCAGGCGGAGCTGCGGGAAGAGGGCATCTATCGCGGCATCGGTTTTGCCACCTTTGTCGAGCTGACCGCCATCGGCCCGGAATACTACGGCGAAGGCGGCCAGCATATCTCGGCCCAGGAAACCTGCCTGCTGCGCCTGGAGGCCTCGGGTACCGTGCGCTGCTATACCGGGGCGACGGATCAGGGCCAGGGCATCGATACGGGCATTCAGCAGGTCGCCGCCGATGTGCTTGGCGTGGAGTTGGCGGATGTTGAGGTGATTAGCGGCGACAGCGCCCTGTGCCCGGTGGGCGGCGGCTCCTGGGGCTCGCGCGGCGCGGCCCTGGGCGGCGAAGCCGCCATGCGGGCCGCCGCCACGCTGCGGCGTAATATTCTCAATATCGCAGCCTCCCTGTTGCAGAAGGATGCGGCGGAATTGGCCATCGCACAGGGCGTGGTGGTGGACCAGGCCAGCGGCTCGGCGCATATGACCGTGGCCGAGGTCGCCCAGATCGGCCATTTTCAGCCCTACAGAGTTCCCGACGGCATCGCGGCGGACCTGACGGTGACCGAACGCTACGCCAGCCGCGGCCGCATGTTCCTGGCCGGCAATGGTCTGCAGGTCGCGATTGTCGAGGTTGATGTGGACAGCGGCATGGTGACGCCCCTGCGCCATGTGGTGGTGCATGACTGCGGCCGTATTCTGAACCCGCTGCTAGTTAGGGAACAGGTGCGCGGCGGCGTCGTGCAGGGCATCGGCGCGGCCCTGTATGAAGAACTGCGCTACGACGAAGACGGTCATCTATTGACCGGCAGCTTCGCCGACTACCTTGTTCCCATGGCCGGTGAGATGCCGGATATCGAAGCCGCCCACATCGAAACACCGACAAATACATCGGAACTGGGAGCAAAGGGCGCGGGCGAGGCCGGCACGGCCGGCGCGGTGGGCGCCATCCTGAACGCGGTCAACGACGCGATCCGGCCCTTCGACGCCACCATCGCCGAAACCCCGATCACGCCGCCACGGCTGTTGCGGGCCTTGGGCCGTATCTAGTCCGCCAGACTGTCAGCCACTGTGCGCAGCTTTTGCGCCAGTTCCCGGCGCTGACTGCTATCCATTTGCGCCGCCAGGCCGACCGCCACCACGGCCCGGCTGGGCACGCCGGGGATCTGGTCGATGGGCGCGGCCAGAATAACGATGCCGCGAATGTAGTTTCCGTCATCAATGGCATAGCCGTCGCGCCGGGCCGCCTCGATCTCGTCCAGCCAGGTTTCGAATGCCGGCGGGTTTTGCCAGCGCAAGGTCGCGAAGCGGCGGGCCAATTCAGCCCGGTCCCAGCCGCGTTGCGCCGCCACACAGCGCCCGGTCGCCGATATCAGGGCAGGAAACTGGCTGCCGATATTGACATGTATGCTCAGGTCCAGGCGGGAGCGGGCCAGGGCGGCAACCACCATGTGTTCGTGATTGTCCAATTCCACGCCCACGGCGGTGACATTGAAGGCCGCGGCGATACCCTCCAGATGGCCTTGCACCGCCTGTACGAAGCCGCTGCCGCCCAACATGTCGCGGGCGATGCCCAGAACACCGATACCAAGGCTGTAGCGCTTGGTATTTGGTTCGAACACGACCAGATCCTCGTAGGCCAAGGTGCGCAAGATGTGCAACGCGGTGCTGGGTATCAGATCCAGATCCCGGGCAATGCGGTTGACCCCCAAAGGTACTTGGCTACGGCCCAAATAGCGTAATATCCTCGCAGCCCGGCTGACCGCGGTGACCGGCCGGGCAGGTTTCTGTAAATGTGCCGAGGTTTCAGTCATAATTGCCATACGTTGTCTATGGACAATAGTATTGCATATGGACAATCTGGTCCAGTTTCATAATTTTTTTGGCGGTAATTGCCCGGCACAAACTAGGCGCCAGGGCATTGGTGATGCCGTCGACGCGGTCCCGGATAACCGCTAGGCTGGGCCCAAGACCAGTTACGGGAGTAGAACGGCATGGCCTATCGCCTGGGCATCGACATCGGCGGTACCTTCACGGACTTTGCACTGTTTGACGAGGACGGCGGCACCTTCGCCATCCATAAGCAGCTGACAACACCGGATGATCCCTCGCGTGCGGTGCTGGAAGGCACGGCCACAATGCTCGCCCGGCATAGTCTGGACCTGAGCACGGTCATGGAGATCGTTCACGGCACCACCCTGGTCACCAATGCGGTGATCGAACGTAAGGGCGCGCGCACGGGCCTGCTGACCACACGGGGCTTCCGCGACATCCTGGATATGCGCCAGGAAAAACGCTACGACGTCTTCGATTTGCGCCTGGTGTTCCCCGATCCCCTGGTGCCGAGGCGCCTGCGTCGGGAAGTGGACGAACGCTGCCACTATGACGGCACGATCGAGGTTCCCCTGGATCTGGAGGGCGCGCGGGCCACTTTGCGCGACCTGGTTGAGGCACAGGGTATTAGGTCCCTGGCCATCTGCCTCCTGCACGGCTATGCCAATCCGGCCCACGAACGGGCCCTGGGCGAGATGGCGGCGGCGGCCTATCCCGACCTGAACATATCCCTGTCCTCGGAAGTCTGCCCGGAATGGCGGGAGTTCGAGCGTTTCACGACCACCTGCATCAATGCCTTTACCCAGCCCATGTTCGATCAATATTTGCGCCGGCTGGAGGCGGGATTGGTCGAACTTGGCTTCTCGGGGCAGCTATTCGTCATGTCATCCAGCGGCGGCACCCTGACACCCGAAACGGCACGGCGGTTTCCGGCGCGGGTGATCGAGTCCGGACCCGCCGCCGGGGCGCAGATGTCCGCCTTTCATGGCCGCGCCCTGAACCGGCCCGAGTTATTGTCCTTCGACATGGGCGGCACCACGGCCAAGGGCGCCCTGATACGGGGCGGTGCGGCAATCAAAGTCTACCATCAAGAAATCGCCCGGGTGCATGATTTCAAGGCCGGCAGCGGCCTGCCCGTGAAAAGTCCGGTGATCGACATGATCGAGATCGGCGCCGGCGGCGGCTCCATCGCCCAACTGGACGTGCGCGGTACCATTCAAGTCGGCCCGCAAAGCGCCGGGGCCGATCCGGGCCCGGCCTGTTACGGCCTGGGCGGCAGCGCCGCCACATTGACCGACGCCAATCTGGTCCTGGGCTATCTGGACCCGGATTTTTTTCTCGGCGGGGAGATGAGCCTGGACAAAGCCGCTTCGGAACAGGTGATCGAAGACAATGTCGCCGCGCCGCTGGAACTATCCCTGGCGCGGGCGGCCTGGGGCATTCATGAAATCGTTGATGAAGATGTAGCCCGGGCCTTCCGCATCCATGCGTCCGAGCGGGGCTTTGACTATCGCGGCAGCGCCATGATCGCTTTCGGCGGCTCCGGCCCGGCCCATGCCATGGGCGTGGCGCGAAAGCTCGGCATCCCGACCGTGATTTTTCCCGCCGCCGCCGGCGTCATGTCGGCCCTGGGCCTGCTGGCCAGCCCCTTGACGTTCGAGGTAGCACGGACCCGGCAGGTGTTTGTCGATGATCTAACGGCGGAAGACTTCACCGCGGCTTTGGCCGCGCTTGAAGAACAGGCCAGGGCGCCCCTGGCGGCGACCGAAGCCAATCTGAACATAAGCCGCCGCCTGGACATGCGCTATCACGGCCAGGGTCATGAAATCGAGGTGACCTTGCCGACAGGCGCTAAGATTGAGGCATTGCCGGAGATTTTCCGCGCGCATTACACAGCCATACATGGCGCCGCGTTGCTGGACGCACCATTGGCCATCACCACCTGGAAGGTGGAGGCCTCCGCCGCCCCGCCGGAACTCGCCACGGCGTCTCCCGGCAGCCAGGGCAGCACCGCGCCGAAAGGCGAGCGGCAGGCCTATTTCGGCGAGGACTATACGGCAACACCCGTCTATGACCGCTACGGCCTGGGCGTCGGCGCGGTGATCGAAGGCCCGGCGTTGATCGAGGAGCGGGAGTCAACCGTGGTGATCGGGCCCGGCGACCGGGTGAAAGTGGATCAGCATGGCAATCTTGTCGCCGAGTTGGAGGGAACGTCATGAGCCTGGACGCCGTCAGTGTCGGCATCATGTGGGACCGCCTGGTCGCCGTATCGGATGAAATCGTCACCACCCTGGTACGGACATCCTTCTCCACAATCGTCAGTGAAAGCTATGACCTGACCGTGGCCCTGCTGGACGCAGACGGTGAGTTGATGGCCCAGGGTACCTATAGCGTGCCGGTCTTCATGGGTACGGCGCCCGCCACATTGCGGCATATGCTGGACCGCTTTCCGCCCGAAACGTTGCAGCCGGGCGATGTGATCGTGACCAACGATCCCTGGCTCGGTACCGGCCATATGTTCGACATTAATGTCATGCGCCCGGTCTTTCATGACGGCCGCATCGTCGCCTATGTCATCTCCATTACCCATCTGCCGGATATCGGCGGCCTGGGTTTCGGCGCGGCGGCGCGGGAGATCTATCACGAGGGTCTGCGCCTGCCGGTCTGCAAGCTGTTCGAAGCGGGACAGCAAAACGATTTTATCGTCGAACTGGTACGCACCAACGTTCGCGCTCCGGATCAGGTGATCGGTGATCTGATGGCCAACGTCACCGCCACCACCGTGGGCGAGGGCATGCTGACCGGTTTTCTGGCGGAATACGGCCTGATGGATTTCACGGCCCTGTCCGGCGAGATCCGTGGCCGCTCGGAAGCCGCGACGCGAGAGCGGATATCGGAAATGGCCGATGGCAGCTATCACAATGAAATCCAGATCGAGGGCGTGGACGGCGCGCTAACCTTGGCCTGCCGCGTTGATATCGCCGATGACAGCATGACGGTGGACTTCTCCGGCACCGCGCCGTCCGTGCGCCAAGGCATCAACGTACCCTTCTGCTATACCCGTGCCATGGTGCTGTATTCCATGAAGTGCCTGACCGTCCCTGAACTGCCCAACAACGGCGGCAGCGTCGTGCCGATCACCGTCACGGCGCCCACCGGCTGTCTGTTGGATGCCCAGCCGCCCTCGCCCACAGGGGCCAGGCACATGATCGGCCATTTCGTCTCGCCTTTGGTCTTTGGCGCCCTGGCCAAGGCTGTTCCCGACAGCATCCAGGCCGATTGCGGCATGATGGATCTGATGACTTTTCAGGGCCGGCACCGGGACGGCCATGATGTCTCGACGATTTATTTCGCCTCCGGTGGCTTCGGTGCCCTGGCCGGGATGGACGGCGCCGAGACCACGCCGGGACCGTCCAACATGGCGGTGGTGCCTGTGGAGGTTTGGGAGACGCTCACATCGACCACGGTGGAGCGCAAGGAGCTGTTGCCGGATTCGGGCGGAGCCGGGACGTCGCGCGGCGGCCTGGGCCAGGAAGTTGTGATCCGCAACGACAGCGGCCATATCATGACCATCTTCTGCATGGCCAACCGCACGGACTTCCCGCCCCTGGGCCTGATGGGCGGCGCCAACGGGCGGGTGCGGGAACACCGGATCAACGATGTCACCGTGGACCCCAAGGGCCATTACGAACTTGAACCCGGCGACCGCATCACCATGATCGAAGCCGGCGGCGCCGGCTATGGCGATCCCGCCAACCGTTCGGCGGACGCCATCAAGGCCGATTTGGAAGAAGGTTTCATAACGGCGAAGGGCGCCGCCCGCGACTATGGCTTCAACGGCGGCTAGCCCGCAGCGCCTCCGTCTCGGCCCGCAGCACCGCCGGCGCCTGTCCGCCGATGACAACGCCATAGGCCTCCGCCGCATGGCGAACGCTGACCTTGCCCTCCTTCACGTCACGCAGAACATGGGCCGGGTCGCGCTCCATCGGATCGCCGAAGCCGCCGCCCGAGGGCAGGTTGACCTGCAACATATCGCCCTTGCGCACATCAACCAGAAACGGCCCGAAAAAGTCCTCGTGACCGCCGCTGGCGCGGATCAGCCGCAGGCCCGCGTGCGATCCGGTTTCACCCCCCTCCAAACCATAAGGGGCGTTCTGATGCCGGTCCGTGCGCACCTGCAGGACGGCTTCGTCGGAGAGGAACCTGATATGCCGGACCACGGCCAGGCCGCCGCGAAACTTGCCCGGCCCGCCTGTGTCAGGCACCAAGCCGTAACGTTCGATCATCAGGGGCTGATCCACTTCCAGCATCTCGGCCGGGGTATTGGAATAATTGACGATGGTGCCGGTGGAGGCATCCATGCCATCCCTGTCCGGGCCGCCGCCCCAGGAACCGACCAAGCCCTCCAGATAGACGAACGGCTTTCCATCCTTGTAGTAGCCGCCGAAACTGACCGTGGTGTCGGGCGCGTGCGGACCACAGGCCGGCACGCGATCCGGGGCCAGTTGCGCCAGGGCGCCGAACACCGCATCGGCAACCCGGTCGGCGGTCAGACCACGGGCCGCGACGGGCGCGGGCGGCGAGGGGTTCACGATGGAATGCGCCGGCGTCAGGATCTTGATCGGCCGGAAATATCCGGCATTGTTGGGAATATTGAGATCAAAGACCGAGCGGATGCAGGCCCAGGCGGCCGAGGCGGTAAAGCTGTGTACCGAGTTGATGGCGCCGCGCACCTGGCCGGAGGTGCCGTCGAAATCAATCGTCATATCCTCGCCGGCCACGGTGATCTTGACCCGGATGGTGATGACGCCGGAATCGAAACCGTCGCCATCGATGTAATCCGCGAAGCTGTAGTCACCATCCGGCAGTTTGGCGATTTCGGCCCGCGTCCGCCGTTCCGTATAATCCAGCAAGGCGTCGCAATAGACGGCAAAGCCCTGTTTGCCGTAACGCTCCGCCAGCTCGATCAAGCCCCGCTCGCCAATGCGGCAGGCTGCGATCTGGCTGGCGATATCGCCCAGCACGGTCTCGGGCACCCGCACATTGCGTTCGATGATGCGGAAGACCGTGTCATCCCGCTCCCCCGCCTTGTACAGGCGCAGGGGCGGCAGGCGCAGGCCTTCCTGATAGATTTCCGTGGAGTCGCAGGACATGCTGCCCGGCACCCGGCCGCCCATGTCGATCTGGTGCGCGATGCAGGATGAATAGCCGATCAAACCGCCGTCCAGAAAAACCGGCATCACGGCGATAATGTCGGGCAGATGGGTGCCGCCATCGTAGGGATCGTTCAGGGCAAAGATATCGCCCGGCACGATGTCATCGCCGAAATACTTCAACACCGCCTCAAGGGCCGAGGGCATGCTGCCCAGATGCAAGGGCAGACAGGTGCCTTGAGCGATAAATTCGCTGTTTGAGCCGAATAGCGCGGTCGAATAGTCCAACGCCTCCTTGACGATGAAGGAGCGCGCCGTGCGCGCCACGGTCAAGGCCATGTCGTCGGCGATGGATGCCAACCGGTTCTTGATAACTTCCAGGGTGAAGGGATCGATTTCCGCCACGCCGCCAACTCCCGCAACATTCTCCGCCCGTTAGAATGGCAATTTCAACGCGCGCCGTCGACGAAAAGCTTTACAATGCCACCCATGTTTTCGCGTATCGCGGCTTGGAGTGGGCATGACGTACCGTATTGGCATCGACATCGGCGGAACCTTCACGGACGTGGTTTTTCTGGCCGAAGATGGCACCACCTTAACCGCGAAACTCTCCTCCACCCCGGATGACTACAGCCTGGCGATCGCCGATGGTGTCGGGCAGATCATGCAGGAACACGGCATCGCTGGCGCGGATGTTGGTGAAGTGCTGCACGGCACCACCATCGCCACAAATGCCATCCTGCAGCACCGGGGCGTCAAGACGGCACTGATCACCACCGAAGGATTCGCCGATGTGTTGGAGATCCGCCGCCTGCGCATGCCCGTCCTCTATGACCTGGCCTGGCGCAAGCCAGAAGCCCTGGTGGCGCGGGCCAACCGCTATGAAATCGCCGAACGCATGGACCATCACGGCGTGGTCGCCAAGCCTCTGGACGAGGCCCAGGCCGCCGGCGTGATCGATACCCTATTGGCCAAGGGCGATATCGAGGCCATTGCCATATGCCTGTTGAACAGTTACGCCAACGGCGCCCATGAGGATCGTATTCTTGAGCTGATCCGTCAGCGCGACAAGGACATCCCCGTCTGTCTGTCCTGGCAGGTACTGCCGGAAATCAAGGAATACGAACGCACCTCCACCACGGTCGTCAACGCCTATATCCTGCCCGTGGTCAAAAGCTATCTCGACGCCCTGTCGGGGCGCCTCGCGGAATTGGATATCACGGCGCCGATCATGGTCATGCAGTCGAACGGCGGCGCCATGGGGGTTGCGGCGGCCAGCGTGCTGCCGATCCATATAATTGAATCCGGCCCCGCCGCCGGCGTTGTCGGCGCAGCGGAAGTCATCAAGCAACTGGGCCATGACAACGCCCTGACTTTTGACATGGGCGGCACCACGGCCAAGGCGGCGATGATCGAGAACGGCGGCTACAACCGGGTTGGCGAGCTGGACGTGGGCGCGGGCATCAATCTGGCGGGGCGGCTGTTGAAGGGCGGCGGCTATCACGTGCGTGTTCCGGCCATTGATATTGCCGAGATCGGCGCCGGCGGCGGCAGCCTGCTGGCCCTGGACGGCGTCGGCGGTATCACTGTCGGCCCGGAAAGCGCCGGTGCCGATCCCGGCCCGGTCTGTTACGGCCAGGGCAATGACATCCCCACGGTAACCGACGCCAACGTCCTGCTGGGCTACCTCAACCCCCGCCATTTGGTGGGTGGCGGACTGGCCCTGGACAAGGAGAAAGCGGCGGCGGCCCTGCGGGAGAAAATGGCCGCTCCCTTGGAAATGAGCATCGAAGCCGTGGCCCACGGCGCCCACACCGTCGCCGATGCCACCATGGCCCGGGCCCTGCGGGCTGTGTCCTCCGACCGGGGCCGGGATCCACGGGATTTTGCCCTGATCGCCTTCGGCGGCAACGGCCCCGTGCATGCGGCTTCCCTGTGCGAAAGCCTGGATATCAACCGCATTCTGGTCCCCCCGGTCGGCGGCGTGTTCAGTGCCCTGGGCCTGCTGTTCCCGGCAACGGAGCATCACTATGTACAAACCTTCAGGCGGGCCTTGGAGGACTGTGATCTGGAGGAATTGGAGACAACTTTTCAGAGCAAGGAAGCCGAAGGCCGGGCGGCACTGGCGGCGGAAGCCTATGGGCCGGCGCAAGTCCGCTGCGCACGTTTCGTCGATCTGCGTTATCGCGGCGAGAATTCGGAACTTTCGGTGCCCTATCCCCATGGCGGCGACGTTTTGGCCGCGCTGCGCCAAGCGTTCGATGACGCGCACGAGAAAACCTACGGCTACCATTCGGCGGAGGAGAGCGTGGAGATCGTCAATCTACGCGTTGTCGCGACGGGCATCTCGGAGAGCAGCCGGGTGCCGGAGCAGCTTTCGCTCGCCGACCAGCATTCCACGATTTCGGGACCGGCGGAGCGTGACGCCTATTTCGGCCCGGAATTGGGCTGGCTTCCGACACCAGTGCTGGGCCGGGGCGACATTGACGGCGACGGCCGCACGGGGCCACTGATCATCGAGGAATACGACTGCACCACCGTGGTACCGCCCGGCTGGCGGATCCATCGGGAGAATTGGGATGTACTGGTTCTGACCGCCGCTCAGGACTGATCCAGATAGACTCTCGGCAAGGTGCGGGCCAGGCGGGGCAGGATTTCCATCAGGGGCAGGTCCAGCCAGGCGCCCACTTCAGTGCCGGTGATTTCCCCACCGTCCTGATAGCCCAGCAGCACGACTTCATCTCCAACCGACGCCGCATCGACAGCGGAGACGTCGATCACCGTATGTTCGATGCCGCGGCGCCCAACAATGGCGGCGCGTTGGCCCTGCACCAAAACCTCACCCAGGGGCGGACGGTGCTTGAAGCCGTCGCCAAAGCCGATGGGCAGCACCGCCAGACGGGTCGCCCGTTCCAGCTCCTCTCCGCCCAGAAATCCAACGCGCGCGCCGGCGGCAAATTCCTTGACCTGGATAATGGCGCTTTTCACGGCCGAGATAACGGGTCTGGTCGCGATCATGCCGGCCCATTCGCCATCGAGCAGATGAAACAGCAGACGGCCCGCATTGACCGCATCGTAATTCAGTTCCGGATAGCCCAGGACCACGTTGGAAGAGGCGACCATGCGGTGCAGACCGTCAAAGCCCGCCGCCTGCCCCATTGCGTAGGCCCGTTCAAATTCGGCGATCTGGCGTTTGATGGATGCAGGATCATCCGGCCCGTTCAAATGGGTGTAAATGCCCATGAGGCGCAAATTGTTCGAGGCCCGGACGGCTTCGTAGGCGGCGGCCCAATCATCCGGGTTCAAACCAAGGCGGCCCAGGCCGGCCTCGATCTTGAACTGTACTTCCAGGGGCCGGCCGACCGCATCAAATGCCGCCAGACTTTCCATGTCGTGCACGGTGGCGATGACATCCAGGGCCGCAACCGACCCTGCCGCCTCTGGCGGGGTCGAGGCATAAAGCAGCATGGGCGCCTTGATACCAGCTTCCCGTACCGCCCGGGCATCGTCCGGACTGCCCACCGCCAAGCTGTCGGCCCCGCCTTCCATGACGGTTTTGGCCGCGATGGCGACATCACAGCCGAAGCCATTGCTTTTCACCACCGCCATGATTGCCACGTCCGGGCCAACGCGTTCCCGCAACAGGCCGACGTTATAGCGCAATGCGGCCAGATCGATCTCTACCCAGGCGGGGCGCATCATGGTCATCGGTTCAGGTCCTAGTTTTCGGGCGGTTCAAAACCATAGTGTTTTCGCAAGTATTCAGCGGAGAACTTACCGCCGCGATAGTCCGCCGCCAGCGCCTCCGTTTGCCGTTCCGCCGGTTCGCCATAGCCGCCCGCGCCCGGGGTCTCGATCACGATGGCATCGTCCGGGCCGAAGGGCACATGGTTCGGCTTATCAGGCAGGGTTTCGTCGTTATGGCTCGGTCCCTGAATGGAAAAGCGCCCCGTCGCGCCGGGCTGGCCGCCGAAGATGCCCCAGGGTTGATGGGCAAAGCGCTCGCCCATGCCTGAGAACACCGCCTCGTGCCCGATGGGACGGACCACCCGGCGGATGCCCATGCCGCCGCGGTATTTGCCGGCACCGCCAGAGTCCTCGATCAGGCCATAGCTTTCGACCAGCAGAGGATATTCCGCCTCGATCGCTTCCACCGGCAGGTTCGATGTATTGGTGATATGCACCTGCACCCCATCCTTGCCGTCCTTGGTGAAACGGCCACCGAAACCGCCGCCCAGGGTTTCCAGGTACAAATAGGTCCGGTCGTGGCGTGGATCATGGCCGAAGAAAACCGCCGTTACATTGGCGCCATTGGCGGCGCCAACCGCCTGTTCCGGCAGGGCCTGGGCCAGGGCGCCGATCAACACATCGACCACCCGTTGCGAGGTGTTGGCGCGGCCCGCCACCGCCGCCGGGTGCACCGCATTGACCAGGGTCCCCAGGGGCGCGCTGATCTCCACCGCCCGGATCAGACCGTGATTGTTGGGCAGGTCCGGATCCAGCATGGCCTTCAAGACATAGTATACAGCCGATTGGGCCGCGTTGAAGGTCATGTTGAAGTTGCCTTTCATCTGCGGCCCGGTGCCGGCAAAATCAAACGCAATATCCTGGCCACTGACATCGACGCGCACGGAAATGGGGATATCGACGGTACCCATGCCGTCGTTATCCAGCAGATCGGTGAATTCGTAGCTGCCGTCGGGCACATCGCGGATGCTGTCGCGCAGGCGCGCCTCCGTCCGGTCCATGATGGCGGCAAAGGCGCCCTCCAACATCGCCGGTTCGTAGCGCTGGGCCATTTCACCCAACCGGCGCGCGCCGAGGCGGCAAGCGGCGACCTGGGCGAAATAGTCGCCCCGGCGCTCATGGGGCACGCGCACGTTCAACAGCAGAAGATCAAAGATGTCCTGGACCAACTCGCCGCCCTTGAACAGGCGAACCAGCGGGATACGCAGCCCCTCCTGATAGATCTCGGACATGCCGCCGGCCATGCTGCCAGGCGTCATGCCGCCGATATCCGCGTGGTGGGCGATATTGCAGACAAAACCAAGCAGCTTGCCATCGACAAAGGCCGGCATGGCCAGATTGACGTCCGGCAAATGCGTGCCGCCCGCAACGTAGGGATCATTGGCGACGAAGATATCGCCCTCCGCCATATCGGCTTCGCCATATTTCTCCATCAACTGCTCCATCATGCCCAGCATGGAAGCAAGATGGATGGGCAGGGAGTTTTCCGATTGCACGACCAGACGGCCCTGGGCATCGGTCAGGGCAATGGAATGGTCCCGGCGCTCCTTGATGTTGGTGGAATAGGCCGCCTTGGTCAGGGCGATGTAGGATTCATCGGTGATGGAGCGCAAGCTGTTGCGCAGAATTTCCAAGGTGATGGGATCAAGCGCATCAGTCATTTGCCAGCTCCACGATCAGATTGCCCGTGTCATCGACATGGCATTTGTCGCCGGGGCCCAGCACCGTCGTCGCGTCCAACTGCTCGATCACCGCCGGCCCCGCCAAGGACTGGCCCGGCAGCAGTTTGGCGCGGTCATATATGGGCGTATCCAGCGGCGTCTCGCCATCGAACCAGACGGGGCGTTGGTATTCCGCCACGGCGGCGCCCGCGCCGGCGGCTCCTTGCGCCGCGCCGCCGCCGGGCCCGGCTAAATGGCCCACGGCGGTAACGCGAAGGTTCACCACCTCGATCGGATCTTCAGGATTGTGATAGCCGTAGTTGCGTTCATGGGCGGCGAAGAATTTTTCCGCCAGCACGGCCAGATCCGGCTGTTGCGCCTCGCCATCATCCAACTCCACCTGCAGCTCGTAATTCTGGCCGATGTAGCGCATATCCAGGCTGTACAGGCTCTGCCGGTCACCGGCGCCGATCCCGGCCCCGTCAAACCAGGCCTCGGCCCGTTGCCGCAGGTCCGCCAGGTTGGCGGTAAGATCCGCCATGGTCTCTGGCACCAATGGTGTCACCCGGCTGATTACGAAACCTTCGCGCAGGTCGGAGACGACCAGCCCCCGGGCGCAGAGAATGCCGGGCGCGGCGGGTATCAGCATACGGGTTATCCCCAAGGCGCGGGCCACGTCCGCTGCATGCAGCGGACCGGCGCCGCCAAAGGGCAGCAGCACGAAATCACGCGGATCGTGGCCACGCTCAACTGAAATCGTGCGAATGGCGCGCACCATGTTGGCGGCGACGATGCCCAAAACACCATGGGCCGTGCGCTCGATGCTCATGCCGAGACGTTCCGCCGCCGGCGTCAGGGAGGCGCGGGCGGCTTCCACATCCAGCGCCATGCCGCCGCCCAAAAGACCCCGTGGCGAGAGCCGGCCCAGAACCAGATTGGCATCGGACACCGTCGGCTCCAAGCCGCCCTGGCCATAACAGGCCGGACCTGGCACGGCGCCGGCGCTTTGCGGGCCCACCTTCATCAAACCGTCCCGTTCGAACCAGGCAATGGAACCGCCGCCCGCGCCAACGGCATTGACGTCGACGCTGGCCAGACGTACGGGATAGCCCTCGATCCAGCGGTCATAGGCGACGTCCGCCTCGAAATCACGGATCAAGCAGACGTCGGCGGAGGTGCCGCCCATGTCGAGGGTAATGACGTTGCCCATACCGGCAGCGCGGGCCGCATCGATGGCGCCGACGACGCCCGCGGCGGGACCGGAGAGGGCTGTGCGAATAGGCAGTTGCCGGGCCCGCGCCGGCGTCATCAGACCACCGGCGGATTGATTGATGCCCAGGTCCGCGTTCGGCATCAGCTTGCTCAGTTCATCCTCGAATTCGCCGAGATAGCTGCCCATGACCGGTTGCAGATAGCTATTCAGCACCGTGGTCGACAGCCTTTCGTACTCGCGAAACTCCGGCTGCACCTCGGACGAGATGGAGATCTGCAGATCCGGCAACGCCGCTTGCATGGCCTGGCGCAACCGCCGCTCGTGATCGGGATTGATAAAGCCGAAGATCAGACAGATCGCCAGGCAGTCGGCGCCGCTTTCGCGCACCTGGGCCACCGCCCGGTCGATGGCATCCTGGCTGAGGGGACGGTGCACACTGCCGTCGTAGAGCACCCGTTCGGCCGCTTCAAAGCGCCGCTCGCGCGGCACCAGGGGCGTCGGATGATCCTGTTGGAAGCTGAACATATGCGGCCGGATCTGCCGGCCAATTTCCAGCAGATCGCGGAAACCTTCGGTTACCAAAAGGGCGACCTTGCCGCCGCGGCGCTGGATCAGGGCATTGGTGGCAACCGTGGTGCCGTGGGAGAGGCGGCTGACCTGCGCCAGATCCAGGTCGCCGCTGGCCAGTTCATTGATCCCGTTCAGGACCGCCCGTGCCGGGTTATCCGGCGTCGATGGTGTCTTGTGCAGGCGCAACTCGCCGCTTTCATCATCGTAGACATGAAAGTCCGTAAATGTGCCGCCGACATCGACCCCGATGATCCATGACATGGTCCGACCCGCCTATAACCGAAGCAATGTTCTAATGATAGACCAAGGTGGGTAGCCATGTCGCCAGGGCGGGCCAGGTAATCAGGATCACGATCATGGCTAGCATGGCGATCACGAACGGCACCGCACCGATGGCAACATCGTTGAACTTGCCACCCCGGGTCCGGATGCCTTGTACGACGTACAGATTAACGCCAATCGGCGGTGTGATCAGCGCCGCTTCCATCAGCAAGGTAATCAGAATGCCGAACCAGACGTCGGTAAATTCCGGCACGCCCAGTTTCATCACGATGGGGAAGACGATGGGGATGGTGGTCAGCATCATGGACAGCGTTTCCATGAACATGCCCAACAGAAGATAAAACACGACGATCAGGTAGACGGTCTGCACCGGCGTCAGGCCCATGGCGGCGATGAACTCCAGCATCGCCTGGGTAATACCCATGAAGCCAAGCACGAAATTCAGGAAGATCGCCGCGAACACGATCAGCATGATCATGGCGGTGGTGCGCATGGTGCCTTCGAAGGCATCGCGCAGCATTTTGAAATTCAAGGTCCTGAAGGACGCGGCGATGATCAACGCCACCATGACACCGATGGACGCCGCCTCGGTCGGGGTGGCGATGCCGCCGTAGATGGAACCGACCACTGCCGCGAACAATATGATCGGCGGCAGCAGATGGGGCAGGGTCCGGATGCGGTCGCCCCAATTGGTCTCGATCTTGGTGCCGCCCCAGGAGGGCCGATAGATACAGGCACCAATAATGGCGACCATGAACAGGCCCGATAGGCACAGGCCCGGCAGGATCCCGGCCAGATACAGTTCCGGCACCGAGGTATCGGTCAGCAGGCCATAAATGATCAGGTTGATCGACGGCGGCACCAGGATGCCCAGGGTTCCACCGGCCGCCAGGGAGCCAAGAAACAGGCGTTCGTTATATCTCCTCTGCTCGATCTCGGGGTAGGCAACGGTACCAACCGTCGCCGCCGTCGCCACGGAGGAACCGGACGAGGCGGCAAAAATGGTGCAGGAGCCGATATTGGCATGCATCAGGCCGCCAGGCAGCCAGGACAGCCACTGGATCACCGCGCCATACATGCGCCGGGCAATACCCGCCCGCAGCATAATCTCGCCGAGCAGGATGAACATGGGCACGGCGACAAGGATGAACTCCTTGCTCTTCTCCCAATAGATTTCCGCCAAACCAGCCGTTAATCTGCCGTCCATGGTGATTTCATCCAGGACGAAGCTCAAGATCCCCAGTACGGCTGCGACGGGGACGGCCGACAGGACGAGGACAAGCAGTCCAATAAGAATACCAATGGCCATGTTGCTATTTCGTCCTGTCCAGGTTGTCGCCAAGGGCCAGGACAACGTCTTGACCGTGGGTTTCTTCCTCAATCACATCCGCGATGCTCGGGACACCGGCAATTTGTCCAACCAGATCCCAATTGCGTTGCAACAGGGCGACAAGGGCATAGAGCGTGACGAAGACCAAAGTGATTTGAAACAGAGCCAGACCAGTGAACCAAAACAACTGTGGTATCCATTGCGGCGTGGCCAGGGTGGTAATCGAAACGGAGTCGTTCACATATGAATCCACAAACGAAACACCGGCGTAATAGGTCATGTAAGACATGTAATAAAACAACAGAATACAGCCCACGACGTCGAGCATCGCGGCCACAGGTTTTGGCAACGTGCTGTAGAGCGCATCAATTCGCACATTGGAGCGGTGCAAGAGGCAAAAAGAATAGGCCCACGTGGTGGTGGCCGAAAAAACGTAGCCCGAATATTCGTCCGAGCCGCTCATGGTGACGCCGATAAATTTACGCGACAGCACATCGACGGTAACCATGAAGGCGGCGCCCATCAAGGTGGCGCCCCCTATCCATACCGCCAGACGGGATATGTACTCCAGCCGTGCATGGATCTTAGCGAGCATAATCTACTTCCTTGGTCTGAAAATCGTGAAGACCCGGGGATTACGAAATTGGCGCCGCGTCAACACAGACGCGGCGCCAACCCGTGGATACAGTATCGAAAACTACATGGACGCCTTCATGCCGGAGATCTTGCCGATCGTGGCATTCCATTCGTCGATGCACTTCTGCGTGCCGCAACGTTTCGCCCAACGCTTCAAGACGACGTTTTCGACCACGTCTTTCAGCATGGCTTTATCGGCCGCTGTCGGCTCGATGGGGATCATGCCGCCCGTCGGGCCGTCACAGGGACCGGAGGCGTTGCAATCCATGCCGCGCTGATCGTTCTTTGCCGTGGCGACCCACATTTCGTCTTCCAGTTTCGGCAATTCCCGAAGGAACAAGGCCTGCGTATCCTTGTCCAGGCTGTTCCACAGCTTCAAGTTCATGGCCAGGAAGGACGAGGCATAGCCCAGGCGGATGCGGATATTATGCGTCACCACCTGATACCATTTCGCATTATATGCCGGCAGGGTGCCGGTCAGGCCGCAGTCGGCCACACCTTTTTGCAGCGCCGGCACCACCTCGGCAAAGGCGATGGTCACGGCGGAACCGCCGACGCCCTCGATGAAGTCACCCAGCGTGGTGGAATAGGTGCGGATCTTCTTACCCTTCAACTGATGCAGGCCGTATTCCTTGATGCTCTTGTCGCCAAGGTTGCACCACAGTTGTTGGCTGGGCCAGGCATAGATCATCAACAATTTGGCGCCGTATTTTTGTTCGAACTCCCGCGCCAGAATGCCGCGATAGGCTTCGTTGGCCTTGCGGTAAGTGCCCAGATCCTGGATCACGCCAGACAGATCGGCGCCTTCGATGGCGGGGCTGTCCTGGGCCACATACGTGGTGACGCCATGCACCGCATCAAACACGCCAAGCTTCAAAAGACGCATGATCTCGAACCCGGACAGGCCCAGTTCGGTCTGCGACTTGGCGTTGGCCGTCAGTACGCCGCCCGAAAGCTTCGGCAGGCGCTCTTTCCAGAACGGGCCTTCACGCTCTTTCCAATGGTCAAGAAAGCCCCAGGTGCCGACCACCTTGAACTCCCGCTTTTTCATATCGGCCGATGCCGGCGCGGCCGCCAACCCAAGGGCCATGGCCCCCGCGATCGCGCCCGCCACCAGGGGCCTGAATATCCCGATTTTTTTCATGCTAGCCTCCCAATTCGTTATGATGACGAGGAAGCGTAGTCGACAGCGGCGGTCAAGGCAACCTGCACGTTAGCGGTCGAACACAACCAACCCTTGCGGGTACACAAATAGGACATTGGAGACGCGGCATGACGGACGGCACCTATGATGTGAGTGGAAAGGTGGCGTTGGTCACGGGAGGCGCCTCCGGGATTGGCGCTGAAACTGCCCGCCTGCTGGCCGCCAAGGGCGCCGTGGTGGCCGTGGCGGATATCAATGCCGAAGGCGCCGCGGAGAACGCAAAGGCGATATCCGATGCGGGCGGAGGGGCGCTCCATGTGCCCTTGGATGTATCTTCGGAAACCGCCTGGGAACAGGCAATCGCAGCGGTCATGGAGCGTTTTGCCGGCTTGCATATTCTGGTCAACGGTGCCGGCATCGAACTGGTGCGCAAGATCGCCGATACCAGCCTGGCAGATTTTCGCAAGGTCATGGCGGTCAATCTGGATGGTGTTTTTCTCGGCATCAAATACGCCATGCCGGCAATGCGGGATAGCGTGCAGGGTTTGGGCGGCGGCTCCATCATCAACATATCCTCGGTCGCCGGCATCCAGGGCCATATGCGCCAGATCGCCTATGCCGGCTCCAAGGGCGGTGTACGCCTGATGACCAAGGCGGCGGCGGCCGAGGCGGCGCACTACGGCTATAATGTGCGCATCAATTCAGTCCACCCGGGCACCATCATTACGCCCATGGTCCAGGACATGGTGGCCCATCACGATGAAGAGGGGCAAAGGGCCGCGTTGGAAAAAATCCGTCAATTGCATCCCATCGGACGTCTGGGACAACCCATTGATATCGCCAACGCCATCCTGTTCCTCGCCTCCGACGCCTCCAGCTTCATGACCGGTTCGGAGGTGGTGGTGGACGGCGGCATGACCGCCACCGGCTAGCGCTTCCGGTTATACGCCGGCGTCGTCCTGGAAATACTCATTGTAGGCGAAAAGGCCGGGCATGCCGCCGGTATGCAGGAAGACGATGGTCTCGGCCTGGGAAAACCGGCCCTGGCGGACCAGATCGATCAGTCCAGCCATGGCCTTGCCGGTGTAGACGGGATCCAGGATCAAGCCTTCCAGGCGCGCCGTCATGCGGACCGCGGCCCGCATCTGTTCCGTCGGCATGCCGTAGGCGCTGCCCGCGTGGCCGGAAATAACCTGCAGCGCATCCTTGGGCGGACGTTTGGCCTGCCCCAGGGCCTGGGAAGTATCGCGGGCGATCGTCCGCACCTTGCCCGCGATTTCATCGGCCGCCGCCGTGATATCGATGCCAAGGACCTGGGTTCGGCTGCTCTCGCCATGCAGACCGGCGATCAGGCCCGCCTGGGTACCGCCGCTGCCCGTTGCATGGATCAGATAATCGATTGTTTCTCCAGCCGCCTCGGCCTGCTCTTCCAACTCCGCGGCGCAGACGGCATAACCCAGGGCGCCCGTCGCGTTGGAACCACCGCTGGGAATGACATAAGGCGAGCGGCCGTTGGTCCGCAGCGCCCTGGCAATGCGCCGCAGCGCGCCGTCCCGGTCGGTCCCTTCAGGCAGCAGATGCACTTGCGCGCCCAGCAGATGGTCCAGCTGAACGTTGCCGGAGATTTCATAGGCCGGATCGTCCCACGGCACCGCGCGGGCCAGGACCAGATGGCAGGACAGGCCGGCACGGGCAGCGGCGGCGGCGGTCTGGCGTACATGGTTCGACTGCACGCCACCGATGGTTACGATGGTATCGGCGCCCTGGGCCTGCGCCTCGGCTATCAGGAATTCCAGCTTGCGGGTCTTGTTGCCGCCCACGGCCAGCCCGGTGCAATCATCCCGCTTTACCAAAATGCGCGGCCCGCCAAGTTCCGCGCTCAGACGTGGCAAATACTCCAAGGGCGTCGGCAGATGCGCCAAGGATATGCGTGGAAACTGCGAAAGCGCCATGACAGGCCTCGTCGGCGTGAACTTAAACGGATAGATCGAATTTGCTTGGCACTAATAGTAGATGAGACTTGCATTGGCGGCAATCACTACTACCAAAACCGGGGACCGGCACGGTCACGTCCGACAACCGGCCATAGCATTGAACAAGATCGCATTCCGAGCCGTCCAGCCGGCAGAAGACGTCGATGATCCGGCCCGCAACCGTCAAATGATCCACATGCCAACGCAGGATCTTGTCGCGGCGCAAATGGCGGCCAACCCGCGCCGCCAAGCCGCCCGGTCCCCGGGCACTGCCGCAATAGACGTAGTGTCCCGGATCAAGGACGGGACGGCCCAGGCGTTCAACGGGCAGGGTCAGCTGTCGAGGCAGCCTGATCAAAAGGGCGTAGGCGCCAGGGCCCTTCGGTATATCGAATCTTGTGGTCATCACGGTCCAGCGCCTGCCCAGGTGGAACTATTTCGCCCCTTCCACTGCGTCCAAAAGAATATCCAAAACGATACCGGTCGCTTTTTGAATCAGAACCACGTTGTTGTCGACAATAATCCGCTCCGTTCCACGCGGCGCGGCGGGCAGGACGTCCAGCAAACCCTGGGGCAAATCCCGCTTTGCCAATCCCGGCGGTAGGTGCTTGCGCTTGGCCAGGCCGGGCGGCAGGCCGTGCCGTTTTGCCAGACCCGGCGGCATGCCGCCGCGTTTGCCTTTCTTGCCATGTTTGTTGTTGCCGCGTTTCTTGCCATGGCTCTTGCCATCATCATGGCGATCATAGTTGTCGCGGCTTTTTTCGCGCGAGCCGTAATATTCGCGGATCAGCCGTTTCTCCACTTCCTTGAAAATTACGTTGGTCATGTCCACTTGCCCGGCCTGGCCGGGAATGGCGAATAAACATACCAGCGCGAGGCAAAGCCCGGCGGCGGAAATTTGCAGGTAGGATTTCACGTTGGCACTCCAATGGGCAGCAACAGCCAAGATCTTGTACTGGCAAGAATCTATCTCAAAACGGCCGCAAATACCGTGACCGTCGTCACCACGTCCGGCGGCTGGTGTCAGCCATGATGCCAGCGCAGGGCGTAGGCCTCCCCCGCCCGGTCCACGTGGCAGCAATGAGGCGTGCCGAAATGGGCCGGCATCAGCAATGCGCCGCGATCGGCGCAATAGTCCAGGACCCGCCGCCTGGAAACCCGCGCCTCGTCAGGCAGAATGCAAAAGCGGCTGTTCCATTCGGGGTAATAGACCTGCAGGGGATGATGCAGCATATCGCCGGTGAAGATCGCCGCATCCGCGCCTGATTCCAGCTTCAAGGTAACGTGGCCGGGCGTGTGGCCCGGTGCCGGTTCCAATAACAACCCTTCGGCCAGAACATGATCGCCATCAGTCATTTCCGCCAAACCGTGTTCGACGATGGGCAGCACGGAATCGACGAAGCTCTTGCCATCCATATCCACCTCCGGATTCTTGGCATTTTCCCTGTAATGCTCAAAATCGGCGCGGGAGAAAATGTACTTGGCATTCGGAAACGTGGGCACCCAGCGGCCATCCCGCAGACGCGTGTTCCAACCCACATGGTCGACATGCAGATGCGTGCACATCACCATATCGATATCCTCGGGCCGAAAACCCGCCTCTTCCAAGCGCTGCAAGTAGGGGCCTTGAGAATGATGCCAGCGTTCCATGGGCATGCGCTCTTTGTCGTTGCCCACGCAGGTGTCGATCAGCACGTTCAGGCCGTTCAACTGCACGACCCAGGAATGCATGGCCAATAGCGCCGTCATCTTCTCGGGATTAACATAGTTCGGTACCAGCCAGTCCTTGTGCGCCTCGAACACCGCCTCGTCCCAATCGGGGAACAGGGTGGAAAGACGAAACGCCGGGCCCGCCGCTTCCTCGACCCTGGTGACCCTGGCCGCGCCGATATCCTGATGACTGATGGGTTGGCTCATTTGACCGCCTCCGGCTTTTTCTTTTGATAGGGGCCCAGCAACCGATAGACGCCGTCCGCGGTCAACAGGGTTCGATCGCCATGGAATACACGGCTGCGCAAGAAGGTGAAGTCATCGTCCATATGGGTGATTTCAGCGGTACCTTCAATCCAGACGTCCAAGGGAGCGGGCGCCAGGTATTCGACATTGGTGGCGACCGTCGTTGTATAGCGCCGCGATACACCCGATGAAGCGCGCCCCATGATGTCATCGGCAAAGGCGAACAGAACACCGCCGTGGACGATCTTGTTGGTGTTGTCGTGCACGGGCCGGGCCTGAAATCCGTTGAGAAAGCTGCCATCCGCCAGGCGGCTGTAGTAGGTGGGGCCGCACACTTCGGCGAACGCACCTTGATCTGGATAGGGCAGAAAGCCGTCGGGCGGGGGGACCTTAAGGTCATCAGACGGCGGGCCGGACGGTTTGACGGCGGCGGGCGGTTTGGGCTTGCCGGATTTGCTCGCTTTGTTGAGCTCAAACGGCGCGAACAGCTTATAGCTGCCGTCCGCCGTCATCAGGGTCTGCTCGCCGGTAAACACGCGTAGGCGCAGGAAGACAATGGTCCGCGTCGTCCGCAGCAAATCCACCTCGGCCTCGATCAGGGCGCCCAACGGCGCGGAAGCGAGATATTCCACCTTGAACTTTATCGTGGCGCAAATTCTTTGCGTCGCGGTGGCCACTGAATGGCCGGTGATGTGATCGGCGAAACTATACAGGGCGCCGCCGTGGGTCACGCCATTGGGATTGGCGTGCATCGCGCGGGTGCGCATGGCATAACGAAAACCGCCAGCCGGATTGCGCCGGAAATAGATCGGCCCGATGCAGTCGCCATAGGGGCCGCTGCGGGTGAATGGATGATAACCCTCGGGAATGGCGCCGGGTTCTTCAAACTCAATTTGCTGCGTCATGGATCTGTCATAGCACGCCCCGCGGCCCGGTGTTACCGCCGTCCTTGGCAATATCACATTGAGCCTCAGATTATTGTCAATAGACAACAGTATTGCACATTGACAATTCCGCGCGATCCCATAATGTGCCAAAAAATGCCTCAAGTCAGGTCTATTGGATGCCCAAGCTGTCAGAATATACCTCCTTCGCCGATGCCCAACGCTTCTGCACCAAGGAAGCCATGTGGGATCTGTTTGACGGTGATCGCGGTGCCATAAATATCGCGCACGAGTGTCTGGAGCGTCACCCCCGCGACCGGGTGGCGGTGCGGGTTGCCTTGGCGGAAGGGGGTTCGGAAAGCTACACCTTTGGCGAGCTGTCCGATTGGTCAGGCCGTTATGCCAATTTCCTCCGCGCCAAGGGTATCGCGCCGGGCGAACGGGTGGCCTTGATGGTGGAACCGTCCCTGCCCTTTTACGTCGCGCTGTATGGCGCCATGAAGGCGGGCTGTGTCTCGGTGCCACTGTTCACATTGTTTGGGCCGGACGGGTTACGCCTGCGGGTCAATGACTGCCAACCAAAACTGTTGCTGCTGGCGCCGGAAAAGGCCGATCTGGCGGAACATGCGGGCTGCGACACCATGATCGCGGACGACGATTTCATGGCGGCGTTGGAAAATCACAAAATTCCGTTCGAGCTGACCACCAATGGCCGGGACATGGCCATGTATCAATACACCTCCGGCACCACGCGGGAACTGCCCGACGCGGTGAAACACCGCCATCAATCGGTGGTGACCGTGATGCTGGCGGCTTTGTACGGTACGGGACAGCGGCCCGGTGACCGCTTCATGTGCCCCTCCTCGACGGCCTGGGGCCATGGCCTGTGGCACGGCACCCTCTCGCCCCATGCCCTGGGCGTGACCACGGCCAGCTATGCCGGCAAGTTCGATCCGGAACGCCTGATGGCGGCCCTGGAAGAGTTCGAGATCACCAACCTGTCGGCGGCGGCGACGCACTATCGCATGATGAAGAATGCCGGCACCGCCGACCGTTACAACTTCGCCCTGGAGAAGCTGAGCTTCACCGGCGAGCCCATGGATACGGATACCGCGGAATGGGCCAAGGAAACTTTCGGTAGGTATCCGGGCAGCTTTTACGGCACCACTGAAGTCGGCGTACTACTGGGCAGTTATCCCGGCGCCGAGGACCTGCCGGTCAAACTGGGAGCGCTGGGCATGCCCATGCCGGGCCAGGAGGTCGCCATTCTGGATCCGGACGGCAAGCCCTGCGCACCGGACGAGGTGGGTGAGATCATGGTGATGCGCCCGGACGGCTGTGTCCCTACCAAGGACCGGGGCCATATCGATGCCGAGGGGTACTTTTTTCACGGTGGCAGGGCCGATGACGTCATCATTTCCGCCGGCTGGACCATGTCGGCCATGGAGATCGAAGACACCCTGCTGAAGCATGACGACGTGCTGGAAGCCGCCGCCATCGGCGTGCCCGACGAGGTTCGCGGCCTGGTCGTCAAGGCCTTCATCGTATCGGACCGGACGGGCGATGATGGCTATGTCGCGGAATTGCAGGAATTCGCGCAAAAGAATCTCAGCCGCCACGAATATCCCCGCATCGTCGAATTCACCGGCGAATTGCCGAAAACGCCGGCGGGCAAGGTAAATCGTAAAATACTGCGGGACCGCGAAGCGGCCGCACGAGGAGAGTAGATCATGAATGAAGAGAGTGCCGGACGCTTCCCAAAAATCACCGAACGCGGCCTGGAAGATTTGCAAAAGCGCATCGACGTCAAGATCGAGGGCATGCCGGAGCCCTGGTGCTACGAGGCCACGCGGGACAATATCCGCCACTACGCCAACGGCATCGGCGACGACAACCCCCTGTGGTGCGATCCCGACTATGCCGCCAAGACCCAGTATGGCGGGCTGATCGCGCTGCCCAGCTTCCTCTTTGCCACCAACCGCATCATCTCCGGCTATGTGGGCGGCCTGCCGGGCATCCATGCCATGTGGGCCGGGGCTGATTGGACCTGGCACAAACCGATCCGCCGCAATGATGAAATCAGTTGCGAAGCCTGGCTCAAGGACCTGATCCCCCACGACACACAGTTCTCCGGCCGCGCCATCCAGCAGGTTTATCATGTGGAATTCTACAATCAGGACGGCGACAACATCGCCAGCGCCGATAGCTGGTGTTTCCGCACCGAACGGGACAAGGCGCGGGAGGAAGGCAGTAAGTACGAGGCCGCGAAAAAGGGCCAATTGACTTACAGCGATGATGAATTGGTGGATATCTACCGCCATTATGCCAAGGAAGAGATCCGGGGCGCCGAGACCCGCTATTACGAAGACGTGACGGTCGGCGAAAAACTGCCCACCATGCTGAAAGGACCGATGACGGTCACCGGCTTTATCTGCTATGCCCAGGGCTGGGGCGGCCTTTATATTCGTGCCAACAAGCTGGCCTGGCAGCAAACCCACAAACATCCGGGCCTGGGCATCACCAACCGTTTCAACATTCCCGACTGTCCAGAGCGGGTGCATTGGGAGAACGACTTCGCGACGGAGGTCGGGGCGCCGGGCGCCTACGACTATGGCCCGGAACGCAATTCATGGCTGACCCACCACCTGACCAACTGGATGGGCGATGACGGCTTCCTGGCGCATCACAACTGCCGTATCCGCCGTCATAATCCCGAGGGCGACGTGCTCTATATCAACGGTGAGGTCAGCAATAAGTTCGTCGACGATCAAGGCCGCCATTGTGTCGAGATCAGCCAAAAGGCCATCCAACAGGACGACGCGTTGTCGATCCAGGGCACCGGCGTGGTGGTGCTGCCTTCGCGGGGCTGATTTGGCCGGCTACCAGACCCGCTTCACATGGTAACGATCGAGCGCTGGGTCTCGGCTATGCAGGCACCCAGCTATGTCAGACAGCGCCCAGCAAAGCGGCGCGGAAGCGGTCCTTCAGGGTAACGCCGTCCTTGGGCGGCATGACGCCGATGGGGTTGCCTTCGGCCCTGATCTTGATGGACCAGAAGCCGGGGCCCTTGGCGCTGCGGATGGCCGGCAGGGCGGCCTTGAACTCGTTGTCGGAGCTGACGCTGGCGGCGCTTTCGAAGCCGGCGGCCAAGGCCATGGCCGGCAGGTCGACGCCGCCGGCGGTATGGGTCAGTTGCATGCCGGTTTCGCCGTAGCGTTCGTTGTCGCAAACCACTACCGCCAGATTATCGGGCCGTTGCGAACCGATCGTCGTCATCGAGCCCAGGCCCATCAGCATCTCACCATCGCCGGTGATCACCAGCACCCGGCGTTCCGGCTGCGCCATGGCCAGGCCAAGGCCCATGGCCGCCGCGCCGCCCATGGCACCCCACAGGGGAAAGTTCAGGGGATGGTCGCCGGCGGCGGTGCAATCCCAGACCGGCGCGCCCAGGCCCGCCACCACCAGCATATCGCCACGGTCCGCCAGTAACTCGGCCACCACTTCGCGCCGGAGCAAGGGATAGTCCGCCGCCCGGTTTCGGTCCAGGGTTCCATTCAAAGTTTTGCTCATGATTTACTTCCCGAAGCTCTTGGCGCCGATCACCGACTGGCCGATCAGCACCGCCGCCTGGGCCGGCCCATCAAAGGCCATGCGCGCCGCGCCCGCCGTGACCTCACCCATGTTCGCCGGATCATCGACCGGAAAGATCAGGCAGTCCGCCACCTCCAGAACTTTCGGCGTCAGCTGCCCCATGGGCACCTGCCAGGGATTAAACTCGCCCCACTGCCCCCGCATGGTGACCAGCATCAGCAAGGGAAAGCGGCAGATCCGGGCCAGCGACAGCATATTGATGCAATTGCCCACCCCGGAGGATTGCATCAGCAAGACCCCACGCTGATTGCCCAGCCAGGCACCGGCCAGGACGGCGATGCCCTCTTCCTCGGTGGTCAGGGGCACCAGGCGCATGTCATCGGCGGCATCGCATTGGTGGATCAGTTCGGAATGGCCGGCATCGGGCACGTAGGCAACCTGCCGCACCTCCCATTGGCGCAGGACCGCGAAATTGGCGTCGGTCCAATCCGCCACCGACGGCTCGGCGGCTGCATTATCCATGTTCATGTTCACGTATCCTCCGCGCGGCAATGTAGCCGCTGGCGCATCTATTCCACAAGCAGGCAGCGTTCAGCCAACTGGTGCAGGGCCGCATCCAGAAGGGTCTCCGGATCGTCATTGGCGACCTGGGCGGCCTGGTAGCCATCGAAACCGGCAATGGCGGCCATCAAGGCGGCACGCTCCGTATGCCCATCCAAAAGCGGCAGCAGTTGGCGGGTGAACGGATCCGTGATGGTGACGTTGCGGTGCCGCAGATCGGTGACGAAATCGCCTTGCCGCATCTGCCACCGGGCCAAAGCGGTTGCTTTCGGCCGCGGGCCCGGCGTCGTCGTATAGACCGCCGGGCGAGGCAGCAGATCCAGCCAGTTGCGGGGATACAGATCGATCACCAATTGCGCCACGATCGCTCCATCGCCGGTCTTGGCCGCCAGGTCCTCCATAGCCAGAAAATCCGGCCAGGCCAGGGCCAGATGGTTCAGGGCGGCGATGGCATTGGGCGCGGTCATGCCGAAACGGCCGCCGTCGGGTGTGGCGAAAAAGGCTTCGCCTGGGGCGCCGTTCTGATCCGGACCCATGGGCCGCACGGGAGATGCCAAATACAGCCCCGCCAGCCAGTCGGGGGCAATCTGGCGGCGGACCTGCGAACCCGCCGAACACAGCAAAGTCTGCCGGAAGCTACGGTTCAAAAGAAAATCAATCTGCTGTTCGCGCGCGATGGGATCATTGATGGCGGCCAATTGCCGCCGCGCTTCGGGCGAAAAATTCTCCTCGCGCGAGGCCGCGACATTGCCTTCGGAGATGAACTGCAACCCGGCCGCTGCCGCCTGGGCCAGGAACCCATCGACATAGACGGGATGATTTTCCACTTCCAGCAGATCGTGCAACAGGAAGGAGTCTTCCATGTCATCGACCCGCGCCTTTTCCTCCGCCAACAAATTGGCGTAGGCATCGTCAGACTGGGCATAGGCCGGAATCAGATCGTCCAACGCGGCCCGCGCCCGAACCACCTGTTCCTCCGGACTTGCTGCCCCGGCCCCGGCGCGCAGCATCAGATCACGCACAAGGCCACGTCCATGCCAGCCGGGATAGGTGTTGTAGCTGACATAGACGATGCCATCGTCGGTCAAAAGCCGGCGGCACATTGGCAGCAGGGCCGCCTGCACCGCCGGCGGCACCCAGGAATAAAGGCCATGCAGAACGATATAGTCGAATGGCCGGCCCAATCCGTCCGCCAGCAACGACAGCGCGTCACCGGCCAGGAATTCCACATTGTCCAAGCCGCCCGCCGAGGCTGCCGCCCGGGCCATATCAATCTGCCGTTCGGACAGATCGACGCCGACAAATTCGCCTTCAGGCAACGATGCCGCCATGGGCAGCAGGTTGCCGCCGGTGCCACAGCCCAATTCCAGCACCCTGGCGTCCTCGACCGCGCGTGGCGCCAGGCCGTGCAGACGGCCAACCACGTACAGATGATCGGGATGCGACAGCGGCACCGGCCGGCTGGGATAGGGCATGGCCTGATAGCTGCCATGCAGGGACGTCGTGTTCATGATCTTATGCTTGTGCCTGGTTCAAACCTGATCCCGTTTGTAGGTAACCTTCCTGACCAGCTGACCGGCATCGAAATGCAGCAGGTCCAATCCGCGCAGCGTCCCTTCCTTGTCCGCGCCTGCGCCAATATGCATGTGCAACAGCCAGCTATCCATCACCTTGCCCGTGCCGGATTCCGCACCGACATCAATGAAGCGGTCCTCGCCATCAAAACGAATCCTGCCAATGGTGCCGTCCATGACGGGCGTAAACGCGGCCCTAATCGCCGCCTTGCCCTCGTGCCGGTTGCCGTAGGCGTCGTCGTAGATCGCGCCCTCGGCGAAGAACGCCATGACATCATCCAGATCCTGGCGGTTGAATGCATCAACAAACCGATCCGTCAATTCGGCCAGCTCGGCACGTCGGTCCTGGTTCATGATTGTGCCTTCCTCTCGTCAAAATGGAAATCGCCGCTCGGCAAGCCGCGAAACGTCTGTTGCAAACTACCATCATCGCCGCAAGGACTAAATTTGACAGTGTGCTGGACGCATTGGCAAGGCCGTGCTAGCGTCCCCGCGCTATGAGATGCCTGTGCACATCGGTCGCGGAGCAACATCCGCCAAAGTTCATCGCCTTTCTTTGGTGAAGCTCTCCGTTTGCCTGGGCGGCGGACAAATTCCGCCGCGATAATTCGATTTTCAACAATACCAATAATCTCGCGCCGTGGCGGACCTATGGATTCAGGTTACCCGGCCACGGAACAAGCCAGCAGGAAACCCTGTCATGACCGATTATTCCTTTGTCTCACCCACCGGCATCGTGATCGACCGCACCGACCGGAAGATCGATTTTCAGCGCGGCATCGACTTTCTGATCGATGCCCTGAACGGCACCCGCGGCGCCTTTCTCTCGTCTGGGGTCGAGGATCAAGACCGCTATTCGCGCTGGGATTTCGGCTTTATCGACCCTCCGGTGGAGATTGTCGCCCATACCGATCAGTTCCGCCTTTCCGCCCTAAACCCGCGCGGCGTGCCAATCCTGACCATGTTGCGGCCCCTATTGCTGAAGAATCCCGATATTGAACTGAAATCGGAAAACGAAGAGAACCTGGTGCTGACCGTGGCCCGGCCCGACCGCTTGTTCGCCGAGGAGGAACGCAGCCGCCAGCCCTCCACCTTCACGCCGATCCGGGCCCTGATGGCCGAGTTCGACGGCATGAACGATGATTTCCTTGGCCTGTGGGGCGCCTTTGGTTTCGATCTAATCTACGAGTTCGAGCAGATGCCCCTGTCCATGCCCCGGACCGAGGATGACAAGCTGCTGCACCTGTATCTGCCCGACCGCATCATGGTGATGGACCGCCGCCTGGAGGTCGCCTTCGCCTACGAGTACGAGTTCACCCACCGCGCGGTCTCCACCCATGGCAAGGGCGAAACAGCCTTCACCGGCGTGACCCAGCCGGCCAGTCCCAATGCCATATCCGATGGCGCCATAACATCCGATCACAGCCCGGAAGACTACATGGGCAAGGTCGACGGCGCCCGGGAACGCATTCGCGTGGGCGATATATTCGAAGTGGTGTTGAGCCGGAAATATCAAACCGCCTATCACGGCCCGCCCTCGGAGATGTTCCGTTTGATGCAACGCATCAACCCCTCTCCTTATGAATTCTTTTTCCAGTTCGCCAACGAGCAACTGATCGGCGCCTCGCCCGAGATGTTCGTGCGTGTCGATGGCGACAGAGTGGAATCCTCCCCCATCTCCGGCACCGCTCGCAGCGGCGGCAACGCCATGGAAGAAGCCGAACGCATTCTGGCCCTGTACAACTCCTGGAAGGACGAGGTTGAGCTGACCATGTGCACGGACGTGGACCGCAACGACAAATCGCGGATCTGCCGGCCGGGCACCATAAAGCTGCTGGCCCGGCGCGCCATTGAACGCTACGCCGGCCTGTTTCATACCGTCGACCACGTTGAAGGCCGCATGCGGGAAGGCTTCGACGGTATCGACGCCTTCCTCTCCCACATGTGGGCCGTCACCCTGACCGGCGCGCCGAAGCGCAAGGCGGTGGAGATTATCGAAGACGTGGAAGTCTCGCCCCGGCGCTGGTACGGCGGCGCCATCGGCGCCTTGATGTTCTCGGGCACGGTGAACACCGGCATCACCATCCGCACGGTGCATTTGGAGAACGGCCGCGCCGATTACCGCGTCGGCGCCACCCTGGTCTGGGATTCCGTTCCGGTGGAAGAGGAAATGGAGACCCAGATCAAATCCACCTCCTTTTTCAAGGCGGTCGAAAGCCTGGGCGCCAAGGGCCCGGAAGTGGTCGAGGCACCCGCCGCGCCGAAATACACCGATGTCTCCATCGTCATGGTCGATAACGAAGACAGCTTTGTCCATACCCTGGCCGACTATTTCCGCCAGACCGGCGCCGATGTGAAGACCTTCCGCCATGGCGCACCGGCCCAAGCCGCGTTGGCGGAACAGCCCGACCTGGTGATCCATTCTCCCGGACCCGGTCAGCCCAAGGATTTCGGCGTGCCCGATCTGGTCCAAAGCGTGGCCAAGCTGGGCATCCCGCAATTCGGCATCTGCCTTGGATTGCAGGGCACGGTGGAGGCCTTTGGCGGCGAATTAACGGTGATGGACGAACCCCGCCACGGCAAATACTGGCAACTGCGCCACGACGGCAGCGGCATATTCGATGGCATCGCGCCCGATTGCCGGGTCGGCGGCTATCATTCCCTGTTGGCTGTCTCGGAAAAAATCCCCGACGAGCTGGAAGTGATCGCCCGTAACGAACAGGACATGGTGATGGCCGTCAGGCACAAGACCCTGCCCATCGCCGCCGTGCAGTTTCACCCCGAGAGCATCCTGTCCATGGACAACCAGGCCGGCCTGCGCATCGTCGAAAATGTCCTGGCGACCCTGTTGCCCGAGAAAGGCGCGGCGGAACGGGCGGCGTGAGAGCACGGGCCAGGCAGGCAACCGTGACCATTAACTAGGTCCAGCGCACGTCGTCTTGCCGGTCTTCGGCGCTGAGCAGGGTCGTTGTGTAGACGTAGGTGTCGTCGCACAGGTCGTAACGGCGGGAGAGTTGGCGGCGCACTTCCGCCTCGGCCTCGCCCTGGGGGATCTTCGAACGTTCCCACATGGCCAGATCGGGGCGACGGGTCAGCAACAGGCTGCGGCAGCGTCCCTGGGCACTGTCGAGACATTGCCACAATCCGATGACCTGGGAGTCGTAGGAAGATTCAAAACCCGGCCAGGCGGCGGTGCAAAGATCCAGGAATTCAGGCCAATTCCCTATCGGCAGGTCGAACCAACGGAAGGCATAGTTGCCTTGGCGGCGAGGAGGAGCCGCATGTTCGGGCCGCAGGGTCGGCGCCATGGCCTGGCTTTCACAGCCCGCGACATCGGCCACGCCATCCAGCAGCAGATCCATTGCCTCTACCCCATCCGCGCCCTCGGGCCAGACCGTCAAAACGGTCAATTCATCGCGCGGCCGGCCGATCTGGCTGCGCCAGACGCCATACAGTTCGCCACCCGCGCCATGCAGCCGCGCCGCACCGCCCGCGCATAAGGCATCGGCCACGGCGCGCCACTGCCGCGGTTCCGCCAGAATTCGGGCATGCATGTACATTCGCGTCATTCCTGTTGGCCCTCTCCGTCCGCGCCGCCAGCGGCCATGTCGATGCGCCCGTCGTCGTCAATCGGCCAAAACGGATTGTAGGCGATTTCCCACCGATGGCCGTCAGGATCGGAGAAATAGCCGGAATAACCGCCCCAGAAGGCCGCTTCCGGCTCCTTGACGATATTTGCGCCCTTGCGTTTCAGCCGGGTGAATATCGCATCCACCTCGTCCTCGGCCCGGACATTGTGCGCCAGCGCGAAGCCCTGGGAGACAAACTCGCCGTCCTGAGGGGGGTCATCACCCATATCCTTTGCCAATTCGTCAATCGGATACAATGAGAAGACGAGGCCGTTAAGGTCAAAAAATGCAATGCCGGGCGGGCCCGGCGCCGACTTCCAGCCGACCACACCTTCGTAAAATGCTACCGATTCTTGCAAATCCCGAACACCCAGGGAAATCATGCTCAACCGTTGCTCCACGGCGATCCTCCCGGTATCCGCCCATCCCCATATCTCGTCTTGCAACGCCTTCCGGTTGGCTCCCGGCCGGCGTCATGGGGCAATCTACCATGAATTCGGGCCAAGCCGCATCAGACAAGCGGCTGGGCGAGGATGCTGGCAACAGGGCGACGCCCCGCTGCACACATCCCCGCTCAATGCCTCATGCGAAGGCCAGCGCTGTAGTCCAGGCTTGGAACTATTTGGCTTTCTTGATCGCGATGGTTCCCTGAACGGCCTTTTTCTTGCCCTTCTTGCCGACCATCGCCGAATACCGGCCTTTTAGCCATAGCTGGCCAGCCTCCGCCTTTTGCTTGGACAGCTTGATCCAGGAATTCTTGCCCCGGTCCAACTCAATCTGGTCGCCGGAAATCTTGCCCATTGTCACATGTTCGACAGAGGCTTCCTTTTCGGTCGGGGAAGACCGCCGGGCAATGATCCGCCCGCCCTTGCTGACCCTCATTACCTTCAGGGCAAATGCTCCGGAAGAGCCATTGTCCGCCGACCATGTCCCAGTCCAGTCACCGATCAAGTCCTGACCGGATGCCGATGTCTGAGAGTTTTGCTGGGTGGTTTCACAGGCCGAAATGGCGAGGGTGATGAAAGCTACGAAAATCCATGACAACATTTTCATGGGACGCTCCTCTTACTGACTACATACAGGATTACAAAATCTTACTGCTACATCAGTGTTATAGCATATACACCGCTATCGCCACAAAATGTCGAATGCGTCGGGTTTTTCCTGGCCGTCCGCCCGGCAAGCACTTGTTCTGGATCAGTCTTGCAGCGCCGTCCGGTTGGCCCCGCCCGCCATCATGCCGCCGTCGATCACCAGCTCCGAGCCATTGACATAGGACGACAGATCGGAGGCCAGATACAGCACGCCATCGGCAATTTCCTGTGGCCGGCCGGCCCGGTGCGCCACGGTGCTGGCGGCCAGGGCCTCGGGATCGATGGCGTTCGCGCCGCCGCTCAAGCCACCAGCCGGCAGCTTGGTCCAGATCGGCGTGTCGATAATGCCCGGATGCACCGAGTTGACCCGCACCTTCAGGCCGGCGCCGGCGCATTCCAGCGCGGCGGACTTGGCGAACAGGCGCACCCCGCCCTTCGAAGCGCTATAGCCAGCCAAACCGGGGGAGCCACGCAGGCCGGCAACCGATGACATGATGATGATGGAGCCGCCGCCGGAATTGTGAATGGCGGGAATGCCGTGTTTGGTGCCCAGGAAGACACCGTCGAGATTAATGGCGTTCTGCCGCCGCCAATCTTCCAGGGTCATGTCCAATAGGGAACCACCGATGCCGATGCCGGCGTTGTTGACCAGAATATGCAGCCCGCCGCAGCGCGCCCGCACTTCCTCTATCACCTCGCGCCAGACGTCCTCGTCGGTCACGTCATGGGGCAGCGCGAAGGCGGCACCTCCCTGGGACGAAATGTTGTCGACGGTGGCAGACATGCCGTCATCGTCGATATCCGTGACCACCACCTGGGCGCCTTCCCGCGCCAGGGTCTCCGCGCAGGCCCGTCCGATGCCGGAGCCACCGCCCGTGACCATCGCTACCTTGCCATCCACCAATCCCATGCCGATCCTCCCATCCTTCTTTGTGTGTCTTCCTTCGGGACGATTATGGGCGCCCGCCCCCGCATGGACAAGCCACGGCGCCGCCGCTATCCTTGGCGCGGCGGATGATCCAACCAAAAACGATCATCGGGACTATGGGGAAACAAATCATGCGGGTCAGAGTAATCGCCGATAAATGTGAAGGGCATAACAGATGCTGTGCCCTGGCGCCGGAATTGTTCGACGTGGACGATTACGGCGTGGCGACCGCGCTGAACGATGGTGAGGTACCCGCCGGACTTGAGGACAAGGCTAAACTGGCGCTGGAAAACTGCCCGGAATACGCCATCGAAATCGCCGACGATTAGTTCAAGAAAATTGGGGGAGTATGGGCAATGAATAAGAGACCGCCTGTGGAAGACTGGGCAACGGACTACGACCTGTTCGACCCGGACTATGTCAAGGACCCGGCGCCGGTCTGGGACGAGTTGCGGCAGAAGTGCCCCATTGCCCATACGGAACGCTGGGGCGGTTCCTGGCTGCCCACGCGCTATGAAGACATGCAGGCCTTTGTACGCATGGTGCCGGAGTTGTCTTCGCGCAACGTCATGCTGGTCAGCCCGCCCAAGAGCGAGGAGTTTGACGCGGAACTGGCGGAATACGGCAGCTCGGCCCCGCCCATAACCTCGGACCCGCCCGAGCATATTCCCATGCGTCGGCTGATCCTGCCGCTGTTCACACCCAAGGCGGTGGAAGGATACCGCCCCTTTACCGAACAACTTTGCCACGACCTGATCGACGGCTTTATCGAACAGGGTAGCTGCGATGCGGCGCTGGACTATGCGGTTCATATCCCGGCCAAGACCATTGCCTATATCATTGGCGTCGATGGCGACCGGACGGATGAGTTCGTCGGCTGGGTCCGCGGCCTTGTGGAACAGGGTATGCAGGACCCCGACAAGTTGAAGCATTACCGGCACATCATCCGCCAGTTCTTCGCCGAGCTGGTCGATCAGCGCAAGGCCGAGCCCAAGGACGATCTGATTTCCAACCTGCTAAGCCAGGAGATCAACGGACAGCCCATCGCGCGCAAGGCCGTGATCGCCATGTGCGATCTGTTGCTGGTCGCCGGCATCGATACCACGTGGAGCTCCATCGGCTCGTCCCTATGGCATTTCGCCATGAACCCGGAAGACCGCCGGCGCATGGCCGGCGAGCCCGATCTGTTTCCCACCGCCATTGAGGAATTGCTGCGCTTCTACTCGCCGGTGACCATGGCCCGCGTGGCGACGGAGGAAATCCAGGCCGGCGATGTCACATTCAAACCCGGTGACAAGGTGTTGTTGAATTTCCCCGCCGCCAACCGTGACCCGGACGTGTTCGAGGACGCAGACAAGGTTGTCCTGGACCGGCAGAAGAACCGCCATATCGCCTTCGGCATCGGCTCCCACCGCTGCGCCGGCTCGAACCTGGCACGCATGGAGATGGAGGCGGCGCTACGGATCTGGTTCGAACGCATTCCAGAGTTCGAACTGACCGATCCCGATGCGGTCACCTGGGCCGGCGGCCAGGTCCGCGGACCGAGGCATCTGCCATTTAGATTCTAGGACGGCCGCAGTTCTCGAGCCACGGCGGCCCGGCAGGCTTCGCTGAGCCGGCGCACCAGTTCGTCGTCGTTGGCAGCGCGGCTGAGCACGGCGCCGCCGACGCTGAGGGCAATGGATGCCAGCGCCCGTGGATCGAGCCCGTCTTCCGTATCCAGACCCCGGCCGAGTTCCGCCGCCAAATCGGATAGCTTGGCGGAGAAAGCCGTCTGCGCCTCCGCTCCCGCCCGCGCCACGTCCACGGACAGGCTGGCCATGCTGCAGCCTCGTCCGATTTCAGCCCTGTTGTCGGGATCAAGATAGCCATCGACAATTTCCAGCGCCTGATCCGTCAGATCCCCCGTGCTGGAGCCCGCGCGCCGTTTCATCATGGCGTTGAGGCCATGCTCCGTCGCGATAACCTGGGCAAACAGGACTGATTTCGAGGCGAAATAGCCATAAAAGCCACCCCGCGTCAGCTTTGCCGCCGCCATGATCTGATCGATGCCAACGCCGTCATAGCCGTGGCGGCGAAACAGGTCCCCCGCGGCGGCAACAATACGGCCGCGGGTCAGTTCCTTGTGTTCCGGTTTGTAACGCATTTTTCCGTTGACGGCCTATTGCATGTTGGTCATCATACTAATTACATGTTGATTAACATGCAATGGTGAATCGAGGAAGGCATGAAGATTGAGTTGCACCAATTTCCCTATTCGCATTTCAATGAAAAGGCCCGCTGGGCGCTTGACTACAAGGGCCTGGAGCATCGCCGCCTGAACTATCTGCCCGGCCCGCACATGCGCCCGATCAGGCAACTCAGCGGCCAGACCAAGACGCCCGTTTTACGGATCGGCAATGATGTAATCCCCGGCTCCGCCGACATTATCGACCGGCTCGAACAGATCGCGCCCTCACCGGCCCTCTATCCCCAGGATCCGGCGGAGAGGGCGGCGGCACTGGAATTGCAGGATGAGTTCGACCGAAAGCTGGGGCCCAGCACACGCCTGGCGCTGTTCTCGGAAATGCTCGACGAAGGCGCCTATTTTTGCCGCATGTTCACGGATGGCAAAAGCCTGCCGGTCCGCCTGGCCTACCGCGCCGCCTACCCCATGGCGAAGGGGCTGATCAAGAAAGGCAACGGCCTTACCGGCCAGGACGCGGTTGATAGGGCATTCAAGACGCTGGCGGACATGCTTGATGAAATCGCGAAACTGTCCGAAGGCACCGGCTTTCTTGTGGGGGAGCAGTTTTCCGTCGCCGACCTGACCGCCGCGGCGCTCCTCGCCCCGGCCATCAATCCGCCGGATTGCGAGATGACACGGCCGGAGCCGATGCCCGATTGCGTTAGCGATTTCATCGCCCGCTGGGCCGGTCATCCCGCCGCCGCATGGGTCAAGGAAATCTACGCCAACTATCGCGCACCGGCGGCGCAAGGCGCCATGGCCGCTCGGAACTGACGCGTCAATCAGCGGCCGTCTGGGCCCTGGCTTCGATCTCGTTCCATTCGGACAGGCCCATCAGTTCGCTGAGTTCGTCCAGGGACATCATGGCGCGCTCGCTGGCCGGACCGAGATGGCCGTTCTTGAGCAGATCGCCATAGACGGCCAGCTGCGCCTGCAGCGCCACCCCCATGCCGGTCAGGGCATAGAGCACCAGCTTGACCCCCAGTTCGGCGAATTCATCGCGGGACAGCATGCTTTCGGGCCATTCCGCGACGCCGCCCACCATGGCCAGGGGACCGTCGATTTCAGCGCAAACCCGGCGCAGTTCATCCACCTCGAACGGCTCCGCAATCATCCCCAGATCAGCGCCGGCGGCGAAATAGGCGTTCAGACGCTCGATCACCGCATCGACGCCATGCTCCGCCTTGGCATCGGTCCGGGCGATAATGACGAAATCCGGGTCTTGCCGCGCACCCAGCGCGGCGTTAAGGCGGGCGACCATTTCCTCCCTCGGCACGACACGCCGCCCGGCCATGCCGCCGCAACGTTTCGGCAGGGCCTGGTCCTCGATATGAATGCCGGCGATGCCCGCCCGTTCGAAATCGCGCACAGTGCGATGCACATTGGTCAGGCCGCCGTATCCCGTATCGGCATCGGATATCACCGGCACCGGCACGGCGGCGGCAATGTTGCCGGCGTGGGCAACAATTTCCGCCTGGCTGGCGAGACCGATGTCCGGCATGCCCAGGACCGAGGCCTCCATGCCGAAGCCGGTCAGATACACCGCGCCGTGGCCCAAGGCATGCACGACGCGGGCCGAGGCGCCGTCATAGGCACCGGGGATCTGCAAGGTTCCGGGGACGTTGAGAAGTTGGCGCAGCCGCGTGGTCGATTTCATGGCACAGATAACCTCTTCGATTGATCTGATATGCCAGCCGGCCATTCCGGCGGACGCAGGAATTATTGACTGGAACAGACAATAATTGCCAGGACTAGCGCCATTGCGGCGCGCCGCCCTAGAGCAACCCGCATTCAATTGAATGCGGATAAGTTGCTCTATTCTAAAGGTTTTAGCGCATGGGTTCGGGTTTGATTAAACCCGACATGCGCTAGTGGCGCTTGAACGTGACCTTAAAGATCACGAACGCGGCGGACAGTCGCGGACACGGGTGTAGATCAAGAAAGTCAACACCGCCATGACAGCGATAAAGCCGAACGCCGCGCGGTAGCCGTCTGGACTGGCCTGCCCGGTGGCCGTGGTCGCAACGCTTCCGATCAGGCCGCCAATGGCCATTTGCATCGCCGCGATGGCGACCATGATGCCCGTGTTCACCGTCGTCAGGCCGCGTCCAATGAGATGATCGGGCACCATGGCCCGGCCATGCGCCAGCAATATGGTCGGGAAACCACAGGCCAGGCCCAATAGAGCCAGCAGGATCGTCACCATGGTCAGGCTGGGTGCGGGGAACAACGCCAGGGTCGCCATGATCGCCGCGATGGCCGCCGCCCCGCCCAGCACCAGATATTTTAGGGTATTCAGGATACGGGCGGCCTGGCCATACAGGAAATGCCCGGCGACACCGGAGAATGCCATGAATATCAGCACCCCGCCCCGTTCCGTCTCGTTCAAGCCGTGGACATCATTCAGATAGGGTCCGCCCCAAATGCCTATAATGGTATTGCCTGCCGACAGCGCGATACCGCCCGCCGTGATGACCAGGATACCCGGCGTGCGCATGACCTCCCAGGAGCCCGCCAGCACGTCGCGCACACTTTCCTGCCGCTCCCGCTTGGCCGTGGCATCAACGCCGGGCGGCTGATCACGCAAGGTCAATACGGCAAGCAGGGCGATGACCGCCATGATAATGCCAATCCAGAGGAAGCTATCCCGCCAGCCAATGGTAGTGACGAGAAAGGCCAGGGGGATTGTCGCCAGAAATGTCCCCAGCATGGCGAAACTGTTCAGGGTGGCGCCCATGGGCGTGAAGCGGACGGGCGGATAGAACCGCGCGATGATCAAGAATGCGCCCGAAAAAACGCCGGCACAGCCCGCCCCCATCATGATCCTGGATAGCAACATCACCGGCCCGGAGGGCGAAAGCGCGAACAACAACGTGCCGAGAACGGTAATCAGGAAAAAACCGCAAACCGTAACGCGGGGCCCGAAGCGATCCAGCATCAGGCCGGTCGGTATCTGCATCAAGCCATAACTGAGGAAAAAGGCGGAGGCGATGGCGCCCAGCATCTCCGGCGCCAGACCCAGATCGGCGGCCAGTTCAGGCGCCAGCACGCCCATGGACGAGCGGATGAAGATATTGGCAAGACCCAGGCCATAGAGCGCCGACATCATCGGCAACAGCGTCGGAACTCTCACGGCAAATCCTAGATGGGGTCGGAAAACGCGATGGGTGTGGCTGTTATTTTCCACCGAGAATGCCATGCAACCGCCATCAGTCAAGCTTTTCGATTGGCGGAATGATTGTGCTAACCTGCGCAACGGCGATGGTCCATGAACCGGGCATGGCCTGGGAGAGAGGGAATTTTGAACCGATGAGCGGCCAGCAGCCTGCCGGACGCAGGGGATACGAAGGTGTGGCCGTCTGCGTGCCGGTCACCATTCCCTATAGCCGTTATTCCCTGCGCAGCGCCCATTGGTTCTGCGGCCGGGCCCTGGCCGAATTGATCCAAGCCGCCGGCGTCGGCAAGGACGAGATCGATGGCTTTTGCATCTCGTCCTTTACCCTGGAACCCGATACGGCGGTGGGCCTGACTCAGCACCTGGGCGTCTCGCCGCGCTGGCTGGACCATATTCCCATGGGCGGTGCCTCGGGCGCGGTGGCCCTGCGCCGGGCCGCCCGCGCGGTGCAATGCGGCGATGCCGAAATCGTCGCCTGCATCGCCGGCGATACCAATCATGTGGACAGTTTCCGCAAAACCATCGCCTCGTTCTCCCAGTTCGCCAATGATGCCGTCTATCCATACGGCTCCGGCGGCCCGAACGCCTCGTTCGCTTTTCTGACCGACCACTACATGCGCCAATTTGGCGCCGAGCGGGAGGATTTCGCGAAACTGTGCATCGCCCAGCGCGACAACGCCTTGCAAAACTCAAACGCCTTGATGAAGCGGCCGCTCAGTTTGGATGACTACATGAATGCCCGGCCCATCGCCGAACCTTTGTGTTTGTTCGATTGCGTCATGCCATGCGCCGGCGCCGAAGCCTTTCTGGTCATGCCGGCGGAACGCGCCCGGGCGCTGGAGCTGCCGTTCGTCGAGGTTCTGTCCACCATCGAACGGCACAACGCCTATCCTGACGATCCAATCCAGATCAGGGGCGGCTGGGCCATGGATGTGGACGGCTTCTATGATCTGGCCGGTGTTGGACCGGAGGATATGGATTTCCTGGAGGCCTACGACGACTACCCGGTGATCTGTTTCATGCAGATCGAGGATCTGGGCTTTTGCGGTAAGGGCGAGGCCGCGGAATTCGTCCGCCGGCACGACCTGAGGGCGGGCGGCAATTTCCCCTTCAATACCTCCGGCGGCCAACTTTCCGTGGGCCAGGCCGGCGCCGCCGGCGGCTCCCTGGGCCTGACCGAAGCGATCCGCCAATTGACGGATCAAAGCACGGGCGCCGTGGTGGAAGGCGCCCGTCACGGTGTCGCTTCCTGCTTCGGCATGATCAATTATGACCGCGGCCTGTGCAGTTCCGCCGCCGTTCTGGCCCGCGAGGATCGCTAAAGACACCATGAGCACGCCATGACAATACCATTGCCGCCGCCACGGAAGAAGGACCCGGTCAAGCGCACCCGTCAGCCCACCCTGCCGCCGGGCAACCGCTCACGCGAGGCCCAGGGCCTGACTGCCATGGCCGCCGTGGGCCGCTTTGCCCTGCAGGTCTGCGCGGGCTGCGGTCAGGTGCAATATCCGCCGCGCCAGGTTTGCGGCCAATGCCTGGGTGACGATCTGCCCTGGCGCGACGTGGCAACCGGCGGCGCGCTGCTGGCGGAAACCAATGTGCATGCCGCCAATGATCTGTTCTTCCGGGACCGCCTGCCCTGGCGCCTGGGCCTGGTGCGGTCGGACGCCGGCCCAACCGTTGTGGCGCACCTGGCGGAAGACTGCCGGCAGGGCGAACGGGTCCGCCTGTCGCTTGATCTGGACCGTAGCGGCCACGCGGTGATGAACGCCCGGCCGGAAAAATCCGGCCCGAACCTGGAAGATGATGTGCAATTGCGGGAGATGAACATGGATCCGAAGGACCGCCGGGTATTGATCGTCAATGGCAAGACCGCGCTTGGCCTGGCATTGGCGCAAGCCTTCAAGGCGGCCGGCGCGCGGGAAATTTTCGTCGGCCACGCCGAGCCCTGGAAGACCAGTGACGCCTTGGCGGCGGTTAAGGAAATCGAAGGTGTGACCCTGTTTCCCCTTGATGTAACCGATACCGACAGCGTGCAGGAGCTGGCCTCGGTACTGGGCGACAAGGTGGAGATCATGGTCAACAACAGCTATCACCTGCGGCCCGGCGGCGCCGTTGATCGCATGGACCTGAACCTCTGCCGCGAGGAAATGGATATCCACTATTTCGGCCTGCTGCGCCTGGCCGGCACATTCGGCCCCGCCATGCGCGGGCGCGGCGCCGACGGCGCCCATGGCGCCTGCGCCTGGGTCAATGTCCTGTCCGTCTATGCCCAGGTCAATAATCCCGCCTTCGGCACCTATTCGGCGAGCCAGGCGGCGGCCCGTTCGCTGGCGCAATGTCTGCGCGCCGAATTGGGCCCTGGCGGAATCCGTGTGCTTAACGCCTTCGTCGGGCCGTTGGACGACGAGTGGCACCAAATGGTGCCGCCCCCGAAACTACCCCCCAATCAGGTCGCGGGACGGATCGTCGACGCCCTGAAAAAGGGCCTGGAAGATCTGGCCATCGGCGCCGTGGCGGAAGAGATCGCCGAACGTCTGGCGGAAAATCCGAAGGAGATCGAACGTGAAATTACCCTTTGAATCTGGCAGTTGGGGAGGCGCGGGCCGATGACCAAGGATAGTCTTCTGGGCCAGTTGATGGGCGGCATTCTGGGTGGCGGCATCCAGGTCGTGGATCTGACCATGACCTTGCAGCCGGACGTGCCCACGATCGTCATGCCGCCCGAATTCGGCCAGTCCTGGCCTTTCCGCATGGAAGAGATATCCCGCTATGACCATCGCGGGCCGTTCTGCTATTGGAACAATCTGTCCTGCGGCGAACACACAGGCACCCACTTCGACGCGCCGATCCATTGGGTATCGGGCAAGGATCTGCCGGAAAACGCCACGGACACCATCCCGGTGGAGAAATTCCTGGCCCATGCCTGCGTCGTGGATTGTTCGGCCCAGGCGGCGGCGGACCCGGACTTTCTATTGACCCAGGACATGGTGGAGGACTGGGAGGCGGTCAACGGCGAAATCCCACCGCGCTCCTGGCTGTTGATGCGCACGGATTGGTCCCTGAAACACGACCCCGTGGCCTACATGAACATGGCTGAGGATGGCGCCCATACGCCCGGGCCACACGAAGATCTGATCCCCTGGCTGATCGAGGCGCGGGATGTCATCGGCTTCGGCTGCGAGGCGGTGGGCACGGACGCGGGCCAGGCGGGGCATGCCAACGTGCCCTACCCCTGCCACTATCACATGCATGGTAACAACCGCTTCGGCCTGCCGGCCCTGACCAACCTGGACGCCCTGCCGCCTCAGGGCGCCGTGCTGATCACACCGCCGTTGAAGATCCGCCAGGGCTCTGGCAGCCCGGCGCGGGTTTTGGCCCTGGTTGAGAGCGCATGACGGCGGCGCAACAAATTCAAGGTGCCGGCGGCGGCAATATTGGGCGGATCTTCGCGGCCCAGGCCCGGCGCCACCCGCGCGATATCGCCCTGTCGGCGGGTGGCGAACATCTGACCTACAGCCAGCTAGACGACCGGGTCAACCGCCTGGCCAACCATATGACCGACCGGGGCGTCGGCCCTGGCGACCGGGTCGGCCTGCTGGCGCGCAACTGCATGGCGTTCATCGAAGTGGAACTGGCGGCGGCCAAGATCGGCGCCATCACCGCCGCCATGAACTGGCGCCTCTCGCCGCATGAGCTGCGCCACTGCATCGATTTGACGACGCCTCATATGTTGATCGTCCAGCCGGACTATATGGAGCGGCTGGAGGGCCAGGATTGCCTATGTCTGGGCGAACCGTACGAAGCAGCCCTGGCCGAGGCCGCCGCCGGCGAACCCCTGGCAGACGCAGGCGGCGAGGACGGCCTGATCATCATCTTCACCTCCGGCACCACGGGTCTGCCCAAGGGCGCCTTGATCAGCCATCGTGCCATGATCGCCCGCACCGCGATCTATGGCGCCGAGACCGGCGCCCCTGCCGGGGATACCTTCGTCGCCTGGACACCGTTGTTTCACATGGGCGCCAACGATTTTGCCCTGGCGACCTTGATGCGGGGCGGCAAGGTCATCGTCGTGGACGGTTATCAGCCCGACCAGTTGGTCGCGGCAATCAAAGACGAACAGATCCACTATCTACCGCTGATCCCCGGCATGATCATGGAGTTCATCACCGTGTTGCGGGAGGGTAATGTGCAGCCCAAGGGGATCGGTATGATCGGCGCCATGGCCGATCTGGTGCCACGGCAGCAATTGGCCGAGATCACCGAACTGCTGGACGCGCCATACCTGAACACCTTCGGTTCGACGGAAACCGGCATGCCACCGGCCACGGCAAACTATGTCGCGGTGGGAACGGCGCCCACGTCGCTGTCGAAACGGCAGAACGATTTCTGCGAAATCCGCCTGGTCGACCCGGAAGACAACGACGTACCCGACGGCAGCCCCGGCGAACTGGCCATCCGTGGACCGTCCCTATTCAGCGGCTATTGGAACAACGACGAGGCCAATAGGGAAAGTTTTCGCGGCGGCTGGTTCCACATGGGGGATGTCCTGCGCCGCAACCCAGACGGCAGCCTGGATTTCGTCGATCGGGTCAAATACATGATCAAATCCGGCGGCGAGAACATCTATCCCGCCGAGATCGAACAATACATCCTGGCTGATGCCCGCATCGCCGATGCCGCCGTGGTGCGCAAACCCGATGCCCGTTGGGGCGAGGTACCGGTCGTCTTTGCCGCCCGCGCGCAACCGGACCTGAGCGCCGAGGACCTGCTGGCCACATGCAAGGGCAAACTGGCCGGTTATAAGCTGCCAAAGGAAGTGCATTTTATCGATTTGGCTGATTTTCCCCGCAGCACCAGCGGCAAGATCCAGCGTCATGAGCTGGAGGCGCGATTGTCGGAAAAATCATGACCGGGGCAATTGTCATATCGCCCGATACCGCCATCGGCGCGGCGATGACTTCGGCGGCGAGAGCACGTCGCATGATATTTTTCGCTGGCCTGCCTGGGGTCGGCAAATCGCTATTTCTGCAACAACAGACCCTGATGGCGGCGAATGCCGGACGGCAGGTGCATTTGCTGCAATGGGATTTGGCGCGGGCGGCATTCGAGACCGAGGCAATGCTGGCGAAGTATCCCGAAATCGACGGCTTCACCCATCCGCTTATCCGCAAGGCGGTCGGCCAGTGGGCCCGGCGCGCGGTGCGGCAATGGGATAAGGAGTATATCAACCAAGAGCATTTGCTGATCGGGGAAGTGCCCATTGTCGGCAATCGATTTGTCGAGCTGCTGCAAAATCAGGACGATCCGGCGGAGGGGCTGCTGAACGGCGAAGGGACGATATTCTTCGTGCCGGTGCCGTCGGTCGAGGTCAGGGCACGGATCGAGGAGAAGCGCCGGGCATCGATCGCCAACCCGCAACATGCCAACGAAAGCCGCGATGCGCCGATCAATGTGCTGCAACAGATCTGGCGAGAGGCCAGGGACGCCGCCAATCTTCTGGGCCTTGCCAAGAATGACGGGACGGCCGACGCGGCGGACTACGACCCAACAACCTATGCCCGCCTGTTCGAACATATGCTGCAACACCGGAACCGCCGCATCCTGGCCATTGATGCGCTTTATCCGGCCGTGAGCTCGGTCTACGAGCTAGGCGTGTCCACGGGCGAGATCGCCGCCGGGCCGGCGGACATCGCCGCTATTGTCACGGAATTGGAAAATTCCAGCGACCCGGCCTGCATCAGCCAATCGGTCGAAGCCTGGTACGATATCTAGAGCAACCCGCATTCAATTGGATTCAATTGAATGCGGATAAGTCGCTCTATTCTAAAGGTTTTAGCGCATGGGTTCGGGTTTGATTAAACCCGACATGCGCTAAGACAACGCTGAACCCTTATCAGCCTATCTTGTCGGATCATCCGAGACCTGGATCATGGTCTTGCCGAAATTACCGCCCTCCAACATGGCACGAAAGACTTCGGGCGTATGTTCCAGGCCGGGACGGACATCTTCGAGATATTTCACTTTGCCATCCTTCAGCCAATCAGCCATTTGCGCCAGGAAGGCATCCTGATGCTCGGCAACAAATTTACCGACCGCCAAGGGAAATACGCCGCAGTTCTGTTTCTCGAACACCGCCTGGCCTGTTTCCAGCCAAACCTCCGCCGCGTCGCGGCCGTCCATGTTGCCATATTGCGAAACCAGGCCGCAGCGGCTGATGCGCGAACCCTTGTTCAAATTCCGCAGCACCGCTTCGAATGTCCTGCCGCCAACATTCTCGAAATAGACATCAATGCCATCGGGGCATGCCGCCGACAGCGCACCGACCAGATCATCGCCGAGGTGCGAGACACAGGCATCGAAGCCCAGTTCGTCGATCACGTAGGCGCATTTCTCCTCCCGGCCCGCAATGCCAACAACGCGGCAGCCAAGGATCTTGGCGATCTGTCCCACGACTTGGCCGACGCCACCCGATGCGGCGGAAACCACGACGGTTTCGCCCGCCTTGGGTTGGCATTGCACGACCAGGCCGGAATAGGCGGTCAGGCCCAGCATGCCCAGCACGCCAATGGCGGTGGAAATCGGCGCCACCGATGGGTCCAGTTTTCGCGGGAACATATAGGTGAAGTCGAAAACGCCCTCGCCGGTCAGGCCATGGCTTTGCCAACCGTTGGTATTGAATAGGAAATCCCCTTCGCCATAGGCCGGCATGTTGCTCTTTATCACCTGGGCGACGGTGCGTCCGTGGCAGACCTCGCCAGGCTTCTCCAACCCGCCCCGCCTTCGCCCCCATTGATAAGGATCGAGGGAAAGATAGATCGTGCGGCAGAGCAATTGTCCCGCCCCGGGCTCAGACACGGGACCTTCGCGCCATTCGAAATCATCGGCCAGAGGCAACCCTTCCGGCGGCGTCCGGGCCAAAAGCCATTGCTGCTTCGTGGTCATCCCTTGCTCCTTTTTCGACGCATTTACAATGGCAGCGGCCCGGACCGCATCGCCAACCACTGGCAGGATAGCACGAGGTTCGTCCAAAACGCATGACCTACGGCGTCCACTGTGGTCTGATGATCCCCGGCAGGTTGCAGTACCGCGTGGATCGAGTTCTCTTTTTTGAACCAGGGGATTTCGCCATGGGCAACATCAAGACAAATCCGGCCGCTAGATGGCGCGGCGGGTGGGTGTACTATTCATTTCGCCGAGGCAATTTCACGGCTTCCGAGATCGCGGAAATCGAGGACTCCCTCAAGGCACTGCAGGACCTTACGCACTGGCATTTCGAGCGCTTGGGGCGGCGTAGAGCGGACCATGTCCAGTTCCGCCGCAATCCGGAACGCTCAAGCGGCCGTAGCAGCTACGTGGGAAATCCGCCATGCGAATGGCGGGGCGAGCAGCAATACATCGTTCTTACCGCACGCGCGCCCCGTCGTGGCACGGTCATCCACGAAATGTTTCATGCCATCGGCGTACAACATGAACAATCGCGGCCAGACCGGGACGACCATGTTGTGGTCCATATGGATCGGGCGAAGTTTTTTCGGGCGGCATTCAATCTCAACAAACTGAGGGGTGCGACACCGGTCGGTGAGTATGACTTTGACTCGATCATGCATTACGGCCGGCTCTCCAAGGCCCGCAATTTACGATACGACATCGGCAATGCCATGGACCGCGCCGCCTATTTCACTGTCCGCAGGAACCCAAATCTGAACCAGACCCATGCGGTGCTCTACAGTAGCAATAGCCGCAAATTCGAACGTTGGCAGCTTGATGCCGGCGGACGGCTTGAAACCCGGATCGACCTTGGCAGGCTGGGCCGCAGATGGACCGATATCACGCATGCGGAGTTCGCGGGACGCCGGTTCGAGCTGCGCTATGACCGCCAGGGCGGCGCGCATGAGGTCCATGAAATCGATGACGGCGGCCTGCCAAGGGAGCGGATTACCGCCAGCCAGGGACGGCAGGGCGGGAGTGGGGGATTTGCCTCGCCCACATTCATGACCATCAGAGACCAGGTGCTTTTGTTCGAAGCCGACCGGGTCACCAATGTAGGATACATGACACCGTTTCGCCGCAACGGGCGAACGTTGACCGCGCCGGTTACCTTCAGCCTTCCACATGCGGTCAACCGGCTGCACGCGGTACGGATGTTTGGCCAGGACGTGTTGATCGCACTGGCTTTCGTACGGCAGAAGCCCCAGGTCTCGCTATTTCGCATCGCCCGGCGGGCGCGGGAATCCCGCGTCCGGATAAACCTGCTCAATACGGTGACATGGGAGGATTGGCCGAAAAGAACCGGCTTCCCAATGTTCCAGTTCGAAGGTACGGATACGGCCTACGTCTTTGGCTATCGACGAAGCAACGGTGTTCTTCACCGCTATGACCTGGACCTGGCCGGCAACCTCCGAAACCACACTATTCAGAAGGACCTGCCACGACAGTTGGAACTGGTCTCGCTCTTTCGCTCACGCACCAGTTGGAATTTCCTGACCGTCAATGCCAAGGGCGGCGTGGCGCAACGGGGACGCGGATGGAAAGTCGGCAACAAGACGGGCAGCATCGGCAGTGAGCATCTTCGGACCGAACCGGTCATCGAAGTGATTGACGATCCCTTCCGCCCGCTCGGTGAAGGACCGGAAGAAACCTGGGGACTTACGCCCACCGACATCATCACCGCAAACCTGCTGTGCGACAGGAATTTGCACGTCAACGCCGTCCATCCCGACGGCAATATGAGCGATGAGCGGTTGGAAATCGAATTCGCCGCGGGCGGCTTTTCAACAGTCATTCCTTATCGGGCGGGGCGCAGCCGGCTGGTTCTGTTCGGCAACCCGGGAACCCGGGTCGGTGCCCGCGCCATCATGCCGGACGGCAGCCTGTCGCCGGCCAATCTTGCCGTTGTCACAACCGGGCTGCCGCGCTGGCGATCGCTGGCCATGGCCGGCAGCACCAACCGGCCCATTCTCTACGCCCTGCATTCACGGACCGGCGAAGTCATCCGCTATCGCATGAGCCAGACGAGAGTCACGATTTCATCGGCCAGCATTGTCGCGACCAACTATGGCCGTTTCAACAAGATTGCCAGCTTCGCACATGACGGCCAGGCCTACATGGCCTTCTTCCGCTCGGACGAGCCGTCGGTGACCGTTCACGAGCTCAACCAGCGCGGCGATTTTACCGACCTGGGCAACCGCTCCGCATTGCCCAGGAATTTTTGGAATCCGGTGATCTATTCCGTCGGCGGCAACACCCATATGGTGCTTTTCCGTACTCGCGGACGCCCGCGCTTTTTTACGTTCGACCCCGCTGGCCAAGAATTTCGCCGCAACCGGGCCATTCCCGACTTAGGCCCGGGATGGAGCCATTGTCTCGCTTTCCCCGATCTGGACTCGCTGATGATCTATGATGGCCAAAAAGGCAAGATGCAGACCTGGCGGTTGGGGACGGACGGTCTGCCAGAAGTCCGCCTGCAACCCAACACGATCGATCAGCAACCGGGTTGGGTCACATTCGCCGGTTATGAAACGGCCGCGGGTTACAGGCTGCTAAGGGTCCGGCCCCGTATCCCCGATTAGCACAAGGAAGGCCGCCGACATCCCTAGTCAGTGATGTCGTTCCACAGTTCCTTGGCTTTCCTGAAGAAGCCTTCGCTTTCCGGACTGGTGCCGCCATCGCCCAGGGAGGCCTGGAACTGGGCCAACAATTCTTTTTGCTCTTTCGACAGATTGACCGGCGTTTCAACCATGGTCTGAACATACATATCGCCCTGGCCCCGACCGCGCATATGGGGCATGCCCTTGCCACGCAGGCGGAACTGACGCCCCGTCTGGGTGCCCTCGGGCAACGAAACGGCAACCCGGCCGCCGTCCAGGGTGGGGACGTCGATATCACCGCCCAGGGCGGCGGTGGTCATGGCGATGGGAACACGGCAATAGATATTGGCGCCATCACGCTGAAACACTTCATGGGGCTGCAGCGAGAGGAAAATATACAGATCACCCGGCGGACCGCCGCGCAGACCGGCCTCGCCCTCGCCGCTCAAACGGATGCGGGTGCCGTCTTCCACGCCCTTGGGAATGTTGACCGACAAGGTCTTGTCTTTTTCGACCCGGCCCGCGCCTGAACAGGACTTGCAGGGATTGGAGATCACGCGGCCGACACCACCGCAATTGGGGCAGGTACGTTCGATGGTAAAAAAGCCCGATTGCGCCCGCACCTTGCCATGGCCCTGACAGGTGGCGCAGGTGCTCGGCTGGGAGCCGGCCTCGGCACCGGTGCCCTCACAACCATCGCAGACGGACGTTGTGGGGATGGTGATCTTGGAAGTCTTGCCGTTGAAGGCCTCTTCCAGCGTAATGTCCATATTGTAGCGCAAATCGGCGCCGCGGTTATTGCCGCCGCGCTGCTGCCGGCCACCGCCCATGAATTCACCGAACAGGTCGTCGAAAACATCGGCGAAGGAAGAGCCGAAACCACCTTCGAAACCGCCGCCGCCGCCCTGAAATGCGGCATGGCCAAACCGGTCGTAGGCGTCGCGCTTCTCCTCGTCCGAGAGGATATCGTAGGCTTCCGATATTTCCTTGAATTTGGCCTCGGCACCGGCATCGCCCTGATTGCGGTCAGGATGATACTTCATGGCCAGTTTGCGATAGGCCTTTTTCAGATCGTTCTGGCTGGCCTGGCGGTCGACGCCAAGCAGCTCGTAAAAATCCTGTTCAGCCACCCCTTCAGCCTCCCAAGCGGCAATCGATACTTGCTTGCGGATACAGCGAAACGCGGCCCCATTTCTGGGACCGCGTCCGTTGTTTCCCTAACCAGGCGGACATCCAGCCGGCCTAATCAGGCAGAGGTGCTTTTCTTGTCATCATCGTCGACTTCTTCGAAGTCCGCGTCGACCACGTCATCGCCGTCGTCGGGACCATCGGCAGCGGCCGCCTCCGGGTCATCGCCCTCGGCCTCCTGCTGCGCCTGATAGGCCATTTCGCCCAGCTTCATGGAAGCTTGCATCAAGGTTTCGCTCTTGGCCTTGATATCCTCGATATCATCGCCATCCAGGGCGGTGCGCAGTTCGGAAACGGCTGCCTCGATCGCGGTCTTCTCTTCCTCGGGCACCTTGTCGTCGAGATCGGCGAGGCTCTTTTCCGTCGCATGGATCAAGGCATCGGCCTGGTTCTTGGCCTCGGCCTCCTCCCGGCGCTTCTGATCTTCCTCGGCATGGGACTCGGCGTCCTGCACCATGGTCTCGATCTCGCTGTCGGACAGACCGCCCGATGCCTGAATGCGGATCTGCTGTTCCTTGCCCGTCGCCTTATCCTTGGCGGAGACATTGACGATGCCGTTGGCATCAATGTCGAAGGCCACTTCAATTTGCGGCACGCCGCGGGGCGCGGCCGGCAGACCGATCAGGTCGAACTGGCCCAGCAGCTTGTTATCGGCGGCCATCTCGCGCTCACCCTGGAACACCCGGATGGTCACGGCGGACTGGCCGTCCTCGGCGGTCGAGAAAGTCTGACCCTTCTTGGTGGGAATAGTCGTGTTGCGTTCGATCAGTTTCGAGAACACACCGCCCAGGGTCTCGATGCCCAGGGACAGGGGCGTAACGTCCAGCAGCAGGACGTCCTTGACGTCGCCCTGCAGCACACCGGCCTGAATGGCGGCGCCCAGGGCCACGACCTCGTCCGGGTTAACGCCCTTGTGCGGCTCCCGGCCGAAGAATGTCTTGACGGATTCGATCACCTTGGGCATCCGGGTCATGCCGCCGACCAGAACGACTTCGTCGATCTCGCCGGCATTCATGGCGGCATCCTTCAACGCCGCTTTCAAGGGCGGCAGGGTGCGCTGGATCAGGTCATCGACCAAGGCCTCCAATTTAGCCCGGGTCAGCTTCATGGTCAGATGCTTCGGGCCGCTTTGATCGGCGGTGATGAAAGGCAGGTTGACCTCCGTCTGCACCGCGGAAGACAGCTCAATCTTCGACTTTTCCGCCGCTTCCTTCAGCCGTTGCAGGGCCAGCTTGTCATCACGCAGGTCAATGCCGTTTTCCTTTTTGAATTCGTCGGCCAGGTAACCCACGATCACCAGATCAAAATCCTCGCCGCCGAGGAAGGTATCGCCGTTGGTCGCCTTGACCTCGAAAACACCATCGCCGATCTCCAGGATCGAGATATCGAAGGTACCGCCGCCCAAGTCATAGACCGCGATGGTCTTGCCGTCCGACTGCTTGTCCAGGCCATAGGCCAGGGCCGCCGCCGTTGGCTCGTTGATGATGCGCAGGACTTCCAGGCCGGCGATCTTGCCGGCATCCTTGGTTGCCTGACGCTGTGAATCGTTGAAATAGGCCGGCACCGTGATAACCGCCTGCTCGACGCTCTCGCCCAAATAAGCTTCCGCGGTTTCCTTCATTTTTTGCAGCACGAAGGCGCTGATCTGGCTGGGCGCGTATTTCTCGCCCTTGACCGCGACCCAGGCATCGCCGTTGTCGGCTTTGGAAATCTCAAAAGGAACGTTCTTGCGCATTTCGGTGACCGCCTTGCCATCGAAATTGCGGCCGATCAGGCGCTTGATCGCAAACAACGTACCGTCGGGATTGGTGACCGCCTGGCGCTTGGCCGGCTGGCCCACCAACATTTCGCCGTCATCGCCTTCGGTGAATGCGACCATCGACGGTGTCGTCCGCGTTCCCTCGGCATTCTCGACGACCTTGCCGTCGCTCCCCTCCATCAACGCGACGCACGAGTTGGTGGTGCCAAGGTCAATACCGATTACTTTACCCATTTTGAACAATCCTCCGTTGGCAGATCAAATAGCGGCCTCTCAAGCACCGCCAGGATCCCCGGTTGTCAATGATTCCAGCGCGATGACAAACTGTGTCGCGCCTGCGAGGTATATAGGTCCGACATAACCGCTACGCAACCTAGGAAAGGGCGAAAAAACGAACTGAAACTGTCATTTTTTCAACAATTTTGATACGAACGGGCGATTTCACCGCGTTTCAGTCCGATATACAAGGTCCCATATGGCAAAGTGATGATTGTCTCCGCCTCCTATCGCACGGATATTCCAGCCTTCTATGGCGACTGGTTCGCCCGACGGCTGGCCATCGGCCACGCCATGGTCGCCAATCCCTATGGCGGCAAACCCTACCGCGTCCCGCTCAAGGGCGATGCGGTCGACGGCTTTGTTTTTTGGACCCGCAACATGGAGCCGTTCCGCGACAACCTGGCCGAATTGGGGCCCCCTTTCATGGTCCAGTACACCATCAACGGATATCCGCGCCCGTTGGAGCCGTCTGTGCTTGGCCCGGCCCAGGCGGTAGCCAGCATCAAGGCCCTGGCCCGGGAATACGGCGCCCGGGCCGTGGTCTGGCGCTACGATCCGATCGTCTTCACGGATCTGACCGACGGCGCCTTCCACCGCCGGAATTTCGCCGAACTGGCCAGCGCCCTGGCAGGCGCGGTCGACGAGGTTTGCGTCTCCTTCGCGCAGATCTACCGCAAAAGCCGGCGCAATCTGAACCTGGCGGCAAGGCAACATGGTTTTACCTGGCGCGATCCCGATTGGGCGGAAAAACAGGCCCTGCTGGCCGACCTGCAAGCCATCGCCGCCGATAACCGCATGCGCCTGACCGTTTGCAGCCAGCCGGAGGCGGGCGGCACCGGCGCGCAATGCATTGACGTCCAGCGCCTATCGGACCTGGCCGGCCACGGGATCACGGCCCGGCAAAAGGGCAATCGCCCCGGCTGTCTGTGTGCCGAAAGCCGCGACATCGGCGCCTACGACTCCTGCCCCCACGGCTGTGCCTATTGCTATGCCGTCCGCGACCGGGACAAGGCGCTGGCCAACTATCGCCGACACGAGACGGGAAGTGAGCAACTTGCCTCTGTCTAGGACGGGCGCCGGGCGATCAGGCGGACGACGGCGGCTGGTTTGCCGGGAAAGCGGCCGCCGCGGCGGATGATGGTTTTTTCCTCCAGCATCTCGATCTCGGCTCCCTCAAGTGCCTGGCGGACCAGGTTGGCGGAATAGAGGTGATCCGGGTTGTCGGGGCCGCCAAACTCGGATGCCGCCTGGGCCTTGGCGTGGGCTTCAAAGATCAACATGCCGCCGGGCTTCAGGGCCGCAAGCATGGCGCGGAACAGAATTTGTTGTTGGGCCTGCCCCGGCTGGATAAAAAAGGCCGCCACCAGATCGAAAGCCGCGACCGGCCAGTCCCAGTTGAAAAGATCCGCCTGCACGGTCTCGATCGTCAGACCGCGTTCAGCGGCAAGGGCGCGTGCCTTGGCCAGGGCGTTGGCGGAGAAATCCACCGACAGCACCTCCAGGCCCTGCCCGGCCAACCAGACGCCGTTGCGGCCCTCGCCGTCCGCCACGGCCAGGGCGCGTGTGCCGGGTACGAGGCGGCGGGCTTCCTGGGCCAGAAAATCATTCGGTTCGGTGCCAAAAAGATAGTCTTCGCCGGCGTAGCGATCTTCCCAGGACTGCTGCTTGCTGCGCTTTTCACTCGGCTGTTCACTCCGCTTTTCACTCATGGGGCGGTGCCGAAAAACCTAGCGCTTGCTCTCGATGGCGTCCCAGATGCTGGCGGCCAGGTTGGTGCCGTCGAACCGGCCGCATTCCTGGATGCCGGTGGGCGAGGTGACATTGATTTCCGTCATGTAATCGCCGATCACATCAATGCCGACGAAAATCATCCCCTGTTCCCTCAGCACCGGGCCGATGGCGGCGCAGATTTCCATGTCGCGCGGCGTCAGATCGGTTTTCAGGGGCGTGCCGCCCACATGCATGTTGGAGCGCGCCTCGCCTTCCGCCGGTATCCGGTTGATGCCGCCGACCGCTTCACCGTCGACCAAAATGATCCGCTTGTCGCCCTGGCGCACCGCCGGCAGGTAGCCCTGGGCGATGATCGGTTCGCGGGATTGTTCGGTGAACATCTCGATCAGGGAGGAAAGATTCTCATCGTCCGGCTTGATATGAAACACGCCGGCACCGCCATTGCCGAACAGCGGCTTGACGATGATGTCCTTGTGCTCGTCACGAAAGGCCTGGATCTCGTCCCCGTTGGCGGTGATCAGGGTCGGTGGCATCAAGTCGGGAAAATGCGTAACGAACAGTTTTTCCGGAGCATTGCGCACCGAGGCGGGATCATTCACCACCAGGGTCTTGGGATGAATATGCTCCAGGATATGGGTGGCGGTAATATAGGCCATGTCGAAGGGCGGATCCTGGCGCATGAGAACCACATCCATGTCCGCCAAATCAATCTCTTCAAACGGGCCCAGGGTGGCATGGTCGCCAAGTTCCCGGCGGACTTCAAGCGACCGGCCCCAGGCCATGACCCGCCCTGTCTTCAGGCTCAAATCCTTAACCAGATAGTGGTACAGGCGATGGCTGCGGGCCTGCGCTTCCTCCGCCAGGGCGAAGGTGCTGTCGGCATTGATGTCGATGGGCTCGATCGCATCCATCTGTATGGCCACGGCTAGACTCATGGCAGCTCCTCTACGCTGGTTTTCCCTGGATCACGAATTCCGCTTGGGATCGTCCTTGAGGACCACGTGGCTGACGACCTTGGTCACGCCACCGATGTTGCGGGCATGGCCGGTGGCGCGGTCCAGTTCCGCTTGCGACTGCGCGATACCAAATAGATAGACAACGCCATTCAGGGTATCGACGGAGTAATTGATCGCCAATATCCCCGCATCACCCAATAGTTTTATCTTCAACTGGGTGGTAATCCAGACATCCTTGGCGTAATTGCGAAGCGAGCTTTGATCGCTGATCACCAGCTCGTTCAGCACTTCGCGCACCCCCTTGGCCTTCCACGCCATGCGGGCGACCTCGACACGGTCGCCGGGGTTTTTCACGTTACCGGTCAGCAGGACCCGGCCTTCCACAACTTCCACATCGACGCCCGCGAACAGCGATTGTGATTTCTGTAGCAGCTGGTGATTGATTTCCGCCAGGATAGCGGCATCGTCCACCGCCTGCCCCACCGACCGTTCCTGCGCCGCCGCCACGCCGACGGTCGCGCCAGCTCCCACGATGGTGGGGGCGCAGCCACCCAGACCGGTCCCGATCGCGGCCGCCATTCCAGCCAAGGCCACGCCCAGGTAAAGCTTCCTAGCCCACGCTTTCATCAAGACACCTCTTCCGAATCACCTGTCAATACGGTTTACATTGCTTCCGGCCGCCAGGCATCCTTTAAATGCCTCGGCGGACGATGGGGCAGGACGACGATCACATCAAATCGAGCCGCCAGCCCGGCAAGGCCCTGATGCCGCGTCATGAAAGCCTCCGTGGCGCGGGCAATACGCCGCTGCTGCCGCATGGTCACCGCCGCCAAGGCCGATGCCATGTCGCGCCGCCGCTTTACCTCGACCACCGCCAACAATTGGCCCCGCCTGGCCACTATATCCAATTCGCCGACGCCTGCACGATAATCTCGAGCCAAGATGCGGTAACCCTTCAAACGCAAGAGCGTCGCGGCGATCATTTCCGCCCTGCGCCCGGCCCAATAGGCCCGCCGACGCGGCTTCCGCGTCAAATCGTCCATGCCCGCCATGGCTAAGTCTATTCATCCCCAGCGGGTGAGCGCAAGGCTTCCGCCTGGGCATCGGCCCCACCCACCTCCTCCCCGTCACGCAGGGCCAGGGCCCGGTTGTATAAATCCCGGCGCGGCAGACGGGTGCGTTCGGCCACCTCGCGGGCGGCGTCCTTCACGCTACCCCGCCCCAGCGCAGCCAATAGCAAGGCATCGATCTCCGCCTGCCCCAACACAGCGGCGGTACCGTCGGGAGGGGCAACCAGGACAACAATCTCGCCCTTTGGCGGCCCGGAAGATTGATAATGGTCGGCTAGGTCAGCCAGGCCGCCGTGGCGGGTTTCCTCGAATTTCTTGGTCAATTCACGCAGTACCGCGGCCTGCCGGGCGCCCAATTCGGCTGCCATATCACGTAATGAAGCTGCCAGGCGGGGGGCTGCCTCGAAAAATACAAGGGTCGCGGGCACCTCGGCCAACTCCGTCAGGGCGCGTCGTCGGGCGTTACTTTTCCCCGGCAGGAAACCGGCAAAAAGAAACTTGTCCGTGGGCAATGCGGCAGTGGCCAAGGCGGCCAAGGGGGCGGAGGCGCCTGGCAGGGCGGTCACGGCCAATCCCGCCTTGCGGACCTCGCTGACCAGACGATATCCGGGATCGGAGATCAGCGGTGTGCCGGCATCGCTGACCAGCGCCACGATTTCGCCCTTATTCAGGCGTTCCATAAGGCGTGGCCGCACGCGTGCCGCATTGTGATCGTGATAGGCCAGGGTGGGAGTCTTAATTCCATGGATAATCAACAGCTTACGAGTGACACGGGTATCCTCGCAGGCAATGATATCGGCGCTGTTCAGCAGATCCAGCGCCCGCAGGGTAATGTCGCGAGCATTGCCGATCGGCGTTGCGACCACGTAAAGTCCCGGCGCGAAGCCGCCTCTCGCGGCTTTACCGCCCGCACCACCCGCACTAGATTGGACAGTGTCGCCGGATGCTAAAGAGGACTGATCGCTTGGACCTGCCCCAGTACCGCCGCCGTCCGACCTGTTTCCTGGTCGCATGCTTGCTGTTCCCATTCGCCATATTGCTGGGCTGTGCACAACCGCACACCGCCGGCAGTGTGCCAGTAGTAACCCCCAAGACAGAAGTAAAAAAGCCGCCACTGCATGCAGACGGAAAAATGCCGGATCAGGCCGATATTTTGCCGCCGAAGCCACGGATGGCCCCGGTCCCCGCACCCCAGGAAGTGACGGTGCAGGCGGCGCCGACATTGCGCCCGCCATCGGGCATTGAGGGACAACCGACGCGCATCGGCCTGTTGCTGCCGCTGAGCGGCGGCCATGGCGCCGCGGCGCTGGGCCAGGCGATGTTGAATGCGGCCATGCTGGCGCTGTTCGACATCGGCGGCGAGCGTCTGCTGCTGATGCCCCGGGATACTGGCGGCACCCCCGAAGGTGCCAGCAAGGCGGCGGCGGAATTGGTCGGCGAAGGGGCCGAAATTATCCTGGGCCCGCTGTTCAATACCTCCGTCCAGGCCGCTGCCAGTATAACCCGCGCCAGAAGCCTGCCCGTGATCGCATTTTCATCCGACCGCAGGGTGGCCGGCAATGGCATCTATCTGCTGAGTTTCACGCCTTCCCAGGAGGTCGACGCGGTTATTGGTTTTGCCGCCGCGCGCGGTTTGCGCCGGGTTGCGGTGCTGGCCCCCGATGACCCTTACGGCCTGGCCGTCCTTTCCGCCGCGCGGGAGGCTGTTCTACGCCATGGCGCCGAGCTGGCCCAGGCGGAGTTCTATTCCCCCAGCGGCGAGGATCTGGATAAATCGGTGAAACGCCTGGCGGATTATCATCTTCGCCGCCAAGCCCTGCTGACCCGGCGGCGGGAGTTGGAAAAGACCGAAGGTGAAGTCGCAAAGCATATGCTGAAGGAATTGGAGAAACACGACACCCTGGGCGAGCTGGACTATGACGCGGTGCTGCTGCCCGAGGGCGGTGAATTGCTGAAATCCCTGGCCCCACTGCTGCCCTACTACGACATCGACACCGCCGAAATCCGCCTGCTGGGCACCGGCCGCTGGGATGACCCGAAGGTCAGGCTGGAACCGGCCCTGTTAGGCGGCTGGTTTGCCGGCGCAGACCGGACGGCGGCGGCAGATTTCAACCGCCGCTATCGCGAGGTTTTCGGCTATAAGCCACCGCGCCTGGCCTCCCTCGCCTTTGACGCCATGGCCCTGGCCGCGATCCTGGGCCAGGAAGCCGGCGGCCCGGATTTCTCGACCCGCGCCATCACCAATCCTGATGGCTTTGTCGGCAGCGACGGCATTTTTCGCTTTGATATCGACGGCGTCGCGCAACGGGGCATGGCGGTGTTGGAAATAGAGCGCAACGGCTTCCGCGTCCGGCGCAAGGCCCCAACCACGTTCGAGGCCCTGACGAATTAGATGTGTCCGAGTCTTAGCCGCACCATTTTCGATGCCTATCTGATTGTGGACTGGAGCGCCAATGCCTCGCCGAAGCGGGGCGCCGATAGCATCTGGTACTGCCTGATACAGCGGCGCGGCGATCGCCTGCGGCGCAAACAGCTTCGCAATCCGGCGACCCGTTGGCAGGCGCGGGAAGAAATTGCCGCCATCCTAAAAGACCTGGCGGCGCGGGGGCAGCGGGTTTTGGCCGGATTCGACTTTCCCAACGGTTATCCCAAGGGGTTCGCCCGGGCCGCCGGTTTCACGGCCGGCCGGAAATATCCCCCATGGCGAATGGTCTGGGACGGGCTGGACGGGTTGATCCAGGATGGGCCGGACAATGGCAACAACCGCTTTGAGGTGGCGGCGGCTTTGAATAGCCGGATATCCGGCGGACTGTTTCCATTCTGGGGCTGCCCAAGACAACGCCAGGGCGCCAATCTGTCGATGCGCAAGACCGCCGTCCATGGCGACGAATTGCCGGAGCGGCGCCACTGCGAGACCTGGCTGCCACGCAGCCAACCCTGCTGGAAACTCTACACCACCGGCTCCGTCGGCTCACAAAGCCTGGTCGGCATCCCCGTGCTGAAAGCCCTGCGTGACGATCCCGGCCAGGCGGCGCAGACCCTGGTCTGGCCCTTTGAAACCGGCCTTGCACCGCCCGACCCAGCGCAAGACTGGCGGGTCATCCTGGCGGAGGTCTATCCCTCGATCCTGAAAATCAAGGCCGCAAAGGGTGAAATCAAGGACGCGGTGCAGGTCGAGACCATCGCCCGGCATCTGGCGGCGCGCGACGGGCGCGGCGAACTGGCCGGCGATCTATCGGGACCCGACGGCCTGTCGGCGGAAACGCGTGCCTTGGTCGAGGCCGAAGAAGGCTGGATTCTGGGGGCGGGTACCTTTGACTGAAGCTGAGAACCCACCGGGCAACCAGACCCTGGGCGCGGTCCTGGCTATTCTGGCGGCGCTGGGCCTGGGATTGGCGGTCGCGCTATCCCGCTATGCCTATGAGGGGGGCAGCAATGGTATCACCGTCGCCGCCACCCGGGCCGGGCTGATGGCCATGGGCCTGCCGCTGTTTTGCCTCCTGAGCGGCCGTTCCCTGGCCATTCCGTGGCGGGCCTGGGGCCACTGCGTCGGCCTGGGCGCGCTGACCGCCATGATGTTTTATGGCCATGTGGGCGCGGTGGAGTTCATTCCTGTCGGTTTGGCCGTGTTGTTGTTTTTCACCTATCCACCGATGATCGCGGTGTTGAATATCGTTGTGGTCCGGGCCCGGGTGACGCTGCCCAGTCTGGTTGCCATCGCCGCCGCTTTTCTGGGCCTGGCCCTGATGCTGGGCGTTTCCTTCGATGCGGTAGACCCGCGCGGCATCGCCCTGGCCCTGGGCGCCGGCATGGCGGCGGCCTGGAATGCGGTCTGGCTGGTTCGGCGCATGAAGGACCATGACCCGATGGTGGTAACCACGCATCTGGCCCTTGTCGCCGCCGCTGTATTGTTGTGCCTGTGCCTGGGCTTTGGCACCATCGCCTGGCCGGTGAACGCCTCCGGCTGGGGCGGCCTATGGGCGGTGGTTTTGCTGCAGGCCACATCCGTGCCGTTGTATTTTCTCGGCCTGAGCTATATCGGCGCCATGAAATCCGCCATGTTCACCAATACCCAGCCCCTGATCTCCATCGCCGCGGCCTATCTGTTGTTCGGCGAAATCATGACCCCGGTGCAACTATTGGGCGGCGCCCTGGTCCTTGGCGGCATCTTGTTGATGCAGCTTTTGGGAGACAAACCACGCCGAAAATAGGCTTAAGCCCGCATCACGATCCCCTATCAGCGCGACGGCGTTCGGCTATTTCGGCCATCACCTGGTGTTGCTCCGCCGCGCTCATATCCTGCCAATGGGCAATTTCCTCAATGGTACGGTAGCAGCCAAGACAAAGCTTCGTTTCAGTATGCAATATGCAAACGCCGGCGCAGGGCGATACCACCCTTTGCAGGTTTCCGGCCGGTTCCGAAGGCGCTGTCACGGACAATCCCCAAGCTTCCCCATCGAACGTTCTAACGACAATCTACAAGTTCAGGGCCGGATTGCGCAAATGCCCTTGAAGGTTATCGGCTGAACGACTATTTAACGGGCAAAATCCTTCCCAATAAGACAAATCAAACCGACAGATGCAGGCGAAAGAGGCGAAACTTCCATGGATTGGATGATAGAGGTCGACGGTCTGGTCAAAACCTTTGGCCACCTGAGGGCCGTTGACAATGTCAGTTTCAATGTCCCCAAGGGGCAGGTGCTGGGATTTCTGGGGCCTAACGGCGCCGGCAAATCCACCACCATGAAGATGATCACCGGCTTCATGACGCCGACCGCGGGCACGGTCCGCGTGGTCGGCCATGATGTGGACGCGCAACCCATCGCGGCCAAGGCCAAGATCGGCTATTTGCCCGAGGGCGCGCCGGCCTACCCGGATATGACACCGATCAGTTTCTTGAATTTCATCGCCGACGTGCGCGGCCTGGACGCGGCAACCCGGCGCCAACGGCTGGACTATGTCATCGCCAACGTGCATCTGGATGCGGTCCTGCACCAACCCATCGACACCCTGTCCAAGGGCTTCAAGCGGCGGGTCGGCCTAGCCCAGGCAATCCTGCACGACCCACCGGTTCTGGTTCTGGACGAACCGACCGACGGTTTGGATCCCAATCAAAAGCATGAAGTCCGCAGCCTGATCGCCGATATGGCGAAGGAAAAGGCCATCGTTATCTCGACCCATATATTGGAGGAGGTGGATGCGGTCTGTAACCGGGCCATGATCATCGCCGAGGGCCGTATTGTCGCCGACGGCACACCGGGCGAATTGGAAAGTCAATCGCCCTTCCACAACGCGGTTCTGATCGATTGCCAGGATGAAGGCGTGGCCAGCGCCCTTGAAACAATCGCCGGCGTATCCCGGGTCGAAACCCTGGCCGGTGGAAGCTATCGGGCCTATCCCACGAAAGGCCAATCCATCGTGGCCGAGGTTGCCGATCTGGTCAAACAACGGAACTGGTCGACCTCGCGGCTGTCGGTGGAGCACCCCCGTCTGGACGAGGTTTTCCGCAACATTACACGCGGCGGCGATCGCGCCGACAAGCGGGGAGAAGCGGCATAATGGCGACGACCTGGGCAGTCTTCAGGCGGGAGTTGAAGGGCTATTTCTCGACCCCTCTGGCTTACGTATTCATTGTTATATTCCTGTTCTTGACAGGCATCTTCACCTTTTACATCGGCAGCTTTTATCTGCGCGGACAGGCGGACCTGAAGCCGTTTTTCAACTTTCATCCCTGGCTGTATCTGTTCCTGGTGCCGGCCATCGCCATGCGCCTGTGGGCCGAGGAACGAAAATCCGGTTCCATCGAGTTGCTGCTGACCTTGCCCCTGTCGCTATGGTCCACGGTGGTGGGCAAGTTTCTCGCCGCCTGGGTTTTTATCGGCATCGCGTTGAGCCTGACCTTTCCCATGTGGCTGACGGTGAGTTATCTGGGCCAGCCCGACCATGGCGTCATTGTCGCCTCTTACGTGGGCAGCATGTTGATGGCGGGGGGCTATCTGGCCATTGGCGCCTGTATCTCGGCGGCCACGAAAAACCAGGTCATCGCGTTCGTGATCTCGGTCGTTGTCTGTTTCTTGTTCACGGTTTCCGGTGCGCCGATGGTGTTGGATTTCTTTGCCTCCTGGGCGCCGCAGCCACTGCTGGACGCCGTCGCTTCGTTCAGTTTCCTGACCCATTTCAACGCCATTCAGAACGGCGTTATCGACCTGCGCGATCTAATCTATTTCGTTTCGCTGATCCTGCTGTGGCTGTTCGCCAATCTGCTGATCGTCGATCTGAAGAAAGCCGGTTGAGGGGGATAGAGAGATGAGCCGTTCAACAACATCGATCCTCGCCCTCGTTCTGGCCGCGATCCTATTTCTCAGCGTCAATATTTTCACCTCCAACAACCTGCGCTCGGCCCGCCTCGATCTTACCGAAGACGGCCTCTACACCCTGAGCCAAGGTTCAAAGCGCATCCTGGAACAGATACCGGAGCCGATCAGGCTGCGGTTCTATTTCTCTGAAAAAGCCGCCCTTCAATTGCCCAACATCAAGTCCTACGGCCTGCGCGTCCGGGAATTATTGGAAGAATACGTCAATTTGTCAGACGGCAAGATCCATCTGGAAGTGATCGACCCGGAACCCTTCACAGAAGCCGAGGATGATGCGGTCCGCCTTGGCCTGCAAGCCGTGCCGCTGGGCACGGGCGACAGCCTTTACTTCGGCCTGGTCGCCACTAATACGATCGACGATCGCCAGGTGGTGCCGTTCTTCAGCCGGGAGAAAGAGGCCTTTCTGGAATACGACCTGACCCGGTTGCTGTTCAATTTGAGCGATCCGAAGAAGCCCGTCGTGGGCTTGATCAGCGGCTTAAAGATGAACGCGGATGCATCACCGATGATGCGCTTCAGCGGCGGACCGCAACCCTGGGCCATAATCGGGGCGATCCGCGATATCTTCGATCTGCGTACCCTGGATCCGCGCCTGGGGGTCATTCCGAAGGATGTCGATATCCTGATGATCGCCCATCCCCTGGGCCTGGATGAACGCTCCCTATATGGCATCGACCAGTTCGTCATGGCCGGCGGCCGGACTCTGATTTTCGTCGATCCCTTTTCCGAGGTTACCGCGCGCGCGCAGCAGGGCCGCGGACAACAAGGCGTGGCGATGGCCAGTTCGGAGTTCGAGAAACTGTTGAATACCTGGGGCGTGTCCGTCGCCACGGATCACGTGATCGGCGATTTCGATGCGGCACAACAGGTCAACGCGGGCAGCGGCGGGCAGACGCGGGTGGTCCGTTATCTGGTCTGGCTGCAATTGGCGGCGGCAAATCTGAACGCGGACGATGTCGTCACGGCCGATCTTGGTCCCATGATCATGGCTAACGCCGGTGCCATAAAGCCCTTGCCCGAGGCGGGAACAGAGGTCACGCCGTTGATTTCCAGCGGCGTGCAGGCCATGGCCATGGAAACCAATCTGATCCGCTTTGGTCCCGCGCCGGACCGCCTGTTGAAAATCTTCAAACCGGACGGCAAGCGCCACATCATCGCGGCCCGGTTGAGCGGCAATGCAAAGTCGGCCTTTCCCGACGGCCCGCCGAATAAGAAGAAGGAAGGCAAGGATAAGAAGGTTGCGGCCAAGACCGCCGCATCCCATTTGAAGGAAAGCAAACGTCCGATCGGCGTCATCGTGGTCACCGACAGTGATCTGCTGCACGATCAGTTCTGGCTGCGGCAGCGGAACCTGATGGGTCAGAAAATGGTCGTCCCGATCGCCGCCAACGCGGATTTCGTGATCAACGCGCTGGACAATCTGTCAGGCTCATCCGATCTGATCGGGCTGCGCAGCCGGGGGAAATCAGCCCGGCCGTTTGCGGTGGTCGAGGCCATGCGCCGGGCCGCGGAGCAGGAATTCCTGGCCGAGGAGCGCAAATTGAAGGAAAGCCTGGAGAAAGCCAAGGGCCGCATCGCCGAGCTTGAGTCCAGAGCCCAGGCCAGTGGCGGCAGTTTGCTGACGCCGGAACAGCAGAACGAAATCCTGTCAATCCGCGGCCAGGTGCTGCAGACACGCAAGCAGCTACGCGATGTCCAACACAATCTGAACCGCGAGATCGATGGTTTGGGAGCGCAGTTGAAGTTCGCCAATATCGGTCTTATGCCCCTGGCGGTCGCGGTTGTGGCCGCCATTCTGGCCCTGTTGGGATTGCGCCGACGCCGACGCGGCTCGGGCGCGGTACATAACTGAGGCATGGGAGACAGGACATGAGAACCAAACCATTCGCCCTCCTCGCCATTGTCACCGCCCTCATGGTCGCGGCCGCCTCTTGGTCCACCTTGGAGCGGGGCCGCGCGACCGCGTCCAGCGCACCGCCCGGCAGTCTTTTCCCGAACCTGGTCGAACAGGTCAATGACATCACGCGGATCAACGTGCGGACGCCGAAACTGGCGTTCACCATTCGCCGAACGGCGGATGGCAACTGGCAGGTTCAGGAGCGGGACGGCTATCCGGTGACATTCGGCACCATCAAGCAGGCCGTGGTCGGCATCGCAAAAATGCGCCTGCTCGAAAGCAAGACGGCCAAGCCGGCCCTGCATGACCGCCTGTTTTTGAAATCACCGAAAGACGGCGGCCGGGGCACCACCATCGCGCTGGCGACGGGCGGGGGCCAAGGATCGGAGAATACCATCGCGGCCATTGTCGTGGGGAAGACCAAAACCGCCCCGACCGAAAAGGAAGACGGCATTTTTTATGTCCGCCGGCTGGATCATGATCAGAGCTATCTGGCCGCGGGCCGGGTCGAGGCGTGGGAGAGCATTGACCAATGGTTGGATAGCGCCATGCCGACGATCGCCCGCCAAAGGGTACGCGCCGCCTCCACGATCCAGCCAAATGGCGAGCGTGTCGGCGTTGTGCGAACAGATCCCGATAGCCGGGATTTCAAGATTGCCAAAATTCCTCCCGGCATGAAATCAATGGGCGATACAATTGGCAATGCCCTGGGTTCGGCCCTGGGTTTTTTGACCTTCGAAGATGTGCGCCGGGCCGACAAAATTGATTTCAAGGGCGCCCACAGGGCAATGTTCGAAACCTTTGACGGTGTAACGCTGAATTTGTTGGTGCTGGAGCGCAAGGACGGCCATTGGCTGAACATCAAGGCGGCATTCGATGCCGCCAACATCAAACTTGATGGCCTGACGGACAAACAGAAGAAGAGCATGAAGAGCCCCGACGAAGCCAAGGCCGAGGTGGCGCACATCAATAAACGCTACGGCCCCTGGGCCTATATCGTGCCGAAATACAAGGCGAAGGATTTCATGACCGACGCCAGCTCACTGATGATTGAAGACAGAGACAGCAAGCAATAAGGACAATTCGTGATGAGCGAGGAAACACTATCCTTCCAGACCGAGGTGGCGAAACTTCTGCGCCTGATGGTCAATTCGGTTTATTCCGACAAGGAAGTCTTCCTGCGGGAATTGATTTCCAATGCGTCCGACGCCTGCGACAAGGCGCGCTATCTGAGCATTACCGAGCCGGAAATCCTGGGCGACGACCCCGACTTCAAGGTGCGGATCAAGGTCGATAAGGAGGCGCGCACCCTGTCCCTGTCGGACAACGGCATCGGCATGGACCGTGACGGCCTGATCTCGGATCTGGGCACGATCGCGCGCTCGGGTACCTCGGCCTTCATGGACAACCTCAGCGGCGATGCGGCCGAGGACATGCAGATGATCGGCCAGTTCGGCGTCGGTTTCTACTCCGTCTTCATGGTTGCCGACAAGGTCGAAGTGACCTCGCGCCGGGCCGGCGACGAAGCGGCCTGGGTCTGGACATCGGATGGCCTGGGCGAGTTCACCATTGACGAAGGCACGCGCGAGGGGCGCGGCACCGGCATTCTGATCCACCTGAAGGAAGGCGAGGATGAATGGCTGGAAGAACACAAATTGCAGGCGGTGGTGAAGAAATATTCCGATCACATCGCGCTGCCGATCCTGTTGACCATCGACGATGGCGAGGAAACGGCGGCCAACGAGGCCTCGGCGATCTGGAGCCGGCCGAAGAATGAAATTACCGACGAGCAGTACACCGAATTCTACCACCACGTCGGCCATGCCATGGACGATCCCTGGCTGAACATCCATTACAAGGCCGAGGGCAAGATCGAATACACCGGCCTGTTGTTCGTGCCCACGCGGCGGCCTTTCGATCTGTTTGACCCGGCGCGGCGGCACGCGGTCAAGCTTTACGTCCGCCGTGTCTTCATCACCGACGAGGCGGAGGGTCTGATCCCTTCCTATCTGCGTTTTCTACGCGGCATCGTGGACAGCGAGGATCTGCCGCTCAACATCAGCCGCGAGATGTTGCAGAACAGCCCGCTGATCCGCCATATGAACCAAGCCGTGACCCGGCGCGTGTTGACGGAGCTGGGCAAGAAGGCCGAGAAAGAGCCCAAGGAATACGCTGAATTCTGGGAGAATTTTGGCTCGGTTTTGAAAGAAGGCCTGTACGAGGATCACGAACGCCAGGCCGATCTGCTGGAATTGGTGCGCTTCCGATCCACCGCCGGCGAGGATCTGGTCAGCCTGAAGGACTATGTCGCCCGCATGAAAGAGGGGCAGGAGGCGATTTACTACATCACCGGCGATGACCTCCAGACGCTGGAGACCAGTCCCCATTTGGAAGGCTTCCGGGCCCGGGGAGTCGAGGTGCTGTTGCTGTCCGATCCCGTGGATGATTTCTGGCTATCAGCGGTGTTCGAATACGAAGGCCATGCCCTGACGTCCGCCACCCGGGGCGCGGCGGATCTGTCGAGCCTGGGCGAGGAAGAAGCCAAGGATGAGGCGGACGAGACGGAACCGGCCGGCGATAGCGAGCTGGCGACGCTGATCGCCCTGGTCAAACAGACCCTGGGCGAAGCGGTCAAGGACGTGCGCACCACGGACCGGCTGACCGACAGCGCCGTTTGTCTGGTTGCCGATGACGGCGACATGGACATGCGGCTGGAGCGGATGTTGAAGGCGCACAATCAGCTCGACACCAACTCGGTGCGGATCCTCGAGATTAACCCCAAGCATGACCTGATCAAGAACATGGCCGGCGCCGCCACCAAGGGCGGCGCGGCGGACGATCTGGCCGACCTGGCTTATCTGTTACTGGATCAGGCCCGAATCATCGAGGGCGAGGCCCTGCCCGATCCGGCGGCGTTCTCCCGGCGCATGGCGACGGTCATGGCAAAAGCGACAGGCTGACAAATTCGCGTCACCGTGGCAAAGTCGTGGGCTTCGGGTAACCAGGGCATACATCAGGAGAGATGTGATGGAAAAGCTGACGCAGAGTTATACCCATGGGGCCAGCGCGGTGCCGTTGATTGGCGAGACCATTGGCGCCAAATTCGACAATGCCGTCGCGCGCTGGGCCGATCGGGAGGCCCTGGTGGTGCGCCATCAAGGCGTGCGTTGGACATTTGCCCAGCTCAAGGAGGCGGTTGACGCTTTCGCCGCCGGCCTTTTGGCCCTGGGGCTGGAACCGGGCCAGCGTATCGGCATCTGGTCGCAGAATACCGCCGAATGGGCCGTCAGCCAGTTCGCCACCGCCAAGGCCGGCCTGATCCTGGTTAACATCAATCCCGCCTACCGCCTGGCCGAGCTGGAATATGCCCTGAACAAGGTGCAGTGCACGGCGCTTATCATCTCGCCCAGCTTCAAGACCTCGGACTATATTGAAATGGTCCGCACCCTGGCGCCGGAGATCGACAGCGCCGAATTGGGACAGTTGCAGTCGAAAAAACTGCCCCATCTGCGCACCGTCATCCGCATGGGCAACAATGTCACCCCGGGCATGTACAACTTCGCCGACATTGCCGTGCTGGGCAATGCGAGCCACCGGGAACGCCTGGCGCAACTGGCTGTGGAGTTGCAGTTCGACGACGCCATCAATATTCAATTCACTTCCGGCACCACGGGTTTTCCCAAGGGTGCGACGCTGACCCATCACAATATCCTCAACAACGGCTTCTTCACCGGCGAAGGTATCCGCATGGTCGAAGGCGACCGTTTGTGCATTCCGGTGCCGCTATACCATTGCTTTGGCATGGTTATGGGCAATCTGGCCTGCATCACCCACGGCGCCACGATGGTTTATCCCGGCGAAGGCTTCGATCCGACGGAAGTGCTGCGGGCGGTTCAGGAAGAAGGCTGCACCATTCTCTATGGCGTGCCGACCATGTTCATTGCCGCCCTGGACCATGCGGATTTTGACGGCTTCGACCTTTCCACCCTGCGGACCGGCATCATGGCCGGATCGCCCTGCCCCATCGAAGTGATGAAGCAGGTGGTGGATAGGATGAACATGACCGAGGTCACCATCGCCTACGGCATGACGGAGACCTCGCCCGTCAGCTTCCAGACAGCGGTGGATGACGAGTTGGAGCGCAAGGTCGGCACCGTGGGGCGTTCGCTGCCACACGTGGAATCCAAGATCATCGATGCCGACGGGCGCATCGTCGCGCCGGGCGAAACCGGGGAAATCCTGACCCGTGGCTACAACGTCATGCTGGGCTATTGGGATGATGACGAACGCACCGCCGAGTCCATTGACGCGGCGGGCTGGATGCACACCGGCGATCTGGGCACGATGGATGAAAATGGCTACGGCAACGTCGTCGGGCGCATTAAGGACATGGTGATCCGGGGCGGCGAAAACGTCTATCCCCGCGAGATCGAAGAATATCTCTACCGCCACGATAAGATCCAGGACGTTCAGGTAATTGGCGTACCCGATCCGAAATTCGTCGAAGAACTATGCGCCTGGATCATCCTGCGCGAGGGCGAAACGGCGGAGGTGGACGAGATCAAGGAATTCTGCCGCGGCCAGATCGCCCACTACAAGGTGCCGCGCTACATCAAGTTCGTCGACGAATTCCCCATGACCGTGACCGGCAAGGTACAGAAATTCGTCATGCGCGATCACATGATCGAGGAATTGAACCTGGAAGAAGCCAAGACGGCCTGAGCCTGCCGGATCGGCGATATCACCGGCGCTGGGCGCGAAGGTTTTTCCAGGTGATCCAGATGACCAGGGCCGCCGTCATGATAAAGAAACCCATGGCGATGGGGCGTCCATAGAAAATTGCCAGATCCCCGTCCGAGATCAACAGGGCCTGGCGCAGACCATCCTCAATCATCGGGCTCAGGATAAAGCCGATCAGCAGCGGCGGAATGGGAAAACCGAATTTGGTCATCAGATAGCCAAGAATACCCATGCCCAGCATGACATAGATGGGGAACTGGCCGCCGCCGGCGACAAAGGTGCCGGTGATGCAAAGAACGATGACCAGGGGGAACAGCAGCGAACGCTTCAGTTTGATCGCCTGGATGAAGGCGCGCAGTCCGATCAGCGCCACGAAGAGATGCATGCAGGACGTTATCAGCATCCCGATCATGAAAGCCGAGACGAAACCGCCCTGTTCCGTGAACAGCGTCGGTCCGGGTATCAAACCATGCACCATGAAAGCACCGAGCATGATGGCGGTGATGACATCACCCGGTATGCCCAGGGTCAGCAATGGGATGAAGGTGGCGCCGCATACACCGTTGTTGGCCGATTCCGCCGCCGCCACGCCTTCGATCGCGCCCTTGCCGAACATCTCGGGTGTTTTTGACATGTTCTTTGCCATGCCGTAGGCCAGAAATGCGGCGATGGAGGAGCCGATGCCCGGAATGGCGCCGATGAAGATGCCCAAGGGTGCCGAACGCAGCATGGTTGGAAAGACGATCTTGAATTCCTCCCATGTCACGCGGTTGTCGTCTCCCTTGGTGGAAATCTCAACCACGGTACGGCTTGCCGTCGTCCGCAAACTGTTTTCGATCTGTATCAAGGCTTCCGAGATGGCGAACAGCCCGATAATCATGGCGATGAAGTGCAGGCCGCCGGTCAGCTCGTAAAAACCGAAATGCATGCGCGGCATACTCTCCAACGGGTCCATGCCGATAGTGGCCATCAGCAGCCCCATGCAGCCCGCAATCACGCCTTTGATGAGGTTATCGCCCGAGACGAAGCCAATGATCGTCAGGGCAAACAGGCCAAGGGCGAAAAATTCGGCCGGGCCGAAAGTTGTTGCGATCTTGGCCAGTTGCGCGGCGGCCAGGATCAATGCGATGTCGGACAGGATTTCCCCGAATACCGAAGCATAAATGGACAATTTTAAGGCCTTGCCGGACTTTCCCTGTCGTGCCAGGGCATAGCCGTCTATGGCCGTCGCCGCCGCCGCCGGCGCGCCGGGCACATTGATCAGAATGGCCGATATGGAGCCGCCATGGGTACCGCCCTTGTAGATACCGATCAGCATGGACAGACCCGCCAGGGGCGGCATGTGGTAGGTGAACGGCAGGGCCAGGGCCACGGCCAGGGGCACGTTCAGTCCCGGTATGGCGCCAATGACGATGCCGATGACCAGGCCACCCGCCATCAGCGCGAGGTTTTGCAGATGGAAGATCTGATCGAAACCGGTGACGATAATGTCCATGAAGCAGGATCTCTATTGGAGGGAATAAATCTAGAACAGGGAAGCCTCGGGCAGCAGAATGATCATGACTTCCTGAAAGAAATAGAACAGGATCGGCGGCGAAACCGCCGCCACGATGACCAGGCCAAGCCAGCGCCGGTTGCCATAGATGTAGGAAAGCACCAGCAGGGCCGCGCTGGTCGCCAGCAGGTAACCGAATAGCGGCATGCCGACGATATACAGGCCCATGACAATGATGGCGGCAATGATGTAAGGGGTCGAAGTGACCTCGGTTTCATCGCCTTCCGCAGCGTCGGCGGCTTCCTGCTTGACAGGCTCACGATCACGGTTCCGCCATCCATTCCAACAAAGCAAGGCAGATAGAACAGCAATTGCCGCCGCTAGGGCGCACGGAAAACTCCACGGCGTAAGCCCCACCTCGTTGTACTCGTCAACGGTCAGGGGCGCGGCAAAATAGATCACAACACCAAGGACGCACAGCAAGGCGCCGGCGATAATGTCAACTCGAGCCATATTCATGGACGGGGTAATCCGCGCCGCCGCGGCGGAAAGTAAACCGTCGCGACGGCGCAGTTTCCTGCTTTACTATTTCTTGCGGTAGGTATTCCAATCACGATCCCAAATCTTGCCAAATGCGGGACCGTCGAGATAGTTGACGGAGGTGCCGCTGTTCTTGGCAAACTTCAGGAAGGCCTTGTCCTCGGTGGTCTTTTTCAGGGCTTCGCTCAATTTCTTGATGACCTCGGGCGGTGTTCCCTTGGCGACCGCCAGGCCCGTCCACGGTACCAGCACCATGTCAAAGCCCAATTCCTTCATGGTCGGCGTGTCGGGCAGGGCATGATGGCGCTCGGCCGAGAATATCCCAATGGCATTCATTTTGCCGGCTTTGATATGAGAGACGCCGGCCGAGACATCGCCCAACGAGGCCATGCCCACGTGACCGCCCAGGACCATCGGAAGCGACTTTGCATCGCCCTTGGCCGGGATATGCTTCAATTTAATGCCGGCGGCTTTGGCAAATTTCATCACGGCGCGCCAGGGCAGAACCTTGGACGGCGAGGCGAAGGTGGCCTTGCCTGGATTGGCTTTGGCGTATTCGATCAGCGACTTGGCGTCAGAATAGGGTTGGTCCTTGCCGCCGACAATCAGCATTGTCCGGGCGGAGATCTGCCCCACCGGAACAAAATCGCGGGGTACGAAACCCACATCGCGGGCGGCGGGCTGCAGCACCTGGTTACCGACCGTTGTCACCAAGACCGTATAGCCGTCCTTCGGCGCATCCAGCACGGACCTGGTTCCGATCGTGCCGACACCGCCGACCCGGTTGACCACGGCAATTGGTACGCCCAGATGATTGGACATGTAGCTTGCCGTCATCCGGCCGGTAATGTCGGTGCTGCCGCCAGCCGGCCATGTAACGACAAAAGTGACGGGTTTGGCGGGATAATCCGCCGCCGATGCGGTGGTCGCCGCCGCAACGCCCAGCGCCGCGGCACCAAGTGCGGATAGGGTTATTAGTCGTGTCAGTTTTTTCATCTTAACCTCCCAATATTGCTCTGCAAAAATTTTTACTCGTACGCAAACACATCAGCGATGCCGCCTAAAGCGGCAAGTCTAACGCGAATTTCACCAACTTGTCCTCATCCACCTCGATGCCCAGACCCGGTCCCGTGGGAACCAGCGCCGTCTGTCCCTCCATCGGGAACGGCGCGGCAAGATAATCTTCCGCGATATGCTGCGGGCCGTCCAGATCCACCGGCGTTTCGATGCCATAGGCGGCGTACAGATGCACGGCGGCGGCGAACCCAATGGGCGCATCCATCAAACCGCTGCCCACCAGTTCCATACCGGCGTTCAGGGCCAGATCGCACATTTGCCGGGCGTAGTAGATGCCCCCCGTTTTGGAAATCTTGATGGCCATGCCTTCCATGGCATCCCGGCGGATCATGTCGACGACAAATGGCAACCCCATGGCGGCCTCGTCCAGGGCGATGGTGATATGGGTGCACGAAAGCAGCTTCTTGGTGGCGTAGACATCGGCCATGGAGACCGGCTGTTCGAACAGCGTCACGCCCAGGTTCTCGATATGGCGCAGAAAGGTCTGGGCCTGCTGCAGGGAATAAGCCTGGTTGGCGTCCGGCCAGACGAAGCCGCCGTCCGCCGCCTCGACCACCGCCGTCATCACTTCGGCATCCAGATCCGCATCATGGCCGACCTTGACCTTGAAGCCGTTATAGCCCTCAGCCTTGGCCTCCCGGGTGATCTCCGCCGCCGCTTCCGGCGTCGGCGCCGATACCAGCCGCCCCAGTTCCACCCGGTCGCGACGCTTCGCACCCAGCCAGGACTGCAATGGAATGCCCATCTTGCGGCCGATCAGATCATGCACGGCCAGATCGATGGCCGCCTTGGCGATGGGTTGGCCCGGGTCAAGCCCCGGCGCCAATTCCTGATTCATGGCGCCATGCAGGCCGGCGATATCGAAAACGTCCCGCCCCATGACGGCCGGTGCCAGGTAATGCTTGATGGAGGTGTAGCAGGATTGCGTGGTCTCCGCCGACCAGCGCCGTGAAGGCCCGGCCTCGCCCCAGCCGATATCGCCGTCTTCGTCGGTGATGCGGACCAGAATGTTCTGCTTGCCTTCCGCCAAGGTGCGGGAGGCGCCCCGGGGCAGGGTCAGCACCGCCTTCAGCGGCATGACAATGGGAAAGAGGTCTATGCTTTTGATCTTCATGGGCGCCTCAAGCGTAATTCATGAACACGGGACTGGCCCAGGCAGTATGGCCATTGTGCTGCCGCGCCCTGAGATAGACATACGACGGCCCGGACCCCGCGGCCAAATTGACCTTGCCGGTAACGCGGCTGGCGGCGGCGGGCACCAGGCGATGCCATTGATAATTCTCCTGGGGAAACTCGCCGGTCCGCATATTGTCCGAGCCCGCGAACAGATCCGCGATCGTGCTTTTGCTATGGCGCTCCGAAGGCTGGGTCATGCGCAGGTCCAACACCGTATTCGCACTGCCTTGCATTTCCAAAATCACGCTTTGGTTCGGATTTTGCCGGTAGGCGCCCTTGCGTCCGGAATAGGACTGGATCGCCATGGTTGTTTCCGAGGTTTGCGCAATGCGGTGCCGCCGTTCCTCGACAAACGGTCCTGATTGCAGGCAGGGGAAGGCCCGCAGAATGCGGCCGTCATGGACCTTGAGGTCGAAGGCCCAATCGCAAATCCGCTCCAACGCCAGGTCGCCCCAGGGCCCCCAGCCCCATTCCAGACGGATCTGAAAGGTGTCCGCCATGGCCCCTTCCAGGGAGCCGTCCGGATCGGCATGGGTGCGATGGACAATGCGGCCGTCCTGGATCAACTCGACCACATCCATTTCGTCCCGGCCCCGCACATCGTAAGCCACCTCGACCGACGAGCCGGCCTTGATGGTGGAGCCCATGACGGCGCCATCGACGGTGAAATCCACCTCGATCCGGTCACCGGTCAGGGCCCAGGTGCGCCGGTTGTTGATGGCATCCATGACGGCCCCACGGTGCAAATCCTTCGCCAATACACCCAACAAGCCCTCGCCATAGGCGCCGGGAAAGGCGTTGTGGCTGTCGGACGAGGCGACGAAGCCGAATTTCAAGCCCCGGCCCAGACCGGCACGGGCCGTGTTCGCCGTCTGCCGTCCGCCCAGGGAATGGTTGAAAAAGGCGGGCAGCCCCCGGTCTTCCTCGGAATTGCCGTGTTCGGAAAAAATCTCCACCACCGGCGTACAGCATTCATCGAATTCGTCCCAATTGACGCCCCGTTCGCCACGGGGATAGGCCAGGTGATGGGGGATCATCAGGGCGTTCTTCTCGGCGCAGAAGCGGCGCAGGTCGCTGATATGATCGGGATAGGCCATGGGCTGGTGATCGTCGGGAAAGACCACGCATTGATCGCCATACTGGCTGGAATGCCATTCAAAACCTAGATAGGCGGCGAACTCCCCGTCCCGGTTGGCTTCCGCAATCAGATCCTGCACTTTCGGCCAGCCATCGCGCAGCACCTCGAACCCGTTCAGCCAATGGTTTTCCCGGCCGCCTTCCATCGCCTTCATGTCATGCCAACTGGAATGACCGGTGAAGGCAAAGAAATCCAAATGCCCCTTGGCCACATCTATGCTGCGCTCCAACGAGCCGACGCCATAGCCCATGGCGTTATGATTGTGGATATCGCCGAACAGCTTGGAATAGGACTTACTCACTTCGGCTCCCCATCGTTTCCCATGGCCGGAAATTTTTCTTTATAAGTAACCACATGGTTATTTAGGGTACCCGGTGGACGCGGTCGGCGTCAAATTGGCAAGTGTGGTGAACGTCATGAAACTATCGTTGTGCAATGAAGTGCTGGGGGAGATGCCGTTTTCGGAGCAATGCTCATTGGCGGCTGGCCTGGGTTATGACGGCATTGAACTGGCACCGTTCACGGTGGTTGACGATCCCCGCGAGATGACGGCGGCACAGATCGCCACGGTGCGGGATGCGGCACAAGGGGCGGGCATCGCCATATCCGGCCTGCATTGGCTGTTGCTGACGCCCAAGGGGCTATCCATTACCTCCGATGACCGGACGGTCTGGCAGCGCAGCGTCGACGTCATGCGGGCCAATATCGAAATCTGCGCCGAACTTGGCGGCGATGTTCTGGTCCATGGCTCGCCGGCGCAGCGCCGGCTGCCGGACGACGAGGCCGGCGCGACGGCGGCGCGGGCGCGCGCCATTGAGGCCTTCGCGGCGATCGCAGGCGAGGCGGAGGCGGGCAACGTCATCTATTGTATCGAGGCCCTGGCCGCGCCCATGGCGAATTTCGTCAACACGGTCGCGGAGGCGGTGGAGATTGTCGAGGCGGTGGGCAGCCCATATGTCCGCACCATGGTCGATTGTTGCGCCGCCCGGGCGGGGGGCGACGATGCGGTCGAGGATTTGATCGACCATTGGCTGCCGGCGGGCATGCTGGCGCACATCCAGGTCAACGACCAGGACCGGCGCGCGCCGGGCCAAGGCAACGACAAGTTTGCACCCGTCATCGCGGCCCTGAACCGCCATGATTACGCGGGCTGGATCGCGGCCGAACCATTCCGCTATGAACCCGACGGACCAACCTGCGCCGCGGCGGCGGCGGGATATCTGCGCGGCCTGATCGAAGCGATCGGAGACGAAGCCTCGCGCTAGGGCAAAAATAGTGGCGTGGTTCCGCCATCACCGCCGACATTGAAGCCTTTTCATAGCCGGCAGAAATTTCGTACCATTTGCACCAGGGGACAACCGCCGATGCAGGATCGGCCGAATGCAAATGGGGACAATCATGCAATACAACTGTATTTCCGCCGACAGCCATGTGGATTTGTGCTGGATGCCGCCGAAACTGTTCGTCGAGGAAGCCTCGGCGGCCATGAAGGAACGCATGCCTTTTGTCGTGGACGGGCCCGATGGTCCCTACTGGACCTGCAAAAACGGTACCTCCTTTGGCCTGAAGAACGGCGTCGGCCCCGCCGGCGCGAAATACGAAAAAGGCAAACATGCCCGCGCCGACCTGATGGCGGCCACCAATCTGTACGAAGACGGCAAGAACGATATCCGGCGGGTGACCGACCCCGATCTGCGGCTCAAGGACATGCAGCTTGACGGCGTCGATGCCGAAGTCATTTACGGGATTCTCGGTGCCGCGACCAAGCTGGCCGATCATGAAGCAGCCAACGAAATGTTCCGTATCTACAATGACTGGCTGACGGATTTCTGCAAACACTATCCCGAGCGTCATATCGGCCTGGCCTGTCTGCCCTATGGCGATATCGAGGCCGCACGTCGGGAAGTTTACCGCGCCGCCGAGTTGGGACTGCGCGGGCTGGAGCTGTCGTGTTCCTGGGACATGGCGCCCATGTACGATCCCTGTTGGGAGCCCCTTTGGCAGGCGGTGGACGAAGTGGGTCTGCCGCTGCATTTTCACACCTTCCCGGCGATCAATCCCGATCAATTGGCCAATTTGACCGGCGAAACCCGGCGCCCGGCATTCTTCACCGTGGTCTCCGGCTTTCAGATGAACCTGGTCAACATTATCGCCGCCATCATCTCGGGCGGCGTGCTGGAACGTTATCCCGGCATGAAAGTCGCCTTTGGCGAAAGCGGTTGCGGCTGGATCCCCTATATGCTGGACCGCATGGATTTTGAATGGGAAGACCGTTTTCAGGACCTGCCCATGAGCATGAAACCGAGCGACTATTGGCGGCGCCAATGCAAGGCGACGTTTCAGTTCGACAACATCGGCACCAAATTGATCGAAGACATGGGTGTGGAAACGCTGATGTGGGGCTCGGACTACCCCCATGGCGACGGCGTCTGGCCTGAATCTCCCCGCTATATCCAGGAGCAGTTCGGCCACCTGGCCGCCGACGATTTCCGCAAGGTCACCTGCGAAAACGCCGGCAGATTCTATGGCCTGATCAATTAGGCGATTTGGACCGCGAAGGCAGCGTCAGCCATCGTCGAAGCCGAGAAATTGCGCGACGTTGGCGATCTCCTCGCGCTCGCTAACCAAGGTGTTTTCGATCGCGCTGTCATCGGCATGGCCTAGGCACATGCCTGTGACCATGACCTGATCGTCGGGAATGCCCAGATGACGGAACACCGGCTCCTGAAACTGGATCCAGGCCGCTTGCGGGCAGGTGTCCAGGCCCAGGCCGCGCGCGGCCAGCATCAGGGTTTGGATATACATTCCCGCATCAGCCCAATTTCCCCGGCCCAAATAGGCGTCCGTGGTTACGAACAGACCAACCGGGGCATCGAAGAACTGAAAATTGCGGGCGCCTTGCCGCGCGCTTCCCTCCCGGTCGCCCTTTTCGATCCCAAGCAGTCCATACAAGCCCCAGCCGACGCCACGGCGGCGGGCCGCATGCACATCGTTCCATTTCGGCGGGTAGTAGTCATAGTCCTCGAATTTTTCCCCCTTGCCCGCCGCCGCCAGGGCCAGGACATCATCGATAATCGCCTGGCGGACCGCGCCGGCGCAGACGTAGACGTGCCAGGGCTGGGTATTGGTACCACTGGGCGCGCGTTGGGAGACTTCCAGGATCTGTTCAACCGTTTCCTTCTCCACCGCTTGATCGGTGAAGGCGCGGATTGATCTGCGGGATTTGATAGCTTCAAAGACGTCCATACTTGCCTCGTTACTTAGACTATTAAACTGGTTCGGCGATAAACACCGGGATCTTGCGCGATGTCTTGGCCTGATATTCGTCATAGGTTGGGAAGGCCTGCGCACCGGCTTCCCATAGACGCTGCCGTTCCGGATCGTCCGTCACTTCCCGGATGCGCATCTTATACACCTCGGTCTTGTCACGAATTTCCACGTCCGGATTGGCCCGCAGATTGTAGACCCAGACCGGGTTTTTCTCCCGCCCGCCGTAGGATCCAATCAATACATAATTGTTGTCCACCGCGACCCGCATCAGCGGGATTTTCCGTATGCCGCCGGATTTGTTGCCCACATGGGTAACGATGATGCAAGGCAAGCCGGTATCCCGCAAGGTCGTGCCTTCGGTGCCGCCGCTGCCTTCATACAGCTCGACCTGCTCGCGGACCCAATCCAGCGTGGGCGGTATATATTCAGCCATGGGATGTTCCTATCTGAATGATCAAATTCCTAATTCGACGATAGCACCTTAGGGCCCCCACTTCAGTGATTTTTGCGCCATGACAAAGCCGCCAATAGTCCGCTATCCTTGATCCAAGCCGCCCATGGCTATTCAGCTAGGACCATTGGGGAGATTTTGTTTTGAACGATGCCATTGACGCGACGTCCCTGCCCAACGAAGACGCCCTGAAAGAGGCGGGCAGCGAGCACCTGTTTATTCATGCCTCGGCCCACCGCGCCCTTGCCAACGATACGGGCAAGCGCATTCTTGTCGAGGGCAACGGCGCCCTGGTCAAGGATATAGAGGGCAAGGAATACATCGACGGCCTGGCGGGCCTGTGGCTGGTCAACGCCGGCCATGGGCGCCAGGAAATCGCCGACGCCTACGCCCGGCAAGCCGGGAAACTGGCCTATGCTAGTTCCACCCAGGCGACATCCATCCCGGCCATCGAATTGGCGACCAGGCTGGCGGAACTGACGCCGGGGGACCAGGCCACGGCCTTTTTCTGCTCCGGCGGCTCGGAAGCGGTTGAAAGCGCGATCAAGATCGCGCGGCAGTATCACTATTTCAATGGCGAGCCGAAGCGTTCCAAGATCATTGGCCGCCGCGGCTCCTACCACGGTGCCACATACGGCGCCATGAGCGTCAGCGGCACCCGGCCCATGAGCGAGCCCTATCACAGCCCGTTCATGCATGGCGTGCTGCATGCTTCGCCGCCCTATTGCTACCGCTGCGATTTCCGCCACAGCTTCCCCGGCTGTGATCTGCTGTGCGCCGATCAGATCGAGCAGATGATCAAGTACGAAAACCCAAAGACCGTCGCCGCCGTGATCGCGGAGCCGATCTCGGCCTCGGGAGGGATCGTGATCCCTCCGATGGGCTACTGGACCCGCCTTAGGGAAATTTGCGACCGTCATGGCGTGCTGCTGATCACCGACGAAGTGATAAATGGTTTCGGCCGTACGGGCCGCATGTTTGCCTCGGAGCATTGGGATCTTGTCGGCGACATCATGACCGTCGCCAAGGGGCTGGCTAGCGGCTACGCCCCGATCGGCGCGGTGATGTGCCGGCCCCACGTGGTAGCGGCGTTCGAGGGCAAAAACAAGCTGTCACACTTGTTGACCTATGGCGGTCATGCCGCCGCCTGCGCCGCCGCATTGGCCAATCTGGAGGTCTTCGAACGCGAAGGTTTGGTCGCCAATTCCCAGGCCATGGGGGCGCGCCTGAAAGAGGGCCTGGAAGGATTGTCGCACCATCCCAGCGTTGGCGAGGTTCGCGGCCTGGGCCTGCTGGTCGGCCTGGAACTGGTCAAGGATCCCGATAGCAAGGAGAAATTCGCCGAAGATGGTGAGGAATTGATAACCTTCGGCGACGCTCTGGCGGAACGCGGCCTGCTGACCCGCGTCGCCGGCGTCCTGCCGCTTTCGCCGCCACTGTGCATCACGGCGGAGCAGATCGACCGCATGGTTGCCATCATCGACGACAGCCTGACCGAGATGGAGACGGCCCACGGCCTTTGAGTGCCCGGACGCCTAGGCGCCGGGCGCCAGTTCGCGCACCTGTTCAAGCTGCCCGGGATCGTCGAACGGGCAGATCAGCAGCACATCGTCGACGCCGCTGTCGGCGATGCGGGCCAGACGTTCCCGTGCCTCGCCCGGATCGCAAACAAGATTGATCTTGGCCCGTTCGATCAATGGATGGCGCACGGCTTGCGGGCGCAGATCGGTGAAAACGTTGGCCAGGATGACCCGCTTGCCGCCGGCGGCGCGGAAACTGGCCACGCCCTCACCGACCGCATCAATGGTGCTGTAAATGCCCGAGGCCATCCAGCCCTGGCACTGCCGGGCCGCATAGTCGATCCAGCGCGGGCTGTGCCAGGCGCCCAGGAACATCTGTGGGCCCTGTTCGTGACCCGGCCACGGCGTCAGTGCCGGCCCGAATACCGCTTCACCCCGCCAGGCTTGCCGCATGATTTCGAGATTCTTCCGCAAAGCCTTGAAACGGCCCTGGTAGTCGGCCTCAACGGCAAGAAAATCAGCCTCGGTGGAACCGGCGCCGACCCCCAGACGCAGGCGTCCTTCGGTCAAGACGTCCAGCGACATCACCCGCTGGGCCAGTTCCACCGGATGACGCAGCGGTATCTGCAGGACACAGGTTCCAAGCTCAATTTTTCGGGTAACGGGCGCCACGGCCGCCAGCAACAGCAGCGGGTCCAGGCTGGCCATGCCCCGGCCCAGGGAATCGGTGATCCACAGGCCGCCATAATCCAGCGCCTCAGCCAGACGTCCGACCTCGCCCAGTCGCGCCGCCACCGAGGTCGCACCTTCCAGCGGCCGCGGCGCCGCCACGATACCTAGCCGCATGTCATCCCCCCAATATTGAGCAATTAGCGCAGCATGAAGCCTTCGTAGCCGTTTTCCTCCACCTGCGCCAGGCGCTGGCGATAGCGGGGCGCACCGCCGTTATAGATCATGTAGCGGAGCTTATCGTGACCCTCGACGTTTGAATTGTAGCCGGTGAACCAGGATTTGGCGTTGCCCAGAAGGGAGTAGTTGTAGGTATCCTTCACATGCGCCGTCCATTCGTCCTCGGCCGCCTGGCTGGGCTCAATGCGGCTGTAATTGTTCTCGCGCATATGAACCATGAGATCGGTGGCCCAATCCACCGCTTCCTCGATACCACGGGGAAAGTTCGTCGCGACCGAGCCGCCCTGGGGGCCCGCCAGGGTAATCAGATTGGGAAAGCCGACGGTTTGCAGGCCAAGGAAGGTGATCGGTCCGTCGATCCACTTGTCGCTCAATTTCTGGCCGCCGACGCCCTTGAATTCGATGCGGTCGAAGGCGCCCGTGATGGCATCGAAGCCGGTGGCCCAGACGATGATGTCGAATTCACGCTCCCCATCGGTGGTCTTGATGCCCTTTTCCGTGACACGCTCGATCGGCGTATCGTTGATGTCAATCAGGTGCACATTGTCGCGGTTATAGGCCTCGTAATACTTCGTCTCCATCGGCACCCGGCGGGTTCCGAAACCATGATCCTTGGGGATCAACTTTTCCGCCGTCGCCGGGTCGTTCACCCGTTGCCGGATCTTGTCCGCGACGAACGCGCTGAACGCGGCGTTTGGCCCCTCCTCGACCAGAACATCGCGGAAGTTGCCGATCCAGACGCCGAAGCCGGGCGAGGCATATAGTTCCTCCCAAAATTCCAACCGCTCCTGCTCCGAAACCTCATCGAACTTGCGCCGGTCCGGCCCGTGGATGAAGCCGCCCGGCGTCTCGCGGCAGCGGGCGAAGATCTCGTCATAGGACGCCTTGATTTTGGCCTGCTCCGCATCATCGATGGGGGCGTTGTGCAACGGCGCGCACCAATTGGGACGGCGTTGAAATACGGTCAAATCGCCAACCTTGTCGGCAATCTCGGCAATAACCTGCACGGCCGTCGCGCCGGTGCCCAGTACAGCGACCCTCTTGCCCGCGAAATCCACCGGCTCATTGGGCCAATAATAGGTGTGGTAGGCCTCTCCCTCGAACGAATCCACGCCCTCGATTGTCGGCATGGTGGGCGCCGACAGCATGCCGATCGCGGTCAGAAGAAAGCGCGTGGTCAATATACGGCCGTCGGAAAGATGAACCGACCAGCATCCGGCATCTTCATCAAAGGCCGCCGATTCCACCTTGCAATTGAACTGCATATGGCGGCTCAAATCGAACTTGTCGACCACATGGTTGAGATAGCGCAAGGTCTCGGGCTGGCCCGCGAAATGCTCGCTCCAATTCCATTCCTGCAACAGCTCTTTCGAGAAAGAGTAGCCGTAGGTGTAGCTTTCCGAATCAAACCGGGCACCGGGATAGCGGTTCCAATACCAGGTGCCGCCCGGGCCGCCGCCCGCTTCCAGGACCGTGACATCGATACCGAGCTCCAGCAGCCGGTACAGTTGATATATTCCACTTACGCCGGCACCGATGATGATCACCTCGTGCCGCGGGGACTCTACTTTGCTTGTATTTGCCATGGCCCGAGTCTAGCAAGCCCCCACTGGACCGTCCATATGGAGCTGCCGGACAAACCGGTTCATCTGCAATTGTTGTGCCTTTTGCACTTCGGCGTGTAGGCTCGGGATTGCACATTCGCCCAAGCCGGAGGAGAGATCTCATGAAAGCCGCAGTCCTGTACGAACCCAATGAACCGCTGGTCATTGAGGAAATCGGAACAAAGAAGCCGGGCGCTCATGAAGTCCTCATTAACACTGCATTTGCCGGGCTTTGCCATTCGGATCTGCATTTCATCGAAGGGCTCTACCCCCATCCCCTGCCGGCCGTGCTGGGCCATGAAAGCGCCGGCGTCGTCGAACAGGTCGGCTCGGAAGTAACCTATGTAAAACCCGGCGATCACGTGATTACCTGCCTATCGGTATTCTGCGGCACCTGCGAACAATGCACCTCCGGCCGCCCCGTCATCTGCACCAATACGGATGTCAAAATGCCGCCGGGCGAGGCGCGGCGCCTGGAGTGGGAGAAGCCCGATCAGCTTCATACCTTCGTCAACCTCTCGTCATTCGCCGAACAGATGCTGGTACATGAAAACGCCATCGTGAAGATCCAGAACGAGATGCCCCTGGACCGCGCCGCCCTGATCGGCTGCGGCGTCATCACCGGCTTCGGCGCCGCCGTCAATACCGCCGCCGTGCGCTTTGGTGAGACGGTCGCGGTGATCGGTTGCGGTGGCGTTGGCATGGCCGCCATCAATGGCGCCCATGTGGCCGGCGCGGGCCGGATCTTTGCGGTCGATACCAACCCGGCGAAACTGCGACTGGCGACGAAGCTGGGCGCGACCGATCTGGTCAATCCCAACGACGGCGATCCGGTTGAGCGGATCATGGAATTGACCAAGGGCGGCGTCAATCATGCCATCGAATGCCTGGGCCTGAAGAAAACTGCCGAGCAATCGTTCGAAATGCTGGCGGTTGGCGGCACGGCCACCATCGTGGGCATGGTGCCCTTTGGCCAGAAGATCGAGCTGGATGGCTATGCTTTCTTGCGTGAGCGCAAGATTCAAGGCTCGTCCATGGGCTCGAACCGGTTCCGCACCGACATGCCGCATTTGATCGATCTGTATATGCAGGGACGCCTGCACCTGGACGATTGGATCTCCGATAAGATCAAGCTGGACGAAATCAATGACGGCTTCACCGCCATGAAGGAGGGCCGCACCGTCCGCTCGCTGATCGATTTCGGGCTCACTTAGTTCAATTTCGAAATTGGTC
>CAZVYX010000011.1:0-117512 GCA_964631725.1 uncultured Rhodospirillaceae bacterium | reverse complement strand
CCAGTACCACCGTAGATGGTTCCCTTGCTGCCTTTTAGGCCGCCCATGCCCTTGACCATATATGTTGAGCCGTCGGCGGCGAGAACGGTACAATAGTAGGGTGCGGACTCGTATTTTCCCCCCACCAAGCCGCCTGATCCAATGCAACGGCCCGACATGCTTTTCTTCGGGTCTTCATCCTCGGCCAGCCAAGTGTAGTTCAAACTGTAGGTCCAACCCATGTCTGACTTGGTGTTGGCCATCATGTCCAGTGTACCAGTCCAACAAGATATGGCCTTGACGACCTCGGTCTTGGCCAAGGCTGGCGCGCTGATCGCCATAGCCAAGGCGCCGGCAAGGATTGCGGATTTCGTGCGTTTCATCTTCAGACTCCCATTATTGCGGTTCTTCTCGAAGGTGCTTCTGTGAAGCCCTTCCAATCAAAACCCTATTGGGATCGACCGTTGTCCGCTTGAGGGAAGCCGGAGTTTTGCCTGATGATTTTGTGATGTCACGCCTTGGCCGAAGAATACCGTTAGTTTTCTGCCATTCCTCGACCTTCGTGCAGAGGCTTAATCGACAACGGAGAACCAAAGAACAAAGTAGACATCAGGATTTACATACTCGTTCTTCTTATCAGGGGTGCCCGCCGGATTGCGATAGTAGGGTACACATTGCTTTCGGTTCGGCAGATCCGTGTCGGCTTGATAGCACCAAAGGTCACCTTCAATCCGTCCTGATCCGGTCAGGGTGAACCACTTGTTCTGCCAGGTCCAACTGCCGTCCCGTTCGACATCAAATGAATAGACCCAGCCGGATTGTGCCTTGCCTTCTATTCGGTGTCCCACTATCAATTTCTTTATCTCGGCGCCGCTCAAACGATTGGCTTCTTCGCCCCTAAATCCCAATGGCCATTCCGGCATGCCGGCCTTGCGATAAGCGGCAAGCCAAAATTCAAGAACCTCGGGCACCCAATGGATGCGGTGCAACGCGGCGGCTTGCACATTCAAGGGGGTCCAGCCGCTGATGCGCGTGTTCACGACCTTCTTCGCCTCTTCCAGGCGCCCCAGCGCCGCGTAACTTACGATCAGGCCGTTGTTGGCCTGAAAATATTTCGGATTCCGCTTTATGACGCTTCTATGTAATTCGAGGGCACGCTCGTAACGGCGGTTCATGAAATAGACCCAACCGGCCCGATAGCCGTCATAATTGCTGGCCTTGGGGTTCAACTTCAACGCCGCCTCGATCGCCTGCAGGCCTTCCTCGGACTTCCCCGCCGCAACCAGGGCTTCCGCTAGGGTTGTCCGCGCGGAGGCATCATTCAGACTATTGGTCACCGCTTGCCGTGCCGTCAGGATAGCTTCATCGTGGGCGCCGGCAGTGGTGAGAATGGCTGACTTCGCACTGAGCGCACCGGCGTGGTCTGGATTAATCGCCAGTGCTTTCGCGACGGCTTGCCGCGCCCGGCGATGCGCCGCAGATTGCGTGTGAACCTGATACAGTCGGTATCGGGCAACAAAGTCGGCGGCGGCGGCCTCGCCGGCATAGGCTTCAACGAATCCAGGGTCAAGATCAGTCGCCTGTTTGTACAGCGCCAAAGCTTTCTGCAATGGTTTCCATAGGTATTGCCGGTGCGCGTTCTGTGCCCGGAGGTACAGATCATAGGCTTGCAGGTTCTTGGTCGGCAGCGCCGCCAGGGTCTTCATCTCGTCCGCCGTCAGGGTGACGCGCAGGGCGGCGACGATCTTGGCGATGACGTCATCCTGCAGGGCGAAAATATCCCTTGTCTCCCGGTCAAAAATATCCGCCCAGACATGGCCGCCGGTCTGGCCGTCCGTAAGCTGGGTATTGATACGTATCTTGCCCCCTTCCCGGCGCACGCTGCCCTCCAGCACGTAGCGCACGCCCAGGTCCAGGGCGATATCCTGCACCTTGGCGTGCTTGCCCTTGTAGGTGAAGGTGGAATTGCGGGCGATCACGAACAGGCCGTCGACCTTGGATAGCTGGGTGATCAGGTCGTCGGTCATGCCGTCGGCGAAATAGTCCTGGGCCGGATCGCCGGACATATTGTCGAAGGGCAGCACGGCGATGGACGGCTTTTCCCCAGGTTCTTCGCCACGGCTGCCGTGCCAAATCATCAGGCCGGTCGAGACAAACATGACAAGCGCCACGGCGAAAGCCGGAATCCAGGGCATCTTGCCGGGCGGCTTTCGCTTGGTCTCCGCCGGCCCGGCGGCGGATTCGGTTGCATCGACGGCGCCGCGCACCGTTACCTCGCCGACGAAACGGAAGCCACGCCGGGGCACGGTGCGGATGAAATCCTGGGTCTTGCCGCTGTCGCCGATAGCCTGGCGGGCCTGCTTTACCGCCGTGCTCAGCGAGGCGTCGGAGACGAACCGCCCCTGCCAGAGCTGTTCGTTCAATTCCTCCCGGCCGATCAGGCGGTCGCGGTTTTCCACCAGATAACGCAGCAGATCGAACACCTGCGGTTCGATGGCACAGACGCTGCCATTTCGGCGCAATTCGTGCAGGCGCAGGTCGAGTTCGTATTCTCCGAAATAATAGCCCGCCGCTTCAGACTCCAGCGCCACCAGAACTCTCCCTGCCTCGACACCCGCCGGCGCAATTCTAGGGAGGGCCGTCCTGACTGTCCATGACGCCAACCCGCCGGCAATTCGGCCCTAAATCAGGTGCCGAGGAAAATAACTCGAATATAGTCGCGCAGCAGCATGATCTGTTGCGGCAGAACGCGTTTGTCGTGCACCACCTTGGAAACAATGATGCCGCCGTCCACGAGCACGGAAACCATGTCGGCCAGGGCGTCGAAATCGACATCGATGCGGGGCGGATAGCGCTCAGCGATCAGATCGAGGCGTTCGCGAAAGCGGCCGCGCCAGCCAAGCACGGCCTCCTTGTTGAGCATGCGCACATCCTGGGAGAACAAATTCTCCTGATAGCAATAGGAGGCGACGAGGCAGCCGGGGTGGCCTTCGGGAAGATCGTGCATCATCTCGGCAAGCATCTTCAGGCCGACGAGAAAACCATGCAGCGGGTCCTCGTGCAGTTCGTCGCCGCGCCGGAACAGATCATCCAGCAGTTCTTCCTCGTTATCGATGTAACGCTGCAACAGGGCCTTGGCCAATTCGCCCTTGCCCTTGAAATGATAGAAAAAGCCGCTCTTGGTGATGCCAACGGCGGCGATCAGTTCGTCTATCGAGGTCGCGGCAAAGCCTTTTTCAAGCACCGATTGCTCGGCAACGACCAGCAGCTTCTCGCGTGTTTCCGCACCCCGCCTTGGGGACAAATTGTTCATTTTCAATACCCAAATGCAACCGTGGCGCCCTAAGTGTACCACAAGTCAAGTTAGGGGCGATGGCCGCGATCCGCCGGCCATGCAAATATCCACCCTTGGCCCATAACATATTGAAATATTTACGGTATACGGAAAATTCAACGACTGAACCATGGGTTCACTGGTTTATTTGCGCCCGATTTACAAAATTTCATTGCAGACCCGGGCCATACGGCAGGGCGAAACATTGCAGGGAATGAGCACAATGGCAAAATATCGTACACGGCTGCCACAATTGGACGGCGGCATATTCCTGACCGATAGCGGCCTGGAAACCACCTTGATCTTTCACGACGGCATCGATCTGCCGTATTTCGCGGCCTTTGATTTACTCCGCGACCAAGCCGGGACACAGGCCCTGCGCAAGTATTTTCAGACCCATGTCGCGATCGCGCGGGATGCGGGCATGGGCTTCGTGCTGGAAACTCCGACCTGGCGGGCCAGTGCCGAATGGGGCGATCTGATGGGCTATTCCAGCGCGGCCCTGGCGGCGATCAACGAAGACGCCGTTGCCTTGCTGGAGGAAATCCGCGAGGAATTCGAGACGGCGGCGACGCCCATGGTGATCAGCGGCCAGATCGGGCCGCGCGGCGATGGCTATGATCCCGGTGAAATCATGAGCCCGGAGGAGGCCCAGGCCTATCATGCGGCGCAAATCAATGTTTTTGCCCGGACCGGCGCCGACCTGTTGACCGCCATGACCATTACCAATGTCAATGAAGGCATCGGCATCGCCCGGGCGGCGAAGGCGGCCGGCATCCCCTCGGTGATCGGTTTTACGGTGGAGACCGACGGCCATCTGCCCACCGGGCAAAGCCTGGCCGATGCCATTGTCGAGGTTGATACGGTCACGGACAACGCGCCGGTCTACTATCTGATCAACTGCGCCCATCCTTCCCACTTCGCGGACAAGCTGGATGGGGACGGGGCTTGGATGCGCCGGGTGCGCGCCATCCGGGCCAATGCCTCGCGCTGCAGCCACGCCGAGTTGGACGAGGCGGAAGAGTTGGATGCCGGCGATCCGGTCGAACTGGCCAGCGACTACCGCGACATCCTGCGGCGCCATGGCCACATCAACGTCTTGGGCGGCTGCTGCGGCACCGACCACAGGCATATCGTCGAGATCGGCGCGGCCTGCCGCGAGGGCAGCAGGACCGCTACCGCGGCCTAGAGCAACCCGCATTCAATTGAATGCGGATAAGTTGCTCTATTCTAATGGTTTTAGCGCATGGGTTCGGGTTTGATTAAACCCGACATGCGCTAGCGCAAACTCGGAATGCGGACGGGGCGGCCAATTCGGCCGCCCCTTTCGTATCCACGCGCACCGGTTCGTTCGCCGATGCGATCAGCCTCACTTGTTCTGCCGGTTCTCAATCAGATCCTCGACCACCGCCGGTTCCGCCAGGGTCGAGGTATCACCAAGATTGGAGAAATCATCCTCGGCGATCTTGCGCAGAATCCGGCGCATGATCTTGCCCGAGCGGGTCTTCGGCAGGCCCGGCGCGAACTGGATCAGGTCGGGCGAGGCGATGGGGCCGATATCCTTGCGCACCCATTGCACCAGTTCCTTGCGCAAATCCTCGCTGCCATCCAGGCCGGCGTTCAGGGTGACATAGGCGTAGATGCCCTGGCCCTTGATGTCGTGGGGATAGCCGACCACCGCCGCCTCGGCCACGTCGTGGTGTTCGACCAGGGAACTTTCCACTTCCGCCGTGCCCATGCGGTGGCCCGAGACGTTGATCACGTCATCGACCCGGCCGGTAATCCAATAGTAGCCATCCTCGTCCCGGCGGCAGCCGTCGCCGGCGAAATACTTGCCGGGATAGGTGGAGAAATAGGCTTCGATAAAGCGGTCATGATCGCCATACAGGCTGCGCATCTGCCCCGGCCAACTGTCCAGGATGCATAAATTGCCCGAGGCCTCGCCTTCCAGCAGGTTGCCATCCCCATCCACCAGGGCCGGCTTGATGCCGAAGAACGGCCGCGTCGCCGAACCCGGCTTCAGCGCCGTGGCGCCCGGCAGCGGCGTGATCATGATGCCGCCTGTTTCGGTCTGCCACCAGGTATCGACGATCGGGCAACGGCCATCGCCGACCACGTTGTAGTACCACAGCCAGGCTTCCGGATTGATCGGCTCACCCACCGAGCCCAGCAGGCGCAGGGATTTCCGCGACGTCTTGGTGACCGGCCCATCGCCCTCGCGCATCAAGGCGCGGATCGCCGTCGGCGCGGTGTAGTAGATGTTCACCTGATGCTTGTCGCAGACCTGCCAATGGCGGGAGGCGTCGGGATAGTTCGGCACCCCCTCGAACATGATGGTGGTGGCGCCGTTGGACAGCGGCCCGTACAGGATATAGCTGTGGCCGGTGACCCAGCCCACATCCGCCGTGCACCAATAAATATCGCCGTCGTGATAATCGAAGACATACTGGTGCGTCATCGAGGCATAAACCATATAGCCGCCCGTGGTGTGCAGCACGCCTTTCGGTTTGCCCGTGGAGCCCGAGGTGTAGAGGATGAAAAGCGGGTCTTCCGCACCCATTTCCTCGGCCGGGCAATCGTCGGACTGATCCGCGATCAGGTCGTGGTACCAGACGTCGCGGTCCGCCGCCATGTTGATATCGGCGCCGGTGCGGTTCACCACCACGCAATGGTTGACCGTGGGACATTTTTCCAGGGCGGCATCCGTGTTGGCCTTCAGCGGGATCGGACGGCCGGCGCGCACGCCCTCGTCCGAGGTAATGACGATATTGGATTCGCAATCATGAATACGGCCCGCGAGTGAATCGGGCGAAAAGCCGCCGAAGACCACGGAATGCACCGCACCGATGCGGGCGCATGCCAGTACCGCAAAGGCGATTTCCGGGATCATCGGCAGATAGATCGTTACCCGGTCGCCCCGCTTGACGCCTAGGGATTTCAGGCCGTTGGCGAATTTACACACGGCGGCGTGCAACTCGCCATAGGTGTAGCTCTTGCTGTCCGCCGGGTCATCGCCTTCCCAAATGATCGCCGTTTGATCGCGGCGGCTGTCGAGATGGCGGTCGAGGCAATTGTACGAAGCATTCAGCGTGCCGTCTTCGTACCATTTGATCGAAACATCGCCGGGACCGTAGGTGGTGTTCTTCACCTTGGTATAAGGCTTGAACCAGTCGATACGTTTGCCCTGCTCCCCCCAAAAGCCGTCCGGGTCATCCACGGACTGTTGATACATGGCCAGATATTTGTCGTTATCGGCGAAGGCCCTTTGGGCCCAATCGTCGGGAACAGGAAACAGTTCATGATGGCTCATCGTAGCCTCCCAAGGCATCTATCGTTGCGCTTGATTATCGCGAAAATTTAGCCTGGAACAAGGCAAGAGGCAAAGGGCTTTCCGCCAGTCGTCACAGCACAGACGACAAATTCCGCCCTGGCGGCGACAACGACGCCACAACAAACATCATGGCAAATTACGTGGCCCCAATCCCCGGCAGAATATTGCCAACCGCAATGTCCGCTGTGCCATCGGATACGGGCGTAAAATTAGGAAATGCTAACGGTCTCTTCGTGACCCAGAGTGAGCCTTATTCCCCTTCCGGCAAGCCCGCAAGACGCAGACCCACAAAATAGCGTTCAGTAAATTCGTTCTCAACATAGGCGCTTCTTTTTCGGGTGCCCGAGATTGACGACATTGGATAGCGTTCTATCAGTCTCGCGATTGTTGTTTGCGCCTCTTCTATCCGACCGGCGTTAGCATAGGCAGCGGCGAGCGCGCGATAGGGTGCCGAATAGTTTTCGCTCGCCTCAATAACTCGCAGCGCCAGTGCAATGGCGGCCTCATTTCGATCTGCCTCCACGTAGGCGATCACCATGCCACCATCAAGTATTGCAGCCCATGGGCCTGACCGGCCCGGACGACTCGCTTTTTCGAAGCAGTCCAAGGCCTCCTCCGGACGGCCGAGCCAGACAAGAATCCAGCCGCACATCATCATCGTGACAGAGTCGGTTGCGCCAAGCCGAAGCACACGGGCGACAACCCTCGACATTGTCGCCGCATCTTGATCGCCGCGGAAATCACTTAATCCAATAAGTAAATCCAACAATGCGTGGGACGATCTATAGGGGCGGGCGGCTGATATCCAGTTATTGAAACGGTCGCTATAAGGCGCCACTTCTTCTGCCAGATCCGCTGAAATTGCTGCCAAGAAAAACAAGATTGCGGTGGCATAGGCATCAACAAATTTGGGATCTTTTTCGATAGCAGCATCAATGTAACGCATGGCAACGGAAAAGCCTTGCCCATCCATCGACCCTATAAAAAGCTGGGCGTAAAGTTCGCATTGTGTCGCGGTCATTTGCTCCAAAGAGATATTCGACAGTTTCGATTTCTCAGCTTCCAGCATAGGCCCGACAACCTGCGCGACCAGATCCTCGCTCGTGATGTCCTGCCAATCGAACGCGGTATTGAGATCGCCGTCAAACTTACCCCGCCATAACCTGTCGCCAGCTCCATTCGTTAGCTGCGCCTCTAGGCGGAGCTGCAGTCCACTGCCTCGCAGAACGCTGCGTAGAACATAGGTCGCGTTCTCGGAACTTGCGGTCGTTGCCGTGTAGAGCCAATTCGCCGCTCGCAAGTACGTTTCAACATCGTTGGTCAGGGCATTGGCGAGCTCGCGCACGTCCGGCCGTTCATCGGACGTTTCAATTGGATAAAGCGCCAGGACAGGCCGTTCGCTTTCGGTAATTTCGCCGTCGGAGGAAGTGTTCGGACCTTGCGCCGTGTTCCGTGTCGGCTGCGGCTGGCGCATCCAAATCTGGATCGGGCGGTTGATGTTCTTAAGTTCGTGAATGCCCACATCATCAAAAGCAGGACGAAGAGTACCGTCGATGGTGCCAAAGACTGCGTCCGACAGCGCCAAGGCTCCGGGCTCGGCAAATGTTTCTAGTCTGGATGCCACATTGACACCATCGCCATAGACATCCTCCTGGTCCTCGCTGATATCGCCGATATGGAGCCCCATGCGAAGACGGATGATCTCGTGGTTTGCCACCCGGTCCTGAATTTGCACCGCGCACATCACGGCGTCAGCAACGCTCTTGAATTCCACCAACCAGCCATCACCCATGCTCTTAAGCACGCGGCCGCGGTGACCGGCAACGGCAGGGCCAAATATTTCACGGCGTAATGTTTGTAATGCATCAAGGGTACGCAATTCATCCTCGCCCATCAGGCGGGAATAATCGACCACATCTGCGGCCAGTATGGCGGCAAGGCGGCGTTCCATCGAAATCCTCCCAGTTGAGGAGCTTAACGATGATCAACAGCGAAATCTATGTGCCGCCTACAGAAGCGCATTTCCGCACATGGCACTCTTCGTGCCAATTGCCACTTCGAGCCCATTTCCGATGTTCACCTTTGAGCGGACACTCAGCGTCGGTTCGGCATACCGTGGTCAGGGCGCGGGCGTCCCTTGATGGGCGCCATGACGGCGCCGCAACTCCGCGATGATATTGTCCAGCGGCTCCACATCGGCCATTTTCATGTCCATATCGAATAGATTGGCGCGATGGGCGGTCTGGCTGCGGTCGCCGACCGCCTGTTCGGCGATGATGACGCGGAAGTTATGGGAAAAGGCATCGTTGGCCGCCGCCCGGACGCAGCCGCTGGTCGAAATGCCGCAGATCACGATGGTATCGATCTCGTCATAGCGGAGAAAGGATTCCAGCGGCGTTTCGAAGAAACAGGACGCCTTGTTCTTATAGACGACAACGTCCTGCTCCCGCGGCGCATAGGCGTCCGGCCATTCATCTGCCCTGGGGTCGCGGCTATAGATCATATCGCCGGCGATGCCGAGCTTGTCGTTCCACATGCCCCGGCGGATCGGATGGCTGCGATCGTCCCGCCGGCTGTAGTAGATCGGCAACTCCAGTTCGCGGAACAGAGCCACCAGCCGGGTGATATTCCCGACCAATTCCGGGTCGCCGTCGCCGCATTGCGGATAGGCGGGATCAACGAACATGTAGGTGGTATCGATATTGAGCAAGGCGACGCGCCTGCCATAGCCGACTTTCTTGCCGAACTTGCCCTTGGCGTATGTCGCCAGCTCTTCCGGCGGCAGATAATCGGCCCATTTATCCAGTTTGCTCATGGCCCCGTCCTCACCGGCCGGTCCAGTTGGGCGCACGCTTTTCGGCGAAAGCCCGTGGACCTTCCAGGGTATCGTCCGAATTTGCCCGGCGTCGGTTGGCGGGATAGGCGGTGTAGTAGGCTTGCGGAAGCGGATGATCCAGGCCGCGCATGGTGGCTTCCTTGGTTGCCCGCACCGCCAGCGGCGCGCAACGGAGGATATCCCCGACCCATTCCTCTACCGCCTCGTCAAGCTTGTCCAGGGGCACGACCTGATTGACCAGGCCAAGCTCGTAGGCCCGCGCCGATGGTATGTGCCGGCCCGTCAGCATGTAGCCCATGGCGGGTTTCAGACCGATCTGGCGCGGCAGGCGATGCACGCCGGCGGAACCAGCGATCAGGCCGCGCCGGGGTTCGGGCAGGCCGAACTCGGCATGCTCCGCCGCGACGATAATGTCACAGGCCAGCGCCTGCTCCAGCCCGCCGCCCAGGGCAAAGCCATTGACCCGGGCAATGATCGGTTTGGGGAAATGCCAACGTTCGATCAGGCTGGTGGTCTCGGCCTCCAGCTTTTGCCAATGGGCGCGCACGCTTTCATCTGCCTCGCGCTCGCGAGCCCGGTGCTTCAGATCGGCGCCGGCGCAAAAGGCCCGATCGCCCGCACCTGTGACAACGGCGAGCCAGATGTCGTCGTTACGCTCCACCTCGTCCCAATGCTGGGACAATTCCCAGCGCAATTCCGGGTTCAGGGAATTCATCGCCTCCGGCCGGTTCAGGGTAATGCGGGCAACATGATCCCTGACTTCGAAGGTCGACTCGGTTTGATTTTCCACGCCCATGGGGTTCCTCCAGTCAATGGTTCTGCTTTGAAATCGAGTTACTTGTTCTGATTTTGCACCAGTTGCAGGCGCCAGCCATCGGGGTCGCGCAGGTTCAGGTTAGTGCGGCCGGTATCGGGCACATGGCCAGGCGCGCCGGAAACCATGCCGGGGTAATCTTTCAGGGCGGCATGGGCGGCAACCACATCATCGACCTTGAAGGCAATATGGTTGACGCCGATCACCTCTTCACCGATCACCTGGTGGATTTCGAAGACCGGCTGGCCCTCGCCCGGCGGCTTCATTTCGATGGAGCCGCCATGATGGGGCGTCTCGCGCACGGTTTCAAAGCCAAGGGTTTTTAAGAACGACACATAGTCGTCCAAATCCCGTACAATCAGTTCAATATGGTCGATGCCCTTGATCATGGCGGTCTCCAAATAAGGGAATGAATTCGCAATGCAGCTACAGATGCAGACTTGGTCGGAAGTGGAACGTTACCTCGAATCTTCGAGTATCGCCATCATGCCCATCGGCTCGACCGAGCAGCACGGCCCAAATGGCCTGATCGGCACCGACGCGGTCAGCGCCGAGGCCATCGCCGTGGCCGTGGGCGCGGCGGTGGGCGCCATGGTCGCCCCGACCATCGCCGTCGGCATGGCACAGCACCACATGGCCTTCAAGGGGTCCATGACCCTGCGGCCCGCCACCATGATCCAGGTTATCGGCGACTATGTGAACAGCCTGGCGCACCATGGCTTCGACAAATTCTTTTTCGTCAATGGCCATGGCGGCAACAGCGCGACGATCGAGGCGGCGTTTCAGGAAATCTACACCGCGCACAGCCTGGAAGGTGGCGGCAACGAGCCGTCGGTCCGATGCCACTTGCGCAACTGGTGGCAGGGGGAAAAAACCTACAAACTGATCAAGGAACTGTTCGGCGATAAGGACGGCATGCACGCCACTATCTCCGAGGTTTCGGTGACCCAGCATCTGTTCCCCGAGCATATTAAATCCGCCCCCGACATGGGGCCGCCGGAGCCGTTCAAGAGCCGTTGGAGCGACGCCGCCGATTACCGCGCCAAGTTCCCCGACGGCCGCATCGCCTCCCACCCCTACCTAGCGACGCCGGAAGCCGGCAAAAAGATTTTCGACGCCGCCGTCAGCGAAATAGCGTCGGAAGTCACAGCCTACGCCAAGGGGTGAATTTCCTCCTGAATTTGGTTTGCCGACGACATCGAAAGGGATAGCAAATGGCCAGTGCGATGATGGCGGCGTGGTTGGACATCACGCCGGAAGTGGAGGCGGAATTTTCCGATTGGTATTTTCGCGAACATATTCCCGAACGAGTGACCTTGCCGGGGTTTCTCTCGGGCCGGCGTTATACGTCGCACGGCGGCGGGCCGAACAAGTACCTGGCGCTTTACGAGGGCGTCGCAAAAGAAGTATTTGCGTCCGAGGCCTATCGCGAGCGTCTTGATGTACCGACCGAGTGGACGACCAGGATCATGCCGCACTTCCGCAATTTTGCGCGCTCGGTCTTCGATGTCCGTTTCGAGCTTGGCAATCAATATGGCGGCACCGTAGCCACCATCCGCTATGACGCTCCTGGCGCCCTTGGCACCAACCTTGCGAAATGGCTTAAGGGTCAGGTACTGCCGGCATTGGCGGAACATTCCGGTATCTGTCGGGTCCGTTTGCTGGAGGGCGATGAAGATCAGAGCAAGCCAAAGACCCAGGAAGCGCAAATGCGCGAAGGCGCCGGCGGCAACGCCTGGGCGCCGTGGACCGTCTGCATAGAAAGTATCGGCATCGACTGGCTGCGCCCGGCGATGACCGAAATGCTGCCGGATCAGGCCCTGGCGGAACAAGGCGCCACGGACATCGTGACCGGATATTATGATCTGGTCTTTGGTATGGAGAATCGCGACTAGATACCTTGTCGCACCGCCAAGGCCCGCTTGTATCGCCGCCGGGCCTAACCTATAAAGGTCGCCATGCGAACGTGCGTCATAAATCTGCAGCAAGGATCATAGCTGCACCCAACCTTGCCAGCCCGCCTGATACGGGTGCCTGGCCGGCTGTCGACGCGCGTCCGAATTCTTCCCCAATCTAAAGTTTTCTTTTCTGAGTGGACGCGTACGGCAAGACCTCGCCTCGAGGAAGATGGTCATGAATACGTTCCTGCAATCGCTTCGCTCCCGCACCGGCGCTTTCGGCCAATGGCGCCAGGAAACTGCCGCAATCATTACACTCGCCCTGCCGCTGGCCCTGACAATGCTGTCCCATATCGCCATGGTGACCACGGACGTGGTGATGATGGGGCAACTGGGGCCGGAGTCCCTGGCCGCCGGCACCTTGGCCAATCATCTCTATTGGCTGTTCGATATGTTTGCCATGGGGCTGGTTGGCGCGGTGGTGCCCATACTGGCGCAACATCTAGGGGCGCGGCGTTTTCGCCAGGTCCGCCGGGCGGCACGCCAGGGATTTTGGGCCGCCGCCATCATCGCCGTGCCGTGCACGGCGGCAATCTGGCAGACCCAGGCCATCCTGGCCCTGTTCGGCCAGGACCCGGATTTGAGCCGGGCGGCGCAAGATTATCTCCGCGCCATGGTCGCCGGCTTCCTGCCGGGCCTGTGGCTCATCGTCCTGAGCGGTTTTCTGGCCGCCCATACCCGGCCCCGGGCCACCCTGGTGGTGGCTATTTTGGGTATCGGCATCAACGGGCTGGCGGACTATGCCTTGATGTTCGGCCATTTCGGTCTGCCGGCCCTGGGCTTGGCCGGCGCCGGTTATGCCACCGCCATAGTCAGCAGCTTCATGTTCCTAAGCCTGCTGGCGTTCGTATCGCTGGATTGGCGGCTGCGCCGCTATCGCTTGCTGGGCCGCTTCTGGCGCGCCGATTGGCCACAATTGCGGGAAATTTTTCATGTCGGCCTGCCTATCAGTGTCACGGTCCTGGCCGAAATCGGCCTGTTTACCGCCGCCGCCCTGTTGGTCGGTTTGCTGGGCACGGCGTCCCTGGCGGCCCATGGCATCGCCGTGCAGTGCTGTGCCATCGCCTACATGGTGGCCGATGGTATCGCCAAGGCGACGATGGTGCGGGTGGGCCGAGCCGTGGGCGCCGGGGATGACCGGGGCGCGGCGAGGTCCGGTTGGACGGGAATGACCCTGGGGCTGGTCTATGGCCTGCTGCCGGCCGCCTTGTTCTGGTTCCTGGGCGGCGCCATCGCCGATCTGTATCTTGATCCCAGCGGCGCCGAATCGGGCGCCGTGACGGCCTTAGCCGTGTCCTTTCTGGCCGTGGCGGCGCTGTTTCAGATCGCCGATTGCACCCAGGTTACGGTCATGGGCGCCCTGCGCGGCCTCAAGGATACCCGCATGCCCATGCTGATTGCACTGGCCGGTTATTGGGGCCTGGGCCTGCCGTTCGGCGCCTTTTTCGGCATTTATCTCGATCTTGGCGGCGAAGCCGTCTGGAGCGGCCTGGCGGTCGGCCTGACAGTTGTAAGTGGCTGTCTTATCTGGCGTTTTCGCATTCTCTCCAAGCCGCCTCAGGCCGGCGAGATAGCCGATCGCGAAGTTTCGAGGCGGAAATGAGTCTTTTTTCGTGCCATCCACCATCAGTTCATGGTAATGTGACTGCAGTTGATTATGTCAAACATGGACAGGATCAATTGAAGTTGGGGACAAGACGTTACCGGGGGTCGTTTATGGTTTTCGAATTTGTACTTGGTGCGGCACTTGTGATTATGACCACCGCGGCTCTGATCATTTGGCTGGCTAGTGTCACAAAAGGGTTGCAGGCGACCTTGGCGGTCGGCGGCGTGATGACCCTGGCGTTGCTTGTCCTGATGGCCCATACCGCCATGGGCGTGACCTTGACGGAGGCGCTTCACCTGCTGTTGGTTGTCGGCCTTTTGATCGCACCGGTAATCGCCATCGCATTCGCGGACTGGCGCCGGGCGTCGTAGAAAACCTCATTCAATTTGGGCCGCACGGCTCCGCCTGACTGTCTGCTAGCGCATGTCGGGTTTAATCAAACCCGAACCCATGCGCTAAAACTTTTAGAATAGAGCAACTTATCCGCATTCAATTGAATGCGGGTTGCTCTAGCGGCAGCGGCTGGTCTATTTATTCGCCCGACAGGTCAGGCGCGACCAGGGGCTTGCAGTCCGGCGCGAAGGCCAGCGGCGCGCCGGTGGCCGCCGTCAGTTCTTCGCGGCTCAACTCCGGAACGATTTCACGCGCCACGAAGCCGCCGGCGCCTTCCCGGTCAACATCAACATCCAGAACCGCCAGATCGGTGTAAACCCGCTTCACGATGCCGGGCGCGGTCAGGGGATAGCTGCAGTCCGTAACCAGGCGGGCGCTGCCGTCTGAAGTGGTATGGCGCATGATGACGTGGACCGCCTTGGCGCCCACGGCCAGGTCCATGGCGCCGCCGATCAAGGGTCCCTTGTCGGGCACCTGGGCATCCCAGTTCGCCAGATCGCCATTTGCCGCGACCTGAAAGCCGCCGAGGATGGTCAGATCAAGATGGCCGCCCCGGATCATCGCGAAGGACGCGGCGGAATCGAAAATGCTGGCGCCATCCCGCAAGGTCACCATCTGGCTGCCGGCATCCACCAGTTCCGGGTCTTCCTGGCCGGGTCCGGCCACGGGGCCAACGCCCAAGACGCCGTTCTCCGCATGATAGAAGATATCCCGTTCCCTCGGCGCATAGTTCGCCGCCAGCACCGGCATGCCGAGGCCAAGGTTCACGTATGCACCGTCGGGCAGATCCTGGGCCGCGCGCCAGGCCATTTGTTCGCGGCTAAGGGGTTTCATCATGTTCGCTGCTCCGCCCCTAATCTTTCCGGGCCGCCTGGAAAACCCGTTGCACATAGATGCCGGGCAGGTGCACCTGTGCGGGCGGCAGGGCGCCATCGGTCACCTCTTCGACCTCGGCGATGGCCAGGCCCGCCGCCGCCGCCATGGCCGCGCCGAAGTTGGCCTGGGTGCCGTGAAAGAACAAGTTGCCGTAGCGGTCCGCCTTCTGCGCCCGCAACAGGGCGACATCGGCGGTCAGCGCTTCCTCCAGAACACAAGCTTGACCATTGAAATCCCGCTGCTCCCGCCCATCGGCAAGATTGGTGCCTGCGGCGGTCGGGGTATAGAAGGCGGGGATGCCGGCGCCGCCAGCGCGGATCCGTTCAGCAAAAGTGCCTTGCGGTACGATTTCGAAGCTCACCTTGCCGGCCCGCCATTGTTTCTCGAACGCCGCCGGCTCCTGACCCGGGCCGCGAAACGCCGTGGTGATGACATGTTCGACCTGGCCCTCGGCAAAGAACGTCGGATCGCAGTCGTCAACCCGGCGCACGGCATTGAGGATCAAGGTCAATCGGCGCAAACCGAGGGCGCCAAGGCCATGCAAAAGATTGGTTGGGATGCCGGCGTTGCCGAAACCGCTGATCATGATTGAGGCGCCGGAGGAAATCCCCGCCAGGGCGGCCGCAAGATCGTCGACGCACTTGTTGATCAAGACCGCGCCTCTTCACGGAATAGGCCCGGAACAGTGGAAGGCACTATTCTTCCACCTTTTTCTTGCCGTCCGCGTCGACTTCGGAGAGGAATTTCTTGAAATTCAGATCTTCGTTGATCACGTCGTCGAGCATGAAAAAGACCAGTTCCTTGCGCAGGCTTTCCCGCGCCGGCGGATGCTCGGCGACCCGCGCCGCCAGGTCCAGCATGGTCTGCAATTTGTCGTCCAGGCTGTGGTGATGACGGCGGTGTTTTTCCAGCAGAGGGTAGGCATATCCGGCCAACAGGGATTCTTCACGGGCGAAATGCTGCTTGGTGAAATCGACAAAATCGGGCACCAGGCGGGCGCATTCCTCCGGCCGGCCATCATCAATGGCCTGGGTAATCTCGTTGATGATCTCCACAAGGTGGCGGTGATCGGCGTCGATAGCCTCGGACTCAATCTGGAACGATGACGATATCTGAACCATTTTCTCTCCCCCTAGGCGTCCGGCCGCCCGCCGCGGGGGCTGGCCGGCGGGATGGCTTCAACGTCCATCCTCAACCTCATGGCTGCGACTCAGCATACTGGAAAACACAGCGTGGGTCCACGCGGGCCCAGACCTCGCCACTTTCCGTCGGATCAAAGGAGCCATGCACGCGGGCGCGGATTTCCAGCCCCTGGTTCGGCCCTTCCCTGAAACGTATGCGGACGATGGAACTATCGCCCAGCAAATGCGCCGACAGCACCTCCACCGGGGCATCGCCCGGCGCCGCGGCGCCGTTGTGCAGGCTGACCCCTTCCAGGCGGATCAAAACCCGCATGTCACCGCCGTCGCTGACTTCATCGGCCGGGTACCTGCCGAACGAGGTATCCAGGCCGCCCTCACGGGCCGGGCCCTGGATCACGTTGACCGGCCCGAACAGGCGGGCGACGTATTCATCCACCGGCTTGTAATAGATATCCACCGGCCGGCCCGATTGCAGTACCTGCCCATTGGCGCCCATCACCTTGATCCGGTCCGACATGTACATCGCCTCGCGCGGGTCGTGGGTCACCATCAGGGTCGCGACGTTGGTCTGTTTCAACATATTCAGGGTTTCATCCCTGATGCGCGCCCGCATGTTGGTATCGAGACCGGAAAACGGCTCGTCCAACAGCACCAGACGGGGCGCCGGCGCCAACGCCCTGGCCAAGGCCACCCGCTGCTGCTGACCGCCCGAAAGGGTATGGGGAAAGTCCTCGGCGTATTGGCCCAGGCCGACCTGGTGCAGCATTTCCATGGCCCGGTCATGGGCCGCGCCCTTGGACTGGCGGAACAGGCCGAAGCTGACATTTTCGCGAATCGTCAGATGGGGAAACAGGGCATAATCCTGAAACATGAAGCCGATCTTGCGGTCCTCGGGCGGCAGGTCCAATCCCGGTTCGGCGACCACGGTTTCATCGATAGTGATGCTGCCCGACTGCAGTTTTTCCAGGCCGGCGGCGATACGCAACAAAGTGGTCTTACCGCAACCCGACGGACCCAGCAGACAAACCAGTTCGCCGGCCGGCACGGTCAGTGAAACATTTTCCAGGACCGCCGTTTCGCCATAGGCATGGTTTATGCCGTGTATGTGCAGACCCTGCATCGTCTTAGCTGTCTCCACCCATGGTCGCGGCCGAGCCGGGACGCGATCTTGCAATGACCAGGCTCAACAGTATCACCGGCAGGATACCCACCGCGACGATGGAAAGCGCGGCCAGGGCGGCTTCGCCCAGTTGTTCGTCCGAGGCATACTGATGCACGAAGGTGGCCAGGGTCTGGAAATTGAACGGGCGCAGGATAATCGTCATCGGCAGTTCCTTCATGCAGTCGACAAAGACCAGCAACACCGCCGTCAGGACACTGCCCCGCATCAAGGGCAAATGTACCCGATACATGGTCGCCAGGGCACCCCTGCCGAGGTTCCGCGACGCACCGTCCATGCTGGGCGTGATCTTGCCCAAGCCCGCCTCCACCGTGCCCAGGGACAAGGCCAGAAAACGCACCAGATAGCCGAAGGTCACGGCGGCGATGGTGCCGGAGAACAACAGACCGGTGGAGATCCCGAAGCTGTCCCGCATGAAGCCGTCAATGCGGTTGTCGACCTGCCCCAAGGTCACCATGACCCCCACCGCCAGCACGGCGCCGGGTACGGCATAGCCGAAGCCGGCCATGCGGCCAACGGCGCGGAGCAGCGGCCCGCCCTTGATGCGCACGCTGTAGGCCACGACGATCGCGATCAGCATGGCGATGACACCCGCCAGGGCCGAAAGTTTCACGCTGTTGGCCGCATGCGCCGATATTTCCAGGGCCAGGACCGGGTCAAAGTACTGCCGCGCATAGGCCAGCAGAACAAACGTCGGCAACAGAAATCCCAATGTCACGGTCACGGCGCAAAAAGCCGTGGCCAGAAAGGCGGCGCCGCCGCGCAGGCGATAGGCGGGCAGCGGCTGATATTTCGACGTGGTGTTGTGAAAGCGCTGCTTGCGCCGGGCATAGCGCTCGGACAAAACGATGACGGCGACGAACAGCAGCAGCACCGTCGCCAGTTGTGCCGCGCCGGCGACATTGTTCATGTTCATCCAGACATCGAAGATGCCCTGGGTGAAGGTATTGACGGCAAAGAAGTCGACGGTACCGAAATCATTCAGTGTTTCCATCAGGGCGAAGGAGATGCCGATCACGATGCCCGGCCGGGCCATGGGCAGGGCAACGGTGAAAAAGCTGCGCCATGGTCCTCGGCCCAGGGACCGGCTGGCCTCCAGCACGCCCACGGATTGCTCCAGAAACGCCGCCCGGGCCAGCAGGTAGACGTAGGGGTAAAGCACCAGGGTCAGCATCGCCATGGCGCCCCCGGTCGAACGGATTTCGGGAAACCAGTAGTCCCGCTTGCTGCTCCAGCCGAACAGATCGCGCAGCATGCCCTGCAGCGGCCCGGCGAATTCCAGCAGGTCGGTATAGACATAGGCGATAACATAGGCCGGCATGGCCATGGGCAGCAGCATGGCCCATTCAAAAATCCGCCGGCCGGGAAAACGGCACATGGTCACCAACCAGGCGGCGCTGACGCCGATCAATAGGGTGCCCGCGCCGACCCCCACCATCAGTTCCAGGGTGGTGGCGATATATCCCGGCAGCACCGTCGATGCCAGATGGCCCCAGATATCATCGCCCGGCGTAAACGCCATGAAGACCACGGCCAGGATCGGCAGCACCGCCAGGCCGGCAATGACCAGCGCGCCGACGGTCCAGCCGTCCCACCAGCCCCAGCTCCGGCCAAAACCATTGCGGCGCCGGCGCGGCGCGGCGCCCTGGCTTGTCCGCAACGTCATGACGGCGCTGCCCGGTTATTCAATATTGGCCCTCCCATCACGGGAAAACGCCGGCGGACGCACTTGAAAACCCTGGCGCCGCCGGCTGTTCCCGGCCATGAACCATTTCGGCCCATGGCGCGCCATAATGACAGAACCGGTCCGAACATGGGCGCTAATTATTGAACGATACCCGGTCCATCAGTTTGCTCGCCCTGGTGCGCTCCTGGGCGATCTTGGCCAGATGCGCCTTGTCGGCCTTGAATTTGCCCCAGGAGGCGACAAGCGGGTGCACGGCGACGCCCGCCTTTACGGGATATTCGAAATTGCGCTCGGCATAGATCTTCTGCGCCGCGGCTGAGCTCAAATATTCAATCAGCCGGATGGCATTGGCCTTGTTCTTGGCACTTTTGGTCACTGCGGCGCCGGAAATATTCACATGCGTGCCCCGGTCCGCCTGGTTGGGGAAGATGATGCTGACCGCCTGGGCCCATTTCTTTTGCTCCGGGTCTTTCTTGTTGGTCGCCATTTTGCCCATGTAATAGGTGTTGCCCACGGCGACATCGCATTCGCCCTGATACACCGCCTTGACCTGGGCCCGGTCATTGCCCTGGGGCTTGCGGGCCAGGTTGGCCTTCAGGCCCTTGGCCCAGGCCGTGGCGCCGTCCATGCCGTTGGCTACAATGACCGAGGCCAGCAGCGAGACGTTATAGACATGCTTGCCCGAACGGATGCAAACCCGGCCCTTCATGGCCGGCGCGGCGAGATCCTCATAGCGCCTGACCGCGCCCGGCTTGACCCGTGTTTTGGAGGCATAGATGACCCGCGCCCGCACGGTCAGGCCGAACCAATGGCCGTCCGGGTGGCGGTACTGGGCCGGAATATTGCTGTCCAGGGTGGGGGAGGTGATGGCCTGCAGCAGTCCGGCCTTGTCATGATTGTGCAGATTGCCGATATCCGCCGCCAGGATCAGATCGGCCGGGCTGTTCCGGCCCTCGCTTTTCAGCCGTTCCAACATGCCCTTTTTCATGTAGACCATGTTGACCTTGACGCCCGTCTCGGCGGTGAAGGCCTGCAACAAGGGCTGCATCAGGAAAGGTTGGCGGGAGGAGTACAGATTGACTTCCTCCGCCCCGGCCTCCGCTCTGGCTTCCGCCGCTGAAATGGCGCCGGTGGCGAGCAAAGCCATCGCGGCCGGGATAATTCTTGTGGTGAAACCTGTTGTTGGGGAGAAACCACGGATTGCGCCCGTCAAACGCAATAGATACTCAAGCATCAACTCAGTCCTCATACCGCCGGGCCCCACACCAGCGTTGGTGAAAATGAAATAGGGCCAAAAACCGCATCACGCGGCATTCCAGCCCATGTTCCCCTTGCGCGCACCATAAGTGATAATGCGAATTGATCGCAACAAGAAAATTGGCCCCGTGGTACTTTTATTAGAATCAACGCGGCATCAATCGCAAAAAGGGCTGAAATTGGTCCAACGTCAGGACGATTCTGGTCGAACCAGGACGAAACCGCCGGTTCCGTGCTATACCCGGCTGATACAAGGCTGGCTTGCACCGGAGCGGAGCATCATGAAGACACAGGAAATTCTGCGGGATATCTGCGGCCAGATCGGCCTGCCGCCGGAAGGCTTGGACACATTGACCCTGACCGGCGCGGACCCGGTGCTGCCGTCATCGTTCCGGGTCGGCGCGGCGGCGCAGGTGGCGATTGCCGCGTCGGCCCTGGCGGCGGCGGAGGTCTGGCGCGGGCGTGGCGGCGAGCGTCAGGCAATTTCCGTGGACATGCGCCATGCGGCGACCGAATTCCGCAGCGAACGCTATTTGCAGATCGACGGCGGGCCGACGCCGCCGCTGTGGGACAAGATTGCCGGCACCTATCAAACCGGCGACGGCCGCTGGGTCCGCCTGCACACTAATTTTCCCCATCACCGGGACGGTATTCTGGACCTGCTGGGCTGCGCCAACGAGCGCGCGTCGGTCGCCGCCGCCCTGGCGCAATGGACGGGCCAGGACTTCGAGGACGCGGCGGCCGAACGGGGCCTGGTCGCCACAATGATGCGCACGCCGGAGGAATGGCGGGCCCACCCCCAGGCCGAGGCGCTGGACCAGCAGCCGGTGATTTCGAGCCAGCGGATCGGCGATGCGCCGGCGCTTCCATTGCCGGCGGCGGCACGGCCCCTGGAGGGCATCCGGGTGCTGGATCTGACCCGTATCATCGCCGGACCGGTTTGCGGCCGCACCCTGGCGGCGCACGGCGCCGATGTCATGCGCGTCACCGCGCCGCATTTGCCCTTCGTTCCCGCCCTGGTCACCGATGCCGGGCGCGGCAAGCTGTCGAGCCATATCGATCTGCAAACCGAAGACGGCCGGCGGACCTTGCGGCAACTGATCGCCGAGGCGGATGTCTTCGTCCAGGGTTATCGCCCCGGCGGCCTGGACCGTTGGGGCTTTTCAGCGGAAGAGGTGGCGTCGATCCGTCCCGGTATTGTTTACGTCTCGCTATCGGCCTATGGCCATCTGGGGCCCTGGTCAAATCGCCGGGGTTTCGATTCCCTGGTGCAGACCGCCAGCGGCATCAACCGGGCCGAGGCGGAGGCCAACGGGCGGGAGAGGCCCATGGCGCTGCCCTGCCAGGCATTGGATCATGCCTCGGGCTATTTCATGGCCGCCGCCGCCATGGCGGCCCTGGCGCGGCGGGCCCAGGAAGGCGGCAGTTGGCATATCCGCGTCGCCCTGGCCCGTACCGGGCGCTGGCTGCAAGGTCTTGGGCAGATCGAAAATGGTTTCGATATTGCCGACCCCGGCGAAGACGAAGTCCGCGATTTGCTGGAAGACAGCCCGTCGGGCTACGGCACATTGACCGCCGTACGCCATGCCGCGCAATTATCCGAGACGCCAGCCCATTGGGCCCGGCCCTCAATGCCCCTGGGCAGCCATGCTCCGGTTTGGCCGGTTTAGCTGGTTTGACCGGCCGCTCAATCGTCCGAGGCCGGGGCGGTGATAACGAGAAAAACCAGATCCACCAGGCCGGAATTGGCGATCGCATGTTCGATGCCCGGCGGGATGTGGATTACGTCGTGGCGGCGGACCACGGTCTTTTCGCCGTCGATTTCCATCAGGCCTTCGCCGTCAAGAACGTGGTAGATCTGTTCCTGCACCTTGTGGGTATGGGCGGCCACATAGGCCATGGGCTGGTACGATGAAATGCGATAGTCGATCAGCTTGATGTCGCTGTTTTCCGGGTTGACCAGGGCCTTGGACAGGGCGCCGCCGAAATGATCGGGAAATTGCTGCCAGGGTTCCTCGGCGATATTGCGGATACCCGCCTTGCCTTGTTTGTTGGTCATGCCGTCCTCCGATTGTCACTGTTTGCTTGATCGCCGTGGGCCATGTGCATGGCGGCAAGATAGCCGAAAACCAGGGCCGGCCCCAGGGTAATGCCGGGCCCGGGATAGCTGCCGCCCATGACCGAGTTCATATCATTGCCGCAGGCGTACAGGCCCGGAATTGGCCGGCCGCCGCCATCCAGAACCGCTCCGTTGCCATTGCTTCGCGCCCCGGCCGCCGTGCCCAGGTCGCCGGGATACAAGGTAACCGCATAGAACGGCGTGGTCGCCATGGGCCGCATGCAGGGGTTGGGCTGGTTCGCCGGGTCGCCGACATATTTGTGATAGGCGTTGGAGCCGCGGCCAAAGGCGCGGTCCTCGCCCCGTTCCGCATCGGCGTTGTAGGCCGCCACGGTTTCTTTCAGATGCCGTCCCGGAACGCCGATTTTCTGCGCCAGCTGGTCCAGATTCTGGGCCTGAATAAGATAACCGCTGTTGATATAGGGCGCGAGGCGCAGGCACATGGGCTTCACCGCGCCCAGACCGTACTGCCACAGGGATTGATGGTCGCAGATTAGATGCGCCGGGATCGTCGGGCTCTGGTTGTGGCTGCGCAACATGGCCTTGACGAATTCGTGGTAGGAGTTGCTTTCGTTGGTGAAACGCCGGCCCTCGCCGTTGACCGCCATCATCCCCGGTTTGCCCCGGTCCGTCACCGTATGGGGATAGACGCCAGGGCTGCCATCGCCCCGGGTGAAGCGCGAAATGGGCGCCCAGAAGGCGTTCGAGGCATTGTCATCCGGTATCTGGCCGCCCACGCTTTGGGCCAGCTTGATACCGTCGCCGCTGTTGCCCGGACCAGCGGCGGAGTGCATGGCGGCCTCCGCCGGCAGCAGACTGTCGCGCAGCTTGGCGTCGTGGGAGAAACCGCCCGCCGCCAGCACCACGCCGCGCCGCGCCTTGATCGTCCTGACGCCCGCGGCGGTGGCGATTTCCACCCCGGTGACGCGGCCATCTTCGAGGAGCAGACGGTTGGTCGCCGTCTTCAAACGGATCGGCACATCAAGCACCAGCAGGGACTTCAACAGCCGCCCGGCCAGGGCGTTGCCCAAGACCAGAGCGGCGCCACGATGCAGCGTCATGCGCTGCATCGCATAGGCCGCCACCAACCGCGCCACGCGCAGGGCCGAAGCGGGCGATTTGAACAACCGGCGGAAATGCACGATATCGGGCCGGGCCACCATCATGCCGCCCAACAGGGTGAATTCGGGCAGGGGCGGGCGCAGCAGCTTGAAACTCTCGCCCAGTTCCCGGGCATCGAAGGCCAGGGGTTCCATCACCCGCCCGCCCTGGGTGGCACCGGCTTCATCGGGGTAGTAATCGGGATAGAACGGCAGCGGCACCAGATTGACGTGGGTATGGCGGTCGAAATAGTCGATGGCGCCCGGCGCCTGGTCGAGAAACACCTGGCGCAGGGCCGCGCTGGAGTTGTCGCCGTTCACCGTCCCGGCCGTGGCATCCAGATAGGCCCGCGCCGCCTCGGCCGTATCAGCTAAGCCGGCGGCGGCCATCTTGGCGTTATTCGGCACCCAGACCATGCCGCCCGAAATCGCCGTTGTGCCACCGACATACTCGGTCTTTTCCAGCAGCAGCGTCTTCAGCCCCTCGTTGGCCGCGACCACGGCAGCAGCCATCCCTCCCGCGCCGGCCCCCAGCACGATGACGTCGTATTTGTCAGCGATATTGTCTTCGGGGGTACTCATACCGACGGTTCCAAGGCCTGGATCACTCCGCCATCGTGGGGCCGTCGCCCTTGGTGCGCATTTGGCGCATGTAGCGGCGGTAGCGGTCGGCGTCGTAGCCTTCGCCGCGATGGACCAGACAGCGGTTGTCCCAGATCACCACGTCGCCGGGGCGCCAATTGTGGCTGTAGGCGTATTCCGGTTGGGTCGCGCGCTCCAACAGATCATCCAACAGGGCGCGGCTGTCCCGTTCGCTCCAGCCCTCGATGGCCTTGGCGTGGGAGCCGACGAAATAGTTCCTAGCGCCATTTCCGGGATTGCTGCGCACCAGTTTCTGCGGCACCGGCGGCAGGGAGGCGGCCAATGAAGGGCTGACCGCATCCGGCGCCACCTTGGAGCGGGAATAGACGTAATCATGTATCCCGACCAGGGGATCGATGCGCGCCTTTGTTTCATCGTCCAGGCGGTTGTAGGCGGCCCGGGCGGAGACGAAGGTCGTCGCGCCGCCCTCATCGGGCGTTTCATAGGCGCACATGATGGACAGGCGGCAGGGCACCTTGCGGAACGAGCTATCGGAATGCCACAGGTTGTTGCCGGTCAGGAAAATCGTCTTCTTGTGGTCGTTGCCCAATTTGCTGCCGTCATCCTGGACATTGCCGATGGTGCCGAGATAGACGGTCTCGCCGCGCTCGCCCAGGGCGACGTGGCTTTCCTCCGGCTGGCCCAGGCTCTTGGTGAAGGCGATATGCTTTTCATCGTCCATCTCCCGTTCCGGGAAGAGCAGGAATGAATAGTCATCGATCGCCGCCTCAAGCTCGCGAACCGCTTCGTCCGAGAGCGGCCGGCTGGGATCAATGCCGGAAACCCGGGCCCCGAAATCCTCGTGCAGCGGTTCGATGTTCAACAATGCCATGACTGTCCCTCCCCTATGCGGCTGGTTTGCGCGAAACGTTACACCACCTTGCGCCAAGACGCACGTTGCTCCCGCCCCTGGAGAGCACTAGGATGCGGCGATTTTTCAAGTTTGGGAGGGTCGCATGGCGGATCCGAAATATCTCAACTTCGACACCCTGACCCTGCATGCCGGGCAAAAACCCGATGCCGATTATGGCGCCCGCGCGGTGCCGATCTATCAATCCACCTCGTTCGTATTTCAGGATACCGACCATGCCGCCGCGCTATTTAATCTGGAGCGGGCCGGGCATATCTATTCGCGCATCTCCAACCCAACGGTGGCGGTGTTGGAGGAGCGTATCGCCGCCCTGGAGGGCGGTGTCGGCGCGGTCGCCACGGCCTCGGGCCAGGCGGCCCTGCACCTGGGCGTGGCAACCCTGATGGGGCAGGGCAGCCATATTGTCTCCTCCGCCTCGATCTACGGCGGCTCGCACAACATGTTCGCCCATACCCTGCCCCGCTTCGGCATCGAAGCGAGCTTTGTCGACCCGCGCGACCCGGACGCCTTCGCCGCCGCCATCCGGCCCAATACCCGCCTGCTGTTCGGCGAGACCCTGGGCAATCCGGGCCTGGAGGTGATGAACGTGCAGGCGGTGGCCGACGTGGCCCATGCCAACGGCCTGCCGCTGATGATCGACAATACCTTCGCCACGCCGTACCTGTTCCGCCCCTTCGAACATGGCGCCGATATCATCATGCATTCGGCAACCAAGTTTCTTGGCGGCCACGGCGTCGCGGTGGCCGGTATTCTGGTCGACAGCGGCCAGTTCGATTGGGAGGCATCGGGCAAGTTTCCGACCATGACCGAGCCTTACGATGGTTATCACGGCCTGGATTTCGCCGAGGAATTCGGCCCCGGCGCCTTCATCATGCGGGCCCGGACCGAGGGCCTGCGTGATTTCGGCGCCGCCATGAGCCCGCAGACAGCGTTCTATATCCTGCAAGGCGTCGAGACCCTGTCGGTACGCATGCAGCGCCATGTGGAGAATACCCGGGAGATCGTCGAATTCCTGAACGGGCACGAAGCGGTGGCCTGGGTGACCTATCCCGAACTGCCGGATCACGCCGACCATAATTTGGCCCAGGCCCTGATGCCAAAAGGCGCCGGCGCGATCTTCAGCTTTGGCGTCAAGGGCGGGCGCGGGGCCGGCGCCAAGTTCATCGAAAGCCTGGAAATCTATTCCCATCTGGCCAACGTCGGCGATGCCAAGTCCTTGATTATCCATCCCGCCTCGACCACGCATCAGCAAATGGATGCCGCCGCGCTGGCAGCCGCCGGGGTCGGTGAGGACATGGTGCGCATGTCCGTCGGCCTTGAGGATGTCCGCGATCTGAAGGACGATCTGGGCGGCGCCCTGCGGCGTTCGCAACGCTAGTGATTTGAGAGACTGGAGCTATAGCCATGGAGTTGAATGTCGACGGCCGCAAGGTCTATGCCGCCACCGGCGGCAAGGAATTCGATCCAAGCCTGCCGGCGATTGTCTTCGTTCACGGTGCGGCGGCGGACCATACGGTGTGGAAACTGCAGACCAGATATTTCGCCTGGCACGGCCGTGGCGTGCTGGCCCTGGACATGCCGGCCCATGGCCGCAGCGACGGCCCCGCCATACCGGCCATTGCCGGTTTGGCGGATTGGCTGATCGCGGTCCTGGATGCCGCCGGCCTGCAACAGGCGGCCCTGGTTGGCCACAGCATTGGGTCCCTGATCACCCTGGAGGCGGCGGCCCGTCATCCCGGTCGGGTCAGCACCCTGGCCCTCATGGGCTGCGCCTATCCCATGCGGGTCAATGACGTGCTGCTGGATTCGGCCCGAGCCAACGACGGTTTGGCGAACCAGTTGACCAACGCCTGGGGCTACGGCCGGGCCGCGCAACTGGGCCGCCACGCCATGCCCGGCAGCTGGATGCTGAAAGGCGGCATGCGTCTGGTGGAAGAGGCCGCCGACGGGGTATTGTACAACGATATGAACGCCTGCCATCAATACAACGACGGCGAGGAAGCGGCCGGGAAGATAAGCTGTCCGACACTGTCGATCATGGGCGAAAAGGACATGATGACGCCGTTGAAGGCGGCCCGCAAAACCGCCGCCCTGATCGACGGCGTCCGGGAGGTGGTGATACCTGGCGCCGGCCACATCATGATGGACGAAGCGCCTGACGCCACCCTTGATGCGTTGCGCGATTTTCTGCCCGTACCTGCTAGTTAACGGCCATCCGCGGTTTCATCGTATCACCGCCGCACAGTCGTTCGGCGGGTAGATGCAGGATCACGGTCGTGCCGGTACCGGAATTATCGGTTCGGTCATGGCTGGAACCGGCGCCGCTTGTTATTTCAAGCCGGCCGCCGTGCAGTTCCATATATTGCTTGGCCAACGGCAATCCCAGGCCGGCGCCCTCATGCCGGCGGACATAGCTTTGTTCGATTTGCGTGAAAGGCTCCAGCACCTGATCAAGCTGCCCGGCGGGTATGCCGATGCCGCTGTCCATAATTTTGACCCAGGCGCCGCCACTTACCTCGTCCCGGCCGGCGGTCACCATCACGGTACCGTCATCGGGGGTGAATTTGAGGGCGTTGGAGAGAATATTCAGTAAAACCTGTTTCAGCAGGCGGCGGTCGCACAGGATGGGTGGCAGCTCGGCCATGACGTTCGCGGTAATTCCGGCTTGCCCGCTGTCGATGCGCCCCTGTGCGACATGGGTGCATTCCTCGATCAGAGAAGGCAGATCGATTTTGGTTTCTGCAAGCGATGTTACCCCGGCCTCGATCCGCGACAGATCGAGAATATCATTGATGATCGCCAGGAGGTGCCGGCCGCTGCCATGAATATCCTGAATGTAATCCTGATACCGTGGTTGGCCCAGGGGGCCGAAGGTTTCGTTGCCGATGACTTCGGAAAAACCGATGATCGCATTCAGCGGCGTACGCAACTCGTGGCTCATATTGGCCAGGAATTCGGTTTTCGCCCGGTTGGCGATTTCCGAGTCTTCCATGGCCTGCCGCAGGGCCTCCTCGTCCTTGCGGCGCGCCGTGATATCCATGGCCCAGGCATAATGCAGCGACGGGCGGCCATCCCGTCCGGCCAGCAGATTGGCGCCGATCATACAGGTGATACGTTGGCCTTCGGCGTCCTGAAGCTCCACCTCCCCGACACCCACGGCCTCCAGCAGATAACGCGCCATGGACATCTCCCGCCCGTCCGAAGCTATGATCAGGGGCAGGGAAAGATGGTTTAACTGCGTGATCTCGGTGGCTTTCGAAAGCCGCAGGGCGGCCCGGTTGGCGTAGACCAGCCGGCCATCGGGCTCCGCCGCGAACACCGCATTGGTGCTGTTGTCAACCATGGCGGCAAGACGTTCGCGGGCCGAACGATGGACGGCTGATACTTTGTGCAGCAGCGCATCGAACTGGTTCATGACCTCGCCAAGCTCGTCCCGCCTTTCGCCGCCAATGGCAATGTTGCCGTGATTTTCGGGATTGGCGGCGGCGGCATTCAGATGGTCCCGCAGGCGCAGCAGCGGGGATAGGACAAAATGGCCGATTACGGCCATGGTGGCCAAGGTAACGAAGCCGGTTATCAACAGCACCAAACCGACGATGCGCCACAGAAAGGCCCGCAATTCACCGGCGACCCAGGCGGCGTCAAGATTGCCGACCACGCTGAATGGCAACCTGAGTGCCGCGCCTTGGTAGACAACCGCATAGCGGCTGCCATCCGCACTGCGCCGGACATTTTCGCCGCCGCTGGGCCGCAAGGGCGGTGCTTCGCCAAAAACGCCAATAAGCGTGCCATTCAGGTCATATATGGCGCCGCCGGCGACTTCCGGTGCCGCCAGCGTCAAACGGGCCGTCAGCAATAGATCCCGTTTATCCTGGTGGCCCTCGCCGCGCAGGGCCGCACCGAAGATCGCCCCGCCGACCTGTTCCTGGCGCAACAGCAGGTCTTTTTCATAGTTGCGGTAAGAAGGCACCAATATGGCGCCCTCTATGGCCAGGATACTGAGCAGAACCAACAGGGCAACATTTCGGCAAAGCCGGCAGGCCATGATCTCGCGGAGGTAACGGCGTATTCCAAGATGGGCCGATTTCATGCCGTAGTCCCCATGGTCTTTCTGTACGCGTGAGCCCCTTCGGAACAAATCAAGCGAACCGGACAATGCCTAATCCGATACCGTCACGCGAAGGCTGGTTTCCCCATCGATTCTTGACATAACATATATGGTTGCCGGTAAAGAATCGTTACCAACAATTCTCTACACATCACACTCAACCTTTTGCGAGCCGGGTCGCCAAAAGCGCCGCGGCATTGGATGAATCGGTGAAAAAAGTCGATGGCCCACCGGGCAAGGCACCAATCGGACAGCGCGGGGTTGGGCGTCGACATTCCGTAGCATCGGTTTCTGGAAATTGTCGCAACCATTCCCAAACGACCGCTATCGCGGGCCCTGACGGCGGCATTGCGCGGCCGCGACCGCGCGGGACAAGCTGCCGAAATGCAACAGCCGTGATAGATTCGGCACAAATTAGCGGCACAAACTAGCCAATACCATTTCCCTGTGCTACGAAATTCAGTGTCGATTATGTTACGGTTATGATCGTTGGTCGAAATCGGGGCTGGATAGGCCTCCCTGAACTGTTGAGGATAGCTGCACAGACTGTTGCATTTTTGTCAATGACGTGGTCGTCAAGGCTGTCTTAACGACGATTGTTAAGACTATTGTTACGACCCATCCGTTAGACAGGTGCAAGACTGGGTGGTCGGCCAACTGAGGTGCCTGCAATGCGGTGCCGGAAACTTTGATTTCGGAGAGATCCGGGTTTTCGGAGTAATTTGCGGCACTACGAGGGACAAGTTAGCGATGCGAGAGCAATTCATGATGGTTTGCAGCAGCACCAAGTTGACCAGCACCAGGATCCACAAAGGCATCGTGGCCCTGGCTGGCATGATCGCGCTTGCCGCCCTGGCCGGCTGCGCCACGCCGCCACCGGCCGATGACAAGGAAGCCGTCGCCGCATTCAAGGAAGACAATGATCCGCTTGAGCCGTTGAACCGCTATTTGTTCGAAGTTAACCGCGGGCTCGATCATCTGCTGCTGCGCCCCGTGGCCGAAATCTATCGCGGCGCCTTGCCCGATGGGGCGAGAAACAGCGTCCGCAGCGTTGTCGATAACATGGAGACGCCGGGCATTTTCGTACATGATGTTCTGCAGGGCGAAATCGAGCGCGCATCGGATAGTTTTGGCCGCTTCACGACCAATACCTTCTATGGCCCGGCCGGCCTGAATGATATCGCGGCGGGGGACAATCCAAAGAATCCCGATGCCGGCATCCCCTACCATGGCGAAGATATGGGCCAGACATTGGCCGTTTGGGGGTTCGGACCGGGACCTTACTTGATGCTGCCCATTCTCGGCCCTTCCAATGTGCGTGATGCCTTGGGGTCGGCCGTCAATTTTTACATTAATCCCATCAACTACGTCGTTCCGAACAAGAATCGCCGGGGTTTTTCAATAGCGCGGACGGTGGTCAGGGGGATAGACACCCGGGCCCGCAGCATTGAAACGTTCGATGAGATTGAACGTGGTTCGATCGATTTTTACGCCACGGTCCGCAGTTTGTACCGTCAGTACCGCGCCTCGGAAATCGCCAACGGACGCGGCCCGGAAAATCCGCTGCCGGAAATGTCACAAGAGTTGGAAGAAGATAACAAAGCGGAACGTGTCTCGTCGGTCATCAAAAAATAGGTTTGGCGGTACTTTCATGCATCGTCGCAAATTTTTGGGACTGATTGCCCTGACGTTAACGGTGGCGGGGTCCGCGGTCCCGGCCGCCGCGAAATCTCAAGGCCGCCATCTTCTACCCGGTGAGGCCAAGGATTTGATTAAGGCCCTCGGCGATGCCGCGGTGGCCATGCTTTCGAACAAGCAACTGTCACGAGCGGAAAAAACCCGGCAATTCCGCCATCTTCTGAACCAAAGCTTTGCCATGAAGGGCATTGCGCGTTTTGCCCTGGGGCGCTATTGGCGGCGCGCCGATTTCGCCCAGCGGCGGCGTTATCTGGTGCTGTTCGAAGACTATATCGTGAATTCCTATGCGGCCCGTTTCGGCAACTATTCCGGTGAATCGTTCCAGGTGCTGAAAGAGAAGATCGACCAGCGCGGTTGGGCCGCCGTGACCACCCGCATTCAGCGCCCCGGCGGCGAGCCGGTCGAGGTCATCTGGCATCTGCGCGAGCGCCTGGGCGCCGTCCGTATCGTTGATGTGATGGTCGAGGGCATTTCCATGTCCCTGACCCAACGCTCCGATTTCGCCGCATCGATCCGAACCGCGGGCGGCGACCTGGATGCCTTCCTGAAAACCTTGGAAAACAAGGTGCGTTCGATCAAGAGCGCGGCGAAATAGAACAATTTGGCCATAAATGCCGCGATGGCCTAGGCGGTCGTTGTCTCCAGCCGGGCCGCGACCTTCTCCAACCGGCTGACCACTGCCTTCATCTCATCGGCGCCGCCTGAGGCGTCCGCCTGGGCGGGATAGGCGAACATGCCCGCCGTCAAAATCAGCATGAAATTCGCGATGGTCTCGTCAATATCGGTCTTCGTCGGCCGCAAACGCATGGTGCGGGCACCGTATTCCAGGCCGCCGTAGAATAGGTCCCTGATCACGCTCAACGGCAGATCGGCGCGGATTTCGGCCCGGTTGACACCATCGCGGATAACCTGGTCGAACACCTCCACATAGGTGCGGTTGAGTTGATATTCCTCGGTCTGACGGTATTCGTCCGAAACCTTGGCCGGCGTCATCGCCATGCCCAGCATGGGCCATTCCGCCGCCACCCGTTCGATATGATGGCGGGCGAGAAACGTCAGCTTTGCCATGGTGTCCGGCAGATCGCTGATGCCCTCGGCCGCGTCCCGGGTCAAACGGTCGTAGAATTCCGCCGCGACCGCCAGCAGCAGCGCGTTCTTGTTCTCAAAATAGAGATAGACCGTGCCCTCGGCGACGCCGGCCAGCTTGGCGATCTCGGCAATCTTGGCCCGGTCAAAGCCGTGTTCCTGAAAGACCTCGCGGGCGGCGGCGATGATCGCCTGCTCCTTCTGCTCGACCCGCTGCCGCCGCGTGCGTGTCCGCGCTTCAGCCATACAGCAACTCCCCCATCTATCCCTATAACCCCATCTGCCGCACGGCCAGATCGCGCATGATTTCCTCGGAACCGCCGCCGATGGCCATCACCTTGACCTCGCGGTAGACCCGCTCCACCAAGTTGCCGCGCAGGTAGCCGGCGCCGCCGAAAATCTGCATGGCCTCGGAAGCGCAGAATTCCAATGTCTTGGTGGCGAGAAACTTGCCCTTACAGATTTCCGCCGTCGGCATCTCGCTTTCATTGACCAGCCAGCAGATCTGATTCAGGTAGGCCTCGACCGCATCGATCTTGGCCGACATGTCGGCGATCTTGTGGCGGATCACCTGATGCTGGATCAGCGGCTTATTAAAGGTCTGCCGTTCCTGGGCATAGGCCACAGATTCGTCCAGGCAGACCTTCATCATACCCAGGGCCTGGGCGATGATGTTCACCCGCTCCAGATTGAAGTTCTTCATGATGGCGATGAAGCCGCGATTTTCCTCGCCCATGAGGTTTTCCGCCGGCACCCGGCAGTCGTCGAAATACAGCGTCGCCGTGTCGGAACACCACCAGCCCATCTTGCGATCGATCGATGTGCGGGAGAAGCCGGGCATGTCGGCTTCAACGAAGAACAGTGAAATTCCCGCCAGGCCCTCGCCGCCGGTGCGCGCACCGACCACGAAAAAATCGCTGTTCATGGCACCGGTGATGAAGGTCTTGGAACCGTTCAGCACCCAGTGGTTGCCGTCCCGGTGCGCCCTGGTCTTCATGTTGGCCACATCGGAGCCGCCCGAGGGCTCGGTGATCGCCAGGGAGGAGCCTTTGTGTCCGGAAACGATGTCGGCCAGAACCCGATCTCGAATTTCCGCTGACGCCAGATCCTGAATGGGAAGCAACGAGATGCAGCGTCCGCCCAGTGCGGCGCCGACGCCATTGGCGCCGCATTTGCCGAATTCCTCCCACGCCGCGGCCCGTAGGAAACAATCCTCGAAGCCCAGACCGCCGTATTCTTCCTTGATGCCAAAGCCAAAGAACCCGAGCGCGCCGGCCTTTTCATGGATTTCCCAAGGGATTTCCCCCGCCTCGTCCCAGTCGTCCACATACGGCTTGATGTCGTTTTCGATGAAGCGCCGGATGGTATCGCGGAAGGCCGTGCGCTCTTCATTTTCGAAAGGGCTAAGCATCTCATTCTCTCCGGCTATTGCGTCTGACGGGAATAATGATCTTGACTCAGTATATATGAATATGCTTCATTTACAAGCTTGTTTCTGGGAGGAAAGCGATGCAAGGCCTAATGATGGACGTTCCCCTGCTGGTTTCGTCCATGATCGACTACGCCGCCGAGTGTCATGGCCACCGGGAAGTGGTCAGCCGCGAGCTGGACGGCGAAATCCACCGCTACACCTATCGTGACGCGCAAATCCGCTGCAAGAAGCTGGCCCAGGCCATGGAGCGTTTGGGCGTTCAGGAGGGCGAACGGGTCGGCGCCCTGGCCTGGAATACCCGGCAGTATTTCGAAATGTTTTATGGCGTCCCCGGCATGGGCGCGGTGCTGCACACCATCAACCCGCGCCTGTTCCATGAACAACTGGTCTATATCGCCAATCATGCCGAAGACGCCTGGCTCGCTTTCGACGCCGGCTGTGCCGATCTGGTCAGGGACCTGGCGCCGGAACTGACCACCGTGCGCGGCTATATCTTTCTTGGCGGACGGGATGAACTGCCCGATGACCTGAAGCTGCCACGGGTCGAATTCTACGAGGAACTGCTGGCGGCGGAAGACGGCGACTACGAATGGCCGGAGTTCGATGAACGCCGCGCCTCGACCATTTGCTATACCTCCGGCACCACTGGCGATCCCAAGGGCGTGGTCTACAGCCACCGCTCCGCCACTCTGACCTGTTTCATGGCCATGGCCGGCGACAACGTCGCCGGATACAAGGCCGGCGCGCCCGAGGTCTTCATGCCCATGGCGCCTTTGTTCCATGGCAACGGCTGGCAGACGCCGTTTACGGCGCCGATGATGGGTTACAAGCTGGTGCTGCCGGGCCGGGATTACGAGCCGGACAAGCTGTATGAACTGATTGAGGACGAAGGCGTGACCATCTGTTTCGGCGTGCCGACGATCTGGATGATCCTGCTGAACTATATGAAGCAGTCCAACAAGCGCTTCAGCCATCTGCGGGCCACGGTGATGAGCGGCTCGAAACCGCCCCGGGCCCTGCAGGAAAGCCTCTTGAAGGATTTCGGCGTCGAGCCCATGCAGGGCTGGGGCATGACCGAGGCACTGTCGTCGACCAAGTTTTCTCCCGTGGCCCAGGACGAGGAGCTGAGCGATGACGACAAATTGGACGCCTACCAATACGGCGGCCGCCGCGCCTTCGGTTCCAAATTCCGCATCATCGACGACGACGGCAACGATCTGCCCAAGGACGGCGTGGCCCAGGGCCATCTGCTGGTGCGCGGGCCCACCGTATCCTCGGGCTATATGAAGCAGGATGGCCTGACCGGCGCCACCGGCGTGGTTGATGGCTGGCTGCATACGGGCGATGTCGCACTTCTGCATCCCAACGGCTATGTGGAACTGGCGGACCGTTCCAAGGACGTGATCAAGTCGGGCGGCGAATGGATCAGTTCCGTGGAACTGGAAAACGCCGCCATGGGCCATCCGGAGATTGCCGAGGCCGCCGTGATTGCCGTCGAACATCCGAAATGGCAGGAACGGCCCATGCTGATCGCCAGCCGCATGCCCGGCAGCGAGATCACGGATAAACAGATATTGGACTATCTGCGGGAAAAGGTTGCCAGTTGGTGGCTGCCCGATGCGGTCGAGTTTCTTGACGAACTGCCGCACACGGGCACCGGCAAGATTTATAAACTGAAACTGCGGGAAGCCTTCGCCGACTACAAGTTGGCGGATAGCGACGGTGCCTAGGAGTAACGTACAGGATGCTTTTCACTCAGGAACATCAGGAATTGGCCCGAACCACGGAACGGATCGTGGCGGAGCACATCAACCCTTATGTGGATGAGTGGGAAAAGGCCGAGATCTATCCGGCCCACGATGTGATGAAGATCTTCGCCGAGGCCGGCCTGCTGGGTATCGGCAAGCCGGCGGAATTCGGCGGCCTGGATTTGGATTTCTCCTACGAAATGGTCTTTGCCGAGGCCCTGGGCAATATCCGCGCCAATGGCGTCTCCACCTCCATCGGCGTGCAGACCACCATGTGCACCCCGGCCCTGGCCCAGCACGGCAGCGATGAGCTGAAGCGCGACTATCTGGCCCCCACCATCGCCGGCGAGATGGTCGGCTGCATCGGTGTCTCCGAGCTGTCCGCCGGTTCGGACGTGGCGCAGATCAAGACCACGGCGCGGCGGGATGGCGATGACTATGTCATCAATGGCTCGAAAATGTGGATCACCAACGGCGTCCAGGGCGACTGGATCTGCCTGCTGGCGAACACCTCCACCGAAGCCCGCCACCGCAACAAATCCCTGATCATCGTGCCCCTGAAGTCCAAGGGCGTCAGCGTCTCGCGCAAGCTGGACAAGCTGGGCCTGGTCTGTTCCGACACGGCTGAATTGTTCTTCGACGATGTCCGCGTGCCCGTGGGCAACCGCATCGGCGAAGAGAACATGGGCTTCGTCTATCAGATGGAGCAGTTCCAGGAGGAACGCATGTTCGCCGTCGCCCGTGGTCTGCGGGTCCTCGACATGGTGATCGAGGACACCATCGAATACACCGGCCAGCGGCAGGTTTTCGATATGCCGGTGCGCGACAATCAGGTCGTCTATCACAAGCTGGCGGAGCTCCATACCGAGGTCGAGGCCTGCCGCGCCGTTTTGTATCAGGCGGCGGAGCGCTATCTGGCCGGCGAGGACGTGACCAAGCTGGCCTCCATGGGCAAGCTCATGATCGGCAAGCTGGCCCTGAAGGTACCCACCGAATGCATGCAGTTCTGGGGCGGCCAGGGCGTGATGAACGAAAACTATGTCTCCCGCGCCTACCGCGATATGCGGGTCACCGCGATCGGCGGCGGCGCCAGCGAGATCATGCTGGAAGTGATCGCCAAGTCCATGGGCATTCATCCCGGCAAGAGCACCAGGCGATAGGCGCGCATAGATGCAGCTGACCCATGAACATCACGAGATGCAGCGCACCACGGTGAAGCTGATCGAGGCGCATATCCATCCCGATCTCGATGCGTGGGAAAAGGCGCAGATTTTCCCGGCCCACCAGGTGATGAAGAAATTCGCCGAGGCCGGACTGCTGGGCATCGGCAAGCCGGAACAATACGGCGGCCTGGATCTGGATTTCTCCTTCGAGATGCTGTTTGCCGAAACCCTGGGCAATGTCCGATCCTCCGGCATCGGCACCGCCTTGGGCGTGCAAACCACCATGTGCACCCCGGCCCTGCTGGCTTATGGTTCCGAAGCGTTGAAGCAGGAATATCTGGTGCCGACCATCGCCGGCGATCTGATCGGCTGCATTGGCGTCAGCGAGGGCCATGCGGGCTCTGACGTTTCCAAGATCAAGACCACGGCGCGCCGGGACGGCGGCGACTATGTCATCAACGGCTCGAAAATGTGGATCACCAACGGCGCGCAGGGCGATTGGATATGCCTGCTGTGCAACACCTCCGACCAGGGCGGGCCGCACAAGAACAAATCCCTGATCATCGTGCCGTTGAAATCAAAGGGCGTCACGGTGTCGCGCAAGCTGGACAAGCTGGTGCTGCGCTGTTCCGACACGGCGGAGTTGTTTTTTGACGATGTCCGCGTGCCGGTGGGCAATCTGATTGGCGAGGAAGGCCAGGGCTTCATCTATCAGATGGGCCAGTTCCAGGAAGAGCGCATGTTCGTCACGGCCCGTGGTCTGCGCGCCATGGAGATGGCGATCGAGGAAACCATCGAATACGCCGCCCAGCGCCAGGTCTTCGGCCAGTCCGTGTTGAGCAATCAATCGGTCTATCACAAGCTGTCCGCCATGCAGACGGAGGTCGAGGCCGCGCGCGCCCTGCTCTATCGCGCCACGGATGCCTACATGGCCGGCGAGGACGTGACCAAGCTGGCCTCCATGGCGAAATACATGGTGGGCAGGATGTCCATGAGCATCCCCAGCGAATGCCTGCAATTCTGGGGCGGCCAGGGCGTGATGAACGAGAACTGGATCTCCAGGGCCTTTCGCGACATTCGCCAGACCGCTATTGGCGGCGGCGCCAACGAGATTATGCTGGAAGTGGTGGCCAAATCCCTGGGCATCCATCCCGGCAAAAAACGTAGCAATGAACGTACGAATGGAAGGAACTAGGTCATGAGCGACAAGATCATCCGTATCGGCGGCGGCAGCGGCTATTGGGGCGACAGCGGCATGGCGACGCCGCAGTTCCTGAAGGCCGGCGGCATCGACTATATCGTCTATGACTATCTGGCCGAGATCACCATGTCGATCATGGCCCGGGCCCGGGCGAAAGACCCGGACGCTGGCTATGCCCGTGATTTTGTTTCCGTGGTGATGAAGCAGAATTTGGCCGAAATCGCCAAACAGGGGGTGAAAATCATATCCAACGCCGGCGGCGTCAATCCGCGTTCCTGTGGCGAGGCGGTGCGCGCCCTGATCGCCGACCAGGGCCTGGACCTGAAGGTCGCGGTGATCCTGGGCGATGACCTGATCGGGCAAAAGGACCAACTATCGCCCACGGAAATGTTCTCCGGCGAAAGTTTTCCCGATCCGGCCCGCATGGCCAGCATCAATGCCTATCTGGGCGCTTTTCCCATTGCTCAGGCCCTGGACGAAGGTGCCGATATCGTCATCACCGGGCGCTCGGTCGACAGCGCCGTCACTTTAGGCGCCTGCATCCACGAATTCGGCTGGAGCGCCGATGAATGGGACAAGCTTTCGGGCGGCACCCTGGCGGGGCATCTCTTGGAATGCGGCCCCCAGGCCACGGGCGGCAACTTCACCGACTGGCATCTGGTGGTGGACAACATGGATACCGTTGGCTATCCCATCGGCGAGGTCTCGGCCGATGGCACCTTCGATGTGGTCAAGGCCGGGGGTACCGGCGGCACCGTGTCGGTCGGCACGGTTTCGGAACAGATGATCTACGAAATCGGCGATCCCCAGGCCTATATCGTACCGGACGTGGTTTGCGATTTTTCCGCCGTGGAAATCAGCCAGACCGGCGAGGACCGGGTGCATGTGGCCGGCGCCAAGGGCTATCCGGCGACCGACAGCTACAAGGTCAGCGCCACCTATGGCGATGGCTGGCGTGGCGGCACGCTGATGACCTTCTATGGCGTCGATGCGGACAAGAAGGCCCAAGGTTTCGCCGACAATGCCTATCGACGGGCGCGCACGGCGCTGCGGGCCTCGAACCTGGGCGATTTCACCGAGACCAGCGTCGAGATCCTGGGGGCGGAAAGCCAATTCGGCGAACACCGCCAGATCAGCGGCGCCCGGGAGGTGGTGCTGAAATTCGCCGCCAAGCATCCCGAGCAGGCCGGCATCGGCATCCTGTTAAAGGAAGCCACCGGCCTTGGCCTGGCGACACCGCCCGGACTGTCGGGCTTTTCCGGCGCGCGGGCCAAGCCGTCGCCGGTGGTGCGGCTGTTCTCGTTCCTGATCCCGAAGGACGAGTTGGGTATCGAGATCGATTTCGGCGACCGGGAGCTGACCTTCGAACGGCCCGCCACCGAAACCTTCCAGGATGGCATGATCCAGCGGCCGGCTTCTCCCGCCGCGCCCGCCAACGATGACAATATGGTGCAAGTGCCCCTGATCGACCTGGCCTGGGGCCGCAGCGGCGACAAGGGCAACAAGGCCAACGTGGGCATCGTCGCCCGCAAGGCGGACTATCTGCCCTACATCTGGGCCGCGTTGAGCGAGGATGTCGTCTCGGGCCGCTTCTCGCATTTTCTGGAAGGCGGGACGGAACGTTTCCTGATGCCCGGTTCGAACGCCATCAATTTCCTGATGGACGAGGTGCTGGGCGGCGGCGGCGTGGCCTCCCTGCGCAGCGATGCCCAGGGCAAGGGCTATGCCCAGATCCTTTTGACCGAGCCGGTTTCGATACCAAAAGACATGGCGGAGAATCTCTAAATGAGCGTTTATGCTTCCAAACTCAGCACCAACACGGACAGCTTCGCGGCCAACCGCCAGGAAATGCTGTCCCTGATGGACGACTATCATGAAATCAAGGACCGGGCCCGGACGTTATCGGAAAAACGCCGGCCCCGATTTGAAGAGCGCGGACAACTGACGCCACGGGAGCGGCGCACGCGGCTGTTGGATCCGGGCATGCCGTTTCTGGAGTTGTACAGCCTGGCCAATTATGGCGTCGATACATCGGAGCGGGACAAATCCATTCCCGGCGCCTCGTCCCTGGCCGGTATCGGGTTCATCTCCGGCGTGCGGTGTCTGGTCTATGTCGATGACAGCGGTATCAACGCCGGCGCCTCGACCCAGAAATCCGGCGAAAAACTGCGCGCCTGTCTCGACGTTGCCCGCATTCACAAGTTGCCATTCGTACATCTGGTGGAAAGTGCCGGCGCCAACCTGATGCAGTATCAGGTGGAATCCTGGGCCCATGGCGGCGGCATCTTTTATCGCCGTGCCTTGTTGAGTGCCGCCGGTATTCCCACCATCACCGTGCTGCATGGTCCCGCCACCGCCGGCGGCGCCTACATGCCGGGCATGAGCGACTATGTCATCTCCATCAAGGGCCGCGGCCGCGCCTCCCTGGGCGGGGCCGCATTGACCCGCGCCGCCACCGGCGAGGTCTCCGATGAAGAGGAACTCGCCGGCACGGACATGCACGCTACCATTTCAGGCCTGGTGGAATACACCGCCGAGGACGACGCCCATGGCCTGCTGATCGCCCGCAATCTCGTCGCCAAGCTTGATTGGAACAAGGGTTGCCCGGCACCGAAGCCGAAGTCGTACACGGAACCGCTGTACAGCGCCGACGAGATCGCCGGCCTGGTACCACCCGACTACCGCAAGCCCTATGAGGTGCGGGAGCTGGTGGCGCGCTTTGTCGACGGTTCCGATTTCGAAGATTTCAAGCCGCGCTATGGTGTCTCCACGGTCTGCCTGCAGGCCAGCATCTACGGCAACGCCTGCGGCATCATCGGCAACAATGGGCCCATCGATCCCGCCGGCGCCACCAAGGGCGGGCAGTTTTTTCAGCTTTGCGATCAGGCCAATATCCCGATCATCTTCCTCAACAACACCACCGGCTACATGGTCGGCAAGGAGTATGAGCAGGGCGGCATGGTCAAGCATGGCTCGAAAATGATCCAAGCCGTCTCCAACGTCCGGGTGCCGAAAATCACGCTCTATATTGGCGCCTCGTTTGGCGCCGGCAACTACGGCATGGGCGGCTTCGGCTACGAGCCGGAGTTCCTCTTTACCTGGCCCAATGCCCTGACCGGCGTCATGGGCGGCGAGCAGGCCGCCAACACCATGGATCAAGTGGCCCGCGTCGCCGCCGAGCGGCGCGGCCAGGACGTGGACGAAGCCGCCCTGCAAGCTCAGAAAGACCGTCTGATCGCCCATTTCGACGCCCAGTCCGATGCCTTCTATACCTCGGGCCGGTTGCTGGATCAGGGGGTGATCGACCCCCGCGATACCCGCCGGGTTCTGGGCTTCGCCCTGGAAACCTGTTGGGAAGCCCGTAACCGCGAGGTCCATCCGAACGCATTTGGCGTCGCCAGACTGTAAGAATTGGAGAGAGAGATGACCACTTTACCCAAGACCGAGAATATCCTGTTGGAAGAAGACAACGGCTGGCTGACAATCTGGTTCAACCGCCCCGACAACCGCAATGCCCTGTCCAAGGAATTGACCACGGAATTGAAGGCGGTTCTGAACGCGGTCCGTGATGACCGTACCATTCGGGGCATCACCCTGCGCGGCAAGGGTGGTGTGTTCTGCGCCGGTGGCGATCTGAAGGGTTTCAAGAACAACTATCAGGGCGGCAGCCAGACCGCCGACGACATTGCCGCATCCTCCCGCCAGGGCGGCGAGATGTTCGATCTGGTCAATGAAATGCCGCAAGTGGTGTTGATTTTGGTGGAAGGTGCGGCCATGGCCGGCGGCCTGGGCATGGTCTGCACCGCCGACATCGTTGCCGTCACCAAGGACGCCAAATTCGCCATGACCGAAACCGCCATCGGCCTGCCGCCGGCGCAGATCGCGCCCTTTGTCGCGCAACGTCTCGGCCTGCGCATCGCCCGCCGCCTGATGATTACCGCGTCGCGTTTCGATGGCGAGGAAGCCGGCCGTCTGGGCCTGGCCGACTACGTGGTCGATGACGCCGCCGGTCTGGACCAGATCCAGGCTGACGTCCAAAAGTCGGTCATGCGTTGCGCGCCCAAGGCCAATGCCATCACCAAGGCGATCGTTCTGGCCACCCGGCATCTGGACCGGGAAGGCCAGTTGGATTTCGCCGCCAAGGGTTTCGCCGAATGCATGCTGAGTGACGAGGGCCGCGAAGGCGTTGCCTCGTTCATCGAGAAACGCAAGCCGGTCTGGGCCGAAAGTAAGTAGTTGGGAAGAAGCAGTAGCATGAGAAAATTCGACTCAATTCTGGTCGCCAACCGGGGCGAGATCGCGGTGCGCGTGATGCGTACTGCCCAGACCCTGGGCTACCGCGCCATCGCGGTCTATTCCGAGGCCGATGCCCAGGCGCCGCATGTAAAAATGGCGGACGATGCCGTGCTGATTGGCCCGGCGCCGGTGGCTGAATCCTACCTCGACATGGACCGCATCCTGAAGGCCGTCAAGGACAGCGGCGCCCAGGCAGTGCATCCGGGCTACGGCTTCATGTCGGAGAACGCCGCCTTTGCCGAGGCCTGCGAAAAAGCCGGTCTGGTTTTCATCGGGCCAACCCCCGATGCCATCAACCTGATGGGCAACAAGGCCGAGGCCAAGCGCCGCATGATCGAAGCGGATGTGCCCTGCGTTCCCGGCTATGAAGGCGAGGACCAGTCCGATGCGGCCATGCTCAAAGCGGCCGGCGAGATCGGCTTTCCCCTGATGGTCAAGGCCGCCTCGGGAGGCGGTGGCCGGGGCATGCGCCTGGTGGAAAATGCCGAGGATTTCGCCGACGCCCTAAACGCGGCCCGCTCCGAGGCGCTGAATGCCTTTGGCTCGGACGAGTTGATTTTGGAAAAGGCCATTATCCAGCCGCGCCACGTGGAGGTGCAGGTCTTTGCCGATACCCTTGGCAATGTCATTCATCTGGGCGAGCGGGACTGCTCGGTCCAGAGACGCCATCAAAAGGTGGTGGAGGAAGCGCCCTGCCCGGTGATGACCGAGGAGTTGCGGGCCCGCATGGGCGCGGCGGCGGTCGAGGCCGCCCGCAGTATTGACTATCGCGGTGCCGGCACTGTCGAATTTCTGCTCGATGGCAGTGGCGCGTTCTATTTCCTGGAAATGAACACCCGCCTGCAGGTCGAGCATCCGGTGACCGAGATGATCACCGGCCTGGATCTGGTCGCGCTGCAGATCCAGGTGGCCGAGGGCCTACCCCTGGGCCTGAGCCAGGATGACATCAGCCTGAGCGGCCATGCCATCGAGGTGCGTTTGTATGCCGAAGACCCGGCCCAGGACTTCCTGCCCGTGACCGGTGCCATAGATCTGTGGCAGCCGGCAACGGGCGAGGGCGTGCGCATTGATGCCGGCATCGAGACCGGCATGGAGATTTCACCCTTCTACGATCCCATGGTGGCCAAGGTCATCGCCTGGGGCGATACCCGGGAAACCGCGCGCCATCGCCTGATCAACGCCCTGAAGGAAACGGCGCTGTTCGGCTCCACCACCAACAGAAGCTTTCTGATCGATGTGCTGGGCCGGGAAGCCTTCGCCAAGGGAGCGGCCACAACGGCGTTTATCGGCGAAGAGTTTACGGAAGCTGATCTGGCGGCCGGGGAACCCAGCTTTGCCCAGGCGGCCATGGCGGCCGTGGTGCAGTTCACCACCGAGCGGCGCCAGGCCTTCGCCAACAGCCTGAACGTCAGCCCCGCCTTGATGGATTGGTCCAGCGGCGGCCAGCTCCTAACCCGCTATGTCTACACCTTCGGCGATAGCGAGATGGATTTGACGGTCACGCCCGGCCACGATGGTGCCTACACCGTGCGCCATGGTGACGAGGAATTGCGGATCGGGATGATCGAATGCGATGACACCACGGCCCGGCTGACCGTCGATGGCCGGCGTGAGGCGGTGATGTATTCGGCCCCCAGCCCCGGCGTGCTTGATCTGTCGGTGGATGGGCGAAGCCTGCATTTCCGCAACCGCATTGCCTTCGCCGCCAGCGCCGAGGAGGCCGTGGGCGGCGGCTGCGTGGTCGCACCCATGCATGGCAATCTGCTGGAGGTCCTTGTTGCCCCCGGCGACGAGGTCAAGATCGGTACGCGCCTGGCGGTGCTGGAGGCGATGAAGATGCAGCACGATATTCTGGCGGAGATCGACGGCGTGGTGCAGGAGGTCGCCGCCGTCGCCGGCACCCAGGTCGCCGCCGATGATCTGCTTGTTGAAATTGAAGCGCCAGAATGAGTCACTTAATAGGAGATTGAACCATGGACAGCCGCATTTGCGAAATGCTGGGTATCGAATTCCCCCTCGTCGCCTTCACCCATAGCCGCTATGTGGTAGCCGAGGTCAGCAAGGCTGGCGGCTTCGGCGTCCTGGGCGCGGCCAACATGACGCCGGAGCAATTGGAAGCCGAGCTGACCTGGATCGATGAAAATATCGACGGCATGCCCTATGGCGTCGATTTGATCGTGCCAAACAAGTTCATCGGCAAGGACGATAACATGACGCCTGAACAAATGGTCGCCATGCTGCCCGAGGGGCACAAACAGTTCGCCGACGATATTCTTGCGGCCCACGACATTGACCCGGACGGCACCGATGGCGACGCGCCGCTGGAACCGGCGATATTTGCCGACAATCTGACCCTGGAGGGCGCCAAGAAGCACCTCGCCGTGGCCTTTGCCCATCCCATCAAGTTGATCGCCAACGCACTCGGTGTGCCGCCGCGGGAGATGATGGAGCTGGGCAAACAGCATGGCGTCGCCGTGGCCGCCTTGGTGGGAGCCAAGTCCCATGCCATCAACCAGGTGCAGGCCGGCGTCGATATTCTGGTCGTGGCCGGCGGCGAAGCGGGCGGTCACTGCGGCGCCGTCTCGACCATGGTGCTGGTGCCGGAGATTTTCGAGGCTATTCAGGAGCATGGCGACACACCGATCCTGGCCGCCGGCGGTGTCGTCACGGGCCGGCAGATGGCCGCCTGCATGGCCATGGGCGCTTCCGGCGTCTGGACCGGTTCGGTCTGGCTGACCACGACGGAAGCCGAAACCGCGCCGGTGGTGAAGGAAAAAATGCTGGCGGCAAGCTCGTCGGACACCGTCCGGGCCCGCAGCCGCACCGGCAAGCATTCGCGCCAGTTGCGCTCCCCCTGGACCGACGCCTGGGAGCGGGAGGATGCGCCCGATCCCCTGGCCATGCCGCTGCAATCGTTGATCTCGGAACCGGCTTTGGGCAAGGTTGAGCGGCTGTCCGAGGGCGGCCACAAAGGCGCCCGGGATCTGGCAACCTATTGGGTTGGCCAGGGTGTGGGCTTGATGAATGCCAGCCAATCGGTGCGTAATGTGGTCTATGATTTCAAGGAGGACTTCATCAATGCCCATGAACGGCTAACAAAAGCCGTCGGTGGTTAAAGCGGTACTGATCTGGAGGATCGACCATGGACAGCCGAATTTGCGAGATGCTGGGAATTGAATTCCCCTTGGTGGCGTTCAGCCATTGCCGCGACGTTGTCGTCGAGGTCAGCAAGGCCGGCGGTTTTGGTGTCTTCGGCGCCGCCACCATCTCCGCCGAGCAGTTGGAGATTGAACTAAGCTGGATCGACGAGCATATCGATGGCATGCCCTATGGCGTCGATCTGATCCTGCCCAACAAGTACACCGGCAAGGGCGAGGAAAAATCGCCGCAGGATCTGCTGGCGATGTTGCCGGATGAACACAAGAACTTCATCAGCGATATCCTGGAATCCCATGGTGTCCCCGCCGACGATGTCAACGACGCAGCGCGTTTGGAAAGCATGGAGTTCGCCGCCAATCTGAGTATCGAAGGCGCGCAGGGCCATCTGGACGTCTGCTTTGCCCATCCCATCAAACTGATCGCCAACGCCCTGGGCGTGCCGCCGGCGCCCATGCTGGCCATGGGCAAACAGAATGGTGTTGCCGTCGCCGCCCTGGTCGGCGCCAAGTCTCATGCCCTCAACCAGGTTCAGGCCGGCGTCGATATTCTGGTCGTCGCGGGTGGTGAGGCGGGCGGTCATTGTGGCGCCGTATCAACCATGGTGCTGGTGCCGGAGATCCACGAAGCCATTCAGGACCATGGTGACACGCCGATCCTGGCCGCCGGTGGCGTCGTCACGGGCCGGCAGATGGCGGCCTGCATGGCCATGGGCGCTTCCGGCGTTTGGACCGGTTCGGTCTGGCTGACCACGGCGGAGGCGGAAACCAACCCGGTGGTCAAGGACAAGATGCTGGTGGCAAGCTCATCGGATACCGTGCGCTCGCGCAGCCGCACCGGCAAATATACCCGCCAGCTCCGCTCCCCCTGGACCGATGCCTGGCAGCGCGACGACGCGCCGGAACCCCTGGGCCTGCCGCTGCAACGGATGCTGGCGCATCCGGCCCTGATGAAGGTGGACAAGCTGTCGCAAAGCGGCCACCAGGGCGCCAAGGATCTGGCGACATACTACGTGGGCCAGGGCGTGGGGCTGATGAATGTCAGCCAGTCCGCCGGCAGCGTGGTGCAGGATTTCAAGGAAGATTTCATCAACGCCTACGAGCGGCTGTCGAAGGCCGTCGGCGAGTAGTTTCGAATTAAGGGAGAGGAAGATGTTGCAACAGGCCCTGGACTTCAAGGCGGAAAACGACGCGCTGTATGAGCTGCTGAAACCCTTGAGCGACGCGGATTTCGAACGCAAGACATTGTTCAAGGAATGGACCATCAATGATGTGATGCAGCATCTGCATTACTTCAACTATGCCGCCCATTTGTCCCTGGATGACGAGGACGGCATTCTGAAACTGCTGGCCGATCTGCGGTCGGCGTCGGAGGCGGGCGAGGAAATGGTGCCCTACACCAACCGGATGCTGGACGGAACCAAGGGCCAGGCCCTGCTGAAGCTTTGGCATGACTACTACAACAACATGATCGGCGACTATGAGGGCGTGGACCCAAAAAAGCGCCTGAAATGGGCCGGCCCGGATATGAGCGTGCTGTCGTCGATCACCGCCCGGCTGATGGAAACCTGGTCCCATGCCCAGGCGATCTATGACGTGCTTGGCGCGGTGCGTCAGGACAAGGACCATATCAAGAATGTCGCGGTGATCGGCAACAACACCTTTGGCTGGACCTTCATCAACCGGGGCGAAGAGGTGCCGGAAGACCGGCCCTATTTGAAGCTGACCGCACCATCCGGCGAGGTCTGGGAGTTCAACGAAGCATCGGAGACAAACTACATCGAAGGCGCCGCCACGGAGTTTGGCCAGGTGGTCACGCAGTGCCGCAATATCGGCGATACCAGCTTGAAAGTGGTCGGCGAGACGGCCAACAAATGGATGGCGGTGGCGCAATGCTTTGCCGGCCCGCCCCGCACGCCACCCGCCGCCGGCGCCCGGCATATTCAGAAATAGAGAGGAAACCCCGCAATGAAAACCAATAAAATCAGTCACTTTGGCGTATTGGTGCACGATGCCGATGCCGCCACAAAACTTTGGACCGAGTCATTCGGCCTGCAAGTGTTCGAAGACCGCAGGATCGAAGTAGAAGGTATCCGCAGCGTCTTTGTTTCCGTCGGCGGCACCTGGGACGAAATGGTCATCGAAATCATGGAGCCTCTGGACAAGTCCGATATGGACAACGCGCTATCCCGGCGCCTGGCAAAGGTCGGCGAGGGCTTCTATCACGTCTGCCTGGAAGTGGAGGACGTGGAAGGCAGCGGCAAGGAATTGGAAGCGCGCGGCATGACCGTGCTGATGCGCGACCCGACCGAGCCCGGCGCCTCCGCCCGCTGGCTGGTGCATCCAAAGGATGCCAACGGCGTCATGGTCGAATCCGTCAAACGCTAAGGCAAACCTCGGATCAGGGCGCGGGCCACAAGGTATTGCTGCGGCCTTTCAGGCGATAGGCCAGCAGCCCAAGGTATTCGTGCATGGCGACGCCGATGGTGCGCAGTCCCTCGCCGGGCGCGAAACGCAGGACAACTGCGTCATTGGCCCCGGACGGCGGCGGGGCCGCGACAACCGGCCAGCCCTGGGCGCGAAATACCGCCATGGCCCGGGGCATGTGCCAGGCCGAGGTCACAAGCAGCCAGCGTTCCGCCGCCGCCGGCTTCGCCAGGTCCCGGCCAAACACCGCATTCTCATAAGTATCGAGAGAGGCGTTCTCGACCATCAGGCGGGAACGATCGAAACCCCGGCTGACCAGATAGTCGGCGATCAGCGGGCCCTCACCCTGGCCCTCGGCGCCTGTGTTGCCGCCGCAGATCAACAGCCGCGCCCTGGGGTAGGCCCGCGCCAGGCGGATGAATTCAACCAACCGCCCAGCCGCGTGGCCGGGTACCGCGTGGCCGATTTTTCCGGAGATCTTCAGGTCCACGGCAGCGCCCGACAGCAATACAATGCCGTCCACCGCGGCCTCCGCGCGCACCTCGATTGGTGGAAAGCGCCCGTTCAGGGGCGCCAGTGCCCATTCGCCGACGGGTAAAACCGCCACCGCCAGCAGGGCGAAGGTGACAATTCCGGCGAGCCAGATGCCGAGTCGGCGCCAGCGTGACCAAAGCAGCAGGTTTGCCAGCAACAGCAGGATCAGCGCCAGATTCAGCGGCTTGGCAATAATCCAGAAAATCTTCGCGACGGTAAAAAACATCCCAGGCATCTTTCAATCGAATCAACCGGCGGCGGCCTTATATTAATGGAAACCCGGGCGCGCATGTGGGTGTGAATGAAGGCGCACGAATTCACACCGCCCGGCAGGCCGAAAAGGCTATGATGACGGCCGCAAATGACACCGACCCCAAAGCCCGCCTGAACAGAAAGTACAAACCAGCATGGCCGTTGATGTCACCTCGGCGGAGCGCGAACCGCTCTACGCCTATATACGCTTGGCGGCCGCGCTGACCCTGATGACCGTTGGAACGATCGGCATGTACGCCATCGTTGTCGCGCTGAAGCCGATCGCCGCGGAATTCGGGGCGACGCGTTCAGACGCCTCGATCGCCTATGCGGTCACCATGATCGGTTTTGGCGTCGGCGGCATCGCGATGGGCCGCTGGTCCGACCGCTCCGGGGTGATGTGGCCTTGTCTGGCCGGGACCCTGATGCTGGTGCTTGGATTTGTCCTGGCGGCCCGTGCCACCAGCCTGTGGCAACTTTATCTTGCCCAGGGCCTGTTGATCGGCATGTTGGGCAATGCGGCCCTGTTCTCTCCCCTGGTCGCCGATACCACGTTGTGGTTTCACCGCCGGCGCGGCATGGCCGTGGCGATCGTCGCCAGCGGCAACTATTTGGCCGGCGTGCTTTGGCCTCCCATCGTGCAACATTTCATCGATGCCTCCGATTGGCGCGCCACCTACACCGGTATCGGTATCTTCTGCCTGATCGTCATGCCGCCGCTTTGCCTGGTGCTGCGCCGGCGGCCGCCGGCGGGTCTGGCGGCGGCGGCGGAAGCGGAGGTAACGGCGGCGCGGCCCCTCGGCCTGGCGCCGAACGGACTGCACGGCCTGTTATGTATCGCCGGCATTGCCTGCTGCGTCGCCATGGCCATGCCCCAGGTCCATATCGTCGCCCATGCCACCGACCTTGGCCACGCAGCCCAGCGCGGCGCCGAGATGCTGGCCTTGATGCTGGCCACGGGGATCGTCAGCCGCCTGGCCTTTGGCTGGATTTCCGACCATATCGGCGGCCTGGCGACCTTGCTGCTGGGCAGCAGTTTGCAGGCGGCCATGCTGTTCATGTTCACGTTCGCTGAATCCTTGAGTACGTTGTACCTGATGGCGGCGCTGTTCGGGCTGAGCCAGGGCGGCATCGTGCCCGCCTATGCCATTATCGTCCGGCGCTTTTTCGCCCCCGGCCAGGTCGGCTGGCGCATTGCCCTGGTGCTGTCCATGACCCTGCTGGGCATGGCCCTGGGCGGTTGGCTGGCGGGTCTGTTGTATGATTTGACCGGGTCGTACCGCATGGCGTTTATCAATGCGATCGCCTTCAATCTGCTCAACATGGCGATTGCCGGAGTGCTGTTGCGGCGGACCCGGCAGGCGTTATGATATGCGCCAACTGTCCAAATCCTGTTGTCGATGAAGGGAGAATTCGCCATGGCGGCTGAAAACGGTGTGCAGAAACTGGTTCTCGATCAAGTGGAACTGGAACAAGTGGGCAAGGGCATGAGCCGGCGCCTGATCTGGGGCAGCGAGATGATGATGGCGCGGATCAGCCTGGCCGCCGGGACCTCCGTGCCCAAGCATCAACACCCGAACGAGCAGATCACCTATCTGCTGGCGGGCGAGATGGATTTCCGATTTGGCGATGACGGCGGGGACCGGCGCCATATCGGCGCCGGGGAGATCCTGGTCATTCCGGGCGATATGCCCCATGCGGCGGAGGTGCTAGCGGATGCGGAAGTGATTGAACTGTTCGCGCCGCCGCGTCAGGATTGGATCGACGGCACGGACAGCTATCTACGCAGCGCCGAGGAATAGCCAAATTTTGCTTTTGGGGAGGCAAAGATGATCAAACCACAGCTTACGCATGTTGGCATCTATGTGAACGATCTGGCCAGGATGAAGCGTTTCTATTCAGAGGTCTTCGGCCTGACCGTTTCCGACGAGGGCGGCCCGCCGGACTTCCATCTCGACATGGTCTTCATGTCGGCCGATCCAGGCGAGCATCATCAATTCGTCATGGTTGCCGATACCGAAAAGTCGGCGGCCAACATGGCGCAACAGATATCGTTCCTGGTGCAGTCCCTGGACGAGATGCGCACCATGCGCGACAGGATCGAGGCTGAGGGCCTGGAAATCAAACGCATGGTGACCCACGGCAATGCCTGGTCGTTCTATTTCAACGACCCGGAGGACAATTATATCGAAATCTATGCCCATACGCCCTGGCACATTCCGCAGCCGGTGGGCGTGCCGTTTGATCTGAGCCTTGGGGATGAGGAAATCATGGCGCAAACCGAAGCGTTGTGCCGCGACACCAAGGGCTTCACCAGCCGCGAGGAACGCATCGCGGCGATGCGGGAGATGATCGGAAACTAAGAGCCGGCTGAATTTTGAACTGTTCGATGGGGGAATTGAACATGACATTGGTACTTTCTGATTTGGGGGAGTTCAGCGTAGAGGCCAAGGGAGGCGAGGTTCCGGGCGACGATTTGTGGCTGGATGCCGATGACGCCGCCGCGGCCACGGGATGGGCCCTGCAACCGGAGGGATTCTGCCGGGGCGATATTTGCGTGCCCGTTCCCAAGGACCGGGCGCAAAGCTTCGTGGCCGATGGCAAGGTCAATCTGGCCGCGTTTTGGGATCATATGAACATGCCGGCGGCCCATAGCCGTGATGGCGATATCTGGGCCCTGGGCGAGGCTTCCCAGAACCGGGCCGATGGTCTGCGATCGTTGCAGGCGCCGGATTTCACCCTGCCGGACCTGAACGGCGTGGAACACAGTCTGACGGACCACCGTGGCAGGAAGGTTCTGCTGGCCACCTGGGCCTCCTGGTGAGGCTGCCGAAATGACTTGTCCGTGTGGCAAGAACTTTACAATGACCTGCAAGAGCGGAACTTCACCATTATCGCCGTTGCCATGGACAGCCGCGAGGATGCGGCCCGCCCCTGGATCGAGGCGGCGGCGCCCACCTATCCGGCCCTGATCGACCGGGACCATCGTCTGGCGGAGCTGTACAACATGGTCAACGTGCCCCAGGCTGTCTGGATCGATGAAGCGGGCCGCATAGTGCGGCCGGCGGAAAACGCCGGCGCCTACGAGGCCTTCCGCTCCCTGGATTTCGAAACCATGACCGTGCCGGAGGACAAACAGGCCACGGCGGCGGCGGCCAAGGCGACCTATGTGCGCGCGGTGCGCGACTGGGTGCTGTCGGGAGAGGACAGCGGCCATGTCTTCACCGCCGATCAGGCCCGCAGCCATACAGCGGTACCCAGCGCCGAAATCGCCCGGGCCCATTGCCATTTCCGCCTGGGGCAATTTCTGCTGCGCCATGACCGGGCGGAAGAGGGCCAGGTGCATCTGGCGGAAGCCTCGCGCCTGCACCCGAGCTCGTGGAACATCTGGCGCCAGGCGGCGGCGGTCAATGATACGGGCCTGGCCGCCGGCCCCGATTTTTGGGAGCGGGTCAACGCCCTGGGCGATGACTACTATTATCCGCCGGTGGATATGGCGGGCATGCCGAAATAACGTCGGATCGCCAAGGCTGGGAGCGCTAGACCATTATCGATGTTCATCGAATCGCCGAGCCACGCGCTCCCGCTCCCGGCCACCCACGGGATCATACTCATTGGGTGGCCGGGAGGGGGAGCGGGCGGGTAGTTCAAAATCGAAAATGGTCTACCGGCCTTCGCGCTGCCAGGCCAACATGGTCAGGCCCAGGAACAGCAGCAGCACCAAGAGGCCCGGCAACAAGGGCGTTTGTTCCACGCCGCTGACGGTGTATTCACCGCTGGCGCGCAGGCCCAGCCACCCCCGGCCCCGGTTGATCCGGTCCGGTTTGACCCGGCGGACATCAGGCACGCCGTCGGCCAGCCAGAACGTGCCGCCGCCGCTTTGCGCCGACAGCTCCTGGAATTTCGCGGGCGAGGCGCGCATATCAGCATATTCCAGGGGATTGATATCTCCCACCGCGGTGATCGTCCGGTGCTTGCCATCGTCCAGGCGGTACAGACCCGGTTCAACCACTGTCAGGCTGCCGGTCTCCAGGCCCTGGCCATTGTCCTTCAAGGCAACGCCGCGTACTTCGCCCGATGGCGTCGTGACCTCGATGGCGGCGCCGTCCGGACTTAAGCTGCGCCGCTGGATCAACAGTTGGTTGCCGTTGGCCCGGGCGCGCAGGTCTTCTTCCTCCAGATCAGGTTCCTGCATCAGCCAATGGGCGATACGGCGCAGCAGTTCCGCCTGCGGTCCGCCACCTTCAAAGCCCCGGGTCCACAGCCAGGCATGATCCGACAACAACTGCGCCACCCGGCCTTCGCCGACACGGGCGGTAATCAACAGCGGCTTTTGCGCCGCGCCACGCATCAGAATATCGCCCTTTACCCCGGTGACATCGATCTGGCGGAACCAGCGGCCCCAGGCCGGCGCCTCGCCCCTGGCGCCAATGCCGCTGAGCGTCGCCGTCACCGGATGGCGGCGCCCCTTGTCCGTGGGCAGGGGGCGGAAGCCGATCTCCCGCACCATGCCGGTGGGTCTGCTCGGCAGGACCGCGCCCAGGGGCGTGCGCGACAGGCTGACGGGCGAGGCGAAATCAGGCCCCACGGCGGTCAGCACCGCACCGCCCCGGCGCACATATTCCGCGACGTTCTGCAGATAGATGCTGGGCAGCACGCCCCGGCGGCGGTAACGGTCAAAAATAATCAGGTCGAAATCATCCAGCTTGTCCTGAAACAACTCGCGGGTTGGAAAGGCAATCAACGAGAGTTCATTGATCGGCGTGCCGTCCTGCTTGTGCGGCGGCCTGAGAATGGTGAAATGCACCAGATCGACCGATGGATCTGATTTCAGAATATTGCGCCAGGTGCGCTCGCCCGCATGGGGCTCGCCGGAGACCAGCAGCACCCGCAGGCGTTCCCGTACGCCGTTGACGATCAGGACCGCCCGGTTGTTCTTCAGGGTCAGCTCATCCGGGCCGGCATCAATCTCCAGCTCCAACACCGTTGCCCCGCCGTGATTGAGGCGGAAGGGAAAGCTGCGGGTCTTGCCGACGCCGATGGCGCGGCTGTCGCGCATGCCACCATCGCGGCGCAAGCGAAGCCGCGTACGCTCGCCGCCGCTCTGCCCAGACTGACCCGCGGCACTGTCTTCCACCCGCAAGGTCAAATTCAGGGTCTCGCCGACAATGCCATAGCTCGGCGCCTTTACCACCACCAGGCGGCGGTCACGCTCGCCTCTTTCGCCACTCAGCAACAAATGCACCGGGCCGCCCAGATCGACGCCATCGGTGGGTTTCGGCACGTCATGCACCTGACCGTCGCTGATCACGATGATGCCGGCGACCCGGCGGTTGGGCACGTCGCGCAGGGCCCGGCGGATGGCACCAAACAGATGCGTGCCGTCGGGCAGCAGATTATCGCCGCCCCTTGCCTGTCCGGCCAGGCCGGCGCGCAATACCCGCAGTTCCAGATCGGGCCGGCCGCGCAGTTTCTTTTCGATCCGCTCCAACGCCGCCTCGGTCTGTTTCTGCCGCCCGCCGATACGCTGGCTGATCGATTGATCCACCACCACCAGGGCGACATCGGGAACCGGATTGCGCAGTTCCTGCACCAGCGACGGGTTGGCCAGGGCCAGCAGCGCCGCCGCCAGGGCCAGCAGGCGCCATGTGGTGCCGCCTGAGCGGCGCCAAAACGCCACCGCCAGCAGGACCGCGGCAAGCAAGGCCAGGGCCGCCAACAGCCACCATGGCAGGGTCGGGTCGAAGCTGATGCGGGAAAAGCTGGTCATGACGCCCTATTGTCCCAGCCGTTCAAGAATGGTCGGAATATGCACCTGATCGGATTTGTAGTTTCCAGTCAGGGCGTACATCACCAGATTGACCCCGAAGCGATAGGCCATTTCCCGCTGCCGGGCGCCGCCGGGCGTGGGCAGCACCAGCGGCTTATTACGTTCGTCCAAGGCCCAGGCCGCGGCCCAGTCATTACCGCCGATGATCAGGGCCGAGACGCCGTCGTTCAGACCGCCGGGACGCCGTTCCACCCAGACCGGACCGCCGACGTAGCGTCCGGGAAAGCCGCGCAAAAGGTAAAATGACCGGGTCAGAACATGCCCCTCGGGCACCGGCGCCAAGGGCGGAATATCCAGGCGGGACAGCAGATGGCGCAGGCGTTCGCCGCCGCCGCCGGTGTTCAGGCCCAAGCGGCGGCGCAACGCGGGCAGACTGTTGCCGCCGTCGCGGCTGTCAAACACGATCGTGCCGCCCGTACGCATGTATTGGGAGATCCGGGCAATGGCCTGGTCGCTTAAGGCCGGCTGGGTGGGCACGACCGGCCAATACAGGATCGGGAACAGCACCAGGGGGTCCTGCTCCACATTCACCGCCATGGGCGCTTCCGGTTCGATCGAGGTGCGCAGACGCAGAATATCGCTTAACCCGGTCAGGCCGGCGCGGCTCATCTCGTCAACCTGGGCGTCACCGGTCACGACATAGGCCAGACGGGTATCCAGCGCCGCCGCCATGGCGAACCGGTCGGCGGGGCTGAACTGCTGCGCCGAAGCCTCGCCGTCGGGCAACAGCAGAAATGCCGCCAGGATCAGGCCGCCGCCCGTTGCGGATCGGACGCCCGGTCGCAACAGGCCGCGCAAGGCGAGAACGGCCAACAGATCAACCAGGGCCAGCAGTATCGCCGCCAGCAACAGCCAGGGTTTCAGGTCCACTTCACGGCCCTGTTGGTAGCTGCCCATGACCGCCGGCACGGACAATTCAGTGATCGGGCGCAGGGCTTGCCAGGTCTGGCTCAGGTTCAGGGCCCGGCGGTCATCCTCCCGCCCGTAATAGCCCGGCGGGTTTTTCGGCCCGGCCTTGGCCTGATCCATGGTCGCCGCATCAATCGGTTCGGCGCCGGCGGCCGGCGGGCCCAGGGTGCCGAAGCCATCCAGGCTGGCCAGGGGCGGCAGTTCGCGCCGCACCGCCGTTTCGCCAGCGGATGTGACACCGCGCGACATCGCGGTCAGGCGGCGCATCATGTCCACGAATAGTCCGGACAGAGGCAGATTGGACCAGGATGCATTGGCGGTAATGTGAAACAACACCAGCCAACCCTGGCCCCTGGGCATCGCCGTGACCAGGGGCGTGCCGTCGGCCAGACTGGCCCAGGTGCGTTGGGCCAGATCCTGGGATGGTTGTGCCAGGACCTGACGCTTCACCAGCACATCCGCCGGCACCGCCAGGCCATGAAACGGACTATGCTTGGGAAAAGCGGCCAGGCCGGCGGGCTGCGACCAGGACAGGGAGCCGCCCAGGGCCCGGCCGCCCTGGCGCAGCGTGGTGGGAATTAGCTTGTCGGGTCCCTGCGCCAGATGGGGGCCGGCGAAACGGATCAACATGCCGCCGTCCTTCAGCCATTGCCCCAGGCGCTGCTGCTGGGCCTTGGGCAGGCGGCCAATGTCGGCCAGAACCAGCACCGCCAGGGGCCGTTGCAGAAGACTTTCGATCTCGCCCCGGCGCAACTCGGCATAGGGCTGCAAGGCCCGTTCCAGATAGTACAGGTTGGACAGCAGGGGCTGAGCGCGCTCCTCCACCGCGCCGCCGGAAACCAGGCCCACGGGCCGGCGGCGCCAGCGTTCATCCAGCAGGACGCTGGCCGCGGCCGAACCGGATCCGGCCAATTCCAAACGCAGGGCCCGGTTGCGCAATTCGCCCGGCAAGGCAATGTCCACCGCGGCGCGATCCTGACCGATCAGGAATTGCGCCTGGCCTTGTCCCAGCACCCGCCCCCTCTCCCCCAGCGCACGCACTGTCGCCCGGGCCAGGCCTTGATCGCCGGCCCGAAGGATCGTCGCGCTCAGGCCCTTGCGGCCCAGCACCGGGGGCAGCAATGCCATGGCCCGCCGTCCCACCGGCTGTTGTAGGAGATGCAGGGGACCCAGTTCGGCCAGCGTATTGGCAAGGTCCTTTCGTCCCGGAGCATCTATGCCATCGCTTAGCCAATAGACCGCCGGCTTTTCATCAAACTTCAAATCCCGGACGGCGGCGGCCGCGGCGGCCCGGTCGGTGGCCCAGGGCTTCGGCTGTAGGGCACGCAGGATCGGTTCCGCCTCCGCCGCCTGCAACAGGCCGCTGGTCTGAATCCGGCCGCCGCCGCCCGGCGGCGCCGTGGTCAACACCAGCACCGGGCGCTGTTGCCGCTTGGCGCGCTCCACCAACGTCAGGGCGGTCTGCTGACGCAAGGGCCAGCTTGGCGCCGCCGCCCAGCCATCGTCGACCACCAGCATGACCGGACCTTCACCGGACAGATCGGCGCCGGGATGCAACAGGGGATGCGCCAGGGCCAATACCGCCAGGGCGGCCAGAAACAGTCGCAACAGGGCCAGCCACAGGGGCGTTGCCGCCGGCGTCTGCTCCTCCGCCCGCAGGCCAAGCAGGATGCGGATTGGCGGGAAGCGCACCCGGCGCGGCGCCGGCGGCGTGATCCGCAACAGCCACCAGATAATCGGGAGTGCCGCCAGACCCAGCAACATCCAGGGCGCGGTCAGGGCGATAGGTCCGAGGGACAGCATGGTCTAGGGCCCGGTTCCGCCGCCCAGGCGACCGCCCATCTCGCCGACCATCTCGCCGCCCAAATCGTTGCTGAGGGCACTATACAATGCCAGCAATGCGGTCTGCGGCGGCCGGTCCGTGCGATGCGAGGCAAAGCCCCAACCGGCCCGGCGGGCGATGTCGCGCAGGCTTTGCCGCCGGGCCGCCATGCGGTCGATATAGTCATCGCGCAGGCTTTCGACGCGGCCAATCAGCAACCTGCCTTCATCCTCCGGCCCTTCGAATTCGGTGCGGCCCAGAAAAGGCAGATCTTCTTCCGCCGGATCCAGAATTTGCACCAGATGGCCGCGGGCGCCTTGATCGGCGAAACGTTTGACCATGGCCTCGACCTCGTCCAGGGGCGCGAGGAAATCGCCGAACAGCACCAATTGGGCAAAGCGCGGCAAACGGCCGGCTTCGGGCAGGCCCGATTGGGCCGGGGCGGGGGCACGGCGATCCTGCAAATGCGCGCCCAGGCGGGTCAGGGTGGCGCGGCCGCCGGTGGCGGTGGTGTCCTGTCCGTAAAGTCCAACATGCTCGCCGCCGCGCAACAACAGGGATGCCAGGGCCAATAGCAACAGATCGGCCCGGTCCTGCTTGCGCTCCACCGCCCCGCCGGACTGATAGTCCATCGAGGCGGATCGGTCGCGCCACAGCCAGACACTTTGCGCCGCTTCCCATTCGTTTTCCCGAACGAAGGTTTTCTGGCTTTTCGCCGATTGCCGCCAATCGATGGCCGAGGCGCTGTCGCCGCCCTGATAGCGGCGGTATTGCCAAAAGGTCTCGCCGCTGCCCACGCGGCGACGGCCATGAACACCCTGCACGACGGTGGCCGCGACCCGTTCCGCCGCCACCAGCAGGGCCGGCAGGGCGGCGGCCAATTGCTCCGCCGCGGGTCCGATCTTGTTCGGGGCGACCGCCACAATGCCTGCCTAGGCCAGGGGCTCGGCCAGGCGGCTGATGACCTGCGCCAGGGTGATGCCATCGGCCCGAGCGGCGAAGGTCAACGCCATGCGATGGCGCAGCACCGGTCCGGCCAGGGCCAGGACATCGTCGACCGAGGGTGCCAGCCGGCCATCCAGCAGGGCCCGGGCGCGAACCGCCAGCATCATCGCCTGGCTGGCCCGTGGGCCGGGACCCCAGGCGACCTGTTCGCGGATCCCCTGGATCGGGCTGTCCTCCGGGCGGCCGTTGCGGACCAGGCTCAAGATCGCCTCGACGACGCTGTCACCGACGGGGATGTGGCGGATCAATTCCTGGGTTGCCCGCAATTGTTCGCCATCCATCACCGCTTCGATCGGCGCCTGCTCGCCGCCCGTGGTGGCGATCAACATGCGCCGTTCCGCCTCCCGGTCCGGATAGTCCACATCGATTTGCAGCAGAAAGCGGTCCAACTGCGCCTCCGGCAGGGGATAGGTGCCTTCCTGCTCAAGCGGGTTCTGGGTCGCCAGGACATGAAAGGGCCGCGGCAGAGGGTGGTGCTGCCCGGCGATGGTGACGAACTGTTCCTGCATCGCCTGCAGAAGCGCCGATTGCGTGCGCGGGCTGGCCCGGTTGATCTCGTCCGCCATCAGCAGCTGGCAGAACACCGGTCCGGGAATAAAGCGGAATGTTCGCTTGCCGCTGTCGGCCTCTTCCAAAACCTCGGAACCGAGGATATCGGCGGGCATCAGATCGGGCGTGAATTGCACCCGTTTCTCGGCCAGGCCGAAAACCGTTCCCAGGGTCTCCACCAAACGGGTCTTGGCCAGCCCGGGCACGCCGATCAGCAGGCCGTGGCCGCCCGCCAGCAGGGTGATCAAGGTCTCATCAACCACCGCCTCCTGGCCGAAGATGACCCGGCCGATCATTTGCCGTACCCTGGCGATACGTTCGACGGCGGCCTCGATATCCGCGATCAATTTTTTTTCGGTTTCACTGACGGATGCCATGTTGTCCACTATATTGAAGAGTCCCCTGTTTTGATCTAGCCGACAGGGTAACGTTTACGCGAGCGAAGGGCTAGCCGAACCATGACGGCGTGGGGGGCCAATCGCGGACCGGATCTTGCAGCTTATGCGCGGAGTCAACTTGGAAAAGAAGATGCTGGATATGATGCCGGATATTCAGGCGATCGCGGCGCAATTGCCGAAGGGAAAGCTGCCGCCGGTGGAAACCTGGCAGCCGGATTTCAGCGGCGTGCTGGACATGCGTATCAGCCGCGACGGCGCCTGGCATTATCTCGGCTCCCCCATCAATCGACCGGCCATGGTCAAACTGTTCGCCTCGATCCTGCGCCGCGACGCGGACGAGATCTATTATCTGGTCACGCCGGTGGAAAAATTCTCCATCACCGTCGACGATGCGCCGTTTCAGGCCGTGGCGATGACGGTCCATGGTACCGGGCGGGAGCAGGTGCTGACCTTTCGCACCAATGTGGATGATGAGGTCATGGCGGGCCCCGAGCATGCCATCCGGGTCGAAATCGACCCGGAAACGGAAGAGCCCTCGCCTTATGTGCATGTCCGCGGACGCTTGGAAGCGTTGATCAGCCGTGCCATCTTCTATGATCTGGTTGATTTGGCGGTTGAGGAAACGGCTGATGGCGGAACCCGGATTGGGATCTGGAGCGCCGACATCTTTTTTCCCTTCTGTTCGCCTAACGGCACATCTGGTGTAATATCATGAGAGCCAAAGAGGAGCCGCAGTTGCGCGACCTTATAGTATCCAAGCTTCGGCCAAAGGTAGTTTCCCGCGCCTACGATGATATGCGCCCCTCTACCGGCGACCACGATCTGAACCCCTTCATGCAGGATTGGGTGGATCCCGAGGAACGCCTGAAACCGGCGGCCGTTCTCGTGCCCCTGGTGGAACATAACAGCGGCCTGACGGTGCTTTTAACCAAGCGCACCGACCATCTGCATCACCATGCCGGCCAGGTGAGTTTTCCCGGCGGCCGGGTCGAGGAAGACGATCTGGACGTGATCGATACCGCCCTGCGAGAGACCGAGGAGGAAATCGGCCTGGACCGCGCCTATGTGGAAGTCGCGGGATATCTCGATGCTTACGAAACCGGAACGGGTTTTCATGTCACCCCGGTCGTGGGCTTCGTGCGCCTGGGCTTCGATCTGAACGTGGATGATTTCGAGGTTGCGGAAGTCTTCGAGGTGCCGCTGGAGTTCCTGTTCGACCCAAAGAACCATCAACGGCACAGCCGGGAATGGAATGGCCACAAGCGGCAGTATTACGCCATGCCCTATGGTGAATTCTATATCTGGGGCGCCACGGCGGGCATGCTGATGAACCTGTACCGCCGCGTCCACGATCTGCTGTAAAGAGAGCAGCGGCGTGATCCACAAGATTCTCTATCACCTGATTCCGTTTCTGCTGCCCTTCATTGCCTATGGCCTATATGTCTTCGCCACGCGCCGGGCCCGGGCCCAGGAACAGAAGGAGGGACGGGCGTTTGACGAGGCGCCGTGGTTCTGGCTTTTCGCCACCGGCCTGGCGTTTCTCGTGGCGTCGTTGATCGCGGTCTGGTTCTTCACCGGTGATCCGGCCGGCGGCAGCTACGTCGCGCCGCATGTGGAAGACGGCAAGATCGTGCCCGGCAAGTTCAACTAGCGCCGAGCGATGACGCGGCTTGCGCAACAGCCCTGGCTGACCTCCGCCGCCTCCCGCTCGGTCCTGGCGGCCCTGGCATCGGCGGGGGCGACGCCGCGCTTTGTCGGCGGCTGTGTCCGCGATGCCCTGTTGGGCCGCGGCAGCACCGATCTCGACATCGCCATCGACCAGGCGCCCGAAGACAGCATGCGCCTGCTGGAAGCCGCCGGCATCAAAGTCATCCCCACAGGCCTGAAACACGGCACCGTCACGGCCCTGGCGTCGGGACAGCATTTCGAAATCACCACCCTGCGGGTCGATGTGGAAACATTCGGCCGTCACGCCAAGGTCGCCTTCACGGACGATTGGCAAAAGGACGCGGCCCGGCGGGATTTCACCATCAATGCCATCTATGCCGACATGGACGGACAATTGTACGATCCTACCGGCGGCCAGGCGGACCTGGACGCGGGCCGGGTGCGCTTCGTCGGCGATCCAGCCCAGCGGATCGACGAAGACAAACTCCGCATCCTGCGTTTTTTCCGCTTTCTCGCACTGTTCGGACGGGGCGAACCCGATGGCGCGGCCCTGGCCGCCTGCAGCGCCGCCGCGCCGGGCATCGCGGGCCTGAGCGGCGAACGGGTGCGCGATGAAACCTTCAAGCTGCTGGCCGCGCCGGAGCCCTTGCCCAGCCTGCAACTGATGGCCGAAGCCAGTGTCTTGGATCAAGTCCTGCCCGACGGTTTTGATCTGGAGCAACTCGTCCGCACCGACGATGACCCCCTGCGCCGCCTGTCCGCCATCGCCACCGCTGGCCCGGTATCCATCGCGGAACGTCTGCGCCTGTCAAACAAACAAGCCGGCCGCCTGAGCTTCCTGATGGCCCCGCCGGTTCAGTTGAGCGCCGACATCACCCGCCCCGCCCTGCGCCAACTGCTCCATGACCACGGCGCCGAGCGGATCGGCGATCTGGCCCTGCAACAAGGGCTGCCGGAGCTGCCGCCCCGCATCGACGAGGCAACGCCGCCGCCCTTCCCCCTCAAGGGCAGCGACGCCCTGGCCCTGGGTATGCGGCCGGGCCCGGAGGTGGGCGAGAAACTGCGCGCGCTGGAAGAGACTTGGCGGGCCGATGATTTCGCCGCCAGCCGGGATGAACTGCTGGCGATGCTCAAGAGCATGCCATGACCGAACCCACGACGCTTTATCGTTTTCACTGGCCGGACGGCGTGACGGCCGAGGCGCGCGGCGTGGATGTGGCCGATGCCCTGGAAAAACTGGGCTTCGGCGCCGATGCGGCGAAAACCCTGGACTATTACGAGGTGCTGCAAGAAACGCCAGCCGATCATGCGCGCAATGAAATGATCAAGGATGCCTACCGCTAGATCCGAAGACCGCTGCGCAAAGAGAAAAACCCTCCCGCGCGGGACGCGGAAGGGCTTCTACAATTGGTCGGAGTGAGAGGATTTGAACCTCCGACCCCCGCCTCCCGAAGACGGTGCTCTACCAGGCTGAGCTACACTCCGGCAATGTTGCCCGCCGCTGAGCGTGACGGACCGCGTGCTTATAGCGCCCAGGACGGGCGGCGGCAAGACTCGGAATGAGAATTAAGGCCGCGACGGCGGCCCGGCGCCCCTGCGCCGTCCTAGTGGAGCCGTGCGCTTGGCGCACGGCGTGAACGACAAAAACTAGTAAGCTCGTTCGATACAGAAATCGACGACATCGACCAGGGCGCGCTTGGCCTCGCCGTCGGGGAAGATGCCCAGGCCGTCGCGGGCCATGGCGCCGTAGTGGCGGGCCCGCTCAATGGAATCGCGCAAGGCGTCGTGGCGCTGCAGCAATTCCATGGCCTGTTCCAGATCGCCGTCGTTTTGTTCGCAATCGCCGATGCAGCGGCCCCAGAAGGCGCGCTCGGCCTCATCGCCCCGGCGGTAGGCCAGCAGGACCGGCAGGGTCACCTTGCCCTCGCGAAAATCATCGCCCACCGCCTTGCCCAATGTCGCTTGCTGCGCGGAATAATCCAGGGTGTCGTCGACCAGTTGAAAAGCGATGCCAAGGTTGCGGCCGAAAGCCTCCAGGGCATCTTCCTCGACCGCGCCGCGGCCGGCGATGACGGCGCCGATACGGCAGGCGGCGGCGAACAGCGCGGCGGTCTTGGCGGCGACCACGTCGAGGTATTTTTCCTCCGGTATTTCAACGTTGTTCAGGGTTTCGAGCTGCATCACCTCGCCTTCCGAGATGATCGCGGAGGCATTCGCCAGCACGCGCAGCACTTCCAGGCTGCCGTCCTGAACCATGATCTGAAAAGCGCGGGAAAACAGAAAATCGCCAACCAGAACGCTGGGCTGATTGCCCCACAGCACGTTCGCCGTGGCATCGCCCCGGCGCAGGTCGCTTTCGTCCACCACGTCATCATGCAGCAACGAGGCGGTATGGATAAACTCCACCGCCGCCGCCAGTCCGATCTGGCGTTCGCCGACATAGCCGCACAGCCGCGTCGTCGCCAGGGTCAGCATGGGCCGCAGGCGCTTGCCGCCCGAGGCAATGATATGCCCGGCCAATTGCGGGATCAGCGGCGCCCGGCTGTGCATGCGGTCCAGGATCGTATGGTTGACCTTGATCAGATCATCACCGACCAACTGCATCAGCGGTTCCATCGAGGGCCGCCGGGGCGCCGCCCCTTCCAACTGTACTACATCCGCCACCGAGCGTTCCTCTGGTTACCCGCGACTTGCCGCCGCAAGCTCTATAGACTGCATTCATGGGTCATAATGCAAGGGCGCAATGACCGGGACCGCAGGACGAGGGGCCGATGATCGAACTGCTGCGCAGCAACGACGTGGTGTTACTGTCGTGGGTGGAGGTCTATTTGCGCGACGCCGGCATCGAAAGCGTGCTGCTGGATCAGCATATTTCCGTTGTCGAGGGTTCCATCGGCGCCTTTAACCGGCGCCTGATGGTGCTGGACGAGGACGAGACGCGGGCCCGCGGCCTGTTGGCGGAGGCGGATATCGAAACCTATGAACCCTGATGGTGTCGTTGATATTACCCAGGACGGCCTGCTTGACCGGCGCATCGCCCTGCGCCAGCCGCGCCACGGCTACCGCGCCGGCGACGACGCGGTCTTGCTGGCGGCGGCGGTACGGGCCAAACCGGGACAGGTGGTGCTGGACGCCGGCGCCGGCGTCGGCGCGGTTTCCCTGTGCCTGGCCTGGCGCTGCCCGGAGCTGACGCTTCGCGGCCTGGAATTGCAGCCCGAGCTGGTACGCTTGGGAGAGGACAATATTGCCGCCAACGGCTTGACCGACAGGGTTGCTATCGTGCAGGGCGACATCGGCCAACCGCCAGGGGAGATCGGCCAAACGGTTTTCGATCACACGGTTTGCAATCCGCCGTTCCATGTGGCGGGCCGCGCCTCCACCCCGCCGAACCGGAGCAAGGCCATCGCCCATGGTGAGGGCGATACGCAGTTGCAAGACTGGTTGGCGTTTTGTATGCGGCGTACGGTTTCAGGGGGCAGCGTCACCATCATCCACCGCGGCGAACGCCTGTCAGCCATCCTGGCGGGCTTGCGCCAAGGGGCCGGCGATATCGTGATTTTTCCCCTATGGGCCCGTCCCGGCCGACCGGCCAAACGGATCATCGTCCAGGCCCGGGTCGGCGCCCGGGGACCGGACGTGATGCATCCCGGACTATGTCTGCTGGGCCCGGACGGCAACGACAGCGAAGCGGCAAGACTGGTGTTGCGCGAAGGCGCGGCCTTGGACCTATCTGGCTGAATCTATCTAGCTGACGGTAATAATCGGCGCGCCGGCACCGCATTGGCCAATCACGGCGGCGGCGTCGAAGCCCCGGGCATGGAACAGCGCCAGAACCTCATCCGCACCCGCCGGATCGACGGCCACCAGCAGGGGCCCGGCGGTCTGCGGGTCATAGAGCATATTGTTGCGCCACTCAGCCAGATCGCCGGGCAGCGCGACACCGTCGGCGAAGGCGACGCGGTTGCGGCCCGCCGCCCCGGTATTCAGCCCCGCTTCGGCCAACTGCCGCCCCACCTCCAGCATGGGCACCGCCGCCAGGTCGATGTTTACCGCCACGTTTGAGCCCTGGCAGACCTCGCTCAAATGACCCAGCAGGCCAAAGCCGGTGACATCGGTCATGGCATGGACATCCGCACGGGCGCCCAGCTCGGCGCCGATATCGTTCAGCCTGGTGGTACAGGCGATCATTTCCGCGTAGCCGGCAGGGGACAAGGTGCCCTTTTTCATGGCGGCGGACAGAAATCCGGTGCCCAGGCCCTTGCCCAGGATCAGCACATCGCCGGGCCGGGCGCCGACATTGCGCTTAATATTGGCGATATCCACCATGCCGATCGCCGCCAGGCCATAAATGGGTTCCAACGTATCGATGGAATGGCCGCCCGCGATGGGTACGCCGGCCTCCTTGCAGACGGAGGCACCGCCCGCCATGACCCGTTGGATGGTGTCGGTGGAAACCTTGTCGACGGGCATGCCGACGATCGCCAGGGCCAGAACCGGACGTCCGCCGACCGCATAAACATCGGAGAGCGCATTGGTCGCCGAGATGCGGCCGAAATCGAACGGATCATCGACCACGGGCATAAAGAAATCCGTCGTCGCCACCATCGCACGGGTCTCGTCAATGCGATAGACGGCGGCGTCGTCACCGGTATCATTGCCGACCAGCAGATCGGCATTCGGATCGGGCTTGGGCAAGGTGGCAAGCAGCTCCCGCAGCACGGCGGGGGCAATCTTACAGCCTCAACCGCCGCCGTGGGCCAGGGCGGTCAGCCGCACCGGCTCACCTCCCGCGTTGTCCTTGTTCATCCTTGCCTCGTTCATCAGTGTCATTGCCGCAACGGCGGAAGCGACGATACAGGTTCGCGGGATCGGACCGCGATCACATCTTTTTGATTGCCGCTATTCGATTGCCGGCGCCTAGGCGTTGACGTCGATCACCGTCCGCCCACGCACCTGGCCTTTCAGGATATCGGCGGTGATGGCGGGAACATCCGCCATGGCCTTGACCTCGGTCATCGCGTCCAGCTTGTCCAGCGGCAGGTCCGTGGCCAGACGGGCCCAGGCCTGGGCCCGCCGTTCGGCCGGGCAATAGACGGAATCTATGCCCCAGATCCGCACGCCGCGCAAAATGAACGGCAGCACCGTGCCCGGCAGGTCGGGGCCCGCCGCCAAACCGCAGACGGCAACCGTACCCAATGACTTCGTTGCCGCCAGGACATTGACCAGGATCTGGCTGCCGACCGTATCGACGCCGCCGGCCCAGGTCTCCCGGCCCAGTGGGCGGCCCGGTTCGCTCAAATCCGCGCGCGGCACGATGGAACTGGCGCCCAGGCCACGCAGATAGTCATGCTCGCTCTCACGTCCGGTGGAGGCGGCGACGCTGTAGCCCAGATTGGCCAAAACCGCCACCGCGACGGAACCAACACCGCCCGCCGCACCAGTGACGATAATATCGCCGTCGCCAGGCTTAACGCCGGCATCTTGCAGGGCCAGGACGCTCATCATGGCGGTAAAACCGGCGGTGCCAATGGCCATGGTCTGTTGCAGGCTGAGGCCATCAGGCTTCTTGACCAGCCAATCGGCCTTGGCCCGGGCCCGTTGCGACAGGCCGCCCGAGACCGCTTCGCCCACGCCCCAGCCGGTCAACACGACTTCGTCGCCAACAGCGAATTTGTCCGAGTCCGAGGCTTCCACGACGCCGGCATAATCGATGCCCGGCGCCATCGGCATGGAGCGCATGATCTTCGACTTGTTGCCCTGTACGGCCAGGCCGTCCTTGTAGTTGATGGTGGAGTATTTCACCCCGACGGTGACCTCATCCGCCGGCAGATCGGCATCCGCCACGTCGCACAATTCCACATTCGCCTTGCCATCGACTTCCGTCGCCCACCAGGCCTTGAAGGTACCGCTCATAACCATTTCCAATCACATTGAACTGCAAGATATATTTAGCCGGATCATAGCGCCTGTTATTGGCCCGGCAAGGTCTCTCCGAAACAAAGGGGCCGCCCGCCGGCCCGGCCCGGCAAGACACCTTCACGCATGACGATATTGCCCCGGATAATGGTCGCTATCGGCCAGCCCGTGACTTCGCGGCCATGGAACGGCGTCCAGCCCGAGCGGTTGGCCATGTCACTATCCAGGATGCGGCGCTTGGCGGCGAGGTCGACCAAAGTGAAATCGCCGTCATAGCCGACCGCGATGCGGCCCTTGCCCACGATGCCGAACAGGCGCGCCGGCCCGGCGCAGACAAGATCCATCAGGCGCAACAGGCTCAAACGGCCCGTCGCCACATGGTCCAGCATGATCGGCAGCAGGGTCTGCACGCCGGGCATGCCGGAGGGGCTGGCCGGATAGGTTTCCGCCTTTTCCTCCAGGGTATGGGGAGCATGGTCGGACCCGATAACGTCCACGACACCCTGGTCCAGGCCCCACCACAGACCCTGGCGATGGCCGTCATCGCGAATGGGCGGGTTCATCTGGGCCCGCGTGCCAAGATCCGCATAACAATCGGGCGCCGCCAGGGTCAGATGCTGGGGCGTCGCCTCAACCGAGGCAATGTCCTTGTTGTCGGCCAGGAAGCGCATTTCCTCGGCCGTGGTGATGTGCAGGACATGCACCCGGGCCCCGGTTTCCCGCGCCAGGGCGATCAGGCGCCTGGTCGCGCGCAGGGCCGTCTCGGGGTCCCGCCACAGGGGGTGGGCAGCCGGGTCGGCGGCTTCCGCCGCCAGGTGCTGGCGTTCCTTCAGGCGCGGTTCATCCTCGGCATGCACGGCGCAGCGGCGGTTGATCGACTTGAGAATCCGGCGCAGGGTCGGGTCATCCTCGGTCAACAGATTGCCGGTGGAGGAACCCATGAAGATCTTCACGCCGCAACAGCCCGGCAGACGTTCCAGCTCACCAAGCTGCTCGGCGTTCTCTCCCGTACCGCCCATATAGAATGCATGGTCGCACCACATCCGGTCCCTGGCCCGGGCCAGTTTATCGGCCATGGCTTCCGGATTGGTCGTCAGGGGGGCGGTATTCGGCATCTCGAACACCGCCGTGACGCCGCCCAGGACGGCGCCGCGGGAGCCCGCCTCCAGGTCTTCTTTGTGCTCGTTGCCCGGTTCCCTGAAATGCACCTGGGTATCGATCACACCGGGCAATACGTGCAGCCCGGCGGCATCAACGATTTCCGCCGCCGCGGCGCTGGCCAGATCACCGATGGCCGCGATGCGCCCGTCCCGGACGCCGACATCGCCCAAACCGATACCGTTGTGGCTAACCAGCGTGCCGCCGCGCAGCAGCAGATCAAAGGATAAGGCCATGATGCACTCCTTTTTGTTGCTCAGACGGGGGCCGCCAGGGTCTCGAATACATCGCCCTGGGGCGCCGCGCCCAGAATATGCCGCCGGTGCCACAAGGCATAGAACAACAGTGTCCAGCAGGCGAACCCCTGCCGTTTACCGCCATTCTGGAACAACGTTTCCACCCGGTCCGGCCGCGCGATGGCGTCGATCCCCGGTTGCCTGGCCACCAACGGCCCCAGTTCAGTACCCCGGCCCCTGATCCATTCCGCCACGGGCACGGTAAAGCCATGTTTGCGCTCGAACGGATTGGCCATGGGCGAGGCGTTGGCCAGCCAGCGCCGCAGCAGGTACTTGCCCTTGCCGTCGCGTAATTTCAGCTCGTCAGGCAGACGGAAGGCAAAGTCGGCCACCTTTTCGTCCAGGAACGGCGTCCGTCCCTCCACACCATGGGCCATCAGGCAGCGATCCAGCTTGATCAACAAATCGTTCGGCAGCCAGTCGGCGCAATCAACCGCCTGGGCCAACTGCAGACGGCTTAGATCGGCGGCGCCCAGGGTGCTTTCGGCCGCCCGGATGCCATCCCGCCAGGTGTCGGATGCCTGTCGCAGAACGCCAAGGCGATCAAAGCGGCCGGTCCGGCGCATTGTGCGCGGGCCGCCCACCCACCAGGGTCGCTGCGCATCGCGGTAGCGGCCATAGCCGGCAAACAATTCATCGCCGCCCTCGCCCGATAAAACCACTTTCAGGCCCGCTTCCTTGGCCGTTGCCGCCAATTTATAAGTTGGCAGAACCGCGTAGTCGGCCGCCGGATCGTCCAGGGCGGCGGCGACCCGGGGCAGCAGGGACCAGAAGTCGCTTTCGCCAAACTCAACCTCATGATGTTCGGCCCCCAACTGCCGGGCCAGGGCGCGGGCTTGCTCCCGTTCGTCGTGCGCCCCGGTGTCGGTGAAGCCGGCGGTAAAGGCGCGCACGGGCTGTTCGTTCAAACGGGCCATCAGGGTCAGAAGGGCGGAACTGTCGATGCCGCCGGAAAGGAACATGCCGTAAGGCACGTCCGAGCGCTGATGTATCTCAACGCTATCCAGCAAGATCCGTTCCAACTCCTCCAGCGCCTCGGCTTCGGCCAATTTCCGGGGGCGCTCCAGGGGCAGGGCGCCACGCCGTCGCCGGTCAACGATCCGGCCCTGGGCGATCACCAGGGTTTCGCCCGGCAGCACCCGGTGGATCTGCGGCTGGATGCAGCGCCGACCGGTGGTGAACTGGATTTGCAGCAATTCGTGCATGGGCTGTTCGACCAGGCCGGGAGACACCAGCCCGGCCGCGATCAGGGCATTGGGCTCGGAAGCGAAGGCAAAACCGAAATCACCCTCCACATAGTAGATCGGCTTGATGCCAAATGGGTCGCGGGACAATAGCAGTTGCCCTTCGCCCGGATCATGGATGGCGAGGGCATACATGCCGCGCAGCAGATTGGCGAAATCGACACCGTGGCGGCGGTACAGATATAACGCCGGTTCGCAGTCGGATTTGGTTTGCAGCGGCGCCTGGTCCAGGGTTTCGCGCAGTTCCAGATAATTGTAGATCTCGGCATTGGCGATCAGGACAGCGCCATCGGCACTGAGAAAAGGCTGGTCCCCGGTTTCCAGATCGATGATGGCCAGCCGGGTATGCACCAGACCGACGCCCTCGCCCAGATATCGCCCGTCGCCGTCGGGACCCCGGTGGCGCAAGGCTGCCTGCATGGCGTCCAAAGTGCCTTGATCCGGTGCCATGCCGTCCGCCGTCATGATTCCCGCGATGCCGCACATTAGCCTGTCACCTTGGCAAAAAATTCCAGATACCGTTGCACCACCGCGGCCTCGCTATAGTCGGCCAGGTAATCTTCATGGCCGCTCCGGGCCAGGCTTTCGGCAATGTTCGGATCGCGCAGCACCTGCCCGATGGCTTCGGCCAGGGCCTCCGGGTCATCGATGGGTGTCAGCAGGCCGTTTTCGCCATGTCTGATCAGCTCCACCGGGCCGTCCGCGGCGGTGGCGACGATGGGTTTTTGCCGGGCCCAGGCCTCCAAAACTACGTTGCCCAGAGGTTCGATCCGCGATGGGCAGGTGACCAGATCGGCGGCGGCATAGAGTGGCCCGGGATCCTGCTGCCAGCCAAGGAAGCGGATACGCGGCGCCACCCCGAAATGTACCGCCGCCTTGCGCAACTCCGCCCCCAGTGGTCCCTCGCCAGCCAGCCACAAGTAGACATTCGGCAAACGGCGCATGGCCTGTATCAGAACATCGTAGGCCTTGTTCTGGTGCAGCCGGCCCAGGGCCAGCACCACGGTGGCATCATCGGGAGTGGAGAGTTCACGGCGCGATGCCGGCGCGACGGGCGCGGCGGAGACAAAATTGGGCAGATAATGCGCCCGTTCCGCCGGCCAGCCCTGCTCTTTCAGATAGGCGACAATTCCATGCGTGTTGCCGATCAGATGATCACAGGTGCGATAGTATTTCAGATCATAATAGCCGCCCAGGCGGCCACAGTGGACGTAACGGCCCCAGGCGTGTTCCTTGGACTTTGGGCAAAACGCGGCGGCGCGGCTCATCCAGCTTAATACAACGTCCGGCTCGAACCGGGACAACTCACGGCGCAAACCGATACGGGTGGAGATATCGAGCTTGCCGCCAAAGGGCAGGGTCACGGCGGCGACGCCGCCGTCAGCCAACTGGCGTTCCCGATCCGCATCCGGGCGCAGCACCACGCGCTGATCCAGGCCGGCGCGATGCAGGGCCAAAACCAGGCGCGTAAAGAACGCCTCCGCGCCGCCAAACCGGGCCCCCGCCATGCACTGCATAACCCGCATGCCTAGCCGCCCTCCGGTTCATTTTCCGGACCGTTCTTGGCGTCTTTCTCCAACCGGGCCTTTAGATGGGAGAGGATCGGATACAGCCCGGCCATCAAGGCGATCAGGAAACCATGGGCGCCTTCGCGGTAACCCTTGCGGGAGACGTAGCATTTGAGGAAACGGGAAAACATCCGCCGGATATTGCCGGCCAGACCGCCAATATCGCCCGATGCCCGCAGATCCGCCGCCCGGGCGCTTGAGTAGCGGTCCAGGCGCCGCAGCATATCGGAAATGTCCCGGTCGACGTTGTGGCGGATCGGCGTGGTCAGCCAGCGGCGCCGGCCGGTCAGGGTCAGCGACGGGTGGATACGCTGTTCGCCCCAGCGCTTGGCGCCCTTGGCGGACAATCGCGGCGCGGCGGAGACCCCCCAGGAGGCGCCCCAGCCGTGACGGACCAGGCGGTCACCGATGTAATTGTCGAACGGCAGCAGGAAATAGCCTTCATCCAGGCCATCGATGACGCTTCGGATCTCCCGGCCCAGGGCTTCGTTGGCCCGTTCATCGGCGTCTACTTCCAGGACCCAGGCGCCGCGGCAGGCGTCCAACCCCTCGTTGCGGCGATGGCCTTCGATCTCCCAGGCGCCTTCCACCAGGCGGGCGCCGAATTTTTCGGCGATGGCCTTGCTGCCGTCGGTACATTTATCCAGCACCACCACCAGCTCGTCGGCAAACGCCAGGGCCGCCAGACAATCAGCCAGCTGTCCCTCCTCGTTATGAGCAACGACAAGGGCCGAGAGCACCGGGGCGGACACGGGCGCGGACGCGGGCGTGCTCACCCCGCCGCCTCCCCGGACTCGGATATGCGGGCCATCAGGGCGCGCGCCGCCGTTTCTACCTTTTCTACCGGCAATGTGGTCATCCAACTATCCTGCTTGCGGTAATCGTATGCCGGATCGTTGCGGATGTCGTCAAAGCCAAGATCGGTGCGTACCGAGGCCGCCTTATCGCCCCAGGGGCCGTACAATTCCTCGCGGCTGGGACCGAACAGGCCCAGGGTCGGAATAGAGGCGGCGGCGGCCATGTGCATCAATCCCGAATCGTTTCCGATGAACAGACCGCTGCGCCGCAGACAGGCCAGCACCACGGGTAGGTCGATGCGCCCGATCAGATCGACGCATTGTTCCGGCGCCAGGGCGTCCAACAGCGGCTGTGCCGATGGCCGTTCGCCGGCCGCGCCGAATACCGCGACACGGCCGCCGGGCAACGGACCGCCGGGGCCGGTCAGGCACTGGGCCAGCAGGGAAAATCGATCGATGGGCCATTGCTTGCCGCCCCAATTGGCCGTGGGGCCCAGGGCCAGAATCGGTCCGCCGGGGGGCAGATGCGCCGCCGCCGCTTGCGCATGCTCCGGGCGCAGCCATAGTTCCGGCGCCGGCGGCTCGGTCAGGCGCAGGACCCCGGCCGCGTGATGGACCCGGTGCAGGCTGGTCGCGTTCGCCCGCAGCACCCGGCGCTCCCTGGCCGGCAACAGCCAGGCCAGCAGGGAAGCGCGCAGATCCACCACCAGATCCCAGCGCCGGGTCACGGTTTGCCGCCACAGACGCAGCCAATGACCAGCCAGGGGCGCTTTTTCCATGATTTCCACGGCTTCCACGTTGGGCGCCAACGCCAACAGGGGCGCGGGCACCGGACCACAGGCGATGGTAAACTTGGCCGCTGGATGCAGGCGCGCCAAATGCGCCAGCAGCCCGGTCGAAAGGACAGCGTCGCCAAGGCGGTTATGGGAGATAAACAGGATTTTCATCGCCGCTCCGGCGGGTCCCTGTAGATTGGCGGCTGGCCAGGGCCAATGCGGGGTTAAAGGACGCGCATGAGCCCTTGCCAAGGCCTCATGACAAGGTGCATGTATACCCAGTGGGGTGCGAATGATGGAAGCGAATTATTGTCTCTTGCCAGGGCGCGGGGTGCTGCGTTTGTCGGGTGCGGATGTGCGTCCGTTCCTACAGGCCCTGATTACCCGCGACCTGGACAGCCTGTCGCCGGAACGCGCGGTTTATGGCGCGCTATTGACGCCGCAGGGCAAGTATCTGTTCGATTTTTTTCTCTGTCAGCACGGCGATGATCTGTTGCTGGAGTGCGAGGCCGGGCGGTTGGAGGCCCTGGCCAAGCGCTTGAACATGTACAAACTCCGCGCCGATGTGACGATCGAGACGGAACCGTGGCAGGTCCACGCCGCCTTTGGCGCCGCCGCGGCGGCGGCCCTTGATCTGGCCGGGAGCGGTGGCGCCAGGGAATACGCCGGCGGCATTGCCTTCATGGACCCGCGCCTGGATGATGCCGGGGCGCGGATCGTTGCGCCCAAGGATCAGGCGGCGCCGTTGCTGGCGGCGGCGGGAATGGCAGAGGCGGAGGCCGGGGACTACGACTATTTCCGCCTCGGCCTGGCCCTGCCCGATGGCAGCAAGGATCTTGTCGTGGACAAATCCCTAATGCTGGAAAGCAATTTCGAGGCGCTTAATGGCGTCGATTTCGACAAGGGCTGCTTCGTCGGCCAGGAATTGACGGCGCGGACGAAATACCGCGCCCTGGTACGCAAGCGTTTGCTGCCGGTCCGCATCAACGGCCCCGTCCCCGGCCCCGATACGCCGCTTTTGGCGGGCGAGCGGGAGATCGCCAACATGCGCTCCGGCCAGGGCGACCGCGGCCTGGCCCTGGTGCGCCTGGACCGTCTGGCGGAAGCCGGTGGCTGGGAGCAGACACTGATCGCGGGATCGACGAAGCTCAGCTTGCAGCTCCCGGATTGGGCGGAGGTTGATTTGCCGGAGGCGGCAACATGACGATCCGTCATGAAGACGGCTTGATCCGCTGCGCCTGGTGCGGCGACAAGGACCCGGTCTATATCGACTATCACGATAAGGAATGGGGCGTGCCCGAATGGGACGACCGCGCTCTGTTCGAGAAATTGATCCTGGACGGTTTTCAGGCCGGCCTGTCCTGGATTACCATTTTGCGCAAACGGGATAATTTTCGCGCCGCATTCGATGGCTTCGAGCCGGAACTGATCGCTGGCTACGATGACGCCAAGGTGGCGGCGTTGATGGCCGATGCGGGCATCGTGCGCAACCGGGCGAAAATTCAGGGCACCATAGCGGGCGCGAAGCTGTGGCTCGACATCATGGGCGCCGGCAAGGGCGCTTTTGCCGATTATCTGTGGTCCTTTGTCGATGGCCGGCCCATGGTCACCACGGCGCGGCGCCTGGGTGATTTGCCCACCACCAGCCCGGAGGGCGATGCCATGTCGAAGGATTTGAAAAAGCGCGGTTTCAAGTTTTGCGGCCCGACCATCTGCTATGCCTTCATGGAAGCGGTGGGCATGGTCAACGATCACGTGGTCGACTGCCACCGCCACGATCTGGTGTGATGGGGCAGGTGTGATGGGTGACGCTTGATGCCGCCCCGGGTTACAGCTGAATTGTGGGTCAAGGCGCATATCCGCAAATGCGGCGGCCAGGCCATTCCGGCCATGGTGGTGCGGCGCGGCGACAACACCGCCGGCGCTATTCTTATCAAGGTCAACCATCTGGGCCCGGGCTGCATGGTGCTGGCACCGGCCTCGAGCATGGACAGCAGCAACCTGGAAGGGGGGCGGCAATGGCGCCGGGCCATGGGCGATGATTTGGTGCCGGAGACCGAGGCCGATGCCTATATCGCCCGGCAATTGAACATGGACCCCGACCTTTGGGTGCTGGAGATCGAGGACCGCGAGGGCCGCCATTTGCTGGAGAATATTCTGGAATGAGGCGCCTTCCTTGACCGCCCGCATACCCATCGTCGATTGCCATCAGCATTTCTGGCAGCTCGGCCAGGGCCGCTATCCCTGGCTGGAGGCGGCCGATCCCGCGCCGCACCGCTATGGCCCGGTCGGCCCGCTGCTGCGCGACTACCTGCCGGGCGACTACCGCCGCGACACGGCAGGATTTGAAATCGCCGGGACCGTACACATGGAGGCGGAATGGAACCCCGCCGACCCCCTGGCGGAAACCCGCTGGCTGCACGACCTGGCGGAGACCGAGGGCCTGCCCAGCGCCGTCATCGGCCAGGCCTGGTTCGCCCGCGACGATATTGCCCAGGTCCTGGCCGGCCATGCCGCCTATCCCCTGGTCCGGGGGGTGCGGCAGAAACCCGCCAGCGCGGCCAGCCCGGAAGAAGTACGAAGCGGCATGCCCGGCGCCATGTCCGACCCGGCCTGGCGCGCAGGCTATAGCCTGTTGGCCAAACACGGTTTGCACTACGAATTGCAAACCCGTTATTGGCACCTGCCGGAGGCCGCCGCCCTGGCCCGTGACTTCCCCCATATCCCCATCGTCCTCAACCATGCCGGCGTGCCCGAGGACCGCTGCGATGTAGGCCTGGCCGCCTGGCGCGCCGGCATGGAGGAGTTGGCCGGGCAGGCCAACGTGAAGGTCAAGATCTCCGGCATCGGCGAGGCCGGCCATTGCTGGAGCGTTGCCCGCCAGGCCGACGTGGTGCGCCAGGTTATCGGCATCTTCGGGCCTGGGCGCTGCATGTTCGCCTCGAACTACCCGGTCGACCGCCTGGTGGGTGGTTTCGCGACGATTTTCGATGGCTTCCTGGAAATCACCGCCGAGCAGTCCGAGGCCGACCGCCGCAAGCTGTTTCACGACAACGCGGCGGAAACCTACCGCCTGTAGGAACCTGCTGTGGGATAAGCACGGTTGGTGCCCAGATGATGCCAGGATGGGCAAACGCGCCCTTGCGGTCGAGGGCAAAATCCCCTAGCTTGCGCCCGTTCCGGACGCTGTATGTCCGGAGGTTTTCTTTGGCACCCGTAGCTCAGCTGGATAGAGCGCTGCCCTCCGAAGGCAGAGGTCGCACGTTCGAATCGTGCCGGGTGCACCAACCTTTCCACGACATAATGCGAACAACCACGCTGCAATTCCCGCCTACGTGCGGGCCTGGTCTGAATCCGTCGCTTGCAGCAGGTCGTCGGGGATGTCGTCGAACGAGGCGTAGTTCAGGGCGTAGAGCCGGGCGTAGAGGCCTTCGGCGGCGATCAGGGCGTCGTGGGTTCCGGTTTCGACGATGTGCCCTTCCTGCAGCACAATGATCCGGTCGGCGCCGCGCACCGTCGCCAGTCTGTGGGCGATGACGATGCCGGTGCGGCCCTCCAGCAGACGGGCCAGGGCGATCTGGATCTGACGCTCGGTATAGCTGTCGATATTCGCCGTCGCCTCGTCCAGAATAAGCACCCGGGCATCGGCTACCAGGGCGCGGGCGAAGCTGAGAAGCTGACGCTGGCCGAGCGAGAGGTTCCGGCCCTGTTGCGCCAGCATCGTATCGTAACCGTCCGGCAGGCCGGCAATGAAATCATGCGCACCGACGACCCGCGCGGCGCGCTCCACGTCCGCGCGCGTGGCATCGGCGGTGCGGTAGCGGATGTTCTCGAAAATGCTGCCGGTAAAGAGAAACGGATCCTGCAGCACCATGGCGATATGCCGCCCCAACGCAGCCTTGGTGTAGTCGCGGATATCCCGCCCATCGAGCCTCACCGCGCCGTCCCAAACCTCGTAAAAGCGATGCAGCAGGGCGATGATGGAGGTCTTGCCGGAACCGGTCGGGCCAACCAGGGCCACGGTTTCGCCCCGGTTCACCGCGAAACTGATGTCGTTCAGGACCGGTTGGTTCCGCCCATAGCCAAAAGTCACATTCTCGAAGGCGATGTCGCCGTCAATCCGCGCCGGGTCGGCGGCATCGGGTTTATCGGCGATGGCCAGGGGCACCTCAAGCACCTCGAAGATGCGCTGGCCCGAGGCCATGGCCCGCTGCATAACGCTGTATTGGATGGTCAGTGACCGGATCGGATCGAAAAAGCGCTGCACGTAGAACAGAAAGGCGATCATCACGCCGATATCCAGGGTGCTGTCGAGAACCATGGCGCCGCCGACAACCACGACAATGCCCATGGCGGCGCCGGTCAGGGTATCGACCACGGGGATCATCGCCTGGGCGAATTTGGCGGAGCGCAAATGCGCCGCCAGGTTTTCCCGCGCCTTGTCATCGTAAAGGTCGAAATTAACCTCTTCCCGGCCCAGGCCCTGGACGGTGCGGACGGCGTGAATGCCCTCGGCCAAAGCGCCGTTGGTGGCTGAATTGGTTTCCCGCGCCCGGCGAAAGGCAAGGCGCGCCCGGGGCAGCCAGATCAACCGGACGATGAGCAGGGTCGGCACCACCGACAGGGTGAGCAGCCCAAGCTCAAAATCAAGCCACAGCATGATGATGATAATGCCGACGAGAAGCACCAGGTCGCCGATCGCGGTAATCGAGTTCTCCAGGAACTCCTGCAGCGAATTTACATCGCCCTGCAACCGGGACATCATGCGGCCGATCTCGGTCTTGTCCATGAAGGCCAGGGCGACATGCTGCAAATGCACGAACATGGCGCGGCGCAGATCGAAAATAACATGCTGGCCGGTCATGCCGACCAGGCGGTCCTGCAAATAGCTGACCCCATAGTTGACCGTGATCACGACGGCGAACGCCGCCATGATGAACAACAACATGGTCTCGCCGCCGCCATCCGCGACCATCGCCTCGTCAATGGCGTATCGGATAATGAGCGGTATGGCCAACTGCGCGCCGGTGAAAACCAGCACCGAGAACAGCGCCAGATAGATCCGCCGGCGGTAGGGCCGCACGTAGGTGATAAAGCGGCCAATAACCCGGCCGTCGAAGGCGGCGCCGAACATTTCCTCGTCATGGCTGATCTGCGAGCCGACAACGGCGCGGGGCGGCCGCCCGGAACCATTACTGGAACCGTTACCTGCGCCATTATTGGAAGCATTGCTATCCGGCAAGACCGTCATGCACCCGGCCCCCCGCCCGTATCCGCGGTTGCGGCGGCGATATCGCCGTCGTCCCGGCTTTGCAGGGCGAACAGGGCGGCGTAGCGGCCGCCTTCGGCAATCAGGCCGTCATGGCTGCCCCGTTCGACGATGCGCCCGGCCTCGAGAAAAACAATCTCGTCGGCGTGGCGCAAGGCGCCCAGACGATGGGAAATAATGATCGTGGCGCAATCCGCCATATGGGGCTTCAGCGCCTCGCGGATGCGCCTTTCGGTCTCCGCGTCGATGGCGGCGGTGGAATCATCGAACACCAGAACGGCCGAGCCCAGCATCGCCGCCCGCGCAATCGCCACCCGCTGTTTTTGCCCACCGGACAGGGAAACGCCGCGCTCGCCCACCAGGGTGCCGTAGCCCTCCGGCAGGGCGCCGATGAAGCCGTCGATCTGCGCCGTCGAGGCGGCGTTCTCGATCATGCCGTCATCGGCCCAGGGATCGCCATAGGCGATATTGTTCTCCAACGAGGCGGTAAAAAGGAACGCGTCCTGCTGCACCACGCGCACGGCCCGGCGCAGGCTGTCCAGGGTGACATCGCGGATGTCGTGGCCGTCAATCGTGATCCGGCCGGCGCTGGGGTCGTAATAGCGGGGCAGCAGATTGGCGATGGTCGACTTGCCGCTGCCTGGCGGGCCGACGATGCCCAGGGTCCGGCCCCGCGCCACGGTGAAGGAGACATCGTGGAGCACCGGCGGTCCGCCCGCGCCGGTATAGGCGAAGGAGACCGCTTCGAAACGGATGGTGCCGTCCGTTGGTGCCAGTCGCATGGCGCCGGCCTGATCGCGGATCGCGGGTTCAAGATCAAGCACCGAGAACAGCCGACCGCCGCAGGTCGAGGCCCGGGCAATGGAATTGACCAACAGACCCAATTGGCGCACCGGCTGCTGCAGGATGGTAATGAAGGTGAGGAACACTGTCAGTTCACCAACCGTCATGGCACCCTCCAGAACCCGCAGGCCGCCGACCCACAGGACCAGGCCCATGGAGATGAAATAGGCGAAGGTCATTATGGAGGTGGAGGCGGCACGGGTCTTGATCCGCGCATCGGAGATGACCATGGCGTCATCGGCCGCCACATCGTATTTCCCGATTTCGTATGGTTCGGCGCCAAAGGCGCGAACGACCCGAATGCCCGCCAAATTTTCGTCCATGATCTGTCCCAGGATGCCCATCCGCTCCTGCAGGGCCAGCCACAGGGCGCGCAGGCGCAGACGCGCCGCCGACGACTGCCAGGCCACGAAGGGTACGAAAGACAAGCTCAACACCCCCAGCAGCAGATTGGTCGAGATCAACAGATAGGCCCCGGCGCCGATCAACACGACCAGCAGGACAAGCCGCAGCACGCCGGTATTGACGAACATGCGGACACCTTCCAGATCCAGCATGCCCCGGGTGATCAGCTCGCCGGTATGAACATGATCATGAAAGGAGAAACTGAGTTCCTGCAGCTTGCGGTAAAACGCCAGCCGCAAATCGTAGGCGATGAGATGGCCGATGGCCTCGCCGCCGTAGTTGTGCAGCAGGGTAAAGGCGCCGCGCAGGATCGAGGCGCCGAGCAATAGCATGGCCGCCTCGAACAGGGCCGCGCGGGCGATTTCCGGCGTCGCCGCGCCATCGCCCAACAAACCCAGGGCATGATCGACCGCGTTGCCCAGAAAGCGCGGGATCATCAATTGAAACGCCGCCGCCATGACCGTCGCCCCAACGGCGACCGCGACGCGAAAGCGATAGCGCAGGATCAGGCCGATAATCCGCCACAGCACCGCCGCGTCGTCGCCAAGGCGCGGGTCGCCGCTGTCCGACATCCCTTGATAGGCCTGTTGCCGCAGCGTGATCGCGGGGCCTGGCGGGCCGTCCCTTTGTTCCGCCGTGTCGTTGGCCATGCGCGTAGGTCTCTTTCCTGGCGAAGTTGACAGATCAATATTGCCGGCCGCGGCAACGGCGGATGTTGTCGATGTTCAGATTTTGGCCGGGTCGGCTGCAGAATAAACCATCAGGCGAAAGACGACAAATACCGCCGCCCCAGACCGCAACCAATCTGCTTGCCTTTAGGTGCCGGTCAATGTCTTGCGCAGGAAGTTCAAGACATTGATGACCGCGTAGTTGCGGAAACGGTTGCGGTCGCCGGGCAGCGCCACGGTGCCGGCATATTGTCCCTCACCGATGGCCAGATGCATGTAGACCGTGCCGCTGCTCTGTTCCTCCCGGGTCTGGGCGGCGGCCACCGCCAGGCCGACATCAGCGGTGAATTCGCCACGTATGTGATCGGCGGCCCGGGCGGCGCTGTCAGCGCTATCGGCGCCGGATTGTCCGGCGCCATTCAATTCAGGGCTTACGGCGCCGCCGCGAAACACCGTCATGCCATGATCGATCTCGGACAGGCGCGCGGACAGCACACCGCCCGTCAGGCCCTCGGCGACGGCCAGGGTCATGCCGCGGGCGCCGAGCATGCCGAGAACGACGGATTCCATAGTTTCTTCGTCGATGCCGAAGATAATGTCCCCCAGCAGGCCGCGTAGCGTTTCCTCTTCCGCCGAGATGATCGCCGCCGCCACGTCCTCGTCCGGGGCCTTGGCCGTGATGCGCACCTTGATGCCCTCCATGCCGCTGGCCTGAAACGCCAGGGTCGGGTTGCCGATGCCGTCAAGCTGATCGATCCGGTCCGCCAGGCGTTCGGCCAGGCCGGATTCGCTATCGCCCCAGGTCCGCAGAACGCGGCTGCGGATCACGGCGGTCTCGCCCGAGCGCCGTTGCAGATCGGCCAAAATAGTCCCCTGCATCATGGTGCGCATTTCGTGCGGCACGCCGGGCACGGCATAGATCACCTTGTCACCGACCGGGCAGACCAGGCCCGGCGCGGTGCCCGGCATCTGCGGGATCAGGCTGGCACCCACGGGAATGTCCGCCTGCCGCCGGTTATTATCAACCATCACCCGGCCACGGGATTCGAACATGGCGCGGATTTTTTCGACCACGGCTTCGTCGCGGCGCAGCTCGACGCCCATGATGGCGGCGATCACCTCGCGCGTGATGTCATCCTGGGTCGGACCCAAACCGCCGCAACAGATCACCGCGTCGCTGCGTTCCAGGGCATGGCGGATGGTCCGCTCCATGCGCTCGAAATTATCACCGACCTTGGTCTGAAAATGGGAATCGATACCGACCAGGGCCAATTGTTCACCGATCCAGGAAGAATTCGTGTCGACGATCTGGCCCAACAGCAGTTCGGTACCGATGGCGACAATTTCGCAACGCATATTTGGCAATCCCCTATTGTGACAGTGAAGCTCTTCTAGCCGAGGTTTTCCCGCATGAAGGCAAGCACCTTGTCCCAGGCATCCTCGCTGGCATCGTGGTGATAGCGATCCGGGTTGCCGAAGGACTGAAAGGCGTGACCGGCATTGTCATAGCGGTGAAACTCGTGGGCAACGCCGGCGGCGGCCAGGGCGGCTTCGTAGTCGTCGACGTCCTCGGGCGATGGATTCTCATCCTCGTTGCCGAAAAAGCCGGCGACCGGACAATTGATGTTGCCGGCCAGCTCAATGGCCGGCGGTGTGCCGGGGCCCATGGGCAGCTTGACCCGGCCGCCATAGAAGACGGCGCAGGCGGCAAGTTCCGGCAGGTGGCAGGCACCAAGCTAGGCGACGCGGCCGCCCCAGCAATGGCCGACGATGCCGACGCGCGTACCATCGACAGCCGGCCGCGATGCCAGGAAATCGTAGGCCGCGCGGAGATCCAGGGCGGTCCAGTCATCGCGGAATTCCTCCCGCTTCAGCTCAATGGTTTCCTCTTTCGGCCACCAGTGAAAAATGAATGGCACGGCGACGGCATAGCCATTCTGCGCATAACGCTGGGCTGTCTTCAGCGTGAACTCGTCATTCTCGACCCCGGTATGTCCGACCGGGATATGCTGCGCCAGCACGATCCCCGGATGCGGCCCTTCCCCCTCGGGCTCGAACAGGAATATTTCCATCAGGTTGTCCTGGACGGTGACTGTGTGAATATCGTGCAAGGCTTGCTCCCCCTTTGCCTATGGGCCAATGCCCCATGGTAGTGCCATCGGCCCTGGCGCTGCAAACAATAGGCTAAGCGCAATGCGCACAGACGGTTGTGCTGGGCGGCAAAAATTACGATGCTTTCGAAGTTCAACATGGCAGGCGAGGGCGGATGAGTTTACCCCTGGATGATCATCTTAAGATCGGCGTCAATACAATGCACCGGCGCAGCGAGCCCGGCGTCGGGCAGTGGCTGCCGAAGATCGACGAGCTGGTTCGCATGGTCGAGCAGGTCGACGCGCTCGGCTACGATTCCTTTTGGTGCGGCGACCATATCTCCATGGAAATCCCATTTCTTGACCCGCTGCTGCAAATCGCCCAGGCGGCGGTGGCCAGCCGGCGCCTGATGTTCGGAACCTCGGTCTACCTGCTGCCCCTGCGCCACCCGACGCCGGTCGCCAAGCAGGTCGCCACCATCGATCTGTTGACCGAGGGAAGGTTTATCTTCGGCGTCGGCCTGGGTGGAGAATTTCCCAAGGAGTACGAGGCTTGCGGCGTGCCGTTGACGGAACGGGGCGCGCGGCTGTCGGAAGGCATTGGCGTACTGCGCAAGCTGTGGAGCGGCGACAGCGTCAGCAACCAGGGCAAGTTCTATCCCTTTGAAAAGGTGCGGATGACACCGCCGCCGGCGCAACGGGGCGGCCCGCCGATCTGGTGCGGCGGACGCGCCAAGGCAGCCCTGCAACGGACGGGACGGCTCGCCGACGGCTGGTTCGCCTATGCCATCACGCCGGAGATGTACCGCGAGGGGCTGGCGGTGATCGAACAGGCGGCGGACGCGGCGGGGCGAAACCTGGAAACCTTTGGGACGGCGCATTTGCTATTCGCGCGTGTCGCCGACAATGGGGAACAAGCCCTGGACGAGGCAGCCGAACATCTGAGCATCCGCTATGGCATGGACATGCGGGCCGCAACCAGGCGCTATGGCGCCCTTGGCGCACCGGCGGATGTCGCGGACCGAATCCGGGCCTATCATGACGCCGGCGTGCGCCACATTTCGCTTGATTTCGCCGGCCCTTACGAGAGGCGCGAGGAGCAGTTGCAGCGTTTCGCCAACGAGGTACGGCCGCTTCTGCAAGATCTGACGGGGCGATAGGTAAGGAGTAATTTCATGGACGATCCAAATCTCACATTCGGCTTCACGGAGGAGCAGAAGCTGCTGCGCGAAAGCGTGCTCGGCACCTTGCAACGGGTCCTGCCGCCGGAAAAAATCCGCGAACTCGACAAGGCCGGCGACTATCCGTACGAGGCCTGCGCCGCGCTGGCCGAAGCCGGCGTCAACGGCATTGTCTATCCGGAAGAATACGGCGGCCAGGGCGGCTCCTTCATGGACCTTGCGGTTTTGGGCGAGGCCCTGGGCTATCACTACGGCGGCATTGCCCAGGCCTGGGGCATCACTTGCATCTATGCCGGCATGCACATCGCCTTGCACGGCAGCGAGGCGATGAAACATGAAATCCTGCCCAAGATTATTTCCGGCGAGATGCGCCTGGCCCTCTGCCTCAGCGAGCCCGATCATGGCTCCGACGTTGCCAGCATCGAGACCTTGGCGGTACGGGATGGCGATGACTACATCCTGAACGGCCAGAAGATTTACAACAGCGCCGCCCACGTGGCCCATAACCTGATCGTCGTCTGCAAGACCAAACCGGGCCGCGGCTATGACGGCATTTCCATGTTCGTGGTCGATACCACGTTGCCCGGCGTCACCGTGCAACGTCTGGATGCCCTGGGGCGGCATACGACGGAGGCCAACCACTGCTTCTTCGAAGATGTGCGCCTGCCCGGCCACCGCCTGATCGGCACGGAAAACGACGGCTGGCAGGGCCTGATGAAATGCCTCAACGTGGAACGCCTGAACCTTGCCGCCAATGGCGTTGGCAATACCCTGAAGATCATCGAACACGCGCTGACCTATGCCAAGGAGCGGCAGCAGTTCGGCCGCCCGATCGGCAAGTTTCAGGCCGTCAGCCATAAGTTCGCCGAGATGCAGATGATGTACCAGACGGCCCGGGCGCAAACCTTCCGCGTGGCGCAAATGCTGGATGCCGGCATCGATCCGATCATGGAGAATGCCGTCGCCAAGGCCTACACTACCGAGGTCAATTGGAAGGTCGCGGACATGGCGATGCAAATTCTGGCCGGCGCCGGCTATATCCTGGATCAGGACATGCAGATGATGTTCCGCGATGCCCGCGTCGGACCGATCGGCGGCGGCACCAGCGAAATTCAACGCAACGTCATCGCCCAACGCATGGGCCTATAGGATGGGCGGAGCCGCAGATGAGCTTTCCTGAACAGGCGGTCTGGCTTTATCAACAACAGCCGGCGGTACTGTTCGTGCTTGCCGCGTTGATCGGGCTGATGATCGGCAGTTTTCTCAACGTGGTCATCGTCAGGCTGCCGGCGCGACTGGACTATTTGGACGATGAAGGCGACGAAGACGGTGCGGCCTTGACGGCGGGCAAATGGTTCCTGATCGTGCCGCCGTCCCATTGCCCCGGTTGCGGTCACCGATTGCGCTGGTACGAAAATATCCCCGTCGCCAGCTATCTTGCCCTTGGCGGCAAATGCTCGGCCTGCAAGACCGCGATTTCCCCGCGCTATCCCATCGTCGAGGCGCTGGCCGGCATTCTGGCGCTGGCGGCGCTGTGGCGCTTTGGCCTGGGCTTCGATGCCATTATTGCCTTCGGCCTGGGCTGTCTGTTCCTGGTCATCGCCTGCATCGATCTGGATCGGTTGATGATCCCCGATGCCCTCAGCCTGCCGGCGATCTGGCTTGGCCTGGCGGTCAGCGCGGCGGGGATCGGAACGCTGCCCAAGGACGCCATCATCGGGGCGATCTGCGGTTACGGCACCTTGGCGCTGATCAATGCCGCCTACGCAGTGATGGCCCACCGCCAGGGCATCGGCCAGGGCGATTGGAAATTGGCCGCGGCGATCGGCGCCTGGCTCGGCCTCCAGGGCCTGATCGTTGCCCTGATGGGCGCCTTTCTGCTGGGCAGCCTGGCCGGCGTGGTCCTGATGGCCGTGTTCGCCAAGGGACGGCAAACGGCGGTACCGTTCGGTCCATTTCTAGCCTGCGGCGGCGTCATGGCGGTCTATTTCGGCCAGGATCTGGCGCAGTGGTATTTAGACCTGATCATGCTCAGCTAGATCGTTTTCGATGACGGCTGAACCTCCCGCGCCCCCTCCCGGCCACCCACGGGATCACGGTCAATGGGTGGCCGGGAGGGGGCGCGGGCAGGCCGGGTGATCCGAATATAGTCGGAATAGCTGAAAGCTAAAGCTTATCGGTCGCGAAGACGCGCTCCCGCGGCTGCGACTTGAACTCAACGACATTGCCGCAGCCGTCGGACAGCATCATGATATGTTGTTCCGCCGGTTTGCCGGCGAAGGACAGACGCGGCGTCAGGATGAATTCGGCCCGCCGGATGGTCAACAGCCGCTCCATCTCTTTCCATTCATCCAACGGCAGGATGACGCCGAAATGCCGCAGCGGCGCGGTATCGCCATCGGATGCAATGCTGGCCCGTGGCCCGCCGGCCTCGGCCGGTGCAAGATGCGCCACCACATGATGGCCGAAAAAATTAATGTCGAAGCGGCCCCGCGCCTGCCGTCCAAGGGCGCAACCAAGAATATCCACATAGAACGCCTTGGCGCGGTCAAGATCATCAACCGGAATGGACAAGTGAAACAAAGGTTCCATGGGACACTCCTCGTCAATTTTCTCCGTCTTCCGCTAGACCTGCGCCACCTTCTCCAGCGGCTCGTCCCGGCCGGGCGGCAGGTTGTCGTAAAGATCGGCGATCAGATCGGATTTCAACGATTGCCGGGCCGGATCATCCCATAGATTGTGCCATTGTTCGGGATCCTCGGAGAGATCGTACAATTCGCCGATATCGTCAGCGTCATAGTATTTGGTCCGCTCGTAAACCGTACAGATGTAGCCGCCGCGGTACAGGGTGCGCATGGTGATGTCATTGCCCGCGAAGCCGTCCTGCCATTCGGTGATGGTGCGTTCGTGGCCCTTGGCATCATCGTCGGATGTGGGCAGGTCCTTGCCCTGCATCCATTCCGGCACCGCCAGCCCGGCCAGGCTGCAAATGGTCGGCGCCAGGTCCACATGTCCCACCGGCGCCTGGATCAGCGCCGGCGCGATTGCCGCGTTCGGTGCCGGACGCCAGATAAACGGCAGTTTCATCAAACCTTCAACATGAAACGGGCCCTTGAACAGCATGCCGAAGTCACCCTGAAACTCGCCATGATCCGTGGTGTAAAAGACATCCGTATCGCCATCCCAGCCAAACGCGCCAATGTGATCCATGACCCGGCCCACGGCTTCGTCGATCAGTTCGTTGGAGATATGGGCCATGGCGTTGACTTCGCGGATTTGATCCCCGGTCAATTGCGCCGATATCAGATCCGGGGGCACCTCGAAGTTGAACTGCCCGCGCCCTTGGTACCATTCCAGCCAATGCCGTGGCTTGCCGGCCAGTATCTCCTCGACCCGGCCGGGTGAGCCGGGATAGCCCGCGGGCAGCTCCAACTCCCGCCAGTCGACCCGGTGAAGCTCGCTTTGCGGCGGATCCCAGGGGTGATGGGGATCTGGAAAACTCATCCAGACGAACCAGTCTTCGTCCGCGTCCAGGCTGTCCAGAAAGGCGATGGTGCGGTCCGCGGTCCAGTCCGTGTGATAATGTTCCCGCGGCATCGGGTTATGCCAGACTTGCGGCGCGGCGGTATCGCCGCCGCCCAGTCCGCTGGGGCTGCCCTGCGCCGTGTATTCGTGGAAACCATCGACTTCGTCGGGAAAATTATCCCGCAGCCAACGGGGATAATGGGTCAGGCTGCGCCCGGGCCGGCCGGTATGGCCGCACAGCTCCATATGATCGAAACCGCGATGGGGCCCGGTCTCACCCCGCGTCGCGGCCCAGTTTTCGAAATAGTCCGTATGGGAGGCGGGCTCGAAATGCGCCTTGCCCAACAGCGCCGTGCGATAGCCATTTTGTTGCAGATAGGCCGCCAGGTTGGGCGCATCAACGGGCAGCGGAATACCGTTCGAGGTAACACCGTGGCTGCGGATGTACTGCCCGGTCAATATGGTCGCGCGTTCGGGCATGCAGACGGTATTCTGGTTCCGCGCCTGACGGAAATTCAAACCGGCCCCGGCGAGGGCGTCAATCGCGGGCGTCCGCGCCACCGTGCCGCCGGTACAGCCCAGGGCGTCATGGCGCTGCTGGTCCGTGGTGATCAGAAGTATCTTGCGGCCCATGTCGGTTCCAATTTCCTGTTCATTCGTTGGGGCGGATGATCGTCTTGCCAACGATGGCGCGGTCGATCAGTTCCTGGATCGAGGGTGCGATCCGGTCCAGCGGGCGGACCGCATGGATAACGGGCATCAACTCGTCCCTTGCGACCATTTCCAGCACCTCCTGTTGCTCCTCCCCGGTCCAGCCGTTGGAGCCGATGATGTTCTGCTCGTAGGTCCAGATGTAGCGGATATCGGTAGGCGGCGCGTAACCGGCCGTGGCGCCGCAGGTCAGCATGCGCCCATCGGGCTTCAGGCAGCGCAACGACTGGGCCCAGGTATCACCGCCAATATAGTTAATGATCACATCGACACCGCCACCACCACCGGCGGCACCCATGCGCGGCTTGCCGGCAATGGCGTGGCAGGCGGCAACAACATCCTCTTCCGAGGTGTCGATGACATGATCGGCACCAAGATCCCGCAGCTTGTCCAGCTTCCATTTCGCGCTGCCGGTCACGATGACGGTGGCGCCGGCGGATTTGGCAAGTTGCAGGCAGCCGGTGCCGACGCCGCCCGTCGCACCGAGGATCAAGACCGTTTCGCCGGCCCTCACCTTGCCCCGGGTCAGCATCATCCGATAAGCGGTGCCATAGGCGATGGGCAGGGCGGCGGCCTGGTCGTCGCTGACCCCGTCCGGCGTGCGGATCAACTGGCTGGCCGGGATGCGGGCAAACTGCGCCGCCGCGCCCAGGCGCGTCTCCCCCGTCATCCCCTCGCCCCGCACAAAGGGGTGCGGGCAAACCCGGTCGCCCAAGGCCCAGCCCTCCCCAACGTTGGCGCCCAGTTCGACGATCTCGCCGGCGTAATCGCCGCCGGGCACCATGGGCATGGGCGTTTTCAGGCCCGTCGTGCCGCCCAGGATCATGGGATCGAAACCGTTGAGCGACACCGCGTTTACCTTGATCACCGCATCGTCCGCGCCACAGACCGGATCGGGAAAATTACCAATGGAGATATTTTCCACACCGCCGTGTTCGCTGAACATTGCCGCCCGCATGATGTTTCCCTCCACTCCCGCAACAATCGCCAGATCGATTCCTGATTGCAGTCTAGCGTATTTTCAGCGTTCGCAGCATCGCCCTGACTACTGGTAGGAAACGGCGGCGGCCTGGAACGCAGCCCGAAGATCCTTTTCCATGGCGGCGACATCGGCGCAAACCGCATAGCGCAGGAAATCGCCGAAATGTACGCCGACGACACCGGTTTTTTCGATCATCATGAAATTGAACGCCTCGCCGCCGGCAACCGGTTCGCCAAAGGCTTCATCGGGTGTTTCCCAGAAGGTGTAGAAGCCGGCCCTTGGCTGGCTGGCCAGGCGCATGCCGCAATCCGTCATCAGCGCCATGAGAAGATCCAGGCGCTCCTTGTAGATCGCCCGGAACCGGGCGATGCCCGCCTGATCGCTCTCCAACGCGGCAAGAATCCCGGCCGCCATGGGTGCGACGAAGCCGGCATCGGTCTTGCCCTTGACCTCCTTCATGTCGGCGATGAAATCCGCCGAACCGACCATGGCGCCCACATGCCAGCCGGTGCCGTTGCCGATCAGCTTCGCCGCCGTGAACGCTTCCGACCATGACAATTCCGGATAGTCGACGGCAACTTCAGTGAGTGTGGCGCTTTCGGGCGTATGGGACAGCGCGATATAGGCCGCATCGTTGAACAAGCGAATGTCGTGGTCGCTGCAATATTGGCACAACTGCCGCAGCCAGGCTTCCTCCGCGATCTGGCCCGAGGGATTATGCGGGTAGTTGGTCATGATCAGATCCGTCTCCGCCGCGATGTCCGACATGGCGAAGCGGAAGCCGTTGCCGGCATTCAAAGCCAGGGCATAGTGGCCCACGTTGACGTGGTAATCGCACCAATCGGCGGGGATGGGGTAGCCGGGCTTGGTCATCGTCGCCACCGTCACCGGCTCGCGCGCGCAGCCGCAGGCCAGGGGCAGCAGACCGAGAATTGGCTTGATGCCGGGGATCGGAAGATAGTCCAGACCCTCCTGGTCAAGATCGTTCTTCAGATGCGCCCGGACGAAGCGGCGGGAGAAGTCCGGCACCGCCGGGCTGTCGTTGTACTGATAGGCGTGCATGCTTTCATCTTCGCTGAGGACGGCATCCCGCGCCGCCTCGCGCGCACTCAATAGCGCCGGACCCTTCGGTTCACCGATCGAGAGGTCGAGGAGTTTTTGTCCCGCCGCCTCCGCCTCGGCCCGCTTGCCACGGATTTTCTGAAAGATGTTGGCACCGCCGGCGGGCAATCTTGATCGTCGCATCCAATGTTCTCCTTCCTACCCCCACACAGCCTATGTTCCGGTCATGGCGGATGACAAGGCGCCGCGAACATTTTCATCGCATCGGGGATCGCTTATACTTAGCCGAATTCATTGCCGGAGCGGAGCGTGAGTCAAGAAAACAGTGTCGATGCCTACGCGCCACGGGAGATCGCCGAGCGCGTGGAAAACGCCGGCGTCGCCAAGGCGGAACTGGGCACATTGCCGACCCTGGTGCTGGCCGTGCTGGCCGGGGCCTTCATTGCCTTCGGCGCCATGTTGTACATGGTCGCGGTCACCAACAGCGGCCTTGGTTTCGGGCCCGAACGGCTGTTGGGCGGCGTCGCCTTCTCTCTCGGGCTGATCCTGGTCTTGGTCGGTGGGGCGGAGCTGTTTACCGGCAACAACCTGATCGTTTTTGCCTGGGCCGACCGGATGATCACGGGCCGGGCGTTGCTGCGCAACTGGGGCCTGGTCTATCTGGGCAACTTCGTCGGCGCCACGGCCATGGCCCTGGTGGTGCACCTGTCCGGCCTGCACAATCTTGGCGACGGCGCCGTTGCCGCGACCGCCATGCGCATCGCCGAGGGCAAGCTGGCGCTGACACCCGTCGAAGCCTTTATCCGGGGCATCCTGTGCAATGTATTGGTCTGTCTGGCGGTCTGGCTTTGCTTCGCGGCCCATTCCGTGGTCAGCAAGGTCGTCGCCATCGTTTTCCCGATCGCGGGATTTGTCGCCCTTGGCTTCGAACATTCGGTGGCTAATATGTACATGATTCCAGCCGGCTGGCTGGCCGGGTCGGACCTTGTCACTCTGGCCGGCTATGGCGCCAACCTGATTTTCGTCACCATCGGCAATATCGTCGGCGGCGGCGTCCTGGTGGCGCTGGTTTACTGGCTGGTTTACCGCCGGGGGCAACGGCCCATATAATTGCTTGCTAATTCCGGTTCGGGCGAGGCGCGGTTGGCCGTGTTTTTCCGGACCTGGCCAAGGGTGAAGAAATGCCGATCAAGCCGTTGAAGGCGGCGCAGGTTTATCGCCGCTGCGACCCCAAGAGCTTCCGATTTCGCAGCACGGCCGAGCTGCCCGACCTGGACGGCGTGCTGGGCCAGGCCAGGGCGGTGGAAGCGCTGTCCTTCGGCATCGGCATGGACAAGGACGGCTACAACCTATTTGTCCTGGGCCCAAGGGCCACGGGCCGCCATACCATCGTCCGCCGTTTTCTCGAAAGCCGGGCCGAGGGGCAGAAGCCGCCCGACGACTGGGCCTATGTCAATAATTTCGAGGTGCCGCACAAACCGAAAGCCCTGCGCCTGCCGGCGGGGCGCGCCGGCGCCCTGCGCCGGGACATGGCGCGGTTGATCGAGGAACTGCTGATCGCCATACCGGCGGCGTTTCAGACCGATGAATACAAGACCCGGCGCGAAGCGATCCAGGAGGAATTCCAGGAACGCCAGGAAACCGCCTTTGGCGCCATCCAGGAAGAGGCGCGGAAACGCGACCTGGCCCTGGTCCGCACGCCCATGGGCCTGGCGCTGGCGCCGGCACGGGGCAACGAGGTCATGCCGCCGGATGAATTCCACAAATTGCCCGAACTGGTGCGCAAGAAAATCGAAGCCGATATCGAGGAGTTACAGGGCCGCTTGCAGGAAGTTGCGCAGCAACTGCCCGATTGGGAGCGCGAGCGGCGGCGGCGGATACGTGAGTTGAACCGGGAAATAACCGCCATGGCGCTGGCGCAGTTGATCGGCCGGTTGCGAAAGAATTACGCCGGCCTGACCCAGGCCCTGGACTATATCGCGGCGGTGGAGCGGGATATCGGCGAGCATGTGGACCTGTTTCTGCCCGTCGAGGCGGCGCAATCGGAAGTCCCGATGAATATGCCGGCACTGGCCGGCGGCGGCGGCATCGCGCAATCGCCGGCGGCCCGCCAGGCCGCGGCCCTGCGCCGCTATTCCGTGAATGTCATGGTCGGCGACGGCAATGACGGCGGCGCGCCGGTGATTACGGAGGAATCGCCCAGCTACGCCAATCTGATCGGCCGGGTCGAGCACCAGGCCGAAATGGGCGCCTTGCTGACGGATTTCTCCATGATCAAGCCCGGCTCCCTGCACCGCGCCAACGGCGGCTATCTGATCATCGATGCCCTGCGCCTGTTGCAGCAGCCCTATGCCTGGGAAGCCATGAAGCGGGTGCTGCGGGGCAATTCCATACGCATCGAATCTCCCGGCGAGATGCTGTCCCTGGTCAGCACCGTATCGCTGGAGCCCGAACCCATTCCCCTGGATGTCAAGGTCGTGCTGATCGGCGAGCGGCAGATCTACTATCTGCTCTGCCAGCGGGATCCGGATTTCGACGATCTGTTCAAGGTCGCGGTGGATTTTGACGAGAACATGGAACGCGGCGGCGGCGTGGCGCAGTTCGCCCGCCTGATCGCCACCATGGCCCGGCGCCATGATCTGCGCCCGCTCAATCCCGGCGGCGTGGCGCGGGTGGTTGAGCAGGCGACGCGCCTGGCCGGCGATGTCAAAAAGCTGTCCCTGCAAATCGGCCACATCGCCGATCTGTTGAAGGAAGCGGATTATTGGGCGGCGGAGAAAAACCGCACCGTAATCGGGGCCAAGGACGTACAGACCGCCCTTGATGCGCAAGTCCGCCGGGTTGACCGCCTGTCCCACCGCATGCGCGAGGGCATCGTGCAACAGACCATCCTGATCGATACCGACGGCGCCAAGGTCGGGCAGATCAACGGACTGGCGGTGCTGGATCTGGGCAATTTCGCTTTCGGCAAACCGAGCCGGATCAGCGCCCGGGTACGCATCGGCAATGGCGAGGTGATCGACATCGAACGGCGCGTCGATCTGGGCGGACCGCTGCATTCGAAAGGCGTCCTGATCCTGTCCAGCTATCTGGGCGCGCGCTATGCCGCGGATCACCCGCTGTCCCTGTCGGCCAGCCTGGTGTTCGAACAATCCTATGGCGGTGTCGATGGCGACTCCGCTTCCTCCGCCGAATTGTATGTGCTGCTGTCGGCTCTGGCCGACCTGCCCATCAATCAGGGCCTGGCGGTCACCGGCTCGGTCAATCAGCATGGCGAAGTGCAGGCCATCGGCGGCGTCAACGAAAAGATCGAGGGCTTTTTCGATCTATGCCAGGCCCGCGGCCTGACCGGTGAACAGGGCGTTCTGATACCAAAAGCCAACGTACCGCATCTGATGCTGAAGGCGGAGGTCGTTCAGGCCGTGCGCGCGGGCACATTTGCCGTCTATGCCGTGGCCAGCATCGATCAGGGCATGGAGCTTCTGACCGGGCTCAAGGCCGGGCGCCTGGGCCGCAACGGCCGCTATCCCGCCGGCAGCGTCAACCGCCTGGTGCAGGACCGCATTCACAAGCTGGCCGACATGCGCCGCCAGTTCGCCCGCAGCGGACGCAACAACGGCAACAGCAGCATCAATGGCGGAAATGGAAATAGCAATTCCAAGCAAGGCGGGGGGAAGGGCGCATGACCCAGGGCGAAACCGCCGGCAAGCAGCGCCGCATCCTTGTCGCCATGGACAGCAACGCCGAAAGCCTGGCGGGGCTGCGCCGGGCCGCCACATTAGCGTCTGAACTGCGCGTCGAGCTGGCCGGATTGTTTCTCGAAGACATCAATCTGTTGCGCATGAGCGAGTTGCCCGGGCACGAGATCATCCTGGCCAGCGGCAGCCGCAAATCCACCTCTCGCGCCGATATGGAGCAGCAGATGCGCCGCCGCGCCGCCGCCGCCCGGCGCGAGGTTGAGCGGCTGGCCGAGGCGCTTTCCCTATCCTGGACGTTCGAGGTCCGCCGCGCCGGATTGGACAGCGCCCTGCGTGAAGCGGCCCGCAGCAACGAACTTGTCTGCAGCGCCCTTGCCCCGCCGCCCCTGCCCCATGCCGCGCCCAAACCGCGCAGGCCGTCCCGGACCTCCCGGCGCAAGGCGCCCTATCCGCATGGCCCGGCGCGCCGCCCGCGTCCGGTGCTGGCGTTGTATGAAGGCGGCGAAGGCGGGGGCCGGGTGCTGGAGCTGGCGCAGCGCGCGGCCCGGATCAATCATCTGCCGCTTGAGGTTCTGGTGCCGGCCCGTGGCAGCGCGGCCGGCGACCGGGCGGTTGGCGAGGTGGGCCGGAACCTGGCCGAGGCCGAGACCGCCACGACCGTGCGCCGCCTGCCGCAAAGTGAAAAGGCGCTGCTGAATGCGCTGGCCGTGGCACAGGGGCAGCTCTTGTTTCTCGATGCCGCCGGTCATGCGGCCACGGCGGAGCATCTGGCGTCGCTGCGCTCCGCCGCCAACTGCGATCTGCTGCTGGTATCGCGGCACTAGGGCGGCAGGGGAAGGGCCATGGAACGGAAAACCCGGATCAACATCATCTACGGCTTCATCGCCGTCTTTTCCATATTGCTGTTGCAATCCTGGTGGCAGCAAAGCCGTCAGGTCGAGGTCATTCCCTACAGCGAGTTTCAGCAGTTCCTGGAACAGGGCCGGATCGACGAAATCGTCGTCACCGAAGGCCATATTCGCGGCACCCTGAAAACCGCCCTGCCCGACGGCAAGCGGACCTTTACCACCACCCGCGTCGAGCCGGACCTGGCCGAAAGCCTGGCTAAATACGGCGTCAAGGTAACCGGCGGAACCGACGAGAACGTACTGAAATCCCTGTTCTCGTGGCTGCTGCCCATGTTGATTTTCCTCGGCGTCTGGATGTTCGTCATTCGCGGCTTCGCCGACCGGCAGGGCCTGGGCGGCGGCATGCTGTCGATCGGCAAGAGCAAGGCCAAGGTGTTCGTCGAGAACGATATCCAGGTCTCCTTCGACGACGTCGCCGGCGTCGACGAAGCCAAGACCGAGCTGCAGGAGATCGTCGCCTTCCTCAAAAATCCCGACACCTATGGCCGCCTGGGCGCCCGCCTGCCCAAGGGCGTCCTGCTGGTGGGGCCGCCGGGCACCGGCAAAACCCTGCTGGCCCGCGCCGTGGCGGGCGAGGCCGGCGTGCCGTTCTTTTCGATCTCCGGTTCGGAATTCGTCGAAATGTTTGTCGGCGTCGGTGCCGCCCGGGTCCGCGATCTGTTCGAACAGGCCCGCAAAACAGCGCCCTGCATCATATTCATCGACGAACTGGATGCCCTGGGCCGGGCCCGGGGCGCCTTTCCCGGCATGGGCGGCCATGACGAGAAGGAGCAGACCCTGAACCAGTTGCTGATGGAACTGGATGGTTTTGATCCGTCCAAGGAAGGTATGGTTCTGCTGGCCGCCACCAACCGCCCGGAAATACTGGACCCCGCACTGCTTCGCGCCGGGCGCTTCGATCGTCAGGTCCTGGTCGACCGGCCCGACCGTCTGGGCCGGGTGCAGATCCTCAATGTGCATCTGAAGAAGGTGCATTTGGCCGGTGACATCGATAGCGAGGCCATCGCCGGCCTGACGCCGGGGTTTACCGGTGCCGATCTGGCCAATCTGGTCAACGAGGCGGCTCTGCTGGCGACCCGCCGGGGTGGCGACGACGTGGTCATGGCCGATTTCGTCGAGGCCATCGAGCGTATCATCGCCGGTTTGGAAAAGAAGAACCGGCTGCTCAATCCCAAGGAGCGCGAAGTGGTCGCGCATCATGAAATGGGCCACGCCCTGGTCGCCCTGGCCTTGCCCGGTACCGACCGGGTGCAGAAGGTGTCGATCATTCCGCGCGGCATCGGCTCGCTGGGCTATACCATTCAGCGGCCGACGGAAGACCGCTTTCTGATGACCCGGCAGGAGCTGGAGCACAAGATGGCGGTGCTGTTGGGCGGACGGGCGGCGGAGAAGCTGATTTTCGGCCATCTCTCCACCGGCGCCGCCGATGATCTGAACAAGGCGACCGAGATCGCCCATGCCATCGTCACCCGCTATGGCATGGACGAAACCCTGGGTGAGATGACCTACGAAAGCGAGCGGCCGCTGTTCCTGGCCAATGCGGTCGGCCCCTATCCCGAACGCCGGCGCTATAGCGAAACCACGGCGCGGGAGATCGACTGCGCCGTCCGCACCCTGGTTCATGACGCCTTCGAGCAGGCCAGCGCCATTTTGACGAAACACCGCACGGTGCTCGAAAGCAGTGCCGGCGAACTGCTGGAAAAAGAAACCCTGTCGGCGGCGGACCTGCCGGACGTTGAGCCCTGGTCCTAGGCCAGAAAGAACCCCGCCAGGAGCAGGCCGGCGCACGAGACCAGACCCAGTATCGGGACCCAGACGGGGACCTGAAAGACATCGCCGGTGGGTGGCGTGCCCGTCCACTTCAGGCGTAACAGGGCCAGGTTCACGAAAGAGAAAACGATCAGGACGATGGTCGATGTCAGCTCCGCCAGCTCGCCGATCGGCAGGAAATAGGCGAGGACGAATATGATGGCGACGACCAGGCCGGTCGCCACCAGCGGCGTATGGGTGACGCCGTTCACCTTGGCCAACACCTGGGGCAGGCTGCCTTGGGCGGCCAGGCCATAGAGGACGCGGGATGCCATGATAACCTGGATCAGCGCGCCATTGATGGTCGCAATGATGGCAATCACGCTGAACACGGCGCTGATGGCGGGCCCGGCGCTCTCGAAGATAAGCGCCAGGGGCGCCGCCGAACCGACCAGCGATTTCATCGGCACCACCAGGACGACCACCGAGACCACCGTGAAATAGATCAGAGTGCTGACAATCAGGGTCAGAATGATGCCCCGGGGCAGGGTCCTGCCCGGCTGCTTTACCTCCTCGGCCACGTTGGCGATATCCTCGAACCCGACGAAGGCAAAGAACGCCAACAGCCCGGCGGCGAAGATGCCCTTCCAGGCGCCGGCCTCGAACGGCGGCACCAGGCTGGCAAGATTGATCGAAGCCTCGGGTGCATTGGCCAGGCCGAACCAGACCACCAGGGCAAGACCGCCGATTTCAATCACCGTGAACAGCGCCGCCAGGGCCACGGATTCCAATATGCCCCAGACCGCGACCAGACCGACCAGCAGGATCACCAGCGCCGTCAACAGTTGCGGCGACAGCGGCACGAAGGCTTCGAGATAGGCCGCCGCGCCGATCGCCACCGCCGCCGATGACACCACGCCCGAACAAACCACCATCAGGCCGACGATCAACGATAGGGTTTGCGAATTGAAACCCTGGCGCACATAAGCCGCCTCGCCGGCGCTGACCGGATAGCGGGTGCCGAGCTCGCAATAGGCAAATCCCGTGAAACCGACCACGCCGGCGGCGAGCAGAAACGAAATTGGCGCATAGATGCCCGCTTTCGCCGCCGTGGCGCCGACCAGAACGTAGATCCCGGCGCCGATGGTGACGCCTAGGCCGTACAGGGTGAGCAGCGGCAGGTTCAGGCGCCGTTTCAATTTCGCCATTATTTGCGTCCCCCCGCCAGGCGGGCCGAGTCCGGATGGGCCCGAAGGCGTGACATGGCGAAGACGCCCAGGAACGGCCCCACCGCCAGCACGGCGAAGGCATATTGCCAGCCCCAGGCCGCCGCCAGGGGCGGCACCAGATGCACCGTGAACAGGGTCAACAGAAACCCGACGCAGGTTTGTACGGTCAACATGGTGCCGACGAATTCAGGCGGCGACAATTCAGCAATGGAGGCTGAAAATTGCGCCGAATCCGCCACCACCGTCACGCCCCAGATGGCCGCCAGCAGGGTCAACAACCAAGGCTGGGCCCCGAACAGAAATCCGATCACCAGGGCGCACAGGCCCGAGGCGGTCATCGCACCCATGGTCAGGGTGGTGCGGCCGTATCGGTCGGCAATGGCCCCGCCCAGCAGGCAGCCGACGGCGCCGCCCAGGCCCATGGCGCCGAAGGTCGCCAGGCGCGACCACCAGGCCGCCGCATCCGCGTCCATGACCAGCCGGAAGGAGGCGTCCAGGAAGACCACCAGCCAGGCCCACATGGCATAAAGCTCCCACATATGGCCCAGATAGCCGAAATTTGCCCAGCGCAGGGCCGGCCGACGAAACGCTTGAAAGGCGGCGCCGGGACTGAAGCGCGGCGCGGGCGCCATGTTCGGGCCCAGGTGCACCAGATTGATCAGCAGCGCCGCCAACAGGGCCACGGCGGAGGCGGTCAGAATGGTGAAATGCCAATCCACGCCGCCGAAGGCATTGAACAGATGCGGCGCGGCGGAGCCCAGGGTCAACGCGCCGACCAGAATACCGATCAGCAAGCCGACGTCATCGCGGGCCCAGCTAACCGCTATTTTCATGCCCACGGGATAGACCCCGGCCATGCAGGCGCCGGTGACGAAGCGCAATACGATGACCACGGGCGAGGTCGGCTCCACCGCCAACAACAGAACATTGGCCAGGGCCGCCACCAGGGCGGAGAACATAAAGAAACGGCGGGGGTCCAAACGGTCGGCCAGGGACAGAATGGCCGAGATCAGGGTGCCGGCGACGAAGCCGATCTGCACGGCCGAGGTCATCATCGAGGCTTGGCCGGGTGAAAGGCCATGTTCGGCGATCAGGGTCGGCACCACGGCGGAGGCGGAAAACCACAGGCCCAGGACAGCCACCTCGCAAACCGCAAGCAACGCCAGGGACCTGACCCGCACGCCTTGCCGCTCTGGCTTCACGCCCTCATCCGCCATGCGGCCTTCCCCTAAACAACCTTGTCCGGCAGCCACGGTTTCATGTTAGGACTGGCGGCGCGTATTTCATTTGTGATCATAGCAGAACCGGCGGGCGTGTATCGGCGGGCTGCAAATTTTTCGAGGGGCCGCGATGTCCGCTGTGTTGACGGTGATTTTGGTCATTGCCCTGGTGGCCGTGCTGGGCGTGCTGCTGATGGGTGTTTACAGCATGGGGCGCGGCGGCGAGTTCAATCGTAAACACGGCAACAAGCTCATGCGTTGGCGCATCGTTCTGCAATTGCTGGCGGTCGGCATCATGGTACTGCTGTTTTTCGTCAATCAAGGTTAGGCACATGGTCAAGCTGACAAAGATCTATACCCGGGGCGGCGACGGCGGCCAGACTTCCCTGAGCGACGGCAGCCGGGTGGCCAAGGATGACGGCCGGGTCACGGCCTATGGCGAGGTGGATGAGCTGAACGCGGTGATCGGCCTGGCGCGCCTGCATGCGAAAGACGAGGTGGACGCCATGCTGGCCCGCGTCCAGCACGACCTGTTCGATCTGGGCGCCGATCTGGCCACGCCCATCGTCGCGGATCCGAAATATCCGCCTCTGCGCATCGTCGATGCCCAGGTCGATCGACTGGAACAGGAAATCGATAAACTGGGCGAGGCGCTGGCGACCCTGAACTCGTTCGTTCTACCCGGCGGCAGCGCCCTGGCGGCGCATCTGCATATGGCCCGCACGGTGGCCCGCCGCGCCGAACGGCTGGCCACGACCCTGTCCGGCCAGGCGGAGATCAACCCCGCCGCGCTGCGCTATCTGAACCGCCTGTCGGACCATTTGTTCCAACTGGCCCGCCACGCCAACGACGACGGCGAGAACGATATCCTATGGCTGCCCGGCGCTAATCGCTAGGGTTCCAGCCACCGCGCCAGGGCGCGGGCCCAAGGAACCGGCCATCAGCCCATCTTCGATGGGGCATAGGGCTGACGCAGGGCCCGCTCCACCATCTCCAAGCGGTCCTGGCCGTAGAACATATCGCCGTCGACGAAATAGGTTGGCGAACCGAACACCGAGCGCTCAATCGCCTCCGCCGTATTGGCCTGATAGATGCCCTGCATCTCGTCCGACATCGCCGCTTCGAGCATCGGTCCGGGATCCATCCCGACACTTTCGGCGAGCCGGATCAAGGTGTCGCCGTCGGCCAGGTTCGCGTCGTCCCGCCAATGGGCCTGCAACATGGCGTGCGCCAGATTGTCCACATTCCGGCCTTGCGCGATGCCGGCGATAATCATGCCGTTGCATAGTTTCATGTCGTGCTGGTGAAAGGTTGGATGGCCGATCATCACCGGCGCGTTGCGTTCCTCGGCCCAGCGGTCGATTTCGCGCCTGAAAAAGTATGCGCGGTGTTGCCGCGTCCGTTCACCGAACCCGGGCGCTCCCGCCGCCGGCACCGTCTCCCGCAGCTCGATGGGCCGATGCACGATGGTGCGGCCGGCCGCCTTGGCGATTTCCATGAACCGGGCCGAGCCCAAGTAGGCAAACGCGGAATGGGCCGAATAGAAATACTCGATCTCGGACATGCTATGCTCCAATTCGTTAACGGGCGGCGAACGCCACTATAGCCATCAAAATGGAGCTACGCATGGCCTTGCAAATTCGTACCATCGATCATGTGGTCGTCATGGCCGCCAACATGGAGCGTTCGATAAAGTTCTATTGCGATACCCTGGGCGGCCGGGCCCGCTATCTGCAACGTTTCCGCGACGGCGAACTGCCGGTACTGCCCGTCGAACTGGGCGGCGCCGTGGTCAATCTGCAGTATTTGGACAAGCCGGCCTATCTGGTCGCGGAAACACTGGCCCCCGGCACCGTCGATGTCTGTTTCCGCTGGGACGGCACCATCGCCGAGGCGGAGGCGCATTTGCGCCGGGCCGGCATCGAAATCATCGAAGGGCCGGTGCCGCGCTGGGCCGCCGACGGGGTTTGGGGCCAGTCGGTCTATTTCCGTGACCCGGACGGCAATTTGCTTGAGTTTCTCTCCACGGCGGAGCCGATTGAACCTCTGTTCACCGAGGAATAGGCGAAATGCGGCGTTTTGCCGCGATGGGCTGTTGCACGCGTTGACTCGCCCTGTCCGCTTCACTATTTTGCAGCGCAACATAAACCCGCGGGCGTGATAATCCGTCCGTCCGGTGCGCAGGCGCAGGGCCCCGCGTCACCGGAAGACCAACTCCCCTGAGAAGAGGCTGCTGATGAAAGTTCTCGTCGCCGTCAAGCGCGTGGTTGACTACAATGTCAAGATCCGGGTCAAGGCCGATCAGACCGGCGTAGACCTGTCCAACGTCAAAATGTCCATGAACCCGTTCGACGAAATCGCCGTCGAAGAGGCTCTGCGCATGAAAGAGGCCGGTACGGCGGACGAAGTCGTCGCCATTTCGATCGGCGTGCAGCAGTGCCAGGAGACCATCCGCACCGCCCTGGCCATGGGCGCCGACCGCGGCATTCTGGTCAAGACCGACGAGGAGCTGGAGCCGCTGCACGTGGCCAAGATCATGAAGGCCGTGGTGGATGAGGAACAGCCCGGCCTGGTGATCCTGGGCAAACAGGCGATTGATGACGATTGCAACCAGACCGGCCAGATGCTGGCGGCGCTGCTGGGCTGGGCCCAGGGCACCTTTGCTTCCGAGATCAAGCTGGGCGACGGCTCGGCCAGCGTGACCCGCGAAATCGACGGCGGGCTGCAGACCCTGGATCTGAAGCTGCCGATGATCGTCACCACGGACCTGCGCCTGAACGAGCCGCGTTATGCCTCGTTGCCGAACATCATGAAAGCGAAGAAGAAGCCGATCGATGAAAAGACGCCCGAGGATCTTGGCGTCGATACGGCGCCGCGCCTGAGCACCCTGAAGGTGCAGGACCCGCCCCAGCGCGAGGCCGGCGTGATCGTCGAGGATGTAGCCGAACTGGTAAGTAAACTGCGTAACGAAGCGGGGGTAATCTGATGTCCGTCCTGGTAATTGCCGAACATGATAATGCCGAACTGAAGCCGGCGACCCTGTCAGCCGTAACCGCCGCCGGGCAACTGGGCGGCGACATCGATATTCTGGTCGCGGGCAGTGGTTGTGGTTCGGTCGGTGAAGCGGCGGCGAAAGTCGCCGGCGTGGCCAAGGTGATGGTCGCTGATGATGCCCTGTATGCCAACATGATGGCCGAACCCCTGGCCGATCTGGTGGTGCCCCTGGCGCAAAACTATACCGCCGTGCTGGCGGTGGCCAATACGGTTGGCAAGAACTTCATGCCCCGGGTCGCGGCCCTGCTGGATGTCTCCCAGATCTCGGAGATTTCGGCCATCGAAAGCGCCGATACCTTTGTCCGGCCGATCTATGCCGGCAACGCCATGGCGACGGTGCAATCGTCCGATGCCATCAAGATCATCACGATCCGGCCCACTGGCTTTGAAAAGGCCGGTGCCGAGGGCGGTTCCGCGGCGGTGGAAAGCGTCGCGGCGGCCGGCGATCCGGGCCTGTCGAGCTTCGTGGGCGAGGAATTGTCAAAGTCCGAGCGGCCGGAACTGACGGCGGCGAAGATCATCATTTCCGGCGGCCGTGGCATGCAATCGGGCGATAATTTCCCGATCATCGAAGCCGTCGCCGATCAACTCGGCGCCGCCGTGGGCGCTTCCCGCGCCGCGGTCGATGCCGGTTTCGTGCCCAACGACTATCAGGTCGGACAAACCGGCAAGGTGGTCGCGCCGGAATTATACATCGCGGTCGGTATCTCGGGCGCCATTCAGCATCTGGCCGGCATGAAGGACAGCAAGGTCATTGTCGCCATCAACAAGGATGAAGAGGCGCCGATCTTCCAGGTTGCCGATTTTGGTCTGGTCGCCGATCTGTTCAAGGCGGTGCCGGAATTGGAAGAAGAGCTGAAGAAGCTGCCGCCGGCATAGCTGCCGCCCGGCGAATTTCGCCAGCATTGAAGGACACAAGATGATCCAGAATATCGGCATTGTCGGCGCGGGACAGATGGGCAGCGGAATTGCCCATGTCCTGGCCGTCGGCGGCTACGACATTATGTTGACCGACACCTCGAACGCCCAAATGCAAAAGGCGATGAAGGTGATCGAGGGCAACATGGGCCGGCAGGTGGGCCGGGGCAAGCTGGAGGAGGTCGAAATGGCCGACTCCCTGGCCCGGATCAAAACCGTCGCCGGTTTGCCCGAGCTGGCCAATGCCGATCTGGTGATTGAGGCAGCCTCGGAAGATGAGGAGATCAAGCGGCAGATCCTCACGGACCTGGGCCCGATCCTGAAGCCCGAAGGATTGATCGCGACCAATACCTCGTCCATCTCGATCACCCGCTTGGCCTCCGTCTCGGGCCGGCCGGAAAAGTTCATGGGTATGCATTTCATGAACCCGGTGCCGATGATGGAACTGGTGGAGCTGATCCGGGGCATTGGCACGGATGCACCGACGTTTGACGCGGTGCGCGAGATCGTGATCAAGATCGGCAAGGTTCCCACCAATGCCGAAGATTTTCCCGCCTTCATCGTCAACCGTATCCTGGTGCCGATGATCAACGAGGCGATCTACACCCTTTACGAGGGCGTTGGCACCGTCGAAGGCATCGACAGCGCCATGCGCCTGGGTGCCAACCATCGCATGGGACCGTTGCAGCTAGCCGATTTCATTGGCCTGGATACCTGCCTGGCGATCATGCAGGTGCTGTATGAAGGCCTGGCCGACACCAAATACCGGCCCTGTCCGCTGTTGGTCAAGTATGTCGAAGCCGGCTGGCTGGGCCGCAAGACGGGGCGCGGTTTCTACGACTACCAGGGCGACAAGCCGGTTCCGACCCGATAGCGCTATTGTCCCGGATCCGGGATTGGATCTTCATTGGCGGCGGCCAACAGCCGTCAGCTGTTCGAAACGGAACTGTGTGAATAGCGCCGTAGTTTCTGTATGCTCGCCACGTACATAACGGTTGCATGCAATAAGAACGGCTACAGATGTTCGATGTTTTCGGGCCTAAGGTGCGTCTCCGCACGGCTGGAGCCGCAGCGCCGCCATTGCATGTCCGCCGGGCTATTTTGCATCTGATCTTTCTGCTCTCGGGTTTCGCGGCGCTGCTCTATCAACTGGCATGGCAACGGGCGCTATACGCTTTACTTGGCACGGACATCGGGTCGGCGACCATCGTGGTCACGGCATTCTTGTTGGGCCTCGGACTGGGCAGTCTGTTGGGCGGTGCCCTGGCCAGGGCTGTTCCCGCCGCCGCATTGGCCCTGTTCGCGGGGTTTGAACTGGCGCTGGGCCTGTTCGGCGCTTCCTCGCTTTTCCTCTTTGCCTGGGCGGCTGATGCCTTCGCCATGGTTTCCCACACCGGAACGGCCATTTTCAGCTTTCTGGCCGTGGTCTTCCCGACGACGCTGATGGGCGCGACCCTGCCGTTGCTGGTCGGCCATGACGTCAGCGGAACCGGCAATGTCGGCCAATCGGTCGGCGGGTTGTATTTCGCCAATGTACTGGGCGCATCCCTGGGTGCTTTCGCGGCGGTCACGGTATTGTTCGGCGCCGTTGGTCTGGACGGCACGGCATTGACGGCGGCGGCGCTTAATCTGGCCCTGGCGGCGGGCGCGGCAATGCTTCACTTGCGCGCACCGGTCCGGCAATGAGGCTATTCCCCGCCATCATCGCCGCCACGCTTAGCGGCTATGTCGCAATTTCCCATGAAATCGTCTGGTACCGCATCTATGGCTTCATCATGGAATCCCGGGCCGGCAGCTTCGGGCTGGTGCTTGCCGCCTACCTGGCGGGCCTGGCGATCGGGGCCTTCGCGGCCGGCCGCTATTGCCGAAGTGGCGCCGGCGGCACACCAGAGCGGAGCGTGCGCCAACTTGGAATTTTGCTTCTGCTCGCCAACTGCGCGGCATATCTGACGATCCCCGTATTGGCGGTCTACGCACAGTTCTGGCCCCATCTTCAATTCGTCAGTTTGGCGCTGATCCTCGCCGCGACGGTGCTGTTGGGTACAGTGCTGCCGCTGCTGGCCCATGCCGCCGTGGCAGCCGACAGCCGCGCCGGCCATCGGTTCGCGTTCATCTATGCCGGCAATATCATGGGATCGGTGGCAGGCGGCCTGGTTACCGGGTTTTTCTTATTCGATATTCTCGGATTGCCGCAAATCAGCATGTTGCTGGGGCTGACGGGTCTAAGCCTTGGCGGCGTGGTTATCCTCTCCGCACCCGCGCGAACCAGCCGGCGTATCCAGAGGGCAGGCGGCGTCTTGGCCACGATGCTGATTTTAGCCGCTGCCGCGCCGGGACTTTACAAGAACGTCTATAGCAAGCTGCACCATGGCGGCGACTATGGCCGCTGGGGGACGTTTCAGGCGATATACGAGACCTCCAGCGGCGTTGTTACCCTGTCGCGGTCAGGCAACCTATACAGTGGCGGTGCCTACGAGGGCCGGTTCAACGTCAGTCCCTTGCCGGGCGTGGATGAAAATAGGGTAATCCGCGCCTATCTCACCGCCGCTTTCCACCCAGCGCCGAAGGATATCCTGTTCATTGGTCTGGGTTCAGGCTCCTGGGCGCAAGTGCTGGCCCACAACCCGAATGTCGAAAGCATTACCATCGTCGAGATCAATCCGGGTTTCATCCAGGCCGTGCGCGACCGCTCCGCCGTCGCCAGTCTGTTGACCAACCCCAAGGTCAAAATCGTGCAAGATGACGGGCGCCGGTTTCTCAGGCGGACGCAACGGCATTTTGATTTGGTTGTGCAGAATACCATTGTGTTCTGGCGCACCAATGCCACGAATCTGCTGTCCCGGGAGTATCTTGAACTAAGCCGGACGCGGCTGAAAACCGGCGGCCGGCTGTATATCAACACCACCCGTTCCACACTGGCGCAAAAGACCGTGATCACGGTCTTCCCCCACGCCCTGCGGTACGAGAATATGATCATCGCCGGCAATGATCCGGTGCATATTGACCGGGCGCGTTTTCAGCAGCAGTTGCTGCATTGGCGCATCGACGGACAGCGGGTGGTGCCCGGCAAGTATCGCGGCCTGGATCTATTTCAACTGTTGATAAAACCCGCCTGGCTCAGCCGCCCGACGTGGGAAAGCCGGTCGGAGATGGCGGCGCGGACCAGGAACCTGCCAATTATCACCGACACCAACCTAGGCACCGAGTTCGGCGACTTTGACGCATATCCCGAAGTGCCGAAAGACGGCCAAAGCTAACATGAATGGACTTAACATTCGTTCTAAGCGATAATATTGTTGCAATTCGGCGCGGGCGCATGTGCTGTTGCATGGTGACATGGTGTCATGGTTCCGGGTACCAGGAATGGGGAAGCTAAGAAGATATCTTAGACTGCGGCGTGACAAGCGCGGTGCGATTGCTATCGAATTCGCCTTAATTCTGCCGATCCTGCTGATTATCCTGTTCGGTATTGTTGAATTTGGCGCGATCATGTTCACGCGTCATGTCATGTTCTATTCCGCCAGGGAAGCGGCCCGCGCCTATGTCACGGGGGTTGTCGAATCAACCGAAGAGGCGGTAACGCTGGCCGAGGATTTGCTCAGCGAAGGCAACGCCACCGGCACCTTCACGGTAACGGCCACGACCTCGGGCCTCGGTACCTCGACCTCCTTGATCACCATTTCCATTGAAACGCCCATGGTGGATGCGGCGTTGGTCAACGTCTTTCCGGACTATTTGCTGGGAGACGGGGATTTGTCGGTCAACACGACCATGTACCTGGAAGATAGCAGCGAGAACAACACGGACTGCGGCAAAAAGAAGGGAACCTGCAGCAGCAAGAAAACATCCAGCAGCAAGAAATCCAGCAGCAAGAAATAGCAATGTTTGCAAGCCTGCCCCGCCATGAATGGATATCTCGCAAGAGATGCTAGGCTTGCATTGAAGATTTGGGTGTTATCGAGGCACCGGCGCCCACGAGACCACAGCCGTAAAGAGAGTTGGTTTTTTGGATTGATAAAATGACCCGGAAACGAGCAGCCAGCCAATGCGGACCCGAGAAATTTGCCGGCGACCGCCGTGGCGTGGTGGCGATGATCTTCGCGCTGTTTGTCGTGCCGTTCATGGCCTTGGCGGGCGCGGCGGTGGATATTGGCCTGGTGCTTTCCGGACATGCCCAGTTGCAGGCGGCGGCGGACGCGGCGGCGCTGGCGGCGGCCTCGACGGTCGGTGACGCGGATACCGCCAGGACGCGCGCCCTGGCGGTGACCGAATTGAACCTGCCGGCCGCCGACCACGGCACGGTTTTGGTCAGCGGCGACGTCCTGTTGGGAACCTGGGACGAGGACGCCAAGACCTTCACCGATGGCGGCTCCTCGCCGAATGCCGCCAAGGTTACGCTTTATAAGACCTCTGAAAACGGCAATGCCTTTGATCTGACATTTGCCGGGATCGTGGATTTCCCAACCATCGATATCACCGCCGATGCCATCGCCATGCAATCCGGCAACGGCGGCGACGCCTGTGCCTTGTCGCTGAACACCACGGACCGGGCCGGCATTGATGTCGGCGGCACCGCCGACGTTACCTTCAATGATTGCGACGTCGCTTCGAATTCGTCCGATGATGATGCTCTGGAAGTTTCCAACAATGCGTCGTTGACGGCGAACTGCGCCTCACTGGTCGGCGATACCGGCGCCGAGTCGCCGGAGTTCGAGCTGACCTGTGACGAGGCGGACACGGGCACTTCGGCGGTAGCGGATCCCTATGACGGCCTGCCCTCCCCCACCGCCGGAAGCTGCATCGATACGAATTACAAGAACACCTCCGGCACGGATACACTTGCTGCCGGCACCTATTGCGGCAAGTTTGAGGTTACGGGCGGTACCGTGAAATTGGGCTCCGGCACCTATATCATCGACGCGGGGAATTTTTCCGTAAGCGGCGGCGCGACGTTGGAGGAGGTGTCGGGCGGCACGGGCGTTACCATTATTCTCACTGACAGCTCCGGCGGCGATTCACCAGGCAGCGTCACCATCAACGGCGGGGCCATCGTCACGCTGGCGGCGCCGACCAGCGGCACCTATTCCGGCGTGCTGTTTTTTCAGGACAAATCGGCGGTTTCCTCAACCAAGAACAAGTTCAACGGCGGCTCGACGACGAACTTTACCGGTGCCTTGTATTTTCCCAAGGAGGAGATCGAATTCACCGGCGGCAATACCTCGGGCGGATCGGATTGCACCCAGATTATTGCCCAGAAAATCGGCTTTTCCGGCAATTCGACGCTGAATTCCTCCTGTGACAGCGCGGGCACGACACCAATTACCATTGTCTCCACCACGCGCCTGGTTTTCTAGGCCGTTTCCCAAGTTGATTTACCCACCCTCTCCCTGAATCCGCTTTCGTAAACGAGGTCGGCATGAGGCAGGCACGCATTGTCATCCCGCTAACGAAGATCAAATACTGCTTCTTCATTCTGACGCCAACGCTGGCGGTGTTCGGTTTTGCCACCGAAGTCGCCGACCATCTGTTTGGCTTTTCCAAGCGCGACACGCTGATCCGGCTGTTCAACCTCGCCATGGAATGCAATATCCCCAATTGGTACGCCTCGGCGCTGCTGTTGATCTGCGCCGGGTTGCTGGCGGCGATTGCCCTGGCGGCGGGACCGGAAAAAGAAGCCTACCGGCGGCACTGGGCCGCCCTGGCGCTGATCTTTATCTACATTTCAATCGACGAAACGGCGCAGCTGCACGAGCAGATCAACCGTCCCCTGCGCCGTGCCCTGGATGTGGACGGCGTATTCCATTACGCCTGGGTCATTCCGGCGATGGCTTTCCTAGCCGTCCTGACGGCGGTGTACCGGCGATTTCTCCTCGCGCTTCCGCCGCGTTCCAGACGCCTGTTCCTGGCGGCGGCGGTGTGCTACGTCGGCGGCGCCCTGGGAACCGAATTTTTCGTCAACCATTGGGTCACCCAATATGGCACCGACCCGGTGTATGGGATGCTCAATGTGCTGCAGGAAACCATGGAATTGACCGGGCTTTGCATTTTCATCGTCGCCCTGTTGGGGCACCTACGGGATTCCGTCGGCGAACTTACGATCCGGGTCGAGTGAGGCGGAGGGAGGCCGCATGTCAAAACCTGGCGGCTCTGGACCCGACGGCCCGGCATCGGGCTACATGGTGTCGCCCGCATATGATTTGGTCTTTTTTATCCTTTCCCCGCTCATGGCCCTGGGCCTGGGATTGGGACTGTCGCAAACACCCCTGAACCAGGGCGAGGTCCATGACGGAGGGAACTGGGTAGAGGTCTGCCTGGCCGTCTTCATCATGGCGCATCTGTTCATCGTCGTCTTCCGCTCCCACGGCAATCCGGCGATTTTTCGCCGCCACCCCTTTCGTTTTACCGCCGTACCGTTGGTGCTGTTGGTGGTGATGGGCTATTCCACCTGGGCCCTGGTCATCGGATCGGTGCTGGCGACGTTCTGGGATGTCTACCATTCGGGTCTGCAGACCTTCGGCCTCGGCCGCATCTATGACAAGGTCGCCGGCAATGACCCGCGCGTCGGCCGGCGGCTGGACATTATTCTCAACCATTACATTTATGCCGGTCCGATCGCCGCCGGCGCCACCCTGATGGCGCATATCGATGATTTCTCCGAGTTCGAGAAGGTCGATGCCTTCTTTTTCACGGAAATTCCGGCCTATGTGGAATTCAACAGCGGCATTCTGACCTGGCTGGTGATCGGCACCGGCGTCCCGTTCCTGATGTACTATCTTTATGCCTATTGGCGGCTGGCCCAGGCCGGGCACCGGATATCGTATCAAAAGGTGGCGCTGCTGCTCTCGACCGCGGTTTGTTCCATTTATGCCTGGGGCTTCAATTCCTTTGGCATGGCCTTTTTCATCATGAATTTCTTCCATGCTTGGCAGTATTTCGCCATCATCTGGTGGACGGAGAAGAAAACCCTGGCCAGGATCGCCGGCCGCGAGGGCCGGGCCCGGGCGAAGGGCGCGGCCCTGACATTGTTGCTTGCCGTCGGCCTGGCCTATGGTCTGACCGCCGGGCTGTACAGCGGCGACAACAGCTGGATCGTCAGCACCTTCCTCGTCGTCTCCCTGATGCACTTCTGGTACGACGGTTTCATCTGGTCGACCCGGAAGGATTTAGTCTAGCCCGGTGCCGCCATACAGCCATTCCAGACTGTCGTAGTAGTCTTCAACCGTCATGTTGGACATGATGTGATTGCGTACCCGGGCGTGTGCCCCGTCCGGGTGGTAGATGTGATCGCCAATGGCCCGGGCGCCCAGTTGCACGCGGGCGGTGCGGATCATGCGCTGTTCGTTGTAGGCGGCAAAGGCCTGGTCGATATCGCCGACATGGCGGTCCATCATGTGGGAGAGGCAGACCGCGTCTTCCATGGCCATGCAGGCGCCCTGGGCATAGTACTGCAACATGGGATGGGCCGCATCGCCCAACAGGGTGACCCGGCCATCGACCCAGTTTTCCACCGGGTCGCGGTCGCACAGCACCCACAGTTTCCAATCGTTGCCGTGACGGATGACCTTGAGGATTTTCTCGTTGATATGCTGGAAACCCTGCAGCACCTCGTCATGGCTGACCGGCTTGCCGGCCACCGGTTCGGGCGCATGGTTGTGATAGGTCGCAACCAGGTTGAAGACCTTCCAGTCCGACAGGGGGTAATGCACGATGTGGCAGCGCGGTCCGGCCCACAGCGTGGCCGCGTTCCAGCGCAGATCCTCAGGCATCTGTTCCGTCGGGATGACGGAACGATAGGTGGTATGGCCCGAAACCCGGGGCTGGTCATCGCCCACCACGCCTCGGCGCACGTTTGACCACAGGCCATCCGCGCCGATCAGCGCCGCGCCGGTAACCCTGGCGCCGTCGGCCAGCTTGGCGGAAACGCCGGTTTCGTCCTGGTCATAGGCGACAACATCGGCATTGACGCGCAGCTCAATCAATTCGCTGTCCTGACAGCCCTGCAACAGCACACCATAGAGATCACCCCGGTGCACCACGGCATATGGATTGCCGAAACGTTTGCGAAATGGCGCGTCCAGGGGGATGTGCATGATCTCTTCACCGCTCATGGCATCCATCAGGCGCAGCTTGTCCACATAGACGGCGTTGCGCCTGGCGGCATCGCCGACGCCCAGATAATCGAAGGAATGGAAGGCGTTCGGACCCAGCTGAATGCCGGCGCCGATTTCGCTCAATTCCGGCGATTTCTCCAGCACGATGGAGGCAAAGCCCTTTTGTGCCAGGCCCAGGGCGGCGGCCAGACCGCCGATGCCGCCGCCGGCGATGATGAACGGTTTGTTTGTCATGGCCGCGATTCTATACCAAGCTTGTCCGATGGAAACCCTTAGGGAGAATTTGTCATGGCGGCTGAGCGTCCACATTGCCTGGTGATCGGCGTCGGCGCGGGTACCGGACTGGCCTGCGTGCGGCGCTTTGTCGAGGGCGGCTACAAGGTCTCCATGATCGCCCGCCATGCCGAACGCCTGCAAAGCTTCGCCGACGAGATTGCCCATACCGCCGCTTATGCCGCCGATATCGCCGATCTGGAAGGCTATCGAAGGGTGCTGCGAAAGATCGTCGCCGAACAGGGGCTGCCGAAAATGGTGGTCTATAACGCCGCCCTGGCCACTTTCGCGTCCTATGCGGAGCTTGATACGGATCTGTTCGAGCGCAATTTCCGGGTCAACACCACGGGCTTGCTGGTAACAGCCCAGGAACTGGCACCGGCGATGGTGGGGCTGGGCGGCGGCGCCCTGGTGGTCACCGGCAATACCGGCGCCCTGCGCGGCGTGCCGCGTTTCGTGGGTTTTTCGCCGACCAAGGCGTCGCAGCGTATCCTGGCCGAAAGCCTGGCGCGGGAATTGGGGCCCCAGGGCCTGCATATCGCCTATGTGGTGATCGACGCCATGATCGACATGCCCATGGTGCGCCAGCGTTTAACCGATAAGCCCGATGACTTCTTCGCCAAGCCTGACGACATCGCCGGCGAAGTCTTCCACACCGCCCACCAGCCGCCCTCGACGCGGTCATTCCTGGTCGAAATCCGGCCCTACGCCGAGCCGTGGTAGGTTGCGCCGCCGCTGAATGTTAGCCGGACGCCGGAACCACTGGCCGTTCAGGCCAGCGGTTCCAAGGACACGCGCCATTGCGGCGCGCAGCCTTAGTGGCGCTTGAACGTATTCGGAATTACGTTCCCGTGAAGTTCGGCTTGCGCTTTTCGACGAAGGCGGCGACGCCCTCGCGGTAGTCATTGCGCTTGGCGCAATCGGCGAAGCATTCCGCTTCCATCTGCAACTGGCTTTCGAATTCGTTTTCCAGCGACCGGTACATCAGCTTCTTGCCCATGCCGTAGACGTGGGTTGGGCCGTTGGCCAGGCGGGTAGCCAGCTTGGCGCATTCGCTGTCGAGATCCGCATCGGCGACAACGAAGTTGACCAGGCCCATGTCGGCCATCTGTTGCGCGGTGTAACGGTCGCCCAGCAGGGTCATCTCGATGGTCCGCTTGATGCCGATGGCGCGGGGCAGATGGAAGGAGGAGGAGCCGTCCGGCGTGGTGCCGATGTTGCAATAGGCCAGGGTGAAAAAGGCGCTTTCCTCGGCCATCACCAGATCACAGGCGGCGGCGACGGATACACCGGCGCCGGCGGCGGCGCCGCGCACCTTGGCGATAATGGGCTTGGGCATGCGGCGCATGGAATACATGATGGTGTGCAGGGCATGAATGCGGTGCAGGAAGTAGGCCTGGATCTCACTGGCATCGTGACTGCCCAGATATTCGTGCATGTTCTTGATATCGCCGCCGGCCATGAAGTGGTCGCCGGCGCCTTCCAGCACGATGCAGCGCACGGCGTCGTCGAATTCGGCCTCGTGGAAGCAGCGGTCCATCTCGGCCCGCATGTCCATGGAGATGGCGTTGCGCGCTTCGGGACGGTTCATGGTCATGGTGGCGATGCCGCCGTCAACGGTCATTTCAAGATCGGCCATTGTTCTTATCCTTTCGGGAATTACTGAATTGGTTCACGCCATTGGCTGGCGGATGGGAGGTTTGATTTGCTGCCGGCAAGCTACCGTCTAGGCACGCTCCTGCCTAGACTGTTTCGTCCCCAGTAGCTCACAAAGCGCCTGAACGGTGTCATGAATGGGCTGTGCGCTGCCCTGGACACGGGCCAAAAGCAGCGCGCCTTCCAAGCCCGCGATGATCGCGGTGGCGGTAGCCGGCACCTGGTCGCCGGGCCAGCCGTCACGGCGCAGCATCCCCTCCATGACGCCGCGCCAATCGGCGAATACCGCCCGCCCGGCGGCGGAAATTGCCGCCGACCCCGGCGTGGTTTCCAGCAGGGTGGTGGTGATGGGACAACCATCGCGGAATTTCGAGGCTTCCAGCCAGCGCACCAGCAAATCACTATAGCGGCGCAGAAATTCGGCCGGGCCGTCCGCCTGCCGTGCCAACTCGGCGAAAGTCTCGGTCACCAGACCGCCGGCGGCGACGACCGCCGCCGCGCCGATCTGTTCCTTGCCGCCGGGGAAGTAGTGATACAACGAGCCCCGCGCCGCGCCGCTGGCGGCGAGGATATCGCGCAACCCGGTGCCGCTATACCCCTGGCGGCGGAACAGTTTCGCCGCCGCCCAGATCAGATTGTCCCGTTGTTCGCGGGTCTTTTGCCGTTGCGGCATGCTGGCATCATCAATTATGTAGATCAGTCGTCATAATATGGATGCGCTAAGGAATTGTCCATGGAAAGTATGGAACTAGATGATGCTGTCGTAGACCGACTTTTCAAAATCCAGGAACAGCGGCAGGGACAACGTGTCGCCAAAGGGGAAGATCTGCGTCGCGTAGACGCCGGCGAGGTCGCGCACCGGATCGATCCAATAATAGGCGTTGGTCAAGCCGGCCCAGGCAAGGCTGCCGGGCGAGCGGCCCGTGGGCGCCTGTTCCAGATTGATCATGAAGCTCAGGCCCCAGGCTTTTTCCACGCCGGGGAAAAATTCCACATCATTGGACAGGTACGGCGTCGTCGTCACCATCTGCGTGACGCGGCAATCGCCCATATGATTGGCGGACATCATGGCGACGGTTTCCGGCGCCAGGATCCGGCCGCCATCATGGGCGCCCCGGTTCAGGATCATACGGACGAATCTGCCATAGTCTTCAACGGTGGAAAACAGACCGCCGCCGCCCGTATCGATATCCGCCTCAGGCATGGGCGTGGTGTTTTCCGGCACCAACAGGCCGCCATCATCGCCACGCAGATGAATGCTGGCCAACCGCGGCGCCATGTCGGCGCTGACCTTGTAGCCGCTGCTGTTCATGCCCAGGGGCTCGAAAATGTTGGCCCGCATGTATTCGCCAAGGCGTTGGCCGCTGACCGCCTCGATCATCTGTCCGGCCCAATCGATATTGATGCCGTAGTTCCATTCGCTGCCGGGATCGAACAGCAACGGTGTCTTCAGGGAGGCCAGGCTGCGTGTCCGGGTGGAGGGGCTGCCGGTCGCGGCCTGAAAATCCAGGATCTCCTGGTTCCAGATCTCGTAGCCGAAGCCCGCCGTGTGGGTCAGCAGGTTGCGCAGGGTAATGGCGGTCTTGGGCGGCCGCATCAAGGGCTGGCCATCGCCGTCGAAGCCTTCCAGCACGCCAACCTCGCCCAAATACGGAACAAGGTCGGAGCCGGGCGCATCCAGGTCAAGCTGGCCTGTTTCCACCAGTTGCATGGCGGCGGTGGCGGTGACGGCCTTGGTCATCGAGGCAATGGCAACCACCGTATCGAGGGTCATGGGCACGCCGCCGCCCAGCTCCCGCTCGCCGAAGGCGCTCTGATACAGGGTCTCCCCGCCATTGATCACCATGGCCGCGACGCCGGGCACGTCGCCCCGTTCCACCGCCGAGCGCAAAATCCCATCGGTCCTTGCCTGCAAACTCGTCATGACCCGTTATTCCCTTCATGCACCGGACCCAGGGGATAGTAGCGCACGCCGGGGCGCAATTTCTCGTACGGACAATCGGCCGGATTGGCGGCATGACCGCCCGGCGCGATGGCGGCGAACGTGGTTTCGGCGATCGGGTCGAAATGGGCCCGGTAGTGGCGGGTGCTTTTCAAAACGATGATCTTCTGATCCTCCAGCACCGTGCCCAGATGCTCGAACACGCTGCGGTCATGGGCCTGAACCCGGCGGCTGCTGATCGCCACCTTGACCCCGCCGATGGAGAGCAGCGCCGAGGGGCCCACGTCATAGGCCTTGCCCTGGGCGACCGGACCGGTGGTCTGATAGCGGCCCTGGTTGACGACCTCGACCCGGAAACGGCCATGGAACGGCTCCACTCCGTCCAGCGCCGTGCGGCCGCCCAATGCCAGCTCAATCTCCGCCCCGACGCCGGCTTCATGGGCGGCGGCGGCGGCCAGATCATCTTCGACCACACCGAAAAGGGCATCCTGGGCATCATTGGCCACCAGGGCCGCCAGCATGCCCACGGTATCACCGCTGCCGCCGCAGCCGGGGTTGTCCTGAGTATCGGCCACAACGATGGGTTTCGAAGCGTTCTGTGCCAGGCGCATGGCCTCCACCACGGCCTCATCCGGCGACAGCAGGGGCTGGGCGAACTCCGCCTCTTTCAGGGCGACCATCTGGGCGATATCGTCGACCGCCGCATCGGCTGCTTCCTGGCTGTAGGCATGGGCGCTGACCGTGATGCCGCAGGCCGGCGCATCGGAGGGCGGGAAGCCGGCCAGATAGGCAAGCGACACTATATCATCCGTCTGCCGCTGGGCCGCCGCCGCGACAATGCCCTTGGATGGCTCCACCAGGGTGCACTGAAAATTCAGGGGCAGCAGAAAGGGCAGTTGTCGCAACGCCCGGCCGCTGGGCCGCCCCTCGATCAACAGCCGTTTCATGGCGGCGGAGGCGCGCTGTCCGGTTTCCAATTGATCCACATGCGGGTAGGTGCGGTAGGGCAGAATGGCATCGGCATGTTCCACCATGGCCGGGCTGACATTGGCGTGATAGTCCAGGCTGATCACAATGGGCACGTCATCGCCCACCACCGCGCGGACCCGGCGCAGCAATTCGCCCTCGGCATCGGCGTGCTGGGCCGAAACCATGGCGCCATGCAGGTCGAGATAGACCCCGTCGACCGGCAGGGCATCGGACAGGCGGCCAAGAATCTCGCCCGAAATGCGTTCATAGGCATGCGCCGTGACCATGCCGCCGGGCGTGGTGGAGGTCCATAGCAGCGGTGCGAGTTCATGATTGCCGTCGTTGCCGGCAATAAACCCAGCCGAGGAGGCGCCCTGTTCGGCGAATTCCAACAGAATCTCCTCGCCCCGCAGAATGCCGGCGCGGTCGGGGGGCCGGGCGAAATCCTTATAGTCGGTGGGGTCGGGCACAAAACAGTTTGTCTCGTGCATAAAGCCGGCAATCGCAATTCTAGCCACGGTACTCCGCCAATTCTGTTTCTTGAAAGCCTAACCCAGGGCCACAATGAAGTCACGGCGCGTTCAATGGGCAACCGCGGCGGCACGGATTTTGCCTTTTCGGGCGTCGGCATGGCGGATTCCCGGGCGTCACGGCCATGCAAGTTGACAAACCGGGCGGCAACCGCGTTATTGGCGGCAGTGAAACTATTATTGTGAGGCCAAGAAGGATGTCCGGACCCGACCAAGAATTATTCAATCTGGCAATGTCAGAGGAATCGCAACCGCTCATGTATGCGGTGAAAAAGCACATAGATGAAAACGTGGCGCCGATCACGGAAGAGTTCTTCGCCCTGAATGACGAGAAGGAAGACCGCTGGACCTGGCACCCCCGGCAAATGGAGCTGCTGGAAGGTGCCAAGGCGAAAGCCAAGGAATCCGGCCTGTGGAACTTCTTCCTGCCCGATGACGAGACCGGCCAGGGCCTGAACAATCTGGATTATGCCTATATCGCCGCCGAACTGGGCAAATACAGCCTGGCGTCCGAAACCTTGAACTGCAGTGCGCCCGATACCGGCAACATGGAAGTGTTGGAGCGGGTCGGCACGCCGGAGCAAAAGGATGAATGGCTGACGCCGCTGCTGAATGGCGAGATCCGCTCGGCCTATGCCATGACCGAGCCCGGCGTGGCCTCGTCAGACGCCAAGAATGTCGCCACGAAGGCGGTGCTGGAGAACGGCGAATGGGTTATCAACGGCGAGAAATACTATATTTCCGGGGCCGGTGATCCACGCTGCAAGATCATGATCACCATGGTCAAGACCTCGCCCGACGCGCCACCCTCGAAACAGCAATCGCAGATCCTGGTGCCCATCGACACCCCGGGTGTCGAGATGGTCGAAGGCATGAAAGTGTTTGGCCAGGACCACGCGCCGCGCGGCCATATGCACATTCGTTTCAACGATGTCCGCGTGCCGGAAGAAAATATCCTGCTGGGCGAGGGCCGCGGCTTCGAGATTTCCCAGGTCCGTTTGGGCCCGGGCCGCATCCATCACTGCATGCGCTCGCTCGGCCAGGCGGAAAAGGCGCTGGAATTGATGGTCAAGCGGGCCGGCAGCCGCGAGGCATTTGGCAGGACGATATTGAAACTGGGCAAGAACGTCGAGGTGATCTCGCGCGCCCGCATCGAAATCGATGCCATGCGCCTGATGGTGCTACAGGCGGCCAAGGCCATGGATGTCCTGGGCAACAAGGAAGCCCGCATCTATGTCTCCGCCGTGAAGGCCATGGTGCCGGAAAAGGTCTGCACGATCATCGATCAGGCGATGCAGATGCATGGTGCGACCGGTATCTCCCATTGGTCGCCGCTGCCCGATATGTATCACCACCAACGCCACCTGCGCTTTGCCGATGGTCCGGACGAGGTGCATCACATGGTCGTGGGACGCGCCGAAGCGCAAAAGCACGTGGCCTGGTAAGAAAACCGGAGCCAAACGGCAGAGAAAAGGGGGGCGGTCATTTGAAGTGGCCGCCCCCTTGGTTTTTCAGCGCCGGCGGCGGTGACGAATGACGAAGGTCTTGAAACCGTTGCCTGATTTCTGCAAAAGGTGAACCGCCCGTTTTCGGATATCGGCAATAATCATTTCGCCATGGGATGTTACGATGCTCATGCCGGCGGTGTATTCGTGACGATCGATCATGGCGCGGTACATGCCATCATATTTGATGATGAAGGACAGCTTGTGGTCCTTGCTGATGTCGGTTGGTTCAGGCACTTTCGGCTGCATTGATGAAGCCGCCGGCCGCCGCGCCGCCAGACGTTTTTCCGGCTTTTTCGGCGGGCTCTTGACCGCCGCCTTGGGTGGTGTCTTTGCCGGCGCCGAGAGAACCGGTTTCCGGGCCGAGGGCTGGACAGTCTTCATGGTCTTGGCGGGGATCTTTTCAATCCCGCCGGCCGGCTTCGCCTTTTTCACTGCTGGACTGGGTTGTAAGACCTTGGCGATGCTTCTGGCTTGCTTGGCCGGCGCGGCCTTGACCGCAGGCCTGGGCTTTGATTCGGTTTTGGTTCTAGTCTTAGGCTTGGGCTTGGCGGCGAAGACGATCTTCTTGTGCGGCACCACGGCCTTTGGTGGCGGCTTGGCGGATTTCGGCGGCTGCGTCTTCCTGGCCGCGACAACCACTTTCCGCGCCACGGCAGCGGCTGGCTTGACCTTTCCACCGGCAACTTTCCGCCCGCTTCCAGCCTTGGTTTTCGGCGGCCGTGCCTGCGGCCGTGGCGGCGTCACGGCGGCCACCGCCGGCGCCGCCGCCGCCTTCGGGAAATGCACCGATTTAAAGTGTCAACGCCGGAGCAAAATGGGGCCATTGTACCGGTGTAAAAAGGGACCACTT
>CAZVYX010000010.1:87896-119526 GCA_964631725.1 uncultured Rhodospirillaceae bacterium | reverse complement strand
GATAGGACGTTATGAAAGCAATGATCATCCGCGAAAGCGGCGAACCGTCGGTGTTTGAAGCAGCCGACATCCCGGTGCCGGAAATCGGGCCCGGCCAGGTTCTGGTGCGGGTCGCCGCAACATCGGTCAACCCGGTGGATTGGAAAATCCGCAAGCTTGGCCTGCCCTTGGGCCCCGAGATGCCCGCTGTATTGCAAGGCGATGTCGCCGGCGTGGTCGAGGCGGTGGGCACTGACGTCAGCGCCTTCACGGTGGGCGAGGAAGTCTATGGCTGTGCCGGCGGGGTCAAGGGCACCGGCGGGGCCCTGGCCGAATTCATGGCCTGTGATGCCGCGTATTTGGCGCCGAAACCGACCAATCTGTCCATGGTGGAGGCCGCCGCGCTACCCCTGGTCTGTCTGACCGCCTGGGAGGGTCTGGTCGAGGGCGCCAACGTTGGCTGGGGCCAGACGGTGTTGGTGCATGCCGGCGTGGGCGGTGTCGGCCACGTTGCCATACAGATCGCCATTGCCCGCGGAGCCAAGGTCTATGCCACGGTGTCCGGCCCTGAAAAGGCGGAGCTGGTCAAAGGGCTCGGCGCCATTCCCATCAATTATCGGGAAAACAGTGTTGAGGACTATGTCGCCGCGCATACCAAGGGCGCCGGTTTTGACATCGTCTATGACACGGTGGGGGGTGAGAATATTGCAAAATCATGGGAGGCCGCCAAGCTGCGCGGCACCGTGATCAGCTGCCAGACCAATTCGACCCAGGATTTGACGCCGTTGCATCTGAAGGGTCTGCAGCATATCGGCGTCCTGATGCTGATCCCGCTGCTGCATGGCCAAGGTGGCGCGGCCCATGGCCAGATCATGCGCGAGATCACCGCACTGGCGGAGGCCGGGCAGATCCGCCCGTTGCTGGATGGAGAGCCTTACGATCTTGAAGACGTGGCAAAGGCCCACGCGCGCATGGAATCCGGTCAAGCCATGGGCAAGGTGGTGGTGCAGGTCAGCGGCTGACCGCGACCCTGTTCACGGCGGCCGGGAATTCACCGCGCCAGAGGCCGCGTTTACGTTTGCGCGCGGCGATTTCCACCTCGCGGTACCGCGCCGTCGCCTCTGCGTTGGGACGGGCCCAGCCGGTGTAGATCATGCCTTCGGACAGGTCGTAGCCCCCGGCGGTGCAGGTTGCGGTGATAACGCCGTTGCTGTCCGGTCTGCCATGAGCCTTGCACCCGGCCAGTGCGCCGGCGGTCAAATCCATCAGCGCCGTGGCGGCGACACGGCCGCAGGGAATGGTCTTGATCCCCAGCCCGCAATGGTCCCCTGGCAGCGGCGTGACGATGCCATGCAATCGCACGGTATATTCGCCAACGCGCAGGGTTGCCGCGTCGATCACTTTGACGGAACCGGAAATGGTTCCGGCCAGGGCCGGAAAAACAATCAGGTGGCTTAGGATAAACAGCAGGATTATTCTCATCGGCGTAGAATGATGACAATCCCGATCAACGGGAAATCAAACAAACGCGAGCAGGGATACAGGAGCAGGCCATGTCGAAGAACCCAGGCCCGGCGCTACATTATCTAGAACCAAAGGTCGACGTGGAACGCCGCGATGACGACAGCCTTGTGCTGTCCTCGCCGCATCCCTTGGGCCAGGGCGTGGCCCAATTGGGCCTTTACATGCGCCACTGGGCGGAAAAGGCCCCGGACCGGACTTTCCTGGCGGAGCGGAATAATGATCCCGAAGACGGCGACTGGCGGGAGCTGTCATTTGGTGCGGCCCGGGCCCAGGCCGATGCGATTTCCCAGGCCCTGCTGGATCGCGGCCTAGGTCCGGACCGGCCGTTGATGATCCTGTCGGGCAACTCGCTGAAGCAGGCGTTGTTGACCTTCGGCGCCATGCAGGTCGGCGTCCCCGTGGCGCCGGTCTCGCCGGCCTATTCGCTGATGAGCCAGGACTTCGCCAAGCTGCGTCATATCTTTGGCTTGGTTCGCCCCGCGTTGATCTATGTAGAGGCCGCCGCTCCCTTCGCCAATGCCCTGGCCAGCCTGGATTTGGCCGGTGTGGACGTGCTGGAAGGCGGCGGCGCGGCATTTCAGGATCTGCTGGCCGCCAGGCCCGGTGCGGTCGTGGAGACGGCATTTGCCAAAGTCGGACCGGACACGGTCGCGAAATACCTCTTCACCTCCGGCTCCACCGGTTTGCCGAAGGGGGTGATCAACACCCAAGGTATGCTGTGCGCGAACATGCAGCAGTTGCAACAGGTCTGGCCGTTTCTGATGGAACAACCACCTGTGATGGTCGACTGGCTGCCCTGGAACCATACTTTCGGCGGCAATATCGTGATCAACAACGCCCTGGCCAACGGCGGCACCTTGTATATTGACGGCGGCAAGCCGGCGCCGGGGCTGATCGATATCACCGCCGATAACCTGCGCCGGGCCTCGCCCAGCCTGTACTACAACGTGCCCGCCGGTTTCGCCGCCCTGCTGCCTTTCCTGGAGTCGGATGTGGGTTTGCGCGACAGCTTTTTCCGTGACCTGCGCTTGATCTTCTACGCGGGCGCCGCCCTGCCGCAGGATCTGTGGCGGCGTTTGGAAGCCGTCTCCATGCAGGCCTTGGGACGGGCGGTGCCCATGGTTTCGGCCTGGGGCTCGACCGAAACGGCGCCCATGGCAACGTCGGTGCATTGGGCCATTGACCGGGCCGGCGTGATCGGCTTGCCGGTGCCGGGTACCGAAATCAAGATGGTGCCGAACGGCGGCAAGATGGAGCTGCGCGTACGCGGCCCCAATGTCACGCCGGGCTATCTAAAACAGCCCGACCTAACCGCCGAGGCCTTTGACGAGGAAGGATTCTATCGCATTGGCGATGCCGGCAAATTCGCCGACCCGGACGACCCGGTCAAGGGCCTGGTATTCGATGGCCGCGTGGCCGAGGATTTCAAGCTGACCACGGGCACCTGGGTCAATAGCGGCGGATTGCGCCTGGCTGCGATGTCGGCGGCGGCTCCGGTCCTCCAGGATGTGGTGGTGGCGGGCCATGACCGTGACTTTGTCGCGTTGCTGGCCTGGCCCAATCTGGCCGGTTGCCGGTCAGTCAGCGGTGACGGTGAATTGGATGTTGTGGCGGCTGCTGCATCTGACGCGGTGGTACGGCATATCCGCGATGGGCTGGGTGTTTACAACGAAGCCAATCCCGGCTCCTCCACCCGCATCGGCCGGGTACTGCTGATGGCCGAAGCACCGGCCATCGATGCCAACGAGATCACGGACAAGGGATATATCAACCAGCGGGCCGTGCTGGAAAATCGCACCGGAGAGGTGGCGCGGCTCTATGCCGGGTCTCCGGACGATGGCGTCATACAGCTTTAGGAACCGAAAATCTGAAGGTTGAACCGACGCCCAGCTCGCTTTCCACGTGAATCTCGCCGCCGTGCGCGGCGGCGAATTCACCGCAGATTTGCAAACCCAGGCCGGTGCCCGGCTCGCCCAGGGTGCCGGTTGTCGATTGCCGGTCCGTGAACTCGAACAAACTGTCGAGTTGTTCGTTGGAGATCCCGACGCCGGAGTCCTTGACCAGTATTTCCATACGGTCATCATCCAGGGGTCTGACCTGAATCGTTACCTCGCCGCCCGGTTTGGTAAATTTGATGGCGTTGTTGACCAGGTTGCGCAGCAGTGACTCGATAATATCACGGTCGATGGTGACGAAATCGTCCGTAAGATCGGTATGCAGTGTGATGCCTTTTTCTTCCGCTATCTTGCGCTGAAGCTCTGTCACGCCATGGATGATCGGGCTGAGCATCTGGTCGGATGCCTGAAATTTGGTATCGCCCATCTGGCTGCGGGACCAACGCAGCAGATTATCCACCAGTTGCAATAGGCGGCTGCCGCTTCGATTAATCTCCCTGGCATAGTCGCCAAGTTCCTGACGGGTCGCCTTTTCGGCATGATCGGCGATCAGTTGGGCAAACCCCAGCAGCGTGTTGAACGGGCTGCGCAAATCATGCGCGACGATGGAGAACAACTTGTCCTTCATCAGATTGGAGCGCGCTAATTCATCCCGTTGGGCCTTCATCTCGGCTTCGGCCCGTTTCTGTTCGGTGATGTCATAGAAAGAAAAAAGCCGCGCGCCGCCGTGCAGCGGCCGAGAAGTCACTTCATAGTGCAGGTCATTGCGAAGCTGCATTTCCACGGGTTCCATGTGGTCCCGTGTCAGCATGGCCAGCCGGGCGGCAGATAATTCTTCCGGATCGCCGTCGCCATAATCACCCCGGCTGGCCAGGAAGGCCGAGATTGCGTGCCAATTGGTGCCCACTTTCATCAAATGGTCAGGTAGGTCGAATAGGTCCCGCATGGACTGGTTCCAGGCGAATAGGCAGCCGCTCGCATCATAGACGGCAACGCCTTGCGACAGATTTTCAAGAATTTCGCGGAGCAGAAATTCATTGCTGCCTACCCCGGCCTCGCCTTCCCAAGAGCGCGGCAGGGGGGAGTCCATTTCCACCACGCGTCTGCCGTCGGAATGCGCGGCGCCGCCAGCGGTTGAAGGCTGTTCGCCGTCCCAGTCCGACTGGTCGATGGGAGAATTTTCGACCCGATGTTGCATGCTTTACTGCTCGTCTACCGTTTCCGTAACTCGGATTACCGCAACCAGATTGTCCGCCGCCGTGGTGGTCACGGCTGCGCGTATATCCAACACATAATTCTGCTTATTACACAGGCGGTTATATTACGGAGAATAATCCTAATGGATTATGAACATGGGCCGTGAATTTTCTAACTATCTTGGCCACGTGCGATAAAATGCGGGTTCTCGAAGCCGTCCTTGCCATAGCGAAGCGGGCTATGATCGAGACGGGAAACACTGCCGCCGGCACAGGCCAGGACCGCGTGACCGGCCGCCGTGTCCCACTCCATGGTTCGGCCCAGCCGGGGATACATATCGGCCACGCCTTCCGCCAAGCGGCAGAATTTCAGGCTGCTGCCCGCATCGACCCGCTCCTTGATGTTGAAATCGGCCAGGAATTCGTCGGTTTCGGGCGATGCATGCGACCGGCTAACCATGGCGACCAGGCCGTCGCTGGCTGGAACCCGCGCCTTGATCGCCTCCGCTGGGCCACCTGCCCGTTTGCGGGTTACCTGTCCGGGCCCGGCGGCGGTATAGGTTTCGTCCTTGGCCGGCACATGGACCGTGCCCAGGACAGGCTCGCCGTCGCGAATCAAGGCGATGTTGACCGTGAAGTCGCCATTTCGCGAGATAAACTCGCGGGTGCCGTCCAGAGGATCGACCAGCCAGAAAGGGCCCGCGCCCACATCCGGTTGATGCCCTGCCGCCACCTCTTCCTCGGCGACGACGGGAATGTCGGGCGTTAATTCACGCAAGGCGGCAACAATAATCACTTCCGCCGCCTGATCGGCTTCCGTCACCGGCGATTGGTCGGCCTTGGTTTCCACGGCGAAATCCCGTGCGTAGATTTCCATGATGGCGGTACCGGCCCGCAAGGCGATGGCCTCGATTGCCGCCGCCAGATCTGAATCATTATTGGTCATGGCTAGCGCCCTCCTCCTACGTCGATACTGGTGGCGGTGATGTAGGATGCTTCATCGCTGAGCAACCATAAAGCCGCCTTGGCTATTTCCTCGACCCTGCCGGCCCGGCCCAGGGGAATGACAGAGGCCTGGTCGGTTGCACGGTCGGGTGCGCCCACGCCGGCGTGAAATTCAGTGTCGATGACACCGGGCCGCAGGCCGACGACGCGGATGCCTTCCTCCGCCACTTCCAGGCCCAGCCCGACGGAAAACGTATCAAGGCCGCCTTTCGAGGTGGCATAATGCAATAGGTAATTGGCGGCACCCAACCTGGCCGCGGTCGAGGAAATATTGACGATCACGCCGCCCGCGCCGCCACAATTGGTCGACATGCGCCTGACCGCTTCGCGGGAACAAATGAACGGGCCGATCAGGTTGAGTCGGAAGATTTCCGCCAACTCGGCCTCCGCCATGTTTTCCAGCCGGCCGACGCCACCGGCCATGCCGGCATTGTTGATCAAGGCCGTGACCGGGCCCAGGCTCTTGTCGACCTCTTCGAACAGCCCGACAATGTCTGCTTCCCGGCCCATGTCGCCGCCGACCGCGATGGCCTGGCCCCCGGCCGCGGTGACTTCCGCCACCACCGCCTCGGCCCGATCGGGGCTGCTATTATAGTTTACGCAGACCTTGTAACCCCGGGCCGCGCCCAATTTGGCGCAGGCCGCGCCGATGCCCCGGCTCGACCCGGTAACCACCAAAACGCCTGACATGGATACTTACTCCTTAAAAAACACGCGGCGCGGCCTTAGCGCCCTCCGGCCACGTCGATGTTCGTGGCGGTAATGTAGGATGCGTCATCGCTAAGCAGCCACAACGCCGCCTTGGCGATTTCCTCGACGCTGCCCGCCCGTTGCAGGGGAACGGTTGGGGCCAGGGCCGCGATCCGGTCCGGCAAGCCCAGGCGGGCGTGAATTTCCGTGTCGATGACGCCGGGCCGCAGGCCGACGACGCGGATGCCCTCCTGCGCCACCTCCAGGCCGAGCCCCACGGAGAACGTATCAAGCCCGCCTTTCGAGGCGGCATAGTGCAAATAGTGATTGGCGCCGCCCAACCTGGACGCGGCCGAGGAAATGTTGACGATCGCACCGCCCTGGCCGCCGTGGTTGGTCGACATGCGCTTGACCGCTTCGCGGGAACAAAGCAGCGGCCCGATCAGGTTCAGGCGGAAGACTTCCGCCATCTCCGCCTCGGGGACGTCCTCCAGACGGCCGATGCTGCCAGCGATGCCAGCGTTGTTGATCAACGCCGTGACCGGGCCCAGCTTGTCGTCGACCTGCCTAAACAGCTCGACAATATCCGACTCCCGGCCCATGTCGCCGCCGACCGCGATGGCCTGGCCGCCGGCCGCCGCGATCTCCGCCATCACCGTTTCGGCCCGATCCGGGCTGCTGTTATAGTTGACACAAACCTTGTAACCCCGGGCCGCGCCCAATATGGCGCAAGCCGCGCCAATGCCCCGGCTCGACCCGGTAACCACTAAAACGCCTGACATGGAAACCTACTCCTCGGCTAGAAACTGGCGGCGGGACAACACCACCTAGATGCCGCCTGGTCAAGAGCTAGTCTTGTTCGCCGGGCCGCGGCTCGATTTTCAGCGTGGCGCCGGCGACCTCGGTGACGCGCACCGTCGTGCCGGCGGGCAGATCCGGTCCCTCGACGCGCCAGGTGCTGTCGTCAACCTGCATCCGCCCCCGTCCGCCCGTGATGGCGCTATCGAGGACAAAATCCCGGCCCACATACTGCGCCCCGCGCCGGTTCAGGTCGGGATGGTCGGTGGCCAGGGGGCGGCGCTTCAAATAGCGGCGGGAGACGACGATGGAAACCACGGACAGCACCGCGAACAAGGCGAACTGCCATTTCCAATCCAAGTCAGGGGCAACAAAGACTGCCGCCCCAACTATCCCGGCGGCTATCCCCAACCACATGAAGACCGCGCCGGGGGCAAGAATTTCCAGGATTATCAACGCCAGGGCGGCGATGAACCAATCCCAATAGGCCAGCGTTTCCAGATAAAGCAGAACCTGCACCGCCGTTACCCTCCACTGCGCGGGATGGGGGAGCCGCCGCCGCGCGGTCCGTTGTCATCATCGCGGTCGGCGAAACTTTCCCGCGCAATCTCGGCGATACCGGCGACCGAGCCGATGACCGAAGTGGCCTCCAGCGGCAGCATCAGAACCTTTTGATTGCGGGAGGAGGCGATCTGACCCAGGGCCGCGATATAGTTTTGCGCGACGAAGTAGTTGATCGCCTGCACATCGCCCTTGGCGATCGCTTCCGAGACCATGGCCGTGGCCTGCGCTTCCGCCTGGGCTTCCCGTTCCCGCGCCTCGGCATCGCGAAATGCCGATTCGCGCCGGCCCTCGGCCTCCAGAATGGCCGCTTGCTTTTCGCCTTCGGCGCGTAGAATTTCCGCCGCCCGGGTGCCTTCCGCTTCCAGAATATTGGCCCGCTTTTCACGCTCGGCCTTCATCTGGCGGGCCATGGCGTCGACCAGATCCCGCGGCGGGGCAATATCCTTGATCTCGATCCGCGTTACCTTGATACCCCAGGGCGAGGTGGCGCCATCGACCACGGTCAGCAGGCGGGCATTGATTTCGTCCCGCTTTGACAGCAATTCATCCAAATCCATGCTGCCCATGACGGTCCGGATATTGGTCATGGTCAGGTTCAGCACCGCCCGTTCCAACTGGCTGACTTCGTAGGCGGCGGAGGCGGCATCCAGAACCTGGAAGAATACGACGCCATCGACGGCAACCATGGCATTGTCCCTGGTGATTACCTCCTGGGTGGGGACGTCGAGAACCTGTTCCATCATGTTCATCTTGGCCCCGATGCGATCGACAATGGGAATGATCAAATGCAGCCCGGGCGGCAGGGTGCGGGTATAGCGGCCGAACCGCTCCACGGTGTATTCCATGCCCTGGGGTATCGCCTTGACGCCGGCGATCACCATGATGATCGCAAGTAACACCAATACAAAAACAAAGATGGTTGAGCCGTCTATGCTGAAATACATGCTAATATCCTTTGGCAATAAAAATTGCGGTAATGGCGCTATTCCATAGTTTTACATAAATCGCGTCTTCGACAACCGGAAATGGCGGGGCGAAGTCCGGACATGAGCAATATATCATGAGCAATACTAGCAGAATTCATTCCTTTCATCCCGAACGCTATGGTGATGTTAAATCGGCGGTGCGGGCCCTGTTGCATGCGGTCGGCGGCGAGGCCAAGGCGGCTGCGGCCTGCAGGGTTTCAAAGTCGACTTTGTCGGAATACGGCAACCCGCGCTATGACGAGCGGCACATGCCGTTGGATGTGGTTCTAGCGCTGGAGAAGGCGGCGGGCGAGATGCCGGTCACCGAACATCTTGCCGCTGAACACGACGCGTTGTTGCTGCACCTCCCGTCGGTCGAGGCGGTCGGCGGCTGGATGGATCATCTGACGACCATCGGGAAGGAGGCCGGTGACGTCTTCCACCGGGCCGGCGAATATCTCTCTGATGACGGCGATATTGATGCCCAGGAAGCGCCAGTGTTGTTGAAGGAAGTGGATGAACTGTTGGCCGCCGTCGCCGCCATGCGCGCGGCGGTGCGCACCCGCATACCCGAGCCCGAATAAGAAACGCCCCGGCAAACCATCGCCGGGGCGTCAATTAGAGCTTGGATTTGGCCGTTTAGGTCTACAGCAAATCCAGAATGGCCTGGGCGCCGGTTTTTTCGATGCCGCCCGGGTTGTCCTCGACCTGAACAGCGCTGACGGTGCCGTCGTCCACGACGATCGCGAACCGGGTACAGCGGAGGCCCATGCCGCGCGCGCCTAAATCCAATTCCAGGCCAAGCGCCTTGGTATAGTCGGCGCTGCCATCAGCCAGCATTGTGACTTTGTTGCCAACTTGTTGGTCCTTGCCCCAGGCACCCATGACGAAAGCATCATTGACCGCCATGCAACCAACCGCATCGACGCCCTTGGCCGCCAGGGCGGTATGATTTTCCACATAACTGGGCACGTGCTGGGCCGAACAGGTTGGTGTGAAGGCGCCGGGCAGGCCAAACAGCACGACTTTCTTGCCGGCGAACATTTCGTCCGTCGAAACCGCCTCCGGACCTCCATCGCCCAATGTCATCAATGTGCCCGAGGGCATCTTGTCGCCAACCGATATCGTCATCTTGGTCTCTCCCCATCATGTCATGCCTGTTTTCAGGCGTTCCCACGCCCAACAGAACTCCTCATAGCATATAGTCTAGCCATGGCCGGATGCAAAACGCCAGCCTTGGGATTTTCTAGGGATCGGGCGTTAGGCGCTGTTCGATTGCCCGGTTGCCGTCGACCAGGGTCAGATTAAGCGCCTGGTTCGCCAATATGGCTCTACTGGGACCCGCAAAGATGGGCAAGGCCAAGGCGACGTCACGGCGCCCAGCGCCATAGGTTATTTCCGGACGGCCAAAACCGAAGGGTTCCGGTCCCTCCACCATTAAATCCGGGGCCAGGAAGGGACGGTTGGAATGACCCTGGATATGCAATATTTGTTTGCCGGGGGGACCGCTCACGCGGGCACTTTCTATTGTCAAACCACTCTTGTCCGCGGCCTGGGGCACCAGTTTCAGATAATGCCGGATCAGCGGCGCGAAAGCGCTGGCCGTGGCTGCGCCGTCTGTCCCCTGTTGACCGGACGGGGCCAAATTCAGGGCCAGTTTTGCCTGTATGGGGATGCAGACCTGGGCGCAAATCATGTATTCCAGGTGCAGCCGCGCCGATAGTGGTTTCGTGGCCGAGGCGGCGCGCAGCAGGACCGGCAGCACGACCTCGTCATGATAACCGAAGCTGTCAAAGCCGAAGGCGCTGAAACGCACAGGTGCCGGCCAACGTAGCTCCACGCTGTCCAGGTTTCCCGAAGTGTCCCAGTCGAAGCGCGGTGGCGCCCCCGACTCGCCGGGATTTCGCCAATATGTCTTCCAGCCGGGTTTGAGCCTGATCTGCACACCAAGCTGAATTTGCCCATTTTTGTCCAGCTCATGCCTTCCGGCGATCAGGCGCACGGCGGCTTCGTCCGTGCGGTGCCAGGTTCCCGATACCCCGGCGCCCTCTTCGGCCCTGATTTCACCGATTGGCGAAATTCCCGACAGCAGCAGCGCCAGCAGGCACGCCGGCACTGATTTTCGCAATATTGAGGTCAAATTCCGCATCTTTGTTTTGCTTGAAGTCCGGAAATAATCCATGCTCCATAGTGTGCAATATAGGGGTTAATTAACCAATGTGGCCTGACAATGGTGTGAACGTTTGACTTCCTTTGACAGTATGACCAAATGGACACTATGGGATCGATGGATAAGAACGACGACGGCCTTGGTGACGACGACAATTCCGCTGACGGTTATTTGACCGGCCAGTTGCTGATTGCGATGCCGACAATGGGTGATCCGCGGTTCGAACGGACCGTGATCTATTTGTGCGCCCATTCGGCTGATGGCGCGATGGGTCTGGTGGTCAACAAACAGGCCGACGAAATCGATTTTCCGGAGCTGCTTAATCAGTTGGAAATCGAGACCGAGGGCATCAAGAACCCGATCCCGGTTCTGGTCGGCGGCCCAGTGGAAACCGGCCGCGGTTTTGTGCTGCATTCCCTTGATTACCGCCAGGATTCAACCCTTGAAGTCAGTGACGAAGTGGGCCTGACCGCCACGGTGGACATCCTGCGCTCTATCGCCGAGGGGGAGGGGCCGGCGCATAGCCTGCTGACCCTGGGCTATGCCGGGTGGTCCGCCGGCCAGTTGGACAGTGAAATACAGGCCAATGGCTGGCTCAACGTAACGGCCGATGTCTCCCTGCTGTTTGATGGCGATTTGGGCGAAAAATGGGAACGCGCCGTGCGCAAGGTGGGGATCGACCCGTCCTTCCTGTCGGCCGAAGCGGGACACGCCTGATAGCTCGCCACAAACTATATTTCGATAATTCTAGAAATATAGTTGCAATTGCCTCTGGAGTGCCCTAAATAGACCTCCATGAGCAAAATAATTGACCTATACGACACATCCGAATTGCAGCAGACCGCCGATGCGATGGAGGCGCTGGGCAACGAAACACGCCTGGCCGTCTTCACGTTATTGGTGCCGGCGGGTCGGGCTGGTTTGACGGTTGGTGAAATCCAGGCCCGCCTTGGCGTGCCGGCGTCGACGCTGTCGCATCATCTGGCGCGGCTGATCCAGATTGATCTGGTGCAGCAGGAGCGGCAGGGGCGAAAGCTGATCTGCCGCGCCAACTACCCCCGCATGGACAGTGTCTTGAGTTTCTTAACGCGAAATTGCTGTGCCGCCGATGGCGTCGATGCCGGGCATGCGCACACAACGGCGGACGATCAGGAAGGATCGGTGGCATGAGTGATATTTCCCTTTCCATCGCCGGTGCGGCAAGACGCATCACCGGGATCGACAAAGTCTGGCTGACAATTGCCGCTGGCTTGTTGCTGGGCGCTTTCCTGGTACCGCAGCAGACGATGTCCAGCATCGGCTTTACGGCTGAGGCGCTAATGCACATCGCGCCGTTCCTGGCTGTTTCCATTGGCCTGGCTGCCTACGCCAAGGCCTCGGGCGCCGATAATCTGATCGCCAAGGTGTTTCAGGGCCATGCGGTGCAGATGGTGATCGCGGCCTCGTTGTTCGGCGCCCTGTCGCCGTTCTGCTCCTGCGGCGTTATTCCCCTGATCGCCGCGCTGTTGGCCATGGGTGTGCCCCTGGCGCCGGTGATGGCGTTCTGGCTGGCCTCACCCCTGATGGATCCGCAGATGTTCCTGTTGACCATGGGTGCCCTGGGCCTGCCGTTTGCGGTTGGCAAGACTGCCGCGGCCCTGGGCGTTGGCCTTCTCGGCGGCTTCGCCACGTTGACCTTGCAAAGGGCCGGTGGCTTCACCATGCCGTTGCGTGAAGGCGTCGGCGATGGCGGTTGCGGCGCCGGATCCGTGCGCAGCGATGGCGATGTGGTTTGGAAGTTCTGGCGGGACGACGCCCGGCGCTTGAAATTCGCCGACGAATCCTGGAAGACGGCATTATTCCTGGGCAAATGGCTGGTCGTCGCCTTCTTGTTGGAAAGCGTCATGCTGGCCTACGTCCCCGCCGAATCCATCGCTTCGATCCTTGGCGGTGACAGCTTCTGGGCCATTCCCCTGGCCGCCATCGTCGGCGTGCCGGCCTATATGAACGGCTTTGCCGCGATCCCGTTGATGTCGGGGCTGATGGAGTTGGGCATGGCGCCGGGCGCGGCCATGGCGTTCATGGTTGCCGGCGGCGTCTCGTGCATTCCCGCCGCCATCGCGGTCTTTGCCCTGGTCCGTCTGCCGGTATTTTTCTGGTACCTTGCAATGGCCCTGGTGGGTTCCCTGGCGGCAGGTATCGGTTTCCAGATGCTCGTCGCCTAGACCGCGGCCATGGACTAATGACCGAGGCCTTGGCATTCAAGGTCTTGGCATTCGCGGGGGCCTTGGCCATATTGGGGCCATGAAGGAATTTCAACTGGCCCCGGTGCCCGAAGATGAAAGCCTGACCGAACAGGTCGGCGGCATTGATCAGAACGGCGCGCCGATTGAAACCAGGGTGGTGATCGAACAGCCCCTGACCCTGTATCTGAATGGCCAGGAAATCGTCACCATGATGACCATTGGTGACCACCCCGACTGTCTGGCCGTCGGCTATCTGCTGAACCAGAACATGCTGCTTCCCGACGATGAATTGACCGGGATCGACTACGACAAAGAACTGTCCGTCGTCGTCGTGCGCACCGCGCGCACTACGGATTTCGAGGCAAAGCTGCAGAAGAAAACCCTGACTTCCGGCTGCGCCCAAGGCACGGCGTTTGGCGATATCATGGAGCATTTTGACGAGATTGAACTGCCTGCCGATGCCAAGCTGAAAACCTCGTGGATCTATGAACTCAGCCGCAAGATCAACCAACAACCCAGCCTGTATCTGGCGGCCGGCGCCATCCACGGCTGTGTGCTATGTGAAGGGGACCGTCCCCTGATCTATATGGAGGACGTGGGCCGGCATAACGCCATCGATAAGATTGCCGGCTGGATGTATTTGAATGGCGAAAGCGCGGCGGGCAAGATTTTCTACACCACCGGGCGCCTGACTTCGGAAATGATCATCAAGACCGTGCATATGGGCATTCCCATTCTGATCTCCCGCTCCGGCTTCACGGCCTGGGGCGTCGATCTGGCGCGACAGGCCGGCTTGACCCTGATCGGCCGGGCCAAGGGCAAACGTTTCATCTGCCTCGCGGGTGAGGAGCGGCTGATTTTCGATGCCGATCTGACGGGCGATGGCTGACGATCCACCAATCGTGGCCGTGCTGTTGGCGGGCGGCGGCGCCCGGCGCATGGGCGGTGGCGACAAATGCCTCCGTACGCTGGGCGGACGGCCCCTGTTGGCCCATGTTATCGAGCGTCTGTCGGGCCAGGTGCATGAGCAGGTTTTGAACGCCAATGGTCCGGCGGAACGTTTCGCCGCATTCGGCCTGCCCGTGGTGGCGGACACAATTCCCGGCATGGCGGGCCCATTGGCGGGCATCCTGGCGGGAATGGAGTGGATCCGGGCGTACCGCCCTGAAACCGTCATGATGCTGTCCGCGCCCACCGACGGACCCTTTCTGCCGCTGGATCTGGTCGGCCGCCTGGCCGCCGCCAAGGGAGTTGCCCGGATTGCCTGCGCCCGCTCCAACGGGCGGACCCATCCGCCCATCGCGCTGTGGGATGTGGCGTTGGCGGATGATCTGCGCCGGGCCATGGTGGAAGAAGAGATGCGCAAGATCGACCGGTGGACCTCACGGTACCAGGTGGTGCATGTGGATTGGCCGGTCGAACCCATTGATCCGTTCTTCAACGCCAACCGGCCGGAGGATCTTGACCGGGCCGAAGAGTTCTCCGCGGGCCCGCCAGCGTGAGCCTCGACCCATCTTCACCGAACCACAACGCCCGCCCGCCCGGGTGCGCCGTCGATATGCTGTTGCTGCACTATACCGGCATGCAATCGGCGCGGGCCGCGCTGGACCGGTTATGCGATGGTGGATCGGAGGTTTCGGCGCATTATGTCATTGACGAAGCCGGCGAGATTTTCGCGCTGGTGCCCGAAGGCCGCCGGGCCTGGCACGCCGGTGTTAGCTGCTGGGCCGGCACGCGCGATATCAACGGCTGTTCCATCGGCATCGAACTGGTCAATCCCGGCCATGAATTCGGCTACCGCCCGTTCCCGCCAGCGCAGATGGGCGCGCTGACGAAGCTTTGCCTGGATATCCTTGGACGCCATGCCATAGCGCCGCATCGCGTTCTGGGCCATGCCGATGTGGCGCCGGCCCGCCGGCAGGATCCCGGCGAGTTGTTTGATTGGGCCGGCATGGCGGCGGCGGGCATTGGTTTGTGGCCTGAAATCAAAGCAGATCATGGCAATATCAGGCTTGAGGATTTCGGCTATGACGTCGCCGGTGCCGGGATCGAGGCCTGCGTGACGGCGTTTCAACGGCATTGGCGGCCTGAAAAGATCGATGGCCGGATGGATGCCGAATGTCGCGGCCGGCTCGCCGGATTGCTTGACCAAATCGCCTGAGCACCCCATGTTGTGGGGGCCAGACGGCTGGACGGTCGCCGCCACCTCCAATTCTTTGAATTGGGGCGGGGGAGGAAAGTCCGGGCTCCACGAAAAAACGGTGCCGGGTAACGCCCGGCGGGGGCGACCCCAGGGAAAGTGCCACAGAAAGTAAACCGCCGATCTCGCGAGATCGGCAAGGGTGAAAGGGTGCGGTAAGAGCGCACCGCGCGGCCGGTAACGGTCGTGGCAGGGTAAACCCCACCGGGAGCAAAACCGAATAGGGATGGCACGCCGGGTCTCGGCTTCGCCGGGGTCAGGCAGGCGTGTTCGCGCCGCCGTCCGGGTAGGTTGCACGAGGTGTCCGGCAACGGGCGCCCTAGATGAATGATCGTCCAGTGCCGCCAAACATGGGCCGCGGTGTGGACAGAACCCGGCTTACAGGCCGTCTGGCGCCCCTTGCCCCGCCTAGCTGACCGTGCCCGCCGCGGCCCGGCTGGCGACACCGCCGCGCTTGGTGATCTCCCTGTGATAGGCGGCATTGAACAGCAGGTAGCTGCCGCAGCGGGCGCAATCCACATCGTTGCCGTAGCAGCAGAATGTCTGCTCGAAATTGCCGTCATCGCCAACGTATAGGGTCAGGGTCTGGTCGCGGATAGGGCAGTTCTCGCCATCGGTGCCGGTATACTCCAGCGCCGTCTCCGATAGCATCAGGCGAAGCGCGCCGGCGTTGGCCTTCATCAGGTCCGGGTATTTCTCCTTCAACGCAATCAGGCGATGGACCACCGCGTCACGCTCTTCCAGGGTCGCCCAGTCCAAACCGGTATCGTCGTTCTTTTGCGGCACGTAGGGCGAGACGGCGACGCCTTCGATGGGCCAATCCTTCACTTCATCGAAGAATTCCTCCAGGCCGTCCTGATTTTTGGCCGTCACCACCATCTGCAGGATTACCGAGGTGCCGTCGCCCTGTTGCCGTTCGGCGATGGCGGTCCGGACCTTTTGGAAGACGCCCTCGCCCCGGATGGGATCGTTCAATGCTTCCGGACCATCCAACGAGACCGTGACCTCATGTCCCGGCAGCGAGGGGATGCCATAGGTGCCGTTGGTGACGATCTGGCAATGCTCGAACATCTTGGTGCCCTGCATGACCAGATCGCGGCGGATCATGGGCTCGCCGCCCATGAAGTACATGTATTTGATGTTGTGGCGGTCGCGCAGCACCGCCAGTTGGTGCAGCATCGTGGCATCGTCCATCTTGTCGCGCGGGCTGTTGGGGTTGCCGTCGCGGAAGATGAAGCAGTGACTGCAGCTCAAATTACAGACATTCGTCACATTGACCATCGCCACTGAATAGTCCCTGTCGCCGAAGTCGGTCGGTTCGCGCATGGTATCACTCCCAAGTCTCAAAGGCCGTGGTTGGGCCAGTCCGGTTCGGTGTTCTTGTCCAGGAAGGCCTGGGCCCCGTCGCTGTGCCGGTCCCGGCGCATCCACATGGACAACATCATTTCGGTTTCAATGCGCAGCCTTTCCTCCAGGGGCCGGCCGATGCCGCGCAGCATGGTCTCCTTGTCCGAGCGCAAGGCGCCCTGGGGCAGTTTGGCGATCGACTTGGCCAGCTCAAGGGCCCTCTCATAGGCCTTGCCTTCGGGCACGATTTCGTTCGCCAGGCTCATGCGGTAGGCCTCGTGGACATCGATGAAGCGCCCCGTGATCAATAGCTCCATGGCGTGCGCGAAGCCGACGATCAGCGGCAGGCGGACCGCAAGGCCGTCGCCCGAGACGATGTTCCAGCGCCGCTCCGTCGCGCCGAACTGGGCATTCTCGGCGCAGATGCGGATATCGGCCAGCATTGCCGTTTCCATGCCGGCGGCTACGGCATAGCCGTTCACGGCGGCGATGATTGGTTTGAAGATGTCGGCCCGCTTGGTGTAGCCGCAATAGCCTTCGCTGTTGTAGATGTCCTGGCGGTATTTCTCGTAATCATCGAACTTGAAATTATCGGCCGCCGCATCCTCCAGGTCCCAGCCGGCGCAAAAGGCCTTGTCGCCGGCGCCCGTGATGATTGCCACCAGGGCATTGTCATCGTCGCGAAAATCCTTCCAGGCGGTTTTCAACTCATCATTCATGACGCTGTTGATGGCGTTGCGCCGTTCCGGCCTGTTCAAGGTGATGGTGACGATATGCGCTGTCTTGTCGTACTTGATGGTTTGATAGTCCATGGGCCCCTGTTCCCTTGTTGCGACAACGAAAAACTAACACGCCCCATGGTAGCCGGTGCCACCAAAAACTCCCCAAACCGCGCCGATGATAGGCCAAGTGGTGGCCGCTCGGTACCGAAAAAACCTCCGGCGTGACAGGTAATGGCGCTGTCTGATCCGGGGTTCCGGTGGGTTGTCTTTGCGTTGCGAAATCACAAAAGAACATACAAAGAACAAATTCTCGCCGTATTTCCCCACTAGTTTGTTCGGCAATTTCATAGATCAGACGCGTTTTGATCGTCTGCGGCATTTGGGGCAACACTTGGCGAATGGAATTTTGACTTTGAACGGGTCAATTAATTATTTGTTAAGTCGTTGACGGGCATCTTAGGGCATGATATCCCATAAAAACCCAAATTGGGTATCGTGGCGTGGAATGTGGATCATCTGCTGTGATCCCGTGCCGTGCCGGATTGGAAAATGGCTAACTGGGGGAATGGTCGTGGCACTGTTTTTGTCGCGGTTTGATAATAAAGTGGACCGGAAGGGACGGGTTTCCGTGCCGGCGTCTTTCCGCGCCGACCTGACGTCGGATGCCTTTGCCGGCGTTGTCGCTTTTCCTTCACCCGGCCACGGCGGCGCCATTGATGGCTGCGATATTGGCCGCATGCGGCAGTTGGCCGAGGGCATCGATACCTTCAATCCGTTTTCCGATGAATATGGCGATCTGGCCACGGCTATTCTGACCAAATCCCACCGCCTGCCGTTTGACGGTGAAGGCCGGATCATCCTGCCGCAACAATTATTGGAACATGCGGGTATCACCGACCTGGCAACCTTCGCGGGCCGTGGCGCAACCTTTCAGATCTGGGCGCCCGAGGCCTACGAGGCTTACGAGGCTGCGGCGACGGAACGGGCCAAGGAACAGGCCGCCAGGTTCGAACTGCAACGCCGCGATCAGATGGAGGCGGGCGAATGACCGCCGCCCCCAATAATCCCAACATTCCCCACGTTCCGGTGCTGCTGGCCGAGGTGCTGGCGGGGCTGGCGGTCCAGGATGGCGGCGTTTACTTGGATGGCACCTTTGGCGCCGGCGGATATTCCAGGGCGATCCTTGATGCCGCCGATTGCCGGTTGATCGCCATTGACCGGGATCCGGACGCGGTAGCCGCGGGCGCTAGGGCGGTGGCACAATATGACGGCCGCTTGTCCCTGGTTCAGGGCCGGTTCTCCGAGATGGGGCAATTGGCGGCCGATGCCGGCGCCGCTCAATTGCAGGGCGTGACGCTGGATCTGGGCGTTTCCTCCATGCAGCTTGATCAGGCCGGGCGCGGCTTTTCCTTCGCCGCCGACGGGCCCTTGGACATGCGCATGTCGCGGGACGGCGAGACCGCGGCGGACGTGGTCAACAGCCGGGAACAGGATGAACTGGCCGACATAATCTATCATTTCGGTGACGAGCGGCGCTCCCGCGCCGTGGCTCGCGCCATTGTAAGGGCCCGCGAGACCGCGCCGATCGAACGCACCTCCCAATTGGCCGATATCGTTGCCAGGGCGGTTGGACCGGCCGGCCGGGGCGGCAAGAAGGGCGGCAAGCGTATCCACCCCGCCACCCGCACCTTTCAGGCGCTGCGCATCTACGTCAACAGTGAGATCGAAGAGCTTCGCCAAGGTCTGGCGGCGGCGGAACGCCTGTTGGCGCCACGGGGCTGGCTGGCCGTGGTTTCCTTCCATTCCCTCGAGGATCGGGAAGTGAAGCAGTTTCTGAGCGAGCGTTCCGGCCTGCGGCCCAGTGGTTCGCGCCACCGCCCGCCCAATGATGATCAGCGGCCGATTACCTTTCACCTGCCGCGCCGTGGCGCCACAAAGCCCGGCGCCGCTGAAATCGCCGCCAATCCCAGGGCCCGTTCGGCCCGACTGCGTCTGGCCCAACGCACCGAGGTGCCGGTGGCGGGGTTGGGGCGGAATGTCGAGGTGGCGTCATGAGATGGCCCATCACCATCATTGTCCTGTTGCTGGCTTTGGCGGTTTCGCTGGGTCTGTACCGTCTGGAATCCGAGGTCCAGCAGTTGGAGCGGGAATTGGCCAGGGCTGCGACCGAGCTGGCTGACAGCCAGCGCAACAGCCGTATCCTGGCCGCCGAATTGAGCTTCCTAAGTCAGCCCAGCCGCCTGCAGGACCTGGCCCAGCGACATCTTTCCTTGCGTCCCCTGGTGCCGTCACAGATCGGTACTCTGGCCGGTTTGCCGCTGAAAGCAGAAGCCGGAAAATCCGACATCGCCAAAAATGGCACCAGTCAAGAGAATGGCGGCAAGAAGGCGCGGCGCAAGGTTCGGCGCGGCGGCCCGCCCGTGCCGGGCCGGAAGCCGCTGAAATCCCGACGCGGTCAGCGGATCGTATTGGCCAGTGGTGGGGACCGGTCATGAGCCGGCCAGGAACAACGTTCGGTGATGGCGTTGATAGCGTCGACGCAGAGCCCGCGGCCGCATCCCACGACAGCGCCCATCTGGTGGGCAGCAAGGTTCAGGCCATCCGTATCGGGCGCATCCGCTTGGTGACCGTGGCCCTTGTCTTCGCCGTCAGTTTCTTCGTTCTGGCCGGCCGGTTGATCGAACTGACGGTTATCCGGGAGCCGGGTCAATCCCTGGCGTTCATCGCCGCGACGCCCACCAAGTCCACGGCTGGGCGGTCGGATATTGTTGACCGCAATGGAACGCTGCTGGCAACCAATCTGTTGACTGCGTCCCTGTATGCCGATGCCAGATCAGTGCCCGACGCGGCAAAGGCGGCGGGCAGGCTGGTCAAGGTGCTGCCGGAACTAAGCCGCGCGGCGGTACAGCAGCGCCTGTCCTCGGGCCGCGCCTTTGTCTGGCTGAAGCGAAATCTAACGCCGGCACAACAGGCGGCGGTCAATGGCCTGGGCATTCCGGGGCTGCACTTCCGCGACGAACAGCGGCGCCTGTATCCCCATGGCACGCTGGAATCCCATGTCCTGGGCTTCACCGATGTGGACGGCAACGGCATTGCCGGTATCGAGAAATACTTTGATCAGGACCTGCGCGATCGCGGCCCCCGGGGAAAGGCGTTGCAAGTATCCCTGGATACGCGGGTGCAGCACGCGTTGCGCGACGAACTGGCATCCGCCGTTGAACGGTTCCAGGCGGAGGGCGCCGCCGGTTTGGTGATGGACGCGAATTCGGGCGAGCTTCTGGCCCTGGTCTCGCTGCCTGATTTTGACCCCAACCATCCTTCCGCCGCTCCCGCCCTGGCGCGCTTCAACCGTGCGACCAAGGGCGTCTACGAGTTGGGTTCGGTTTTCAAGGTGCTGACCGTGGCCATGGCGCTTGATAGCGGTGTAACCAGAATACGCGGCGGTTATGACGCGACCAAGCCGATCCGCGTGGCCCGCTTCACGATCCGCGACAGCCACGCCAAGAAACGCTGGCTGTCGGTACCGGAAATTCTGATCTACTCCTCGAACATCGGCGCGGCCAAGATGGCCTTGGACGTTGGCCGGGACGGGCAGCGTAAATATCTCGACCGTTTCGGCCTGCTCGGCAGGCCCAGCCTGGAACTGCCCGAAGTTGGCGCGCCCATCACGCCGCGCCGTTGGGGCGATATTTCCACGATGACGGCGGCCTTTGGCCATGGCTTGGCGGTTTCACCGGTGCAGTTCGCTTCCGCCTTCGCAGCGATGGTCAACGGCGGCGTGTTGCTGCCCGCAACCTTGATCAAGCGCAAACCGGGGGAGCGTACCGTCGGCGTTCAGGTCATCAGCGAGCGGACCTCGAACCAGGTGCGGCGTCTGCTGCGCGCCGTGGTCGAGAAAGGCACCGGGCGCAAGGCGCAGGCGCCAGGTTTCCTGGTCGGTGGAAAAACCGGGACAGCCGAAAAGGCCGGCGTGGGGGGCTACAACCGCAAGTCCTTGATCTCTTCTTTCGCCGCGGCCTTTCCCATGACCGCGCCAAAGTATGTCGTTTACCTGTTGCTGGATGAACCACAAGGCGATGTCGAGACCCATGGCTTCGCTGGTGCCGGCTGGACGGCGGCGCCGCTGGCCGGCCGGGTGATAAGCCGCATCGGGCCCATCCTTGGGGTGCAGCCCGTGGATAGCGAGGCCGCGCCGGTCCGGCGGGCCATGGCGATGCCTCTGTATAGCCGGATAGTGCATAGCCGGACGGGCGACCGGGGCCGGAACGTTGCGGTTAACTGAGCTGATGGAGAATGAAGTGAGCCAGTTGGCGGATAGGGAGATTCTTGGGCTGACGGCGGATAGCCGGCTGGTGGGCCCCGGTTTCCTGTTTGCCGCCCTGCCCAGCAGCACCGCCGATAGCGCCGTTAATGGCGTTGACTACGTGCCCGAGGCGATCCGCCGTGGCGCGACCGCGTTGCTGGGGCCGCCCGGCCTGGCGGCGGCGGTCGATCGTGATATCGATGTGCCCATTATCGAGGATGAAGAACCGCGCCGCCGCCTCTCACAACTGGCGGCGCGCTTTTTTGGCGCTCAGCCTGAAACCATCGTGGCCGTGACCGGGACCTCCGGCAAAAGCTCGGTGGCTGATTTCGTGCGGCAAATCTGGGCCGCCATGGATCTACGCGGCGCCAGCCTGGGAACATTGGGCATAAACTCCAAGCCCCTGCGGCGCAAACTGGCGCACACGACGCCGGATCCGGTTATCCTGCATGAAGCCTTGCGGGATCTGGCCGATGCGGGCGTCGATCATCTGGCTCTGGAGGCATCCAGTCATGGTCTGGCCCAGCGGCGCCTGGATTGGGTTCGGGTGAGGGCGGCGGCATTTACCAATCTGTCGCGGGATCATCTGGATTATCACACGGACGAGGAAGATTACCTGCGCGCCAAGCTGCGCCTGTTCGAAGTCGTCATGGCGCCCGGCGGTACGGCGGTTTTGCCGGCGGCATCGGATCTGACCGGGCGGTTGCGCATGGCCTGCCTGGCACGCGGGCATGAAATTCTGACGTTTGGCGCCGATGGCGATATTGCCCTGCTGAACCGCGAAATCACCGGGCATGGCCAACGCCTGACCATCGCCGCCATGGGCCGGCGGGCGGATCTGGATCTGCCCCTGATCGGCGCCTTCCAGGCGGAAAATGTACTTTGCGCCATTGCGCTTGCGGTTGCCGGTGGCGGCGATCCCGACGCCGTGTTGACCGCCGCCGGACGTTTGATAGGCGTGCCGGGGCGGCTGCAGGCGATTGCCACCGCCGATACCGCCCGGCAGGGCGGCGTTTTCGTCGACTATGCGCACAAGCCCGAAGCCCTGCGCGCCGCCATTTTGGCGCTGCGGCCCCATGCCCGGGGGCAATTGTTCGTGGTCTTCGGCTGCGGCGGCGACAGGGACCGGGGTAAGCGCCCGCTCATGGGCCGCATCGCCGCTGATCTGGCCGACAAGGTGGTGGTCACCGACGACAACCCACGCAGTGAGGATCCCGCCGTAATCCGATCCGAGATCATGGCTGATTGCCCCGGCGGCTTGGAAATCGGCGATCGCGGACAGGCCATTGCCACGGCGATCGGCTGGCTGGGCCCCGATGATGTTCTGTTGATTGCCGGCAAGGGGCATGAGACCGGGCAGACCGTCGCCGGCGTGACGCATCCCTTTGACGACCGGGATGTGGCGGCGCGGGTGCTGGCGGGAGAAAACCCATGACCGCCGCCGTCCTATGGCAGTCCGCCGAAGCTGCCGCCGCAACGAATGGCCAGTGTAATGGCGGTGGCGCCTGGCGGGCCAGCGGCGTCTCGATCGACAGCCGCACCGTGCGGCCCGGCGATCTGTTCGTGGCGATCCAGGGGCCGAATTTCGATGGCCATGATTTTGCCGCCGATGCCCTGGCCCGTGGCGCCGCCGCCGCGATGGTCAGTAGGGACGTGGATGGATTGGCGTCGGATGCCTCCTTGTTGCGGGTCGCCGACACCCTGGCCGGTCTGGAAGCCCTGGGCCGTGCCGCCCGCGCCCGCAGCGCGGCGCGTATCGTTGCCGTCACCGGCAGCTTGGGGAAAACCGGAACCAAGGAAGCCTTGTACCAGGCCCTGGCGCGGGGCGCTCCGACCCATGCCTCGCAAGGCAATTTGAACAATCATTGGGGCGCGCCGCTAAGCCTGGCGCGGATGCCCGCTGACTGTACCTATGGCGTTTTCGAGTTGGGCATGAACCATGCCGGCGAGATCGCACCGTTGAGCCGCATGGTGCGCCCGCATGTGGCGATCATTACCAACGTGGAGCCAGTGCATTTGGAGTTCTTCGCCTCGCTGAGCCAGATCGCCGATGCCAAGGCGGAAATCTTCACCGGGTTGGAGCCCGGCGGCGTGGCGATCCTGAACCGCGACAATGCGCATTTTGACCACCTGTCGCGGGCCGCCGTGGCGGCCGGCGTGGGGCGCGTCATCTCGTTCGGCGCCCACGAGGATGCGCAGGCGCGCCTGATCGGCCTGGCGCAGCATCCCACATGCAACTGTATTTCCGCCGACATCGATGGACAGGCCGTGACCTACAAGGTAGGTGCCCCGGGCCGCCATTGGGCCATCAACAGCCTGGCCGTTCTGGCCGCCGTACGCGCCCTGGGGGCCGATCTGGGCCTGGCGGCTCTGGCCATGGCTGATGTGGCCGCACCCAAGGGCCGGGGCGAACGCCATCGGGTCAGCTTCGGCGACGGCAGTTTGTTGATCATCGATGAAAGTTATAACGCCTCCCCCGTGGCCATGACCGCCGCCATCGAAACGTTGGGCGCGGTCGAGGTCGAGGCCATGGGCCGGCGCATCGCCGTGTTGGGCGACATGCTTGAGCTGGGCGATACGGCACCTGAGCTGCATGCCGCCCTGGCCCCGGATCTGGCCGCGGCGGGCGTCGATCAGATTTTCGCATGCGGCCCGCATATGGCGCATTTGTTCGATGCCTTGCCCGAACGCATGCGCGGCGCGCACGAGGCCGGCTCGGCGGATCTGCTGGCAAAGGTCACCGGTGCGGTGCGGCCGGGCGATACAGTATTGGTCAAGGGATCCCTGGGCCAGAACATGGCGCCGATCGTTCAGGCCCTGCGGGACCTGGGCGATGTTGTCGGCGATGGCAACGCGGCGATCAGCGGTTAGGGGACGCGTATGCTTTTCAATCTGCTTTATCCCCTGGCTGAAGATTTCAGTATCTTCAATCTGTTTCGCTATTTGACCTTCCGCACCGGGGCGGCGGTGATGACCGCCCTGATCATCAGCTTCATCCTCGGCCCGCCCCTGATCCGCTGGTTGCGCAGCAAACAGGGACGCGGACAGCCGATCCGCGACGACGGGCCGGAACGGCATATCGTGGCCAAACAGGGCACGCCGACCATGGGCGGTTTTTTGATCCTGTTGGCGCTTTCGGTGTCGACCTTGCTGTGGGCCGATCTGTCCAACCGCTTCGTCTGGGCGGTATTGCTGGTTACCGCCGGTTTTGGCCTGATCGGCTTCGCCGATGATTATCTGAAGGTAACCCAGGCCAATGTGCGCGGTCTGCCGGGCAAGCTGAAATTGGTGTTGGAAATGGCGGTCGCGGTTCTTGCCGCCATCTGGATCATGTCGTTTCAGCCCGGTGGCCTGTCGACCCATCTGGCCGTGCCGTTCGCCAAGGATCTGCTGTTCGATCTGGGATTGTTTTTCATACCCTTCGGGGCGCTGGTCATGGTCGGTTCCTCGAACGCCGTGAATTTGACCGACGGCCTGGACGGGCTGGCGATCGGACCGTTGATCATCGCGGCATCCGCCTTCGCCCTGATCGCCTATTTGACCGGCAACGTGGTGTTCGGTTCGTACCTGCAATTGCACACCGTGCCCGGCGCCGGCGAGTTGGCGGTCTATTGCGGCGCATTGGTCGGCGCCGGTTTGGGCTTCCTGTGGTTCAACGCGCCGCCGGCCATGGTCTTCATGGGCGATACGGGCAGCTTGTCCCTGGGCGGCGGCCTCGGTGCCGTGGCGGTGGTGACAAAGCATGAATTCGTCCTGGCCATCATCGGCGGCCTGTTCGTGTTGGAAACGGTATCGGTCATTGTCCAGGTGGCATCCTTCAAGATGACCGGCCGCCGGGTTTTCCGCATGGCGCCGCTGCATCATCACTATGAGCAAAAGGGCTGGGCCGAGCCGACCATCGTTATCCGGTTCTGGATTATCGCCGTCATTTTGGCCTTGTTCGGCTTGGCCACGTTGAAGCTGCGCTAAGCCATGATCGCCATCAGCACATATCGGGACAGAGCGGTGGCCGTGTACGGCCTGGGCCGGACCGGCCTGTCGGCGGCTCGGGCCCTGATCGCCGGCGGCGCGCGGGTTTTGGTCTGGGATGATGATCCGAACCGGCGGCGGGACGCGGTAGCCTTTGGTGCCGTGGCGGCGGCGCCATCGGCCGAAACCTGGGAAGGGATTGCGGCACTGGTGCTCAGCCCCGGCATACCCTTGACGCATCCGAAGCCGCATATGGTGGTTGGCCTGGCGGATCGTCTTGGCGCCGAAGTTTTGGGCGATGTGGAGCTGTTCGCCCGAACCCGCCCGGAAGCCGCGGTGGCGGCAATAACCGGCACCAACGGCAAATCGACCACTACCTCGTTGTTGGAACATATTCTGTCCACGGCGGGCCGCGCGGTGGAAGCCGGCGCAAATTTGGGTCGTCCGGTGCTGGATTTTGATATCCTCGATACGGCGGGTGCCTATGTCCTGGAATTGTCCTCGTACCAAATCGATCTGACCACCGGCCTGCGTCCCCAGGCCGTGGCTCTGTTGAACATCAGCCCCGATCATCTGGACCGCCATGGCGGCATGGACGGCTATATCGCGGCCAAGCGCCGATTGCTGGAGATGGCGGGGGCGGACGCCACCCTTGTGCTGGGTAGCGACGATGAATGGTCGGCCCAGGTCTGCCGGGAGATGCGGGCGGCAGGGCGCAAGGTGGTTGAAATCGCCGTCGGGCGCCAATTGGAAGATGGTTTGTTTGTCCAGGCCGGGCGGCTGTACCGTGCCGTCGGGAGCGAGCCCGTTGCCGATCTGAATGGTATCGAAACCCTGCGTGGCGCCCACAACTGGCAGAACGCCGCCGTGGCCTTTGCCATGGCCGAGGCGCTGGGTCTCGCGCCGGCGCAAATCGTTCCTGGTCTGCGGGATTATCCCGGTCTGCCCCATCGTATGGAAGTAGTGGCGCGCCAGGGCGATATCCTGTTCGTCAACGATAGCAAGGCAACCAATGCGGAGGCCGCCGCCCACGCCCTGGCTGCCTATGACAACATTTACTGGATTGCCGGCGGCATCGCGAAGCAGGGCGGCATCGACTCCCTGGCGCCATTCTATTCCAGAATAGCCAAGGCGTTTCTGATTGGCGAGGCCGCCGATGGTTTCGCGCAAAGGCTGGGCGCCGAGCTGGATCACGAAATATCGAGCGATCTGTCAACGGCCGTCCGCGCCGCCCACGCATCCGCCCTGGCGGCGGGCGGCGGCGTCATACTGCTATCGCCGGCCTGCGCCAGCTTCGATCAGTTCCCCAGCTTCGAAGTCCGCGGTGATCTGTTCCGCGTTTTGGCCCAGGACGCTGTCGGCAACGGCGGCAATGGCGACGGCCACTATCGCCGCGCGGCGGGAGGGGCGGGATGATCTCCTTCGCGCGCACGGATACTTCGATCGTCGGCCGTTGGTGGTGGACCGTCGATCGCTGGACCTTGCTGGCGGTGGCGCTGTTGATTGCCATTGGCACCCTGTTGACCCTCGCAGCCAGCCCGGCCGTGGCGGAGCGCCTGCAATTGCACGGCCAGCATTTCGTTCTGCGTCAGGCGCTGTTCCTGCCCCTGGCCGTGGCCGTGATGTTCCTGGTTTCGCTGATGAGCCCCCGGGGCGTGCGACGCATCTCCGTCGTCGGCTTCGCCATCAGCCTGCTATTGGTCGCCCTGACCCTGCTTCTCGGTCCGGAGATCAAGGGTGCGACCCGTTGGCTGCAATTTGCCGGGTTGTCCATTCAACCTTCGGAATTCATCAAACCCTGCTTTGCCGTGGTTGCCGCCTGGATGCTGGCGGAACAGCGCCGCCGCGAAGGCGTGCCGGGTGGACTGATTTGCTGTGCCCTGTTTGCCCTGGTCGCCTGGCTGCTGGTCCTGCAGCCCGACTTCGGCATGACGGCGGTGGTCTCCGTTGTTTGGTTCGGGCAGTGTTTCATTGCCGGGCTGTCCATGCTTTGGGTCGGATTGCTGGGACTTCTGGGCCTGGCCGGCGCCGTCGTGGCCTATGCCACCATCCCGCATGTGGCCAGCCGCATCGACCGCTTCCTGGATCCGGCCAGCGGCGATTCCTATCAGATCGACCGGGCCATGGACGCTTTTGGCCAGGGCGGTCTGCTGGGCCGGGGCCCGGGCGAGGGCATGGTCAAGCGGGTGCTGCCCGATGCCCATACTGATTTCATCTTCTCCGTCGCGGGTGAGGAGTTTGGCCTGATCGCCTGCCTGATCATCGTCGCCCTGTTCGGCTTCATCACCCTGCGCGGTTTCGCCCGCCTGTTGCGCGAGGATGACCTGTTCGTCCTGCTGGCCGCCGCCGGCCTATTGACCCAGTTCGGCTTGCAGGCGGTGATCAACATCGGCGTGAACCTGAACCTGCTGCCGACCAAGGGCATGACCCTGCCTTTCATATCTTACGGCGGATCGTCCTTGTTGGCCCTGGCCCTGGCCATGGGCATGGTGCTGGCCCTGACCCGGCGCCGCCCCAACCTTGGCGGGCAGCCATGAGCTTGGGCAATGGCAGCATCATGTTGGCGGCGGGCGGTACCGGCGGTCATGTATTCCCGGCCCAGGCCCTGGCGGCGGAGCTCGACCGACGCGGCCGGGCGGTGGATATCGTCACCGACCGGCGCGGCGAGGATTTCTCCGACCGGTTTCCCGGCCAGACCGTTCATCACGTCACCTCCGGCACGCCATCCGGGCGCGGCCTGTTGGGCAAGTTGACGGCCATGGTCGAGATAGCTCTTGGCACCCTGCAGGCCCGGCGGCTGATCCGTCAGGTGGGGCCGGCGGCCGTGGTCGGCTTCGGCGGCTATCCATCCCTGCCCACCATGCTGGCGGCGATCACCATGTCGGTACCCCGCGCCATCCATGAACAGAACGCGGTTCTGGGCCGGGTCAATCGCCTGCTGGCCCGCCGCGTCGATGCCATCGCGACGTCTTTCCCAGTTACCAAGGCCCTGCCAGGGCTACCGGCGCAGCCGCAACTGGTCACCGGCAACCCGGTTCGCCATGAGATTTCCGCTCTGGCCGATCAACCATATGTGGCGGCGCAAGAAGATGGACCGTTTCATCTATTGATTTTTGGCGGCAGCCAGGGTGCCCGCCATTTCAGTGAAGTGATCCCCCAGGCCCTGATCGCCCTGGCGCCGGATTTACGGCGGCGTCTGTCGGTGGTGCAGCAATGCCGGCCGGAGGATTTGCCGGCGGTGCGTGAAAGTTATGCCGCGGCCGGCATCAAGGCGGAAACGGCGGATTTCTTCACCGATCTGCCGGCGCGCCTGGCGACGGCCCATTTGGTTATCGCGCGCAGCGGCGCCGGCACGGTCAGCGAACTGGCGATGCTGGGCCGGCCCAGCATCCTGGTGCCCTACGCTTATGCCACCGACGACCATCAGACCCGCAATGCCGAAGTCCTGAGTTCCGTCGGCGGTGCCTGGGTGCTGCCGGACGCCGACCTGGGCGTCGCTATTCTGTCGGAGCATCTGGCGAAACTGATGAATGAGCCCGAATTGCTATGCGACGCCGCCAAGGCGGCGCGCCGCCGGGCCCAACCGAACGCCGCCGGACAATTGGCGGAGCTTGTGCTGGCACTGTCCGCCGGTGAACTGGGTGGGAGGGCCGCGGCATGAGGGCTCTGCCACTAGACATCGGCGTTATCCACTTCGTCGGCATCGGCGGCATCGGCATGAGCGGTATTGCCGAGGTCATGTATAACCTGGGCTATCGGGTGCAGGGCAGCGACCAGGCCGAGGGCGCCAATGTGCTGCGCCTGCGTGAATTGGGGATCGAGGCCAAGATCGGCCATACCGCGGATAATCTGGACGAGGCCCGCGTGGTGGTGATTTCCTCCGCCGTGCAGCCGGACAATCCGGAAGTCGTGGCGGCACGGGAGGCAATGATCCCGGTGGTGCGGCGGGCCGAAATGCTGGCCGAACTGATGCGCCTGAAATGGGCCATCGCCGTTGGCGGCACCCACGGCAAGACGACGACCACATCCATGGTCGCCGCCATTCTGGACCAGGCCGACTACGACCCGACGGTGATTAACGGCGGCATCATCAATGCATACGGCACCAATGCCCGTCTGGGCGCGGGCGAGTGGATGGTCGTGGAGGCGGATGAGAGCGACGGCAGCTTCACCAAGCTGCCGGCGACCATCGCCATCGTCACCAATATGGACCCGGAGCATCTGGATTTTTACGGCGATTTCGAGACCGAGCGGGTGGCCTTTCAGACCTTTATCGAGAATCTGCCCTTTTATGGTTTCGCGGTGATGTGTCTGGATCATGTGGAAGTTCAGGCCCTGATCGGCCGCATATCTGACCGGCGCATTGTGACCTATGGCTTCAGTCCCCAGGCGGCGGTGCGCGCGGTGGACCTGAAGGCCTCGTCCGCGGGCATGCATTTCGATGTCGCGCTGACCGACCGGGTCAGCAACGAAACCCGCCTGATACAGGGTTTTCATCTGCCGATGCATGGGGAGCACAACGTGCTGAACGCCCTGGCCGCGATCGCCGTTGGTCTGGAGATGAAGATCGCCGATGATAAGCTGCTATCCGCCCTGTCCGGCTTTGCCGGCGTCAAACGGCGTTTCACGAAAACCGGCGAAGTGGGCGGCGTTACGGTTATCGATGACTATGGCCATCATCCAGTGGAAATTTCCGCCGTGTTGCGGGCCGCCCGCGCGGCCTGCCAGGGCCGCATCGTCGCCGTCGTGCAGCCCCATCGCTTCACCCGTCTGCGCGATCTGTTCGAGGATTTTTGCACCTGCTTCAACGATGCCGACACGGTGATCGTGGCGGATGTGCATGCGGCCGGCGAAGCGCCTATCGAAGGTATGGACCGGGATGCCTTGATTCAGGGTCTGACGGCGCGCGGCCATCGCCGGGTTCTGGCCCTGGATGGACCGGAAGATCTGCCGGCGATCGTCAGGGTGGAGGCGGCGGCGGGCGATATGGTCGTCTGCCTTGGCGCCGGCACCATCAGCGGCTGGGCCAATGCCCTGCCGGAACAATTGACCGCGATGACGGGTGCGGCATGATGATAACCCAGCCGCATACGGATACATTGCTGTCGCGCCTGCCGGCGGTGCGTGGCCGCTATATCGAGAATGTGGATCTTTCGGGCAGTAGCTGGTTCCGTGTGGGCGGGTTGGCAGACGTTCTTTTCCGGCCGGCGGATGCTCTGGATTTAGCGGCCTTCCTGGCCAAATGCCCCGGCGATATTCCCCGCACCGTGCTCGGCCTTGGCTCCAACCTGCTGATCCGGGATGGCGGCGTGCGCGGCGTGGTAATCCGGCTGGACCAGGGTTTTAACGAGATCGAGGTCGATGGCACTACGGTAACCGCTGGGGCCGGTTCCCTGGATGTGAACCTGGCGCGAATTTGCCGCGATGCCGGCCTGGTCGGCTTTGAATTCATGCGCGGCATACCGGGAACCGTCGGTGGCGGCCTGCGCATCAATGCCGGCGCCTATGGCCGCGCTTTCAAGGATATCCTGGACTGGGCCGAGGCGGTGGATGCCAGCGGTACCATCCATCGGGCCGGGGCGGACGAACTGGAGATGAGTTATCGCCACTGCGGCGCGCCCGAGGACTGGATATTCACCGCCGCGCAGTTCCATGGCCAGTACGGTGATCAGGGCGAGATCAGCGCCCGCATGCAGGAAGTTCGCCAGGCCCGCAAGGACAGCCAGCCGGTCAACACGCGGACGGGCGGCAGTACCTTCAAGAACCCGGGTAATGATGATCCTAATGGCAGTAAGGCGTGGGAGCTGATCGACCGGGCCGGCTGCCGTGGCCTGACGCGTGGCGGTGCCCAGGTGTCCGAGCTGCACTGCAATTTCCTGATCAACACGGGTGAAGCAACCGCCGCCGATCTGGAGGCCCTGGGCGAGGAAGTTCGCCGCCGGGTGCATGCGGACAGCGGTGTCATGCTGCAATGGGAGATCCGTCGTATCGGCGAATTTGATCCCGACAACACCCCTGAACTTGTCCTGGCGGAGGAGGCATCATGAGCAGCCACGTCGCCGTATTGATGGGGGGGCG
>CAZVYX010000010.1:0-87886 GCA_964631725.1 uncultured Rhodospirillaceae bacterium | reverse complement strand
TGAGATATGGAATCTTGTTTTTACCCAATTTAACCGTATTGATGGGGGGGCGCTCGGCCGAGCGCCCGGTCTCTCTGACCTCCGGCAAGGCCTGCGCCAAGGCATTGCGCGGGGATGGCTACGAGGTCACTGAAATCGATGTCGATGCCGATCTCGCCAGCCGCTTGCTGGAGACCAAGCCTGACGTGGTGTTCAACGCCTTGCACGGGCGTTGGGGCGAGGATGGCTGCGTCCAGGGCCTGCTGGAATTGATGGAGCTGCCCTATACCCATTCCGGCGTACGCGCCTCCGCCGTGGCCATGTACAAGCCGGCTTCCCTGGAAGTCTTCCGCGCCCATGGTATTCCGTGTGCGGAAAGCTGCCTGTCCACGGTTGCGGCGGTGAATGAAAAAGATCCCCTGGATCGCCCCTATGTGGTGAAGCCGCCAAGCGAGGGTTCTACTTTCGGCGTCAGGATCATTCGGGCCGGTGACAACAATCCGCCCGTGGGCAGTGAATGGCGCTTTGGCGATGAAGTCCTGGCGGAGCGCTATGTGCCGGGCCGGGAGCTGACGGTTGCGGTGATGGACGGCCGTGCCCTGGGCGTGACGGAGATCCTGACCGACGACGGCTTCTACGACTACGACGCCAAATATGTTGAGGGCGGTTCGCGGCATGTGATCCCGGCCCCGATTGATGACGGCATTTATGCCCAGGCCATGGAGATTTCCGAACGCGCCCATCAGGCGCTTGGCTGCCGGGGCGTTAGCCGGGCGGATTTTCGCTATGACGATACCGATGGCGAGCCGGGCAAGCTTTATATGCTGGAGGTCAATACCCAGCCCGGCATGACGCCGACCTCCCTGGTGCCGGAACTGGCCGCCTATCAGAACGTTGATTTTACCGCCCTGGTGCGCTGGATGGTGGAGGACGCCGGATGCGCGCGCTAATGCAGATCTTCAGCCGGACCGACGGCAAACCGGCCAACGGCAAGTTGCCGCCGCGCCGGCGCACCGCGCGCGCCCGGCCGCCGCGCTGGTACCTGCGCAAGCGTTTGGGCTTGGTGCTGTTGCTGAGCGCTGTCGCCGTGGTCGGGCTGGTGACAGGTAGCTGGCAGCTTAAGCAAAGCGGCGTTGTGCAAGGTTTGGTGGCGGCGGCCTACACGGATTTGACGCGCTGGAGCGAGCGGCAGATTGTCCGGGCCGGCCTGACGGTACAGCATGTATTTGTTACCGGACGGGGCGAAACCTCCAAGGGGCAGGTGCTGAAGGCGGTCGGCGTGCGTAGCGGGCAGTCGATCCTGGCTTTCGATCCGGATCAGGCGCGCCAGCGTCTATTGAAACTTGGTTGGGTGGAGACGGCCCGCGTTGAACGCCGCCTGCCCGACACCATCGTGGTGCGCATCAGCGAACGCAAGGCCCTGGCCCTGTGGCAGCACAAGGGCCGCCATGTCCTGATCGACCACGGCGGCAAGGTGATCACAAGGAAGAACCTTGCCCGTTTTGCCCATCTGCCGGTGGTCGTGGGCAAGGACGCCCCTGTGGCGGCCGCGGCCCTGATCGAAATGCTGTCACGGAAGCCGACGCTTTTTGCCCAGGTTCAGGCGGCGGTTCGAATCGGAGCGCGGCGATGGGATGTGCGCTTGAAGAACGGCATCAAGGTCCATCTTCCCGAAAACGACCCCTTTGGCGCCTGGCACAGGCTGGCTGAACTGGTGGCGGAACATCGCATATTCGAGCGCGATGTCGCGGCCATCGATCTGCGTCTGCCTGATCGCCTGGTGTTGCGCCTTACGCCGGAAGCGGCGGCCAAGAAAAACAAAGCCGGGAAGGACACCTGACATGGCCGTGGGCAAAAATGGTCTGATCACCGCATTGGATATCGGCAGCACCAAGGTTTGCTGCTTTATCGCCCGGCCTGACGGCGTTGGTGGGATGCGGGTGATCGGCATCGGCCATCAGATCGCCAGAGGCATGCGCGCCGGTGCCGTGGTTGACATGGACGCGGCCGAGGAAGCCGTGCGCGGCGCCGTGGATGCCGCCGAACGCATGGCCAAGGAGCGGGTTGATAGCGTCCTGCTGAGCTTTTCCGGCGGCCGGCCGGCCTCGCGTCTGATCGACGTTGAAACCGACATTGCCGGTCACGAGATCGGCGAGCGGGACCTGAAACGGGCCCTGGCCCAGGCCCATCTGTTGGCCCGGCGGGTCAGCGAAGGGCGGGAAATACTGAACACCATTCCCGCCGGCTATTGCATTGACGGCACGCCGGGCTACCGGGAACCGCGCGGCATGTTCGGCTCCCGTCTCGGGCTGCGTTTGCATGTGGTCTCGGCCGCCGTGGGGCCGTTGCGCAACCTCAAGCTTCTGGCTGAGCGCTGCCATTTGGAAATCGCCGCCCTGGTGGTCGCACCCTATGCCTCGGGCTTTTCCACCCTGGTCGAGGATGAAATGGATTTGGGCGTGACCCTGGTCGACATGGGTGGCGGCAGCACCGATGTCGCGGTCTTTTATGACGGCCATATGATCCATACCGACCAGGTGCCCGTCGGCGGCAATCACGTCACCAACGATATCGCCCGTGGGCTTTCCACCGCCATGGCTCACGCGGAACGCCTGAAAACCCTGCATGGCAGCGCCGTGGCCGGTCCTGACGATGAACATGCCATGGTCAGCGTGCCCCGGGTGGGGGAAAGCGGCGCCGATGCGGTACAGCAGATCCCCCGCTCCATGTTGATCGGCATTATTCAGCCCCGGATCGAGGAGACCTTGGAACTGGTACGTGACCGCCTGCAGGCCTCCGGCCTGGCGCGGACCGCCGGTCGGCGTGCCGTGTTGACCGGTGGCGCGGCGCTGTTGACCGGGGTGCGGGAACATGCGGCCCGTGTTCTCGACAAGCAAGTACGGATCGGCCGTCCCCTGGGCGTGCATGGCCTGGCCGAGGCGACCGAGGGCCCCGCCTTCGCCACCGCCGCCGGGCTGTTGGCCTATGCCGAACGGGGACCGGGCCAGGAACATATGGAACATCTTGTCGAAAGCAGTGGCGGCGACGGCCGAATTCAACGCTTGGGCCGCTGGTTCAAGGAGAATTTCTGATCATGAAAACCGCAACAGCAGCCATGGGGGTAGGCCTGAAGATGCCGCCAGCGAGATCTCATCCGACCAATCATTTCACTCGAACGCCACTTCAGTTTCGATCTTTCCAGTTTCAACCCATCCTGAATTCCACCCACTGGCGCAGTATTCCACTGCGCACCGGAGCCGATAGGTAAAGGAGACCTAACCATGACCATCAACCTAAATGCCCCGCAAACGACTGAACTCAAGCCCCGGATTGTCGTCATCGGCGTGGGCGGTGCCGGCGGCAACGCCGTCAACAACATGATCTCTTCCGGTCTGGAAGGGGTCGAGTTCATTGTCGCCAATACCGACGCGCAAGCCTTGTCGCAAAGCACCGCCGACCGCCGTATCCAACTGGGCGCGGCGATCACCCAGGGCCTGGGCTGCGGCGCCCGCCCCGATGTCGGCCGGGCGGCGGCGGAAGAGGCCATCGATCAAATTCTTGATCACATGGCCGGCACGCACATGGCCTTCATTACCGCCGGCATGGGCGGCGGCACCGGCACCGGCGCCGCGCCGGTTATCGCCGAGGCGCTGCGCGCGCAAGGCATCCTGACCGTCGGCGTGGTGACGAAGCCGTTTCAGTTCGAGGGCAGCCAGCGGCTGCTTTCGGCGGAGCGCGGCATCGAGGAACTGCAAACCTTCGTGGATACGCTGATTGTCATCCCGAACCAGAACCTGTTCCGCATTGCCAACGAAAAGACCACCTTTGCCGATGCATTTTCCATGGCCGACGATGTGCTGCACTCCGGCGTTCGCGGTATCACCGATCTGATGATCAATCCCGGCCTGATTAATCTCGACTTCGCCGACGTCAAGACGGTGATGGCCGAAATGGGCAAGGCGATGATGGGCACCGGCGAGGCCGAGGGCGAAAAGCGCGCCATCGACGCGGCGGAAGCGGCCATTTCCAACCCGCTGCTGGACGACGTCTCCATGCAGGGTGCCCGCGGAGTGTTGATCAATATCACCGGCGGCATGGATCTGACATTGTACGAACTTGACGAAGCCGCCAACCGGGTCCGTCAGGAGGTCGATCCAAATGCGAATATCATCGTTGGCTCGGCTATCGAAGACAACCTGAACGGCCGCATGCGGGTTTCCGTGGTGGCGACCGGGATCGAGATCGAGGAAGGCGCCCAACGGCCGGTGATTACGCCGCCGCGCCTGGCCGCCGTGGCTGGAAAGCCCGTGTCCGATCAGGCGGCAGCTCCGGCGCCGACTTCGGACGCCGAATTTGATCCAGGTAGCGAAAATGCGGTCGAGGTCAAGGCGGAGGCCGCTCCGGCGATGGCGGCGGAAGCCGAAGCTGAGGATGTCACGGCGCCGGCGGCAACGGTGGCAGAGGAGCCGCCGGCATTGCCGCTAAGCTTTGGTCAGCGCGTTCCGGCGCCGAAACCGCCTCAGGCGGAACCCGAGCCCATGGCCCCGGCTGTTTTGGGCGCGACACGGTCGGCGGATGTCAACATGGATGATGGGCCCTTTATCGCGCCGGCCGCCAGCCGGCCGGAGAAGGACCGCAGCCCATTGCATCAGCCAGAACCCATGGCCGAGGCGGAAGCCCTAAATCCGAGCGACAGGCCGGCCAAGCGAAAAGGCCGCGGCTTCTCGCTGTTCCGGCGTAAACAAGCCAGCCAGGCGGCGGTGACGGTTCCTCCGGCGCCGGCGCAGCCACGGCTGGAATCACCCAGCCCGGAAAGAATGCGCCAAGCCGTGGCGCTGGAGGCCCCGGCGGACAACGTCGCCGAGACCCCAGCGCCCGCCATGCCTGCGCCCGCCACGCCGGCACCCGCCATACAGGAGCCAGTCGAACCGGTCCAGACAGCCGCGCCGGCACCGGCGGAGCCGGAACAAAAACCCGAGGAACCGCCCTTGGCGCCGCCACAGACCGAAGAGGATCTGCTTGAAATTCCTTCGTTCCTGCGCCGCCAGGCAAATTAGGATCATCGAGGGCACGGGCCGGCGCCAACCCGTATTAACCATTTTCCAATCGAATATGGTTAATCGGGTTGGCGCCGTAACGAAATGTAATACAGTTTGATTTGAGCATCTTGGGAGCGGTTGCTAATAACATCGCACAAGGTGCTCTTTTTTAAGGAAGATTCTGTATTGCACGACCGGCTCTTGGAACGCCCGCAAATACAGATGCCAATTTCCTGTTTGGTACCTGGACGGCTCGAACGCTTGGTTGAAGACAAAATTACGACGGACGGACAATAAGACGTGGCAAGTAAACAGCAGCATACGTTGAAAAATGCAATCAATTGCTCCGGTGTGGCCTTGCACAGCGGCGTGAAGGTTGCCATGAGCCTACATCCCGCGCCGGCGGATACCGGCGTCGTGTTTGTTCGCACGGACATCGGCGCTTCGGGCCTGGATACAGCCGTTGATGCCGCCGCCGATACTGATAGCCCTGCTGAACTGCCGGCGCGCTGGGATACGGTCAGCGACACGGTGATGTCGACAACGGTACAAAACGATGCCGGCGTAAAGGTCGCGACGATTGAACATTTGATGGCCGCACTGGCCGGCTGCGGCATCGATAATGTGCGCGTCGAGCTGGATGGCCCGGAAGTGCCCATCATGGATGGTTCCTCCGCGCCGTTTGTGTTCCTGATCGAATGCGCGGGCGTGCAGCCGCAACAGGCCCGCCGCCGCTCCGTCCGTGTCCTTCGCCGTATAGAGATTGACGATGGCGAGCGCCGCGCCGTGCTTTTGCCCTCGGACGGTTTCACGGTATCGGTGGAGATTGATTTCGACAGCCCCGCAATCGCCGAAAAGGCCGGTTATTTCGATCTGCATAATGGCGGCTTCAAGCGGGATATCTGCCGCGCCAGGACGTTCGGCTTTGAGTGCGAGGTCGATCGTCTGATGAACCTTGGTTTGGCGCAGGGCGGTTCCCTGGACAATGCGGTCGTGGTTGGCCGCGACGACGAAATCATGAACGAAGGCGGGTTACGCTACGTCGATGAATTCGTCCGTCATAAAGTGCTGGACTGCGTCGGCGATCTTTATCTGGCGGGCGGGCCTATCCTCGGCCATTTCGCCGGCCAGCGCACCGGCCATACCAGCAACAACCAGATCCTGCGTAAGCTTTTTTCAGATCCGGCGAATTGGGAATACAGCTACGAGGTACCGCAGCCTTCCACCGGCCCGATCGAAGCTTGGGCACGGCCGGCTGCCACGGACGATAGCGAAAGGGTCATCGCCGCGACGGCCTGAAGCGCCGCGGGCGCGTCTTCCGCACCGTAAACCGCCACTATATTTCATCTCCAGGCCCCCCGCTTGCATTGCTTGCGGGGGATTACTTGTCATAGATTGCCTGGCATCATCATTTTCCGGGCCCCCATCGATCATGGCCGGGCCGTGAAATACATCAGGAGTGACCCTTGCCCTTAAGTGATCCGGCGCCGCGCGCCTTGTCCCATACGCGTAATCTTGAATTGAAGGCCTACGAGCGCCAGGACGGCTTGTGGGATATCGAAGGCCACATCACGGACGTCAAGGAAGACGACTACAGCATGCTTGATAGCGAGCGCACGGCGGACCAGCCGGTGCATGATATGTGGCTGCGTCTGACTGTCGGCATGGATTTGGTGGTGCAGGCGGCGGAAGCGCACATGGACATGGGTGCTCACGGCCCCTGTCATCTGGCGGCGCCGAACTATAGCCGGTTAGTCGGCCTGAAAATGGGGCCGGGCTGGAACCGCGCGATTCGCGAACGCCTGGGTGGCGTCGTGGGCTGCACCCACCTGAACGAGATGCTGGCGCAAATGGCCACCACGGCCATGCAGTCTTTGTTCGAGGTGGTGGAGAGCATGGAAGACAAGGGCGACGGCCATCTTTTCCTCAGCCCCAACCTGCGCAACTCCTGCTACGCCTATGCCCTGAACAGCACTTATGTCCGCGACTATTTTCCGGATTACTATGAGGCCGACTAGTTATTCACAGCGAACCGCATGGGCCAGATAATTCACGCCGGCATCCCTTGATAACCGCCATTCATCCTGACGGGGCCAATAGCGCATGCCCGTGACGTCCCGCAGTTCTGCCCCCGCCTGACGCAGGTGCCGGCCCAGCTCGGCCGGCTTGCGGAAGCGGCTCCAGTCATGGGTGCCCACGGGCAGCCACCGCAGCATGTATTCGGCGCCCAGGATTGCCGTCAGATACGAGCGCGGTGTGCGGTTCAGGGTCGCCAGCAACAGGGCGCCGCCCGGCCGCGTGAGATTTACCAGGGCTGCCATAAAACCGGCAACGTCGGCCACATGCTCGATCACCTCCATGCTAACCACCACATCGAACAGCGCGCCCGTGGTCGCCAGTTCCTCAGCCGGCATGGCGCGATAGTCCACGTCCAGGCCCACACTTTCAGCATGGGCCTTGGCGGCGGTGATGTTGTCTTCGCCCGCATCAATACCCATGACGCTTGCGCCCATACGCGCGAAAGGCTCCGACAGCAGCCCGCCGCCACAACCCACATCCAGGACATTCAGGCCCGATAGCGGGCGCAAATCGCTGCCATCGAGTTTGAAGTGCGCACACAGTTTTTCTCGGCTGTATTGCATCCGTGGCCGATTTAGGCGGTGCAGCGGCGCCATCGGTCCGTCGGCATCCCACCATTCCGCCGCCATCCGGTCAAAACGGCCGATTTCGGCCGGATCAATGCTGGCTGCGCTGGTAACCTGGGCCATGGCCGTCCTTTTTTGCTACTATTCCCATCGGCATATGCAGGAGATGCTAACACACTTTCACATAGGAAAATCTGTCCCATATGTGAAGCAACGAATTTGCTGACTGAGAGTGGAAGGAGGCTGCTATGACTCCGGCCAATGATGCTCTGATACTTGATCTGGTGCAGTGGATTGCCGCGCGGCCCCGGCCTTACGACGAGGTGATGGAGGCGTGGCGGACCTCATGCCCGCGGTTGACCATATGGGAAGACGCGGTCGAGCGGAAATTGCTGCGGCGCGAAAACCGCGATGGCAGGGGCGCGATGGTGCGGATAACCCCGTCGGGTCTGGCGCTGTTATCGGCTTCGGGACGAGATGTGGCGGTACATGAAGCCAATTGACGCTCTATCGGCGCTGAAAGCGCCGCCTTACTTGTATGAACCGTGCCCTTTGAGTATGTATAGCCGCCCACCGGCGACAACGGACCGTTTGGTGGATGAACGTGGGCGGCAATGGGCGACCGGCGCCGCCAGGTGAGGTTATGGCACGTATAGTAATGAAATTTGGCGGCACCTCGGTGGCCGACGTGGAACGCCTTCGTCATGTTGCCGGCCGGGTGGCCCAGGTGGCAGCCGAGGGCAATCAGGTCGCGGTTGTGCTTTCCGCCATGGCCGGTACCACCAATCAACTGATTGAATGGACCCAGGCTATGAGCAGCCTGCATGACGCACGGGAATATGACGCCGTGGTGTCTTCGGGCGAACAGGTCACTATTGGGCTTTTGGCCATGGCGCTGCAGGAAATGGGTGTTTCGGCCCGCTCTTGGCAGGGCTGGCAGATCCCCATTCGAACCGATGACGTGCATGGCAGCGCCCGGATTGAGGATATCGAAGGCGGCGATATCATTCAGCGCATGGAAGCGGGCGAGGTTGCCGTCGTTGCCGGTTTTCAGGGTATATCTCCCAATAACCGCATTACGACATTGGGGCGCAGCGGCTCCGACACAACGGCGGTGGCTCTGGCCGCCGCCCTGGAGGCGGACCGCTGCGACATCTACACCGACGTTGACGGTGTTTATACCGCCGATCCCCGCATCGTGACGGCGGCGCGGAAACTTGATAGAATAACCTACGAGGAAATGCTGGAAATGGCGTCCCAGGGCGCCAAGGTGCTGCAAACCCGATCGGTCGAATTGGCCATGAATCACCGGGTGCGGGTGCAGGTGCTTTCCAGCTTCAATGATACTCCAGGTACTTTAGTTGTTGACGAGGATGAGATCGTGGAACAAGCGGTGGTCAGTGGCATTACTTATGCCAGCGATGAGGCCAAGGTAACGTTATTGCATGTCTCCGACCGCCCCGGCGTGGCGGCGGCGGTGTTTGGCCCGTTGGCCGAGGCGAATGTCAACGTGGATATGATCGTGCAGAGCGCTTCGCCCGATGGCACCAGCACCGACATAACATTCACCGTGACGCGCGGCGATCTGCCCCGCGTCCGGGATATTCTGGCGAAGCATCGCGAAGCGATCGGTTTTCAGGAGATCATCGCCGATGGCGAGGTGGTCAAGGTCTCGGTGATCGGCGTCGGCATGCGCAGCCACGCCGGCGTGGCCCAGCGGATGTTCGCGGCTCTGTCCGAAAAGGGTATCAACATCCATGCAATATCGACCTCGGAAATCAAGATTTCCGTGCTGATCGGGGCCGAATACACCGAACTCGCCGTGCGCAGCCTGCACTCCGCATATGGATTGGACGCCGCTTGAGCCTGCTCACCGATATAGTGACGGCCAATGCGGCCCATGGGAGCCCGCCGGTCTGGGCGGAGCAGTCAGCGTGAACGCGGCGGGTCCATCGGGGCCGCGCATCCTGCTGCGCCGGCTGCGCGAGGTCATGGCCGGTCCGGGCGATGCGCAGGAGCGTATGGACCAATTGGTCACCGTCATCGCCGCCAACATGGTGGCGGAGGTGTGCTCGATCTATTTGTTGCGCGGCGGCGTGCTGGAGTTGTTCGCGACCGAGGGCTTGAAGCGTAGCGCCATCCATGAGACCACTTTGCGGATCGGCGAGGGTCTGGTCGGCCAGATCGCCCAGCTGGCCAAGCCCATGGCGCTGTCGGAAGCGCGTTCGCACCCTAATTTCGCGGCCCGCCCGGAAACCGGTGAGGAAGACTACCATTCCCTCATGGGTGTACCGGTTTTGCGCGGTGGCCGGGTCGTCGGCGTGCTGGTGGTGCAGAACCGGACCAACCGCGACTATTTGAGCGACGAGATCGAGGTAATGCAGACCATCGCCATGGTGCTGGCGGAGATGGTCGGCGGCGCCCTGCAGAAGGAAGTGCCGGGTGTCGGTACAATCGGCTCCGACGGCCTGCCCATGCGTCTGGCCGGGCTTGCCCTGAACGAAGGGCTGGCCCGCGGAATTGCGGTTTTGCACGAACCGCGCATCGTGGTCGAACAGCATGTTGCCGATGATGTCGATGTCGAGGCGGCGCGTCTGAATACCGCGATAGCCGAGCTGCGCACCCAGGTCGATGGCATGCTGCAGGCGGCAATCGCCGAGCCCAGCGGTGAATCCCGCGACATTCTGGAAACCTACCGCATGTTCGCCCACGATAAGGGCTGGATGGCGCGCATGCATGAAGCGGTTCAGGGCGGTTTGACGGCAGAGGCGGCGGTGGAACGGGTGCAGGTTGAGAACCGGGCCCGGATGTCGGAGATCGGCGATGCTTATTTGCGGGAACGCCTGCACGACCTGGAGGATTTGTCCAATCGCCTGATGCGTCATTTGACCAACAGCGGTGGGCAATTGAGCGAGGACGATTTGCCGGATCAGGCCGTGGTGGTGGCCTGGAACATGGGCCCCGCGGAATTGCTGGACTACGACGTCAACCGGATCAAGGCCTTGGTGCTGGAAGAGGGATCGCCAACGTCGCACGTGGCCATCGTGGCCAGGGCACTGCAGATTCCCGTTATTGGCCGCTTGGACCAGTTGCTGGAAGTCGTGGAAAGTGGCGACGATCTGGTTGTCGATGGCGACAACGGGCAATTGTTCGTGCGTCCCGGCAGCGATGCCCTGAAAGCGTTTGGCGCTAATCTGGAGCTTCGCCAGGCCAGGGCGGCGCAATATGCCGCGTTACGCGATCAGCCGGCGGTGAGCAAGGACGGCACCCGCATCCACCTCAACCTGAATGCCGGGTTATTGGCGGATTTGCCCCATCTCGATGAAACCGGCGCCGACGGGATAGGTCTCTACCGCACGGAACTGCATTTCATGGTTCGGGCAACGCTGCCGACCGTATCCATGCAAACCGAGTTTTACAGCCGGGTCTTGGACCAGGCCGGCGACCGTCCGGTGGTATTCCGCACGCTTGATGTCGGCGGCGACAAGATGTTGCCCTATCTGACCCGCTACGACGATGAACAGAACCCGGCCATGGGCTGGCGCGCGATCCGGCTATCCCTAGACCGGCCGGTCCTGCTGCGCATGCAGATCAGGGCCCTTTTGAAGGCGGCGGCGGGCCGCCCCCTGGCCATTATGTTCCCGATGATCGCCGAAGTTTCGGAATTCGTGGCGGCGCGCGCCCTGCTCGATCGCGAGGTTGAGCGGCAAGGCCGCATGGGCGAGGAAGGTCCTTCGTCCCTGCGCGTCGGTACCATGTTGGAAGTGCCCTCGCTGGCCTGGCAATTGAGCGCGCTGTTGCCTCTGGTTGATTTTATTTCAATTGGAAGCAATGATTTGATGCAATTCCTGTTTGCCTCGGATCGGGGCAATCCGCGCCTGGCCAACCGCTATGACGAATTGAGCCCCTCGGCCTTGTCGATCGTGCGCGATATTGTGCAAAATTGTGCTGCCGCCGCGGTGCCGGTCAGCCTTTGTGGCGAGGCGGCCGGGCGTCCGGTGGACGCCATGGCGCTGATCGGCCTCGGTCTGCGTAGTATATCCATGGGCGCGGCATCTATCGGGCCGGTAAAAATGATGGTGAAAAGCCTTGATTTGCCGGCTTTACAGGCCTTTATGGCGAACATATATGATTCTCCAGAGCATAGTTTGCGCAATGCTTTGACTCAATTTGCGGAAAATCATGACGTTGCTATTTAAACTATTGCATTTGCTTGATTTTTCCTGATCTGATAAAAAGTTATTATTAAGTTATCCACAGCGGCGACCGCCGGGCGGACCAGCGGTGTGGGGCAGTAGGTTACGGTATGAGTAAGTTGGCCGGCAGGGCCCAATCTGGAAGTATATGCCATGACTGATCGGAAGATCGTGGATGAACAGCCCGAGGAAACCGGGCGCCTGGGAAGCAAGGATGGCTGGGCGCGGGGGTCGGCACGCGGGTTGCATTTGCGGCAAATTGAAGAACCGGTCGAAGGGGAAGCCTATGAAGGCGTGGGCGTCGAAATGCGGGCCGAGAGGCAGCGCAGGCAGCTTTCCCTAATCGATGTCGCGACAACTTTGCGGATACAACTGGCATATTTGGAGGCATTGGAGGACGGCCGCATAGATGATTTGCCGGGGCCGACATATGCCGTTGGATTCTTGCGCACCTATAGTGAATTTCTTGGCCTGGACGGTGATGAAATTATTCGCCAGTTCAAACAGGAGGCTACGCTCGCCCCCGTTGAGGGCCGCCTGGTCTTTCCCGAACCCCTTGAAGAGGCCCGGCGGCCGGGCCTGAGCCTGGCCCTGATATCGCTGTTGGTTGCGGGCGCTGTGTACGGCGGCTGGATATTTCTTGAGCAGCGCGATCTCGTGCCGATCGAGGGCGTCGCCGAGCCGCCACAACGCCTCACACCCTATCAGACGGCGACCGAGACGGCGCCATGGAAACCGCCGAGCCGCGTTGACAATACGGCGCCAGCCGGGAGTGAGGCGGGGACCGCAACGGCGCCGCCTTCGCCTGAAGCTGCGCCCGGCACGCCAAGTGCGGATCAGCCGTCGGCCAGAACCGCTGAAACCGGCGAAACGCCGGCTGTGGCCCCGCCGGCATCCGCCCTGGCCGAGCCATCTGGTAGCAGCGCCTCTGGTCAACCGGCTGATCAGGGCGCGGCTGGCAATGATGAGGAAACCGCTCAGACAGCGGCGGGCACAACACAGGGTTCCGATGAAGGGGAGCGGGCCGCCGCCGCCGATGTTAGCGGTCTGGCAAACGCCGACGATGAATCGAACGGCAACAACGCGGCGCCCGAGGCGGATAGGGCCGTTAGCATTGGCGATATACCGTCGACGACGAAATTGGCGGCACGCGGCGCGGCGTCCCCGGTCGAAGCCTCGGACCCGTCTCCGGTCGCGACGTTGCCGGGCTCGGCGACGGAGCCTGCCGCGGAACAAACAGCGGGAACCTCTTCCACGGTTGGCCCGGATGGGCAGGCCGCCGCCGCAACCAGCAATAACCCGCCGGAAAGCCTGAATGCATCGGATGCCGTCAACCGGCCGGCAGACGGCGAACCGGCCAAACCCGTCGAGGCGACGGAGCAGGTGTCGCCAACGCAGCCGGTCGCTCGGGTTTCGTCATCGTCGGCGCCTTCCTTGCGGGAGGGCAGCGATGTGGATACGGCCCCGGCGATGCCGTCGGATCAGGCCGCGATAACGCCGCCGCCGCCGCCTGCGGCGCCCGCCGCGCCGGCCCGGCCCCTTTCGGAAGGGGGCAGCGAGGAAATCGCGGATGGTAGCGCCGAGGGTCTGTCCAGGACCGCCGCGACGGGCAGCTTGGGCTACCGGCCACAAATATACGGTGCTTCCAACCGCGATGTTCGGGTTGTGCTGCGGGCACGCGCCGAATCCTGGGTCCAGGTTCAGGGCGCCAACAATGAGCTGCTGCTGACCCGCATGTTGCGGCCCGGCGACAGCTATCATGCGCCCAACCGGACTGATCTGGTCCTAATGACCGGCAATGCGGGTGCCATTGAGATTATGGTGGATGGCGAGGCATTGGGTACACTTGGCCCCTTGGGGCAGGTGCGCCGCAACATCAAATTGACGGCTGAGGATCTGCGTGGACAAATGCAGCCCGCGAACAGCGAACGCCCCTAGAATTTTAGCGCGCCCAATCTTGATCTTGCCTGTTATCGGCAACGAATTGTTGCTATTGCATCCTTCCCACTGGTCCGTTACCGCGTTGACCGGTCCAATTTGAACGAGCGCCAATTCATGAGCCTGCGTCCCTATCGTGACATTACCCGCCGGCGCTGCCGTCAGGTCCAGGTTGGTGACGTTGCCGTCGGCGGCGATGCGCCGATCAGCGTGCAGTCCATGACCACGACGCTGACCCACGATGTTCCGGCGACGGTGGCGCAAATCCACGCGTTGGAGGAGGCCGGGGCCGATATTGTCCGGGTCTCCTGTCCGGATGAGGCATCCTCGGCCGCGCTGCGGCAAATCGTCGACCAAACCACCGTGCCCATCATCGCCGACATTCATTTTCACTATCGCCGGGCTCTGGAGGCCGCCGACAATGGTGCGGCCTGTTTGCGCATCAACCCCGGCAACATTGGTGCTGAAAGCCGCGTACGTGAAGTCGTACAGGCGGCCCGGGCCAACGGCTGTTCCATGCGCATTGGCGTCAATGCCGGCAGTCTGGAAAAGGAATTGCTGGAACGCTATGGCGAACCGTGCCCGGAGGCGATGGTGGAAAGCGCCCTAAACCACGCCCGGCTGCTGGAGGACAATAATTTCGAGAACTTCAAGATTTCGGTCAAGGCATCGGATGTATTTCTCTCCGTCGCCGCCTATCAGGGCCTGGCCGAGGCCTGTGATTATCCGCTGCATCTCGGCATTACCGAGGCCGGTGCCCTGCGTGGCGGCACGGTCAAATCCTCCATCGGCCTGGGCAGCCTGTTGTGGGCCGGAATTGGCGATACCATCCGGGTCTCGCTGTCGGCCGATCCGGTGGAAGAGATTCATGCCGGTTTCGAGATTCTAAAGGCCCTGGGGCTGCGTCATCGCGGTGTGTCTATTGTAAGCTGCCCCTCCTGCGCCCGGCAGGCTTTTCCCGTGATCCAGACGGTGGAGACGCTGGAGCAGCGCCTGGCGCATATCGCGACACCCATGACGCTGTCGATCATGGGCTGCGTGGTCAATGGCCCGGGCGAGGCGCGGGAGACCGATATCGGCGTCACGGGAGGTGGCCGGGGCACCCATATGGTGTATCTAAGCGGCGTTGCCGATCACAAGATTGGTGATGAAGGCTTCGTCGATCATGTGGTGGAGCTGGTGGAAAACAAACTTGCGGAATTGAAGGCCGCGGCGGCGGAGTAAGACGAGTATGGCAAAGATACAATCGGTGCGCGGCACCCACGATATTGTCGGCGAGACCGCGGCGCGTCACCAACATGTGGTCGAAACCGCGCGCGATTGCGCCCACCGCTATGGCTTCGGCGATATCGATATCCCGATTTTCGAGTTCACGCCGGTGTTCGCCCGTACCATGGGTGAAGGTTCGGACGTGGTGCGCAAGGAGATGTATACCTTTACCGACCGTGGCGGCGAGGATGTCACCCTGCGCCCGGAATTTACCGCCGGGATCTGCCGGGCCTTTATTTCCGGCGGTATGCAGCAGGATCTGCCCCTGAAGTTTTTCGCCCATGGCCCCGCCTTTCGTTATGAACGGCCGCAAAAAGGGCGGCAGCGGCAGTTCCATCAGATTGATGCCGAAATCCTCGGCGTGGAAGGTCCCGGCGCCGATATTGAGATCATCACCCTTGGTGGCGAAATTCTGCATCAATTGGGTGTGCTGGAGCGTTGTACGCTGGAGCTGAATACCCTCGGCGATCCGGAAAGCCGCCTGGCCTACCGCGACGCGCTGGTGGCCTATTTCTCGGACCACAAGGACAGGCTTTCCGAGGACAGCGTGGATCGATTGACCCGCAATCCCATGCGCATTCTGGATTCCAAGGATGAGGGCGACCAACGCATTGTCGCCGACGCCCCCTTGATGAAGGAATATCTAAACGCCGCCTCGCAGGATTTCTTCGCCGCCGTCTGTGAAGGTCTGGATGTGCTGGACATCGCCTACAATCTGAACCAGCGCCTGGTTCGGGGTCTGGATTATTATACCCATACCGCTTTTGAGTTCGTCACCGACGCGCTGGGGTCCCAGGGCGCGGTGATCGCCGGTGGGCGCTATGACGGCCTGATCAAAATGCTGGGCGGCCCGCCGACACCTGGAATTGGCTGGGCCGGCGGTATTGAGCGCCTGGGCATGCTGGCGGAACACACACCCCCGCCCGTCCGCCCGGTCGCCTTTGTACCCCTGGGGGAGCAGGCGGAGGGTCTGGCGCTGAAATTGTGCCATGGTTTGCGCCGGGAGGGCTTCACGGTTGATATGGCTTTTCGCGGCAATCTCAGCCGGCGTCTGAAGCGGGCCAACAAGCAGAACGCCCGGGCGGCCTTGATCCTGGGCGATGACGAGATTGCCAAGGGTATTGTCACCCTGCGCGACCTGGATGATGGCGGCCAGCACGATGTCGCGCTGGACGATATAGGGACCCATCTGCGAAAATTGCTGTCATGATCGGCGAAGAACAAATAGACGGCATCCTGAAGCGTCTGGCGGAGCTGGAGGCCACCATGGCCGAGGGCGGGGCCAGCGACGATTTCGTGCGCCTGTCGAAGGAGTATGCGGAACTGTCGCCGGTCGCCAAGACAGCCCAGGCGGTGCGCGACCTGCGTACCGAGATCGCCGATTTGGGCGGCATGGTGGCCGATCCTGACAGCGATCCCGAGATGCGGGAGCTGGCGACGGAGGAGATGGCGGCGGCGCGGGCCCGGCTGCCGGAGCTGGAGGCGGGATTGCAGGTCGCCATGCTGCCCCGCGATGCCGCCGACACCAAGAATGCCATTCTGGAAGTGCGGGCGGGTACGGGCGGTGACGAAGCCGCCCTGTTCGCGGCGGATCTGCTGCGCATGTATCAACGCTATGCCGAAATCAACGGCTGGAAGTTCGAACTGATGGATGTCAGTGAATCCGACCTTGGCGGTATACGCGATGCCGTTGCCTCGGTCACCGGCAGGGGCGTGTTCGCGAAGCTGAAGTTTGAATCCGGCGTGCATCGGGTCCAGCGGGTGCCGGAAACGGAATCCCAGGGCCGCATCCATACCTCCGCCGCCACCGTGGCGGTCCTGCCCGAGGCGGAGGAAATCGATGTTGATGTCGACCCTTCGGATTTGCGCGTCGATACCTACCGCGCGCAAGGCGCGGGCGGTCAGCACGTCAATAAGACGGACTCGGCAATCCGCATCACCCATCTGCCCACGGGCGTCGTGGTGCAATGCCAGGACAACAAATCCCAACACAAGAACCGGGCCCAGGCCATGAAGGTGCTACGCGCGCGTCTCTATGATGCCGAGCGGCAAAAGGCGGAAGGGGAGCGCGCCTCGGCCCGAAAGGAACAGGTCGGCAGCGGCGATCGCTCGGAACGCATCCGCACCTACAATTTTCCCCAAGGCCGGGTCACCGATCACCGCATTAACCTGACTCTCTACAAACTGGAAAAAATGATGAGTGGCGAGGCCGTGGACGAGGTGGTGGACGCCCTGATCGCGGACCATCAGGCCAGTTTGCTGGCCGATCTGGAAGATCATGGCTGATGGGACCGGGATTACTCCAGAATTGACCCTGCGCCAGGCCCTTGCGGCGGCTGGACGGGAGTTGCGCGGCGCGGGCATCGAAGACACGGGCCTGGACAGCGCGGTCTTGTTGGCCCATGCCATTGGCGGCGATCGCCTCACTCTGATCAGGGAGGCGGAGCGTCGGTTGAGCGAGGCGGAGGCCCAGGCCTTTTCCCAGTTGATTGCGGCCCGCGCCGCGCGGCAGCCGGTGTCGCGCCTGTTGGGTCGGCGGGAGTTCTGGAGCCTTGATTTTCATATTGGGCCGGCGGTTCTGGACCCGCGCCCCGATAGCGAAACAGCTGTCGAAGCCGCACTGGACCAATTACCTCAAAAGGATGGGCCGTATCGAATTGCCGATTTTGGCACCGGTTCGGGCTGCCTGCTGCTCGCCCTGCTGCGGGAACGTCCCCGGGCCTGGGGCCTTGGCGTCGATATCTCGGCCGCCGCGGCCCGTCTGGCCAGGGAGAATGCCCGCGGCCTCGGGCTCGACCGGCGCGCCCATTTTCTGGTTGGTGATTGGGGCCAGGGGCTGGCGGGCGCTTTTGATTTGATCGTTGCCAATCCACCCTACATTCCCTCGGCTGACATCGCCCGCCTCGAGCCGGAGGTGCGGTGCCACGATCCGGGATTGGCGCTGGACGGCGGTGAAGATGGTTTGGCGGCCTATCGCGCACTGTTGCCGGATGTGAAGCGGCTGCTGCGCACCGGCGGCCGGGCGGTCCTGGAATACGGCCAGGGTCAGACCGCGCCGCTGCAGCGGATCATGGATGACACCGGTTTGACGGTCGAAAGCCGTCATTCCGATTTGGCCGGGGTTGCGCGCTGTTTTGTCGTATCCCCCGGAAACTAAAAAAAGGGGTTGGTTTTTTCGCCGTCAACGGCTAGGTTCATAAGCGAACGGCAAGGAACGGCCATCGCGATCAGTAGGAACACTGTCGTGACGGGACGGGCGGTTCCCAAGAGACATACCCACATTGCAGTCTGGAAATCTGAGGCCAATTAGCTAGGCCGGCAAAATACAGACAACCTGAAAGCAAACGGCGTGTCTAACTTCGATTGAAGATATTGGCGAAAGATCCGCCGTTGGCGATACAACGGCAGGGTTGGGGTAAAACCAGCGGTCCGATATATCGACCTTGGGAACCTTGAATTGGCGTTCGAATTGTAGACACAACTCAAGACGGTGCTATGAGACAGAGCGGACCCCAAAGACGGGGACGTGGCCGTCCCAGCGGTCGCAGGGGGTTTAATAACTCCCCTAATCGAAGCTACGACAGCAGCGGACCGGATGTGAAAATCCGGGGTACGGCGTCCACTGTATATGACAAATACATGGCGTTGGGACGTGATGCGATGCTGTCGGGCGACCGTGTCGCGGCGGAAAATTTTTTCCAGCATGCGGAACATTATTACCGCCTGATGCAGGCCACCAAACAGCAGCAACAGCAGGCTGGCGAAGGCGATCAGCGCGATAACCGTGGCCGGGGACAGCAAAATCGCGGCGGGCGCGGCAATGATGCGGCCGTGGTCGATGGCGATGGTGCAAGATCCGACGGCGCGGAAGAAGCGAAGGTCGAGGAGGCGAAAGTCGTCGCCGCCACGGAAAGCCTTGACGACGATACAGGTGTTGTTGTCGTTACGGGAACCGGAACGCTTGATGATGCATCGGCTGATACTGACGCCAGTGCGCCCGAAGAGGCCGAGGAAGCGCGCGCCTTGGAAGCGCCCATGAACCCGGCGGAACTGGCCGCGATGTCTGAAAGTGGACGCAAGGCACGCGATGCCAGCGGCGCCAACGGACGTGGCCGCCAAAGGAAAGACAGCGATGATGACGCCGGCCAGGATGGCTTGGCGGCGGAGGACGCCGCCCCGCGCCGTCAACCACGCCGCAGACGCCGCCCCGCACCGGCACCTGATGCCGCGGCAGCCGAAGCAGCCACAACCGAAAGTGAAAGCCCCGCGGCAGCCGCCGTGGCGGAGGATGCCGAAACCAGCTAGCGCTTGCTGCCCGGCATTGCTTGCCGCTGTTACCGCGATTGGACTTGTTAGTCCGGCGTTACCGTATCGCCTGGCTTGACGGTACCGCCCCGGATGACTTCCACGTAAATCCCCATATCAGTGTGGCCGAACGCCTGCTGTAATTGTAACGGTATGTTGGTGTCACGGTCGGCGGTTTCCAGATTTACATTCGTTGCCGCACAGCGCTGGGTCCTGGAAAAGGCCCGGACGACGACGTCGTTGCCGATCCTGATCTCCACCCCGGCATCATCGTCGCACCAATCAAATTCCTGCCAGGGTTGGCCGGTATCGAAATAGATATTGGCGCGGAACCGCAGGGGATCCAGCGGCACCTTCATCACGCGCTCCAACTCCCGCAGGCTGGAAATATTGATCAGCGACAGACAATGGCGCGGCATATCGGAAAAGGTATGGTTGCGCGCGCGCAGCAACTTCGGACTGCCGCGCACTTCGTCCGCCATGTATGCGGCAAAAAATTGCTCAATCATCTGCCGCCCCACGGGCATGTCCAGGCGGCCCCGGGCGACCTGTTTGCCGTCCCGCTCAATGATCAACTCCTGGGTCTCGTCGTGATACCGGCATTTTAACGCCGCCAGACGCTCATTGCGGGCCAGCATCAGAAATTTCGTCTTCGGCAGAAACTTCGGATTGGCCGCGTCGAACTGGGTCGAACCATGGGCCAGGGCGAAGGCCCGGTCCAGCGGTATGGTCCGGCCCGGCGACAATTCGGCCCGGGACATTGGCTCCGGGCTCAATCCCTTGACCGGATAACGGAATATCTGTGCAATACGGCTCATAATTTTCTCAAATAAAACTGTTGTTTCGCAACGTGATAGAACCTTGTGTTGCGCCTAGGCAACACCATATTCAGAGTATGTTATGGACTGCCGTGGTTGCTTCATAGAAGGACCGGGCATTGACTGCAAGGCGTTGATGGCGGACTCGCCAGTTATGTGCTTCGGGATTTATTCGGAGGCACGATGGGGGCCGCGGCAAGGCGCGCTTGAACGGAGATGTAAGAATGGATTTCGAAAAGTATACGGAACGCAGCCGTGGCTTCGTCCAAGCGGCGCAAACTCTGGCGCAACGTTCGGGCCATCAGCAATTTACCCCGCAACATCTGCTCAAGGTCCTGCTCGACGACGAGGAGGGCATGGCGGCTGCGTTGATCGCGGCGGCGGGGGGCGATGTGAACGCGGCCCGTACCGCCAACGAGGCGAATCTGGACAAGCTGCCGAAGGTCGAGGGCAGCGGCGCCGGCCAGCTTTACATGGCGCCGGAAATGGCCCGCCTGTTCGAAACCGCCGAGGAAGTCGCCGAGAAGGCCGGCGACAGTTTCGTGACGGCGGAACGCCTGCTGCTGGCGCTGGCCCTGGCGACCTCGACGCCGGTCGCATCGGCGTTGGAAAAGGCCGGCCTGACGCCGCAGGATCTGAACAGTGCCATCAACGAGATGCGCAAGGGCCGCACGGCTGATAGTGCAACGGCCGAGAACGCTTATGACGCCTTGAAGAAATACGCCCGAGATCTGACCGAGGCGGCGCGAGAAGGCAAGCTGGACCCGGTGATTGGCCGGGACGAGGAAATCCGGCGCACGGTGCAGGTGCTCTCGCGCCGGACCAAGAACAATCCGGTCCTGATCGGCGAACCGGGCGTCGGCAAGACCGCCATTGTTGAAGGTCTGGCGATCCGGATCATGAACGGTGATGTGCCCGAAAGTCTGCTGAACAAGAGCCTGCTGGTGCTGGATCTGGGCGCGCTGATCGCCGGGGCCAAGTTCCGTGGCGAGTTCGAGGAGCGGTTGAAGGCCGTCCTGGCGGAGGTCGAGGCAGCGGAAGGTGAAATCGTCCTGTTTATCGATGAGTTGCACACCTTGGTGGGGGCTGGCGCGGCGGAAGGCTCCATGGATGCCTCGAACCTGTTGAAACCGGCCCTGGCGCGGGGCGAATTGCATTGTGTCGGTGCCACGACGCTGGATGAATACCGCAAGCATATCGAAAAGGATGCCGCCCTGGCGCGCCGCTTCCAGCCCGTGATGGTCCTGGAGCCCACCGTGGAGGACACAATCTCCATTCTGCGCGGCCTGAACGAAAAGTACGAACTGCACCATGGCGTGCGCATCTCCGATAGCGCCCTGGTGGCGGCGGCGACCCTGTCGAACCGTTATATCGCCGATCGTTTTCTGCCCGACAAGGCCATCGATCTGATGGACGAGGCGGCCAGCCGCATCCGCATGGAAGTGGATTCCAAACCCGAGGAAATCGACGAATTAGACCGCCGCATCATCCAGATGAAGATCGAACGCGAGGCCCTGAAGAAGGAGGACGACGACGCCTCACGCGAGCGCCTGGAAAAACTGGAAAGCGAACTGGCGGAGCTGGAGGAGCGCTCAACCGCCCTGACGGCGGCCTGGCAAGGCGAAAAGGACAAATTGAGCGAGGCCCAGGATCTTAAGGAGCAACTCGACCATGCCCGCCTCGAGGCCGAGACGGCCCAGCGCCAGGGTGATCTGGCCAAGGCCTCGGAGCTAACCTACGGTGTCATTCCGGATCTGGCCCGGCGCATCGCGGAGGCCGAGTCGGTGGGCACGAATGGCAATGCCGGCATGTTGCGCGAAGTGGTGGGCGAAGAGGATATCGCCGCCGTGGTCGCCCGCTGGACCGGTATTCCGGTGGAGAAAATGCTGGCCGGCGAGCGTGACAAGCTGCTGGCCATGGAACAGCGCCTGGGTGATCGTGTCATCGGGCAGGAAGAGGCGCTATCCGCCGTCGCCAACGCGGTGCGCCGGGCCCGCGCCGGTTTGCAGGATCTGTCACGGCCGATCGGCTCGTTCCTGTTTCTGGGTCCGACGGGCGTGGGCAAGACCGAATTGTGCAAGGCCCTGGCCGAGTTCCTGTTCGATGATGAAGCCGCCATGATCCGCATCGATATGTCGGAATACATGGAGAAGCATGCGGTGGCCCGTCTGATCGGCGCGCCGCCGGGATACGTCGGCTATGACGAGGGCGGCGCCCTGACAGAGGCGGTCCGGCGCCGGCCCTATCAGGTGGTGCTGTTCGATGAGGTGGAAAAGGCGCATCAGGATGTTTTCAATGTGCTGTTACAGGTGCTGGACGACGGTCGCATGACCGACGGTCAGGGCCGGACGGTTGATTTCACCAACACCATCATTGTCCTGACCTCCAACCTGGGCGCCGAGCATCTCGCCGCCTTGGCGGATGGCGAGGATTCCGAGGCCGCCCGTGACCAGGTGATGGCCATGGTGCAGCATCACTTCCGGCCGGAATTCCTCAACCGCCTGGACGAGACCATTCTATTCCATCGCCTGGCCCGCGAGCATATGGGCGGTATCGTGGATATCCAGCTACGCCATCTATCGGCCCTGTTGGCCGAGCGGCAGCTTGAACTCTCCCTGGATACGGCGGCCCGCGACTGGCTGGCCAAGGCCGGCTACGATCCGGTTTATGGTGCCCGGCCCCTGAAGCGGGCGATCCAGCGGCAATTGCAAAACCCCCTGGCCAACCTGATCCTGGAAGGCGCGATCGCCGACGGCGGCACGGTCAACGTCTCCGCCACCGCCGACGGCCTGACCATCAACGACCGCCTGATCGAAGCGGCGTAGGAAATCGCATTTCAGCGCCTGTTGCGGGCGCGCCAGTCGTTCCAGTTGATGGGCGCTTCCGTGACAGGCTCGATATTGTCCAAGGGGATGGCATCAAGGAATAGCACGATTGTCTCGCAGGACCAGCGGGCCGATGGGGCGACAATGCCATCGAAGCCAAGGAACGCGGCGGCATCTGCGATCTCGCGCGTGTGCCCGTACAGCATCTCCCTGTAATTCGCCTCGTCCACCCCGAGCGCCACGAGTTGGGCAAGATCGGCGAGAATAAGGGTTCTGTCCGTCGTGATTCTTAGCTCATGGAGACGGTGGCGCATGCGCGAGGGAAAGACCGATTGGCCCTGGCTCAAATGGAAATGAATTTCGGCAATGGCCCCGTCCGGCGCGGTGCTGCCGTAAAGGACGCTCAGGTGATTGGGGTTCCAACGCCCGGCGCCGCGCGAGCCATCGAGGACCGATCGTCCCTCGCGGACCACGCGCCACATTCCGCCGGAAAAAGCCTCTCCCTTGAGCGCGCCAAGGGCATCAAGCAGCCGGTCGTCATGTGCGCGGTGCCCGGCGGCCATTTCTACAGATAGACCCCGCTGTCGAGACGCTCGATGATTTCGAGGACGTCCCTGGTGCGGCCCTCGTTGATAAAGTCATATGGACGGGCGCCGTTCAGTTGCGGGTGCGGCGATTGCAGCCAAAGGCGCACTTCGTCCGGTTCGTAGAAATCCGCAAGCCGCGCCGCAACCCAGCGCAGTTCGGCCATCACTGTTTGCTTGTCGATGGTCGGGCCGCTTTCGCCCTTGCTCCAGCGGCTCACGGTTGGCGGCGATACGCCAAGAATATTGGCGATATCCCGGCCCTTAAGGCCACCAATCACCTTCAATTCACCGACCAGACGCGAAACCGCCGTATCTCTCTCCGCCGTTTCACTCATTTCCCACTCCGATCAATGTAGTGGATTATTCCAAAATAATTTCATAATACCAATATAAGAAATTTATTCGTAATTATCTAGTCCCGAGGCGTCAGATGATGCGCCGCGGTGATCGCTATGAGCGCCAGGATCGCGAAAGCGGCTGATAGCATGAAGACCATCGCCGGCATGCCGCCGTCCAGCAGCCAGCCGAACAGCACGGATGCGACGCTGATACCGACGGAAAAACCGACGAAGACGAAGCCGAAGACCTTGCCCGTCTCACCCGGCGGGGTCAGGGCCCGGACCATCAGGTCGCGCGGTGGCAATACGGCGCCCAGGCCGATGCCGCTGAATATCATGATCACCACTAGAACCGTGCCGCTTGGCGTCAGCAGGGCCGGCAGCACGGTGGCCGTTGCCGCCAGAAGCATGGCGCCGGCTGCCGCGATATGATGATGCGGCAGGCGGTCGGCGATGATCCCGGCGAGTAGAATTCCGCCCACCACGCCGAACAGATGCCCCGTCAGGGCGGCGCTGGCCAGGTCGAGGTCTAGGCCGTGCAGGTTCATCAAGGCGCTGACCGTGAAGGCGAGCAGTCCGCCGCTGGCCATGCCGTAGAGAATGTTGAAACAGAGGAACAGCAGAACCGGCGCCGTCAGCAATAACCACAGACCCCTTGGTGCCTGTCCGGTCCCCGGCTGCCGCGTACTCTCCACCGCTGTTGTCTGCTCAGCGTCGTTCTCGCCGGCCAGGACATCATAGCGCCACGCCATCGCGGCCATGGTGACCAGCCCGGCCACGCCAAAGACGATTAGTCCCGTGCGCCAATCGGTCAGACTGGCAAGGCTCAATATGGCCACCGGTGCGCAGGCGCCGCCCAGGAAGCCCGAAAAGGTATGCACCGAATAGGCCCGGCCGAGCCGCTTGTTTTCAATGGACCCTGACAGGATGGCGTAGTCGGCGGGATGGAAAACGCTGTTGCCCAGGCCCGCCAGCACGGCCAGCACCAACAGCATCCAGTAGTCGGAGGCGAAACCCATCAATAGTATTGAGGTGGCGATCAGACCAAGCCCCGCCAGCAGCACCCGGCGCGGGCCGAGGCGGTCCACCAGAAAGCCCACCGGCGCCTGTATCAATCCGCCCAGGAAGGCGTAGGCGGTCATCACCAGGCCCAGTTCGGTATAGCTGACGCCGAATTCGGCCTTCAGCAGCGGGAACAGCGGCGGCAATGCCAGGCCGTAGAAATGGCTTAGGAAATGCCCGGCACTGATCAGCCCAATTGTCCAGCGTTCCCGAACGGGCCGGGCCGTTTCCGGTGTGTCGTCGCCGGGATCTTCAAGTGATACGGCGGAGGCTCCGCTCTTGTCCGACATATGACCTCTTATGAATTCGTCCCACCCAATTCGGTCCGACGAGGGTAGGGGGCGGCAATTTTGAGGTCAAGGCAACGGGCTAATCCGCCAATTCCAGTTCCACGATAACGGCACCGCGTTCCACGTTGCCGCCGACCTGGCAATGTAGCGCCTTGATCTCGCCGGCGCCCGGCGCGGTGATGCGGATCTCCATCTTCATGCTTTCCAGCACGACCAGGACCTCGCCCTGCTCGACCGTATCGCCGACCTTCGCCTGCACGGCCAGAACCTGACCCATCAGGGGCGCCTCGACGGTGCCGCCAAATGCGGCGGAAGCGGCCTGACGGGCGCTGTCGAGATAAAGCGTAAACGCGGCGGTCAAATTATTGCCGCCATCGTCCAGGGTGATCCAATCGTCGCCCAACCAGGCCCGGACCGTGCGGCTGCGCCCATTCGCCGTGACCTGATAGGCATGGCCGCCGAGCGGTTCAACAACCATGCGGTGTTCATCGTCGCCGATACCGATAAGCATGGTGCCGTCGCCGTCCCGTGGCCCGAAACAGACATCAAACAGATCATCGTCGATCCGCGCTTGCAGGATCGGTGCGACAGTCATGGCGGCGGTACCGTCGCCCAGTCGCCAGCCGGTTTGCCAGCCGTCGGCCCGCCAGATGTCCGTACCATTCTGTCGCCGGCGGCCGCCGAGCCAGATCGCCGCCGCCAGGGCGATCCGGGCGCCGTCCGGCGCAGCCTCGGCCACAAGCCGGTCCAATTTCCGGTCAATCAGACCGGTGTCGCCGGCGCTCTCGCGCACTTCGGGCGTTTCCAAGAGGGCGCGGAGAAAGGCACTGTTGTCGCGCACGCCAGAGACTGAAAACCGCTCCAGCCCGGCGACAAGCTTCGTCAGTGCCGCCGTCCTGTCCCTGCCATGAGCGATCAGCTTGGCGACCATGGGATCATAGTAGGGCGTGATGGCCATGCCGGCGGCGATACCCGTATCCACGCGCAACTCGTCATGAGGCAGCGAAAGCCGCGCAATGGTGCCTGTCGAAGGCAGGAAGCCTTGCGCCGGGTCTTCGGCATAGATCCGTGCCTCGATGGCGTGGCCGGTGGCGGTGATTTGATCTTGCTCCAGCGCGATGCCGTGACCCGCCACGGCCAGGATCTGCAATTCGATCAGGTCAAGGCCGGTAATCATCTCGGTCACGGGATGTTCCACTTGCAGGCGGGGATTGACCTCCAGGAAATAGGCCCGGTCGTCCTTGACGATGAACTCCACCGTGCCCAGGCCGAGGTAATTGACCGCGCGGCCCAGGGCGACGGCGCTGTCGAGCAATTGTGCGCGCAGGGCCGGGGAGAGATCAAGGGCCGGCGCCTCTTCGATCACCTTCTGGTGCCGGCGCTGCAGGGAGCATTCCCGCTCCAACAGATGCAGCACCTTGCCCTGGCCATCGCCGAGAATTTGCACCTCCACATGGCGCGCTTCGGGCAGAAATTCCTCGACCAGCAGGCGCCCATCGGCGAAAGAATTTCGGCCTTCCCGCATGGCGGCTTCGATATCGGCTTCCGCGCCGGCCATATCGGCAACCACGCGCATGCCCTTGCCGCCACCGCCGCCCACGGCCTTCAACAACGCGGGCAGGATCATGGTTTGCAGTTCGGCCATGATGGCGGCCGGATCGTCGCTGGCGTTCTGGCTGCCCGGCACCGTGGCCACGCCGGCCGCCGTTGCGGCGGCCTTGGCGGCGGCCTTGTCGCCGAACTGGCGCAGGACCTCGGCGCTGGGGCCGATGAACGTCAGGTCCGCCGCGCCAACCGCTTCGGCGAAGGCGGGATTTTCCGAGAGAAAGCCATAGCCGGGATGAACCGCGTCGGCGCCCACCGATTTGGCGGCGGCAACCACAGCCTCGATATTGAGGTAGCTTTCCGAGGCCGGCGCCGCGCCGATATGAATGGACTCGCCGACCTCCCGTACATGCAGGGCGCTTTTGTCGGCCTCGGAATGAACGGTGGCGGTGTCAATGCCCAGGCGTTGGCTGGTGCGTGCGATGCGACAGGCAATTTCGCCACGGTTGGCGATCAGGATTTTCTTGAACATGCTATGCGACCGCCCATTTACATCCGGAATACGCCGAAATTGGTTTCTTTAACCGGCGTGCGCGCGGCCACATCCAGCAACAGCCCCAACGCATGCCGGGTTTCCAATGGGTCCAGGACCCCGTCGACCCACAGATTGGCGGCGAAGTTATAAGCATCGGCGAAGCGTTCATATTCAGCCCGCAGGGGCGCCTTGAAGGCCTCTTCCTCCTCCACGCTCCAATCGACGCCATCGGCCTCGAAATTCTTGCGCTTGACCATGGCCAGGGTATTGGCGGCCTGTTCCGGCCCCATGATGGCGATGCGGCTGTGGGGCCACATGAACAGGGCGCGGGGCTTGAACTGCCGGCTACACATGGCCAGATAGCCAGCGCCATAAGCCCCGCCCGTGACGATGGTGTATTTCGGCACCGCCGCCGAGCTCATGGCGGTAACGAACTTGGCGCCGGCCTTGGCGATACCGCCGACCTCCGCCTCGCGCCCGACCATGAAACCGGCGACGTCGGAGAGGAACAGCAGGGGAATATCCCGCTTCGTGCAGATGTCGATGAATTGCGTGCCCTTCAGTGCGGCTTCCGTGAAAAAGACGCCCTGATTGGCCAGAATGCCGATCTGAAAGCCATGGATGCGGGCGAAGCCACAGACCAATGTCTCGCCATACAGGGGCTTGAATTCCTGGAAATCACTGCCGTCGACCATGCGCAGTAGAATTTCCCGGTTGTCGGTGGGGATGCGCGCGTCCCGGCTGATCAGGCCATAGATTTCGTTTGGATCCAGGCGCGGCGGTTTCGACGGTTTGGGTGTCCAGCGCAGGGGCGCCTCTTCGCCCAGCTCCGCCATGATATCGCGGGTTATGGCCAGGGCATGTTCGTCATTCTCGGCGATGTAATCCGTGACGCCGGAGACGGAGGAATGCATCTGTGCCCCGCCCAGGGACTCCCGGTCGATATCCTCGCCCGTCGCCGCCTTGGTCAATTCCGGCCCGCCCAGATACATGAAGCCCTGGCCGCGCACGATCACCACCTCGTCGCATAGCGATGGAATATAGGCCCCACCGGCGGTACATGGCCCCAGAACCACTGCGATCTGCGCGATGCCTTCCGCCGACATGCCGACCTGATTATAAAAGATCGAGCCGAAATGATGCTCATCGGGGTGAATGTTTTCCTGATCAGGCAGGAAGGCGCCGCCCGAGTCCACCAGGGTGATGCAGGGCAGGCGGTTTTCCCAGGCGATACGCTGAGCCCGGGTGTGCTTGCGCACGGTGGCACCGAAATAAGTGCCGCCTTTCACGGTGGAATCGTTGGCGATGATCATGCAGTGGCGACCCTGCACCTGACCGATGCCGGTGATCATGCTGCCGCCGGGCGGCACGCCGTCGTAAAATCCCTCGCCGACTAGTTCGGCCAGTTCCAGAAACGGCGAACCCGGATCCAGCAAGGCATCGACGCGGGCCCGCGGCAGCATGCGCCCGCGCTTGATATGGCGCGCCCGGCTGGCTTCGGAACCGCCAATGCGGGAGCGTTGCCGCCGCTCGTGCAGATCGGCGATCCGTTCCAGATAGGCGTCCTTGTTGAGGTCAAATTCTTCGGGCGACAACGCGTCCATGGATACTTTCCGTCTATCTAAATGACAACTAGTAGGATCTTGGCAGGCCGAGGACTTTTTCGCCGATATAGTTCAGCAGCATTTCCCGGTTCAGGGGTGCGGTGCGCAGCATGCGGACGAAGGGATATAGATCGAAAATGCCGTATTCGTGGGTGTAGGCATTGCCGCCGAAACACTGCACCGCCGTATCAACCGCATGGATGGCGGCCTCAGCGGCATAATACTTTGCCATGTTGGAATATTCCGCTGCCGGCCGGTCATTGTCGAAGGCCCAGGCTGCCTTGTAGGTCATCAGGGTGGCGACCTCGATTTCCGTTTTCGCCTCCGCCAGGGGGTGTTGCAGCCCCTGATAGGAGCCGATGGGCGCGTCGAACACCTGCCGCTCGGAGGCATATTCCACGGCCCGGCCGATGGCGTAGCGGCCCAGGCCAATCAGCATGGCGGCGAGGATGATGCGTTCCGGGTTCAGGGTGTCGAACAGGATCGAGAAACCCTTATCGACCTCGCCAATAACATCGGCCTTGGTCAATGCCACGTCCTCGAAGAATATTTCACACTGGCGTTCCGGGATCACGATGCTCATATCCATGGGCTGGCGGGTTACGCCGGGGGCATTCAGATCGACAATGAACAGGGTGAAGCCGTCGGTCTTCTTGGCGGCGTCCTGAAACGGCGTCGTCCGCGCCACCACCATGGCGTAATCGGCGACATCGGAACCGGTGATGAAAACCTTCTGTCCGTTCAGCCTGAAGCCGCCGTTGCCGTCACCCTTGGCCAGAGTGGTAATCTTCATGCTGTTGGAGCCCGCCGTCGGTTCGGTAATGGCGAAACACCAGACCTCCTTGCCGGCGCAGGCGGGGGGCAGATAGCGCCGCTTTTGCTCCTCCGTGCCGTGGCGGGCGAGGTGTGCGAGGCACATGGTCGGGCCGACGACGAGATGCTGCATCGGAATGCCGTAATCGGCCATGCCCTCCATCAGCAGGGACATCTCCATCATGCCCAGGCTGGCGCCGCCATATTCCTCCGGCACCATCAGGCCAAGGAAACCGTCGTCGCCCATTTGCCGCCAGATATGCTCGGGAAACTCGTGGCGCCGGGCATAATCCAGCCATTGCTTGCGGTCGAAACTTTCCGCCAGCTTGCTCCCGTAATCGAGGATCATGCGTTGTTCGTCGCTAAGTTCAAAATCCATGGCCCAGCCCTTCCCGGTAAACAGCCGTACTCAAACCAATCGTAGCCATTTTGCGCCGCCACGTTAATAGCATCCCTGTCCCGTGTGACATGATGTAGCGGTCCGAGGCTGCTCAGCGGATCAGGTTTTCCGATTGCAGGAGAGGATAGATGCCGCCGGCCTTCAAGATCCGCAACAACTGCGGCGGCATCGGCGCGCCCGCGAGACTTTCACCCCGTTTCGGGTTGCTGATTTCGGCCGTGTCGAAAACGATCTCCGCCGTGTCGCCTTCCTGAAACAGCGCCATGACGCCCGGCGCCTCCAGGGCCGGGAAGGCGAAGTTGACGGCGTTGCGGTAGAACAGGCCGTTGATGGACTCCGCCAGCAGGCAGGCAAGCCCGAGGTTTTTCAATGACCGCGCCGCCGGGCGGGAGGAGCCGACGCCGAAATTGCGTCCCGCCACCAGGATGTCGCCCGGCGTGACCTCGTCCGACCAGCCGGGACGGTTGGCCGAAAAGACCCAGGCGGGCTGTTCCTCGACGGATAGATAATAGGCCTGGATCGGCAGGATCAGGTCGGTATTGATGTTGTCGCCCACGACCCAGACGCGGCCTGACATGGACATGGTTTCAGCGCCACTCATTGGAAATACTCCAACGGTCCCGCGATGCTGCCCTGAATGGCGGATGCCGCCACGGTGGCGGGCGAAGCCATGTAGATTTTCGCCTCTGCATCGCCCATGCGGCCCTTGAAATTGCGCGTACTGGCGGTGATGCAGGTCTCGCCCGGCCCCAACACGCCCAGGCTGCCGCCGCCGCAGGCGCCGCAGGTGGCGTTGGTGACGACGCCGCCGGCATCGACGATGGCCTGGACATAGCCCAGGCGCAGGGCTTCGCGGTAGATGTTCTGGGTCGCCGGCGTGACCAGCAGGCGGACGCCGTCGTTTACCCGCTTGCCGTCGAGCACACGGGCGGCGATGGCCAGATCATCCAGGGTGCCGTTGGCGCAGGAGCCGATAAAGGCCTGATCGATGGCCTGGCCGGAAACATCATCGACCGGCCTGGAATTGTTCAGAACCGCGTCGGGCAGGGCGACCAGAGGCTCGATTTCATCCAGGCGGACCACCCGTTTGTCGGCATAGTCAGCGTCATCGTCGGGCCAGACCGCTTGAAACTCTTGATTGGTGCGGGCGGCGACGAAATCCAGCATGACATCATCGGGCTCGAACGTAGCGAATTCCACGCTTAGCTCGGCGCTCATGGTGGTCAACGTACGCCGGGCGTTCATGGACAGGGCGGCCAGGCCGGGGCCGCCGTATTCCACGTTCATGGTGGCGTGGTCGCCGTATGTGCCGGCCAGATACAGAAAGATATCCTTGGCCGAAACGCCGGGGCGCAGCGCGCCCTCCAGCTCGTAGCGCACGGTCTCACCGACCCGGAACCAGGTCTCTCCCTTGGTCACCGCATAGGTCATGTCCGGGGAACCGACACCGCGTGCCGCCAGATTGAAAACGCCGGCGCTACAGGTATGGCTGTCGCTGCACAACAGCACCGTGCCCGGCAGTCCGTAGCCGTAGTCGGCGACGATGGCGTGGCTGATGCCCTGGTCGAAACCGATATCGTGAAACCGCGAAATGCCGAACCGCTTGACGAAATTCCGGCCCGTCTGATGCGCCTGGGCGCTGAGCACATGGGAGGCCGGGGCCCGATGATCGAACACCACGACGACTTTGTCGGGATCATGGACGTGCAGAATTTCGCGCCATGAAGTGGCCATGAAATTATTGTCGAACAGAATGGCCGTTTCGACCTTTGTCGTAACGATATCGCCGGGACGCACCAGTGATTGCTCGCTGTTGCGGGCCAGGATTTTCTCAATCGCCGTCATGCCCATGGGCGCTTCCTTCCTGATCGTGCGCGTAGGTCCTGTCCAACGCGCTCAATTGATCGAAACCGGTCAATGCGTTGATTTCGTCAAAACCAACCAATAGATCGGGCCGGTCCACGACCTCCCCGCTGTCCAGCATATCCTTGAAGGCATTCATGGCGTTCATCATGCCGCGCACGGCGGCGGTGGAGAGCAGGCGGGGATAGCTGACGGCGGCAACGCCCATGGCCTGCAAGGCGGTGGGATGAATAAGCGGCGTCGTCGGGCGGGCGCGAATGCCCAACCCCATATTCACGGTTAACGGTTTTGGTACGTTGCGCGCCACCTGTTCGATATCCCCGGCGCTCAACAGGGCATCAGCGAACAATGTGTCGGCGCCGGCCTCGGCATAGGCGTTCAGGCGGTCAATGGCGGCGTTCAGGCCCAGCGGCCCGGCGGCATCAGTCCGCGCCCTGATGATAAAGTCGCCATCGACGCGGGCGTCGCAGGCGGCCTTGATCTTCTGCACCATCTCCTGTTCCGGGACGACCTGCTTGCCGGCCATGTGGCCGCAGCGTTTCGGCCAGACCTGATCTTCCAACATGATCGCGGCGACCCCGGCCGCCTCGAAGGCGCGGACGGTGAAGTGGGTCGTGGAGGCATTGCCGTAGCCGGTATCGGCGTCAGCTATCAGGGGCAGGCTGGAAAAGGCGGCGATGGCGCGGCAGGCTTCCAGATTGTCCTTGAAGGACATCACCCCCATGTCGGCCCAGCCGAGATGGGATTCCGAAACACCGGCGCCGGATATCGCCGCGACCTGGAATCCGGCGGCCTCGACCAGCCTGGCGCTGTAGCCATCGTAGACACCGGGAATGACCAGTATTTCAGGTGCTTCCAGCAGCGCCTTCAGGCGTTTGCTCTTTTCGGACATGGCTATTCCCAATCAGCGGCTTGAAGAAAACGTTCCAATTGACCCTCCGGCGGGATCGCCGTCGGCGGGCCATCGCCTTCGCCCAGATGATCCCACAGGGCACGGCTGGAGGCGCGGAAGGCGCCGATGGCATTGGCCACCATACGGACGCCGAGTTTTTCCAATTCCGGCAGGCTCAGCATGGGCGAGACGCCGGTGCGGTTGTAGCTGATGGGCACGTCCAGGGCCTCGACCATCGCCGCGATTTCCTCCTCCGAGATCAGGCCCTCGGGGAAAATGATGTCGGCGCCGGCGTCGGCATAGGCCTTGGCCCGGTCCAGGGATTCCTGAAAGCTGCCGCCCAGGGCGCCCCGGCCATCGGTCCGCGCCATCAGGATGACGTCCGGATCAAGTTCCCGGCGTACCTTGTCGGCGGCGCGGATCTTGCCGGCGGCTTCCTCGATCGAGACCAACTGCTTGCCCGCCACGTGGCCGCAGCGCTTGGGATCGACCTGATCCTCGATAAACAGCCCGCCCGCCCCGGCATTGATGATTTCATCCACCGTGCGCATGACGTTGATGGCGTTGCCATAGCCCGTGTCCGCGTCCACCATCACCGGAATATCCACGGCATTACAGACATAGCGGCACATGCGCACGGTTTCGGTCAGGGTAATCAACCCCACGTCCGGCTTGCCCAGCAGAGAGACCGAGACCGCATAGCCCGACATGGCGATGGCCTTGAAGCCCGCGGCCTCGGCTATGCGCGCCGACAGGGCATCGTGGCAGCCGGGCCGGACGAAAATTTCATCGCCCTCGACCAATCGGCGCATGGCGGTGGAGGCTTTCGTCATGGCTTGTAGCCGAGGGAGTTGGCATAGCGGGCGATGACGTCTTCCTTGGGCAGATAGGTTTCCTCCAGTTTTCGGATCTCCGGAAAGCCGACGAATTCGTGCATGTTGCCGGTGGGATGATCCTTGACCTCGTCGAGGAACCGCAGGGCATAGTCCACATCCTCCGCCGCGAAGCCTTCCAGATAATCCCACATGCCCCGTACCGCCGCGCGCAGGGCGCCCGACGCATTGGAGACAATGGCAACGCCCAGCTCCTCCAGCCGCTCCTTGCCCAGGAATGGCGAGACGCCGGTGCGGTTGTAGTGAATTGGCGCGTTGACCTCTCCACAAACCCGGGCGACCTCCTCTTCCGTGATCAACCCCTCGGGGAAGATCATATCTGCGCCGGCCTCCACATAGGCGTTGGCCCGGCGGATCACCTCGTCGACGCTGCCGCCCTCGACGCCCCGGGCATCAGTGCGGGCGATGAGCAGAAAATCCGGGTCCATCTCATCGCGCACATGGGCGCAGGCGGCATATTTCCCCACCGCCTCCTCGATTGGAATGATCTCCTTGCCGGCAACATGGCCGCAGCGTTTCGGCGCCACCTGATCCTCGATATGCATGCCGGCGGCCCCGGCCCGGATGAACTCCTGCGTCGTGCGCATGGCGTTGATGGCATTGCCGTAGCCGGTGTCGCCATCGGCCAGCAGAGGCACCGACGTCGCGGCGGTGATGTAGCGCGTCGTTGTGACCATTTCGTCCAGGGTGATCAAACCCACGTCGGGCTTGCCCAGCAGCGAGGCGGAGACGCTGTAGCCCGACAGCCCCATGATCGGGAACCCGGCCGCCTCGATAATCCGCGCGCTCATGGCGTTGAAAGCGCCGGGCTTAACCAGGATGCCTGGCTCCGCGAGGCGTTCCCGCAGCAGTGTCGATGATCGTTTGCGCATGGGGATGTCCTTTGGTTACTCCGCCAGTTCGGGGATGTCGTTGTAAAGCTCCAGGGCTTCCGGGTTGGCCAGGGCTTCGCGGTTTTTGACTTCGCGGCCATGGATCACTTCCGTCACCGCCATTTCGGTGATCTTGCCGTTCACGGTGCGGGGGATGTCGCTGATCTGCAGCACCTTGGCCGGCAGATGCCGGGGCGAGGCGCCGGTACGGATCTTGTGCTTGATGCGGCCGATCAGGTCTTCATCCAGTGTGAAGCCTTCGCGCAGGATCACGAACAGGATAATGCGCGTGTCGCTGTCCCATTGCTGACCGATCACCAGGCCCTCCAGAACCTCTTCCAACTGCTCGACCTGGCGGTAGATTTCCGCCGTGCCGATACGCACGCCGCCGGGATTCAGCGTGGCGTCGGACCGGCCATAGACCACCATGCCGCCATGTTCGGTGAAGGAGACCCAGTCGCCGTGGCGCCAGACATTGGGATAGACGTCGAAATAGGCGGCGTGATAGCGGCTGCCGTCGTCGTCCTTCCAAAAACCGATGGGCATGCAGGGGAACGGCGCGGTGCAGACCAGTTCGCCCTGACCCAAAGCCAGCGGCTGGCCGTTGCCGTCAAACACCTCCACCTTCATGCCAAGGCTGGGTGCCTGGATCTCGCCGCGCCAAACGGGCAGGATGGGCACGCCGCCCATGAAGCAGGAGATGATGTCCGTGCCACCGCAGATCGAAGCCAGGTGGATATCGCTTTTGATTTTCCCGTAGACGTAGTCGAAACCCTGGGGCGACAGGGGCGAGCCGGTGGAGAGCAGCGCGCGCAGCTTAGATAGGTCATGGCTATCGATCGGCGCGATGCCGGCCTTGGCGATGGAATCCAGCCATTTGGCGGACGTGCCAAAATGCGTGGCGCCGGTTTCCTGGGCAAAATCGAACAGGATATTGCCATCCGGGTGCGCCGGCAGGCCGTCGAACAAAAGGATCGTCGCCTTCGATGCCAGGGCCGAGACCAGCCAGTTCCACATCATCCAGCCGCAAGTGGTGAAAAAGAACACCCTGTCGCCGGGGCGCACATCGGCGTGCAACTGGTGTTCCTTCAGATGCTGCAAAATGGTGCCGCCGACACCATGGACGATGCATTTCGGCGCCCCCGTGGTGCCCGATGAATACATGATGTAAAGCGGCGCATTGAAGGCCACCCGGGTGTATTCGATCTCGCCAACCTGATGCGGTGCGAGAAAATCATCCAACAGCACGGCGTTGTCCAAACCATCCAGGGGCGGCGCGGACCGCATATAGGACACCATGACCAGATGCTCCACGCTGGGCAGTTGCGCCGTGATGCCCTTCACCTTGTCGAGACAGTCGAACTCCTTGCCGCCGTAGAAATAGCCATCCGCCACGAACAGCACCTTGGGCTCGATCTGGCCGAAGCGGTCCAGCACGCCCTGGACGCCGAAATCCGGCGAGCAGGACGACCAGACAGCGCCAAGGGAGGTCGTGGCCAGCATGGCGATCACGGTTTCGGGCAGGTTGGGCAGGAAGCCGGCGACCCGGTCGCCAACGCCAACGCCCGAAGCACGCAGGGCCTGTTGCAGGCGGGAGACGGCGCCGTTCAGATCGTCATGGCTCAGGGTTCGTTTGATGCGGTCTTCGCCCCAGAAAATGATCGCCGGCTCGCTGCCCTGGCCGCGTAACAGGTTCTCGGCGAAATTCAGGCGCGCCTCGGGGAACCATTCGGCACCCGGCATGGCGTCGCCGTTGCGCAATACCGTCTTGCCCCGGGTGGCGGCGCGCACGGCGCAGAAATCCCAAACCGTGGTCCAGAAATCCTCCCGACGGTTGACCGACCATTGATGCAGCGCGGCATAGTCCGGAACATCCTCGGCCCAGCGGTGCGCCACCTCGGTCATGAAGCGGCCCATGTTGGTGGTCGCGGCCTGTAACTCGCTCGGTTGCCACAAGGGCGTCTGATTTGGCGTCTCGATCACCTGTACTCTCCTCAAATGGACATGCCAGTTTACGCCATCCCAGATTTGACGGCCATGTCTAACGCCTGGCCCATCACCTGGACGCAACCCAGCCATGCAAGCATCGTTCTGGTTTCGTTAACCCGCCGCCGCTAGATTGCCGCCATGCAAATCAATTGTGACTTTTTTGGCGGGCCGGCCCGGTGACCGCGGCGGAGATGCGCGTTCGGGTGCGCGGCTTACCCGATAACGCCCGCGGCGCCCTGTGGATCGTCCTGGGCTGTATCATGTTCTCTTCCATGACCACGGTGGTGAAGCTGTTGGGCGGGACGTTCGATTCCTTTCAACTGGCGTTTTTCCGCGCCCTGTTCGGATTGTTCGCGGTGGCGCCTTTCTTTTTCCGTTTTGGCCTGGGCATGGTCCGCACCAAGCGTTTGGGCCTGCAGCTCACACGCGCCGTCTGTGGTTCCTGCGCCATGCTGTGCGGTTTCTATGCGATTACCAATCTGCCCCTGGCTGACGCGGTTTCGATCAGTTATGCCCGCGCCCTGTTTCTGATACCCCTGGCCGTGTTGTTCCTGGGCGAAGTGGTGCGCATGCGCCGCTGGTCGGCCACGGCGATCGGTTTCATCGGCGTCATCATCATGCTGCGGCCGGGCGGGGAGATCGCGCCGGCCACCCTGGTGGCCGTGTTGGGGGCCTTTCTGGTCGCCGCCGTCACCGTGATGATCAAGAAGCTGTCGACCACCGAGAGCCCGGAATCCATGCTGTTTTATTTCGGCGCCGTCTCGTCCCTGGTTGCCTTGGGCCCCGCCCTGATGGTCTGGCGCGCACCGACGTATGCCGAGTTGACGTTTCTGATGGCAATTGGTGCCCTTGGTGCGGCGGGACAGTACTGCATGATCCGCGCTTACCGTATTGGCGAGGCGACGGCGCTGTTACCGTTCGACTACACCCGATTGCTGTTCGCCGGCGCCATCGGCTTCCTGCTGTTCGCGGAAATTCCCGACAATTGGACCGTGATGGGCGCCCTGATCGTCGTCGGCGCGACGCTATATATTGGTATTCGCGAAGCTCGGCTGGGGCGCAAGCCGGAGCCGACCCAGCCCGCCATCGATCCGCCGGCCGTCCGCAGGGATTAGACGCTGCCCAAATAGGCCCGCGCCTTATCGCGGTGTTCGGGACGGATATGCCGCCGCACCCGGTTGATGGCCATGAACAGGACGGCGGCATCGTCGGTGAAGCCCAAAAGCGCTATGAAATCCGGCACCAGGTCCACGGGCACGATGAAATAGATCAAGGCGCCCAGCAGGATGGCCTTCACGTGCGCGGGCGTCTTGGAATCCATGGCGCAGTAGTAGGCGGCAAGCAGCCCCTCGGCGAAAGGAATGCGGCCCAGGACGCGCCGTATTTTTGGCCAAAAATCCTGGCGGACACGTACTTCCTTGGGTTTTAGCCCCCGTTTGCTCATATGCGGCATATGAGCGCTCTCACCGCATTTGCAACGATTGCCTTACATGCGGGGCATCTGCTATGACGCGGCAACGAGGTTATACTTATGTCGTAGCAAAAAGGGAGTGGTACATCATGCAAGTCGATGGACAGGTGGCGGTCATTACGGGCGGGGCATCGGGCCTGGGCGAAGGCACCGCGCGCGAGCTGGCAGCGGCCGGCGCGGATGTGGCGATCTGGGATATCCAGGAAGACAAGGGCATGGCCGTGGCCAAGGATATTGGCGGCATCTTCTGCAAATGCGATGTGACCTCGGAAGACAGCGTCACCGCCGCCATCGGCGAGACCAAGGAAGCCTTGGGCACGGCGCGGATTTTGGTCAATTGCGCCGGTACCGGCGTGGCGATCAAGACGACATCCCGCGGCGCCGCCCACCCCCTCGATCAGTTCGAACGCATCATCAAAATCAATCTGATCGGTACCTTCAACTGCATCCGCATGACCAGCACCGATATGGTCGAGTTGGAACCTCTGGCGGACGGGGAGCGGGGCGTGATCATTAACACCGCTTCCGTCGCCGCCTATGACGGGCAGGTCGGCCAGGCGGCCTATTCCGCCTCGAAAGGCGGTATCGTCGGCATGACCCTGCCCGTGGCCCGCGATCTGGCGGATAAGGGCGTGCGTGTCTGCACCATCGCGCCGGGCATCTTCGAGACCCCCTTGCTGGGAACCTTGCCGGACGATGTGCGGGCATCCCTTGCCGCCAGCGTGCCGTTCCCGAAAAAACTCGGCCAGCCGCAGGAATATGCCCAACTGGCCCGGCAGATCGTGGAAAACGTCATGCTGAACGGCGAAACAATCCGCCTGGACGGTGCCATTCGGATGGCGCCGCGCTAGGATATATCCTTCACGCCGATGCGCTAACGCGCATGGCTCCACGAAGGGCGGCGCATTAGCGCCGGGCCGCCGTCGCGACCGTGAAGGAATATCAAGCTTCGGCTTTCGTTGCGACCTGGTCGATGAATTTGGCCAGGGCGATATCCCGTTCGCTCAGGCCGGCGACGTCGTGGCTGGTCAGGACGATATGGACCCGGTTGTAGACGTTGGACCATTCGGGATGATGGTCCAGCGCCTCCGCTTGCAGGGCGATACGGCTCATGAAACCGAAGGCGCTATTGAAATTCTTGAAAACGAACGATTTCTCGATTGCGTCCCGGTCCGCCTGCAAGCTCCAGCCGGACAGTTCAGCGAGTGCCTCCTGGCGGCGGCTTCCCCTCAGCAGGTCTGTTGATTTCTTCGGCATGGCGCTATTTCGGCCTAAAGGCCGCCGCCGCCTGGCGGGCCTGATGCAGCTGCGCCGGGGTCATTCCCGCCGCCAACAGCCGTTGCGAACGGCGCGATTTGGCGGCCAGGGCCTTGCCTTCTTCTCGGTCCACCCCCTGGGGGATGGCGGCCAGTAACAGCCATTTGTAGGCCTGCACCGGATCAGGCACCAGGCCGTCGGCATTGATATAGCGGGCCGCCAGATTGTACTGCGCCCGGGCATGGCCGCGTTCCGCCGCGCGCCGGTACCAATTCGCCGCCGCCACCGCCTGTTTCGACACGCCAAGGCCGGTTTCATGCATGAAAGCCAGATTGAACTGGGCCGGCGGATAGCCCTGTTCCGCCGCCCGGCGCACCCAGGTCGCGCCGCGCTTGGCGTTGCGTGCGACGCCGCGGCCCCGCAAGTTCATGCGGCCCAAGGCATTCTGGGCCCGTGGCAGGCCGGTAACGGCGGCCTGGCGATACCATTTGACGGCCTTTTCCAGGTCGACCGGCCGTCCCAGGCCATATTCGTTGACACGGCCCATGACATATTGCGTCACCACCTGGCCGAACCTGGCCATCTTGGCACAATGATCATCGATATCCTTCCAGGCCGAGATGGCGTGGGCAAGCAGGCAGAAACTGGTCGCGTCGCGATTGATCTTGCCGCGCAGGTTGTTGATTTGCAGGTGGGCCGGCAATTCCTTGGCAAGCTTGGTGATAAAGGCGTGGCTGGGGGCATGGTTTTGCCGCCAGGAGCGGCCGATCCATTCAAATGCCGGGTAGATCAACAGGGGATGGACCAGTTCCGTCAACTCCAGACGGCCGAGCTGAAACTGTGACTGGGCGATGCCGGCGGCGGCGGCCCGTTGCAGCCAAAAATGCCCTTCCTTCAGGTTCTTCTTACCGGCCAGGCCCTTGATGTTAAACATAGCCAGATCGTGTTGCGCCTTGGCGTTCCCGGCCGCCGCCGCGCGGCTATAGAATTGCCGGGCCTTGGCCAAATCCTTTTCCACGTCCCTGCCAAGATTATAGCGCCGGGCCACATCGTATTGGGCCAGTGCGTCGCCGCCCTTGGCGGCCAAATCCAGCCAATGCAGGCCTTGTTCCGGATCAACATCAACGGCAATGCCGGCCATGAGATACTGGCCCAGGCGGCGTTGAGCCTGCACCACGCCCCTTTCAGCGGCATATTTGAAATGCTTCAGAGCCTGGTGATAGTCCAGACCGGTGCCCAGGCCGCGGTCGAAATGCCGGCCCACGTAGTAGCGGGCCAGGGGGCTGCCGGATTTGGCTGCTTCCCGGCTCCATTTCAGGGCTTCGCCGTAGTCCCGGGGCAGATCGACGCCCTTGAATAGCAACTCCGCCAGATCCAGCCGCGCCAGAGCCAGGCCTTCGCCCGCGGCCTTGCGCAACCAGGCTAGGCCGGTGTCGGGATCCTTGTCCATGCCAATGCCATGCACCAGCATCAAGCCCAGGCGGTAGTGCGCCATGGCGCTGTTTTTCCCGACGCCGGTATCGTTGCTCTCCCATTCCATTCGCGCGGTGGCGAAATCACCCTGGCCATAGGCCTTCAATCCGGCTGAAAATCCGGCCAATGCCGGAGGGGCAAGGGCAATAATGCCCGCCAGCAGCACAATCATTGCCACAACTCGCGTGCTCATGACGCCGGTACCGGTATCGCCTTCGCTTTTGCGACGCTAAACTGTCGCCCATGGGACAACGCGACCGCATGGCGCCCAGTCTGGCGGAGATCGAGGATCTGGCGCGGGCCACCCTGGCCCGCATTCCCGATTCCCTGCGGCGGGAGTTGACGGATCTGGTGGTCCGGGTCGTCGATCTGCCCGATGACGAGACCGTGCGCGGCATGAACCTGGATGGCCCCTACGATCTGTTGGGCATGTATCGCGGCGTCAATTTGCGCGACAAAAGCGTCACTCAGGTGCCCGACGACGTGGACATCATCTTCCTCTACCGCCTGCCCATGCTGGATTACTGGATCGAAAGCGGCGAAGATCTCGGCGATCTGGTCCGACACGTCCTGATCCACGAAATCGGCCATCACTTCGGCTTTTCCGACGCCGAGATGGCTTCCATTGAAGACGCCAGCAACTGATCGACAAAAACCGGGACGACCTCTCCCGCCGGTCCGTGAATGCATTCGGCGAACAGGCTGCTGCCCTCGGATGGTTCCAGATTCAGTTCGACGCTGTGGGCCCGGCCCATCCGGCGAATATCGGCGATGAACCCGGCCGCCGGATAGACATTGCCCGAAGTGCCAATGGATATGAACAGATCGCAGGCCGCCAGGGCCCGCTCGATTTCCGGCATTTGCATGGGCATTTCATAGAACCAGGTGACGTGTGGCCGCATCTGGCCCGCCGCCTGGCATTGCTGACAGCTGCTGGTCACGGTCAGATCGTCGGTCCAATGATAGACGGCTTCACAGGCCTGACAGCGCACCTTGTACATTTCGCCATGCATGTGGATCAGGTTCCCGCTGCCGGCCCGTTCGTGCAGATTGTCCACATTCTGGGTAACGATCAGGACGCTGCTGGTGTGTTCGGCCTCCAACCTCGCCAGGGCCAGATGGGCCGCGTTTGGTTGATGGTTCTCCAAGCTGCGGCGAAATTGGTTGTGGAATTCGTGCACCAATGTGGGATCGCGGCGAAACGCGTCGGGTGTGCCCACATCCTCGATATTGACCTTGCTCCATAGGCCGTCCTCGCCACGAAACGTGTCGATACCGGATTCCGCCGAGATGCCCGCGCCGGTCAGAATAACGATCCGCTCCATTTAGCCCTCCACCGGTAGCTGATATTCCGCTTCCACTGTATAGATCGCGCCCTCCCGCGCCAGGTGGGAGGAGAATAAACAAAATCGGTCCACGATGAAGGGCGGCGAGGCATATTCGCTGTGCCGCGCGGCGTAGCCCTCGGCCTCCCTGGTGTCCAGGCCGGGCAGGCGCGCCAGGGTGACATGGGGGCGATAGCGCCGGCGTTCGGGCGCCAGGCCGATGGCGGTCAGGCCCTGCTGGATCTTGCCGTGCAGATGACGCAGCGCTGTGTCGTCCTCAACCCCGGCCCATAGCACGCGGGCCAATTTCCGTTCAGCGAAGAATCCGGTATGCCGCAGGGTCAGTGAAAACGCCGGTGCCGCGACCTGATAAAGCACATCGTCGATGTCCCGCGCCATGGCGCCATCGACTTCGCCGATGAAGCGCAGGGTCAGGTGCAACTGGCCGCGTTCCCGCCAGCGCGCGTCATCAACGCCGCCGCATATGGCGGTCAGGGTATCCTTAATTCGATCCGGTAGCGGGATCGCCACGAACAGGCGCACGCTGTCATTCCCTAATCTAGTGAATCAAGCAATTCTAACACATGCGGCGTGATGGCATCGACAATGACCAGCACGCCGGCCGCGTTTGGGTGCAGGCCGTCGCGTTGGTTCAGGTGCGGCTGTGCCGCCACGCCTTCGAGAAAGAAACGGTACAAGGCGACGTCGTGGCGGCGGGCCAGATCGGGATAGATGCTGTTGAAGGCCCGGGCATATTCGGCGCCCAGGTTCGGCGGTGCCAGCATGCCGGCCAGCAGAACGGCTATGCCGCGCCGGCCCAGTTCGGCAAGCATGGCGTCCAGGTTGCGCCGGGTCACGCCCGGATTGACGCCGCGCAGGCCATCGTTGGCGCCCAATTCCAGGATAACCAGATCAACTTGTCCCTTTAGCGTCCAGGCCAGGCGGGCCCGTCCGCCGGCCGTGGTATCGCCCGATACGCTGCCGTTCTTTACCCGGACGCCGCTGCCGTTGGCGCGCAGGGAAGCCTGTAGCTGGGCCACGAAACCGTCCGCCGCCGGCAGGCCATAGCCGGCGGTCAGGCTGTCGCCAAAGGTCAAGATGACTTTCTCATCCGCCCGGGCAGTGGCGGCATGGGAAACCGCAACCAGAAAACAGGCCAAAAGCGCAAGCATCTTGACAACCTGCGTGACGTAGCCATTTGGCATGAGTACCCTGCGGGCGCGGAGGCGAATGACGGTGAATACTGACGGCATGATGATCGACCTGGACGATGTGCATTTGACCCTGCCGAGCGAGGCCGGGCCGGTCGACATCTTACGCGGTGTCAGCCTGTCTGTCCCCCGGGGCGAGGCGGTTGGTCTGGTCGGGCCCTCGGGCTCCGGCAAGTCGACCCTGATGGCGATTATCGCGGGGCTGGAACGGCCCAGCCGTGGCCGGGTTGGCGTTGCCGGACAAGCGCTGCATGCCATGGGAGAGGATGCCCTGGCGCTGTTTCGCCGCGATCACGTGGGTGTGGTTTTCCAGTCCTTCCATCTGATCCCGACCATGACGGCGCTGGAAAATGTCGCCATGCCGCTGGAGTTCGCCGGCCGGCGGGATGCCTTCGCCGGCGCCGAGGCTGCCCTGGCCGAAGTCGGGCTGCAACACCGACTGCGCCAATATCCGGCGCAACTGTCGGGCGGCGAGCAACAGCGCGTCGCCCTGGCTCGCGCCGTGGTCGGCAATCCCAGCCTGCTGCTTGCGGACGAGCCCACGGGCAATCTGGACGGCGCCACGGGTGCGGCGATCATTGATCTGATGTTCCGTCTCCACCAGGCGGCCAACAGCACGCTGATCCTGATCACCCATGATCCGGCCCTGGCGCAGCGGTGTGACCGTATTGTCCATATGCGCGATGGCCTGTTGGACGCGGCCGGCGCCGCCAACATACTTGGGGCGGCGGACTAGCATGCTGGCTTTGACGATCGCACGGCGCGAGTTGCGCGGCGGTCTGCGCGGATTTCGCGTCTTCCTGTTGTGTGTCGTCCTGGGCGTCAGCGCCATTGCCGGGGTCGGCTCCCTGTCCGATGCCCTGGTTGACGGCTTGCGCCGGGATGGGCGGCTGCTGCTGGGCGGTGATGTGGAACTGCGCCTATCTCACCAACCCGCCAGCGCGGCGCAACTGGAATATATGCAAGCGGCGGGGCGGCTTAGCCGGGTCATCGAGATGCGCTCCATGGCCAGACGCCCTGATGGCCGGGAGCGTGGTTTGATCGAGCTGAAGGGCGTGGACGATATCTATCCCCTGTATGGCCAAATGAAATTGGATGGAGGGCTGGATTTGGCCTCGGCCCTTGCCATCAAGGACGGCCTGCCCGGCGCGGTCGCCGAGCCGGTGCTGTTGCGGCGCCTGAAATTGCAGGTCGGCGATACCGTGCGGGTGGGTGAGGCGACATACCGTATTGCCGCGGCGATAAAGCGGGAGCCGGACCGGGGCGCCGATTCTTTTGTTTTGGGCCCGCGCCTGATGGTTTCCAAGGCATCCCTGGCCGCGACCGAGCTGGTTCGGGAAGGCTCCCAGGTGAAATACCGCTACCGCATCGCCCTGCCGCCCGGCAGCGACGTGGTGAACTGGATCGAAGATCTGAAAATCCGCTTTCCCGATGCCGGCTGGCGCATCCGCGATGTGCGCAATGGCGCGCCGGGTCTGAAACGCTTCATCGACCGCATGCGGCTTTTCCTCACCCTGGTGGGTCTGACGGCCCTGTTGGTGGGCGGACTGGGCATCGGCAACGCGGTGCGCAGCTTCCTTGAGGGCAAGACCGGCACCATCGCCACCCTGAAATGCCTTGGCGCCCCGGCGCGGTTGATCTTTCAGGTCTACCTGCTGTTGGTTTTGGCGGTGACATCCGTTGGCGTGCTTGTTGGTCTGGTGATCGGCACCGGCACGCCGATCTTGCTGTCCGGCCTGTTGGCGGAATTGCTGCCCTTCCAGGTACGCTTCGATCTGCATCCGCTGCCGCTGCTGCTGGCGGCGGCCTACGGCTTTTTGACCGCGCTGGCGTTCGCCATCTGGCCCCTGGCACGGGCCCAGGGGGTGCCGGCCGGTGCCCTGTTTCGGGATTTGGCAGCGCCCATGGCCGTACGGCCGCCATGGCGCTATATCGCCATGTCCGTCCTGGCCTTCGCCGTCCTGGCCGGTCTGGCGATATTGACGGCGGAGGAGCGGCGCTTCGCCATCTGGTTCGTCTGCGGCGCGGCGGCCGCCATGGGGGCGTTTCTGGCCGCCGGCCTGGGCATCGTCGATCTGGCCCGCCGCTTGCCCCGGCCCCGCCGCTCTATTTTGCGCCTGGCCCTGGCCAATCTGTACCGGCCAGGTGCCGCGACCGTGCCCGTCGTGCAGTCGTTCGGCCTGGGGCTGTCGGTCCTGGTGGCCGTCATTGGCGTCGAGGGCAATATGAACCTGCAGGTAACCGAACGCCTGCCCGAGCGGGCACCTGCGTTCTTCTTTATCGATATTCTGCCGGAGCAGGCGGAAAAATTCGAAGCCCTGGCCAAGGCGATCCGGGGTGTCGGGGAGGTCCAGCGGGTACCGGCCATGCGCGGTCGCGTCGTCAAGATCAATGGCGTGGATGCGTCCAAGGCCACCATGTCGCCGGATGTGGCCTGGATCGTGCGCGGCGACCGTGGTTTGACCTATGCCGACGTACCGCCGCCCGATGCCCATATCGTGGCCGGCGAATGGTGGCCGGCGGACTATTCCGGGCCGCCGCTGATTTCCTTCGATGCGGCGGTCGCCAAGGGCATGGGCATCGGTATCGGCGACAGTCTGACCGTGAACGTGCTGGGCCGGGAGATCGAGGCCAGAATCGCCAATCTGCGCCGCATCGATTGGTCCACCCTGGGGATCAATTTCGTCATCGTCTTTGCCCCCGGCGCCCTCGAAGGCGCGCCCCATACCTTTATCGCCACGGCAAAGGCGGACAAGGCGGCGGAACTGCCCCTGCAAATAGCGGTGACCGATGCCTATCCCAATATTACCGCGATTCGCATTCGCGAGGCATTGGAGGCGGTCAATCAAATCCTGCGCAGCATCGGTATCGCCGTCCGCTCCACCGCCGCCGTGACCCTGGCCGCGGGCGTGCTGGTCCTAGCCGGCGCCATTGCCGCGACCCACCGCCGCCGGGTTTATGACGCCGTTGTGTTGAAAGTATTGGGCGCAACCAGGGGGCGCGTGCTGGCGACATATTTTCTCGAGTACAGCCTTTTGGGGCTGATTACCGCGGTTTTAGCGGCGGGCGTGGGGACCGTGGCGGCCTACGCGGTGGTGGCGCAAATCATGGGCATGCCCTGGTATTGGCTGCCCAATGGCGTGCTGATGACGACCGTTATCTGCCTTTTGATCACCATCGGCGCGGGTATGCTGGGAACCTGGCTGGCGCTTAGCCAAAAGCCGGCGCCCCTGTTGCGCAACGAATAATTTGGGTTATGCGGAATTATCGCGGGCAACTTCGTATGCGGGCTAAAAACCTTGAAATTTTAACTGTTTTCGACAATATTGAAGCTAGAAATTCCCAGTTTGAATCTGTCATTACAACAAGGGGTTGGATGAATGGCATTGGATCCTAGAGGTTCCGTTTTCGGCCAGCAGCGGGGGCAAGTCGGCTCGGCCGTTGATACGACAATTGATGAGGGCCTGCGCACCCATATGCTGCAGGTCTATAACTACATGGGTTGCGCCCTGCTGCTCAGCGGCATCGTAGCCTATGCCGTTTCCCATACGCCGGCCTTGATGCAGGCGATCTTCGGCACGCCGCTGATGTGGGTGGTGATGTTGGCGCCGTTGGGCTTGGTGTTCCTGTTGAGCGCCCGTGTTCACAAGATGAGCTCTGGCGCGGCCCAGGCCACGTTCTGGATTTTCGCCGCTCTGATGGGCGCGTCCCTGGCCTCGATCTTCGTGGTCTATACCCAGACCTCCATCGTCCGCGTGTTCATGATTACCGCCGTCACGTTCGGCGCCATGAGCCTTTGGGGCTACACCACCAAGAAGGATCTGTCCGGTTGGGGCAGCTTCCTGATGATGGGCCTGATCGGCATCATCGTCGCCTCCATCGTCAATATCTTCCTTGCTTCGGCCATGATGCATTGGGTGATCTCGGTTATCGGCGTTCTGGTCTTCACCGGCCTGACCGCCTACGACACCCAGAAGATCAAGGAAAACTACATGGCGACCGATGGCGCCTCGACAGCGAACAAGAAGGCCATCATGGGTGCCTTGACCCTGTATCTGGACTTCATCAACCTGTTCCTGATGCTGCTGCACCTGTTTGGCAACCGGGAATAGCCTGACGATACTTTCGGTTTGGAGACGCCCGGCCCTGCTGCCGGGCGTTTTCTTTTGGTGCTATTATCAAGACACTGAATCGATGATGTTCGGGAGGGTCGAGCATGCGCGTGGTCATGGCGATGATGAAGCATGAAACCAATACTTTTTCGCCGGTGCCCACACCCTGGTCCCGGTTCGAGGATTGGAGCGCCTGCTTCGGCGCCGACGTGATCAGCGCCTACGAACCCACCAATATGACCCTCTCGGCCTATATCAAACTCTGCCGCGAGGCGGATGCCGAGATCATCTCTCCCATCGCGGCCGAGGCGATGCCGTCGGGCCCCGTGGCCGACGATGCCTATAACCGCATGTCGGACAGCATACTGGAAGCGGTGGCCAAGGGCTGCGACGCCATCATGCTGGACCTGCACGGCGCCATGGTCACGGAAAGCACCCAGGACGGCGAAGGCACCTTGCTGGCCCAAGTGCGCGCCGCGGCGCCTGATACACCGATCTGCGTCACCTGCGATCTGCATGCCAATCTGACCCAGGCCATGGTCGACAACTGCGATGCCCTGATCGGCTACAAAACCTATCCCCACACGGATATGTACGAAGTGGGCACCACGGTCGGCAATATTCTGCTGGCCAAGCTGCGCGGCGAGGCTGATCCGGTGATGGCCTGGGGCCGGGTGCCGGTCTTGAGCCAGACCCTGCGCCAGGGCACCGATGATGAACCCTTTAAAAGCCTGATCCGCATGACGCGGGAGGCGGAAGCCTCGGGCGAGGTCATGGCGGCGACGGTTTTCGGCGGCTTTGCCCTGGCCGATATCCAGGATGCCGGCATCTCCTGCATAACCATCGCCGATGGCGACAGCGCGGCGGCGGAGACGGTGGTCGACCGGCTGCGGGCAGAGATGTGGGCGCATCGGGACGACCATCTTTACAATCACGAACCCCTGGCGGATGCCGTGGCCCGGGCCAAGGACATTGAAGATGGCCCGGTAATTTTGCTCGATCATGCGGACAATACCGGTTCGGGCGGCAATCAGGACGTGATGACGGTGATCGGGGAAGTGATCCGCCAGGACCTGGAGGACGTGGCCGTCGGCGGTCTGTGGGATCCGGACGCCGTGCAGCAGATGATGGCAGCCGGCATCGGCGCGACCGTGACCCTTGAACTTGGCGGCAAGACGGATATGCCCTCTATCGACCGCGCCGGGGAACCTCTAATGGTGACGGGCAAGGTCAAGGTGCTGACGGATGGAGAATGGACCGTGCGCGGGCCCATGTACAACGGTTTGGCGGTGCAAATGGGTCCGACGGCGGTGCTGGATACGGGCAAGATGCAGATCGTCGTGGTCTCCCGCCACCACGAGCCTTGGGATCAGGGCATCTTCCTCTCGGTCGGGATCGATCCCGCATACAAACGCTATGTGCTTTTGAAATCGCGCATTCATTACCGGGCCGGCTTCGCCCCCATCGCCAAACACACCATCACCCTGGACGGCGTCGGCGTGACCACGTCGGACAACAGCCTGTTGGACTATCAAAACGTGCGCCGGCCGATCTATCCCCTTGATAATATCAACGAACCGGGACCACGCTGATGCTGACCGATGCCCAGGGCCTTGCAGTGGCCACGGACCGGCCCGAAAATATCGCGGCCATCAATACCTTTGTTAACACCGCGTTGGCATACGGCACCGAGTATCAGCCGATTATCGATGCGGCGGAGGCTGATCCGACCTGTGTCATGGTAAGCAGTCTGGCTGCATCGTTGATGATGTGGATGGAGGCGGGCCAGTCGCCGCAATTGGCGCAGCCTTATCTGAACCGCTGCCGCGAGGCGGTCATGCAGGCGGAACCGCGTGAAGGACTGTGGTTTCGCGCCACCGAGGCCTGGGTGGCCGGCGATCTGGCCGCGGCGATGGATATTCTGGAGCAGATCACCGAGCGCTGGCCAAGGGACGTCTTCGCCATGAAGCTGGCGCAGTATCATTACTTCAACCTGGGCTGGCCCGAGAAAATGCTGGCGATCAACCAAAAGGTTCTGCCGGCCAACAAAGAAAACGGTTATCTGCATGGCTGCTTGGCCTTTTGCCTGGAGCAGACCCATGACTATCGCGGGGCGGAGGCGGCCGGACGCCAGGCGGTGGTGATCAACCGCGCCGACCCATGGGCCCACCATGCCGTGGCCCATGTGATGGAGATGGAAGGACGGATCGGCGAGGGCGTCGCCTGGATGGCGGCGTATTCGGATACCTGGGAGGGCTGCAACTCCTTCATGCTGGGCCACAACTGGTGGCATACGGCGCTGTTTCATCTGGATTTCGGCGACGTTAGGCGGGTGCGGAAAATCCACGATGAACATGTCTGGGGTCTGGACAAGACCTACAGCCAGGATCAGGCCAGTTCGGCCTCGCTGTTATGGCGCATGGAAATTCGCGGTATCGATGTGGGCGACCGCTGGCATGACCTGGCCGATCATGTGGAAGGCCGAACGGGCGAACATGTACAGCCGTTTCTGGATCTGCATTACCTCTATGCCCTGGCCCGGGCCGGGCGCGCGGCAAAGGTCGATGAAATGCTGGCCAGCATGGCGGGCCATGCGGCCAAGGCGCCGGCGGTGGCGCGCCAGGCCTGGGAAGACGTGGCGGTGCCCGCCGCGCGCGGCCTTGCCGCCTATGCCCGCGGCGACTACGAAGCGGCTTATGAAGATCTAAGCACGGCGACGCCGCGGCTGCAGGAAATCGGCGGCAGCCACGCCCAGCGCGATCTGTTCGTGCAAACCTGGCTGGATACCTTGCTGCGCACCAACCGGGGCGGCGAGGCCGTCGAGATATTTGAAACCAGGGCCAAGGCCCGGCCGAGCGTGCCCTATGGTTTCGACCTGTTGGAACGGGCCCAGGCGCAAGTCTGACGAGGTCCGAAGAGACCTACATCGCGGGCGGCACTTCGCCGGCGCGCGGATCTATCGGCACCTGCCGTGCCATGCCGCTCTCCGCCTCGTACAGGGCGCCGGCGGCCAGCAGGGGCGCTTCGCCCCGGGGCGGACCAACCAGTTGCAGGCCTACGGGACGGCCATATTGATCGAACCCGCAAGGCAGGGAGAGCGCGGGGGAAGCGCAAAGGGTTATCGCCGCCGTCAATAGCGAGGCTGCCATGTAATGCTCCAGCTTGATGCCGTCTATGGCCACGGGGTGGCGCAAATTGACATCGAATGCCGGCGTATTGGCGCCTGGCGTGACGATCAGGTCGTATTGCGCGAAAAGCTCCGCGAAGCGGCGGTATAGCGCCGCCCGGCCCCGTTCCGCCTTGGCCAGATCGGAGATCGACTGCTTCAGGCCCAATTCGGTATTCCAGATAATGTCCGGCTTGATCAGATCGCGGTGGCTTTGCAGTTGCAGCTCCCGGTCGATCACGAATTGCTGGGAACGCAAGGCCAGAAAGGTGCCTTCCAGGTCATCGATCTCAATGCTGATCTCGTCGACCTCGGCGCCTAGATTGGCGAAGGTTTGCATGCCCGCGCGGCAGATATCGCGGGTTTCCCGGTCAACCGGGGACCCGCCGATGGTCTCGGCATAGGCGATCCGGCGCGGTGGCGCCGCCTGCACCACGGTATCGGCGAAGGAGGTGGCGGGGGCATCGAATGTCATGGGATCCTGGGGGCAATAGCCCGCCATGGTGTCGAGAAAGAGGGCCAGGTCGGGTACGTTGCGCGCCATCGGTCCCTGCACGGAAAGGGGAGAAAACAGCGGATTGACCGTGCCCCTGGTAACCCGGCCGGGCGACGGCCGCAGACCGACCACGGAGCAATAGGTAGCGGGACGACGTAGGCTGCCGCCATGGTCGCTGCCATGGGCCAGCCAGATTTCCCCCGCCGCAAGCGCCGCCGCGCCGCCCCCGGTGGAGCCGGCCGGCGTCAGGGCGGTGTTCCAGGGATTGCGGGTTCTGCCGAAGACTTCATTGAAGGTCGAGCCGCCGGCACCGAACTCGGGCGTGTTCGATTTGCCGATGACAATGCCGCCCTTGCGTTCGATCCGTTGCACCAGGGGGTGCGAGGCCTCCGGCACATGGTCGGCGAAGATCGGCGAGCCATAGGTGGTGCGCACACCAGCGACATCCACCAGGTCCTTGATCGCCACCGGCAGCCCGGCCAGCCAACCGGCCTCGTCCGCCGCCTCGCAACCGTCGCCGGCCATCAACTTCTCCGCATGTGCGCGGGCGCGGTCCAGGCACAGGGTGGGCAGGGCGTTGATCTGCGGTTCGATCTCGGCGATCCGCGCTTCCGCCGCATCTATCAGATCCAGCGGCGTCACGTCGCCATCCCGCAAACGCTGAACCGCCTCGCACGCGTTCATGGTGATCAGTTCATCGGCCATGCCCTAACCCTTTCATCATTCTAGGTTCCCTGAACGGGAGCATCTGGCTATCATCATAATCAGTACGGCTAAGTGTAGGAAAGCAATCAACCAAAACCATCGGGGGACCGCGCAATGGAACAGCCCACACCCACGGTCGAAGCTCAAACCGCAGCAGCAGCGGAACCAGCCGCCACGGCTGCTACAGCCGCCAACCCGGTGCCGCCCGCGCCCATGAGTATCGAAGACACCGGTCTCGACATGGCATTCATGATCAATCTGATCGCCAAGGGCATGTATCTGGAGAATCTGGAGGATGTGGCCCAGTTTACCCAGGCGACCAAGCTGCCGGACAATATCATCAATATCGTCTGCCAGGAGATGGTCGATCGCAAGCTGATGATGGCCACCGGTTCGTCGGGCGCCGGTGCCGCGGCCGCCGTGCGCTATCAATTATCCCGCGAGGGCCAGCAAACCGCGATCGACGCCTGCGCCCAAAATCAATATTTCGGCCCGGCTCCGGTGCCGCTGGAGGAGTTCCAGGAGCGCATTCGGTTGCAGAGCATCGCGGGCGAGCGGGTTTCCAAGGAAGACATCGCAAACGCATTCGCGGACATCGTGGTGCCGGAGGAATTCACCAAACGCCTGGGCCCGGCGATCAATTCCGGCCATAGCATCCTGATCTATGGTCCCGCCGGCAACGGCAAGACCACGGTCGCTGAAAAGGTCGCGGAAATCTTCGAAACAGTGGTTTATATCCCCCATTGCTTCATTATCGACGGCGCCATCGTCAAGGTGTTCGACCCGGCGGTGCATAAGGCGGTGGAAGGCGCCGACGGGGATGCCCCCGCGCGGCCAACCCTGCGGCGGGCCAAGAATGACCGCCGCTGGGTCGCCTGTAACCGGCCGGTCGTGGTGACGGGTGGCGAGTTGACGTTGGAGATGCTGGATCTGCGCTTCAACGAAATTGCCAAGTTCTACGAGGCGCCGCTGCATGTGAAGGCGCTGAACGGCACTTTCATCATTGATGATTTCGGCCGGCAAAGGGTCAGTCCGGAGGAACTCCTAAACCGCTGGATCGTGCCGCTGCAATCGCGCATCGACAATTTGACCCTGTTTTCGGGCAAGGCCTTTTTCATTCCCTTTGATGAATTGGTCATTTTCTCCACCAACCTGGCGCCGGACAACCTGATGGACCCGGCATTCCTGCGCCGCATACCTTACAAGCTGGAGACCCTGATGCCGTCGGATGAGGCCTTCCGCGCCATCTTCACCGCCGTCGCGGCCAAACAGGGCCTGGAGTTGACCGATGACATCTTCACCTATGTGGTCGGTGAATTGCGCGACAGGCTGAACAAGCCGCTGGCCTGCTATCAGCCGAAGTTTATCGTCGATCAGGTCGTCGCGGCCTGCAAATACGAAGGCATCCCGCCGACGTTCAGCCAGGACTTTATCGTTGACGCTTTGAGCAATCTTTATGTCCAGGATTCAAGCTACGTCGGCCAGGTCGGCATGGGGGAGCCGGGCGCTTCATAGCGGGTGGCGGAACCGCTACTCCGCCGCCTGAACCCCGTCATCGTCCGCCAGGGCGTCGAACCACCAGTTCGGGCCGTCCGCCTGGCGCACCACTTTCAGGTGGCCGCGCCAGTTGTCGTCGTCGGCGGCCGGGAAATCGGCCCGCGCGTGGGTGCCCCGGCTTTCTTCGCGCCGGCTGGCGGCCTGGATGATCAATTCGGCGGCACCGGCGGCAAGCTGGGTTTCGAGATATTTTTCCAACCTGCGCGGCTCGTTGATGCCACGGGTCTGGGCCGCCTGGGCCGCGATGGCGCGGACCTTTTCCAGCCCGGTGGCCAGGCCGGCGGCGTCCCGGCGGATGCCGCCGTATTGCCACATCACCTGGCATAGTTCGGCCCGCAGGTCGTCCGCGTCCGCCTCGGGCCCTCCCGACACCGGCAATGGCGCGGGCGCGGCTGCGTTGGCGCCCTTGGCCCTGCCCTTGGCGAATTCCACCGCCGCCAGCCCGGCGCGCTGGCCAAAGACCAGGCACTCGGTCAAGGCATTGCCGCCCATGCGGTTGGCGCCGTGCATGCCGCCGGCGGCCTCCCCCGCCGCGTACAGGCCGGGAATATTCGTGGCGCCATGGGCATCGGTGCGAGCACCGCCGCCCGAAAAATGCGCCACCGGCGCGACCCGCAGGGGCTGCCCCCAGGCATTGTATTTGCTATCCAGATAGGCCCATTTGGTGGCCGAAATGGGATTGGCGCACCATTGTTCCTTGCTCACCTTGGTCAGGTCGATATAGACCGCGCCGTCGTGCTCCTCGATCTCCCGGAACAGCGCCTGGGACAGGGCGTCACGGGCGTGGGTCGCGGCCGGGCGCACGGTGATATCGTATTTGTCCAGAATGTCCTCACCGGCGGCATTGGTCAGATGACCGAGATCGGCGCCTTCCGGTTCGATCACGAAGACCGCTTTGCCCGGTTCGGCGATGGCGACCGGATAGAACTGCACGAACTCCATGTCCTGCATCACGCAGCCGGCCTCGTACGCCAGGGTATGGGAATCGCCGCCGATCCGCTTTGGATTGTCATGATGCAGGAACAGCGCGCCGGCACCACCGGCGGCCAGGATCACCGCGCCGCCGCGCAACTCGAACCACTGACGCTGCCGGGCGCCGTAGGCGGAGAGGCAGACGCCATTCTCGCCGGATGCGATCGAGCGCACGACCAGATTGTTGACGAAGCGCACACCGACTTCCTCGGCCTTGGCCACCATGCAACGGACAATTTCCCGGCCCCAGACCGGTATGCGGTCGCCGGGATCGCCCTTGGGCAGGGCCATGAAGACACCGGGCGCGGATTTTGTCGTCAGACCCCAGTCGATCAGGTCCTGAAACCGGTCGCCGGCCTCGGCGGCGGCAATATCGACCATTTCACCTTCGTTCAGGCCCCGCCCCGCGGTCAGGACCCGCTCCTTGTAGGCTTCCTCCGACAGGCCGTCCCAGGGGCCCGCGAAGGCGCCGACGGCAAAGGTCGTGGAGGTGCCCTTGCCCGGACCGCTTTTCCCCACCACGGCAACATCGGCGCCTGCCAGCCGGGCCTTGATGGCCGCCATTAATCCAGCCGCGCCCGATCCGATGATCCAGACATCCGCCTGCAGCGTTTCCTTGGTTTCCATGATTTTTCCGCTCTGAGTGATGGCTTTTATTGTTGCGGCCATAATCGCGGCTGCCGGATTAGAGCGCAATGAACGATTTTGCGAGGCCGATTTGCCGGGGCGATTTGAAGTAGGGGGCGGCTTGTGGCACCCTCCGCGCCAGAGAATTGTGATTGGCAGCAGGAAAAGCGGACAGATTATGGAGTTCCAGAACACTTTTGCCGGCAACCCCATGAACCGTATGGGCAACGAGCGCCGCAACGTCGATTGGCTGAAGCAGGAAATGAATGGTGCGAGCACCTGCTTCCTGCCCATGTGGCAATTGCGCGCCCTGATGATGCCGGGGGAGAGCTTGCGCATCGGCTGGTGCCGCAAGGAGGATGTGCAGCCCTTCATCAATCACGGCGCGACAACCCTGCTGTTGGGCCAGATCAACGGTGTTTCGCACTTTGCCATAGATGTCTCGTCCGCCGGCGCCCGCAAGGCCAACGCGCCATTGCAGGATTACGGCAAATGGATTGATGTGCGCAGCGCCGCCGCCTCGTGCAGCGCCGGCGACGCGGCCATTCTGGCGCAGGCGCGGTCGATGCTGGATTGGCATGCCCGGCATGGTTTCTGCTCTGTCTGCGGCCGGCGCTCGGAAATGGGTGAGGCCGGCTATTCCCGGAAGTGCGAGGACGAGGAATGCGGTGCCATGCATTTCCCGCGCACGGACCCGGTTACCATCATGCTGGTGCTGGACGGCGACAACTGTCTGCTGGGCCGGCAGAAAATTTTTGCGCCCAACAGCTATTCGGCCCTGGCCGGCTTCATGGAGCCGGGCGAAACCATCGAGGAAACCGTGCGCCGGGAGGTTTTCGAGGAAGCCGGCATCAAGGTCGGCGATGTGCGCTACGTCTTCTCGCAACCTTGGCCTTTCCCATCCTCCCTAATGATGGGCTGCTTCGCCTCCGCCGAGACGACCGAGATCAACATCGATCCGGACGAGTTGGAGGAAGCCCGCTGGTTCACCCGCGATCAGGTCCACGACATGGTCAATAGCTGGGAGGATCAGTCGAAGCTGCGCATGCCCGCCCCCCTGGCCATCGCGCACCAATTGGCACAGGCGTGGCTGCGTGGGGATTAGCCGTACAACAGCAGGACGACGATACTGCCAGCGACCAGGGCCATGCCGGCGAGTTCCTTTGGCGTTGAGCGTTCCTTGAAGAACAGCACGGACAGGGCCAGGGTGAACAGCAGCTCCACCTGGCCCAGGGCCTTGACGTAGGCCGCGCGTTCGAGGGTCATGGCGGTGAACCAGCCCGCCGAGCCGATGACGGAGGTGATGCCGACAAACAGGCAGCCGCGCCAGTTCGGGCCCATGGCGGTGATCTGATCCCGGGCCCGTATCAGGACATAGACCGACATCACCGTCGTCTGAATGACCAGCACCAGGGCCAGGGTGAAGGCAGCGCCATAAAGCCAATCGTCAAGGCCCAGGGACAGGCTGGCCTGGCGCAGGAACAGCGAGGCGCCGGCGAAGCCCAGACCGGCGGCCAGGCCGACGCCGGCGGCGGGCTGAAACAGGCGCCGCAACAGGGTCTCCCCGTCCACCCCGGTACGGGCCAGGTTGATCAGAATTACGCCCATGGCACCCAAACAGACGGCCAGCCAACCGGCGCCGGCCAGGGCCTCATGAAAGGCCACGGCGCCGACGATCGCCGTCAAAAGGGCTTCCGTCCGGGCATAGGTGGAACCGACGGCGAAATTGCGCAGGGAAAACAGGAACACCAACAAGACGGTGGCGCCGATTTGTGAGAAGGCTGTCAGGGCCGCGAAGACGTAGAACTTCGAACCCGCGTCCGGCAGGGAATGGCCGCCGTTGTATTTCAGGAACAGCAGATAGATCAGGGCGAATGGCAGGCCCCAAAGAAACCGCACATATGATGCGCCAATGGCGGAAAAATCCTTGGTCAGGTGTTTTTGACCCGCCGTGCGCGCCGCCTGCATGAAGGCGGCCAGAAAGGTGATTGGTATCCAGATCCAGGCTTCCAAGGTTCAGTCCCCCGTTTAGTCCAGAGCCCGATACCAGGTGTCCGACAGGGTATAGCCTTCGGGAAAGGGATCGTCGGGGTCCAGGCTGTATTGATGGCTGCCGGTGATCCAGGCCCGGCCCTGGATGCTGGGGATGATGGCCGGCTGCGCGCCGATGGCACATGTTTCCGCGATCCGGCAGTGAAACTCGGTGCCCAGGACGGATTGGCTGATCAGGGTTTCTTCCAGGCTGATCTCGCCACGGGCATGCAGCACCGCCAAGCGGGCCGAACTGCCGGTGCCGCAGGGGGAGCGGTCCAGTTTTCCAGGCGAAATCACCACGGTATTGCGGCCGACGGTACGGCCTTGGGCGTCCTTGGCCAGGGGTGCGGCGAATTGCGTGAAGGTAATGGTGTGAATGGCGGGGTTTTCGGGATGGCTGACCGGGTGCTGTTGCACTGCCGCTGTCTTGATCCTCTCCCCCATCTCCACCAGCTCCCGCGCCTCGTCCGGCGACAGGGCAAAACCCAAGGAAGGCGCATCGACAATGGCAAAAAAGGCACCGCCGTAGGCGATGTCGCAGGCGACCGTGCCCAGGCCCGCGACTTCCACCTTCGCATCCAGTTCGGCCACATAGCAGGGCACATTGCGGAAACGTACATTCTCGCAGCGGCCATCGCGGCATTGCGCCATGACTTCGACCAGACCACCCGGCGTATCCAGGCGCAGCAGTGTTTCCGGCTCCGCCATCGCCACCATGCCGGTTTCCAGCAACACCGTCGCCACGCAGATGGTGTTGGAGCCGGACATGGGCGGGTAATCCGTCGGCTCCATGATAATGAAACCCGCATCCGCCCCCGGTGTTTTGGGCGGTACGATCAGGTTGGTATGAACGAACGCGCCGCCGCGGGGTTCGTAAAGCAGGAACTTGCGCAGGCCATCGTCCCGGGTGCGCAGGTATTCCCGTTGTTCGAACAGACTGTCGCCGGGCGGCGGCAGCACGCCGCCGGTGATCACCCGGCCCACCTCGCCCTCGGCATGGCAGCCGATCACGGTGATGGTTCGGGCGGATTGCACGGTGGCTAGCCCTTCACATGCGGGGCTTCGTAACTCACACGCTTGTCATGACGGAAGGGATTGCGGGGATAGGTGCCCAGGATCTGCAGACGGGTGCAGAAGAACTGCGCCTCCTCCAAGGCCCAGGCAACGCGCTGGTCTTCCGGGTGGCCTTCGAAATCGGCATAAAACTGCGCCTGTTCGAAGCTACCCGGTTCGATATAGCTCTCCAGCTTGGTGATGTTGATATTCGCCGTGGCGAAACCGCCCAGGGTTTTGTACAGCGACGCCGGCACGCTGCGGACCTGAAAGACGATGGTGGTCATGGCATCGCCGTCTTTCGGATGGGGCGTGATCCTTTCCCGCGCCAGAATGATGAAGCGGGTGACGTTGTTGCCCATGTCCTGGACGTTCTCGCGCAGAATATCCAGGTCATAGATCTCCGCCGCCAAGGGTGAGCCGATGGCGGAGATGGACGTATCCCCATTCTCCGCCACCATCTCACAGGCGCCGGCGGTATCGGCATGCACAATCGGTTCGATGCCAAGTTCGCGGATCAGCTTGCGGCACTGGGGCAGGGCGTGGATATGGCTGTGAACCTCGCGGATATCGGCCAATTTGGCGCCACGGGGGGCCATCAATTGGTGGTTCACGGCCTGAAAATGCTCGCCGATAATATACTGGTCCGAGGTCGGGATCAGATGATGGATATCCGCCACGCGGCCGGCCAGGGAGTTCTCGATGGGGATCATGGCGCGCCCGGCCCGGCCTTCATTGACGGCGGCGAAGGCGTCTTCGAAGGTCCGGCAGGGCAGGGGGTTGTAGCCCGGCAGGCCTTCCTTGCAGGCAAGGTGGGAATAGGCGCCGAACTGGCCCTGGAAGGCCACGTTCATGCGCGGGTCGCCGTCCTTATCCTGCTTGCTCTCTTCAGCCATGGTGGCCCATTCCTAATCCGTTGATTGAACTAACTATTTCGGCGCCAGGGCAAGCCGCGCCCGGTCCAGGTCGGCGGGAGTATCGACACCGAAGGGGACCCTGTCAACGAGGCCGACCTGAATACGCATGCCGTCCTCCAGGGCCCGCAGTTGCTCCAACCGTTCGCGCCGTTCCAAATGGCCCGGCGGCAGGGCGATAAAGCGGGCCAGGGCGGCCCGGCGGTAGCCATAGATGCCGATGTGGTGATACAGCGGCCCGTCTCCCGACGGCGCCGGTACACGGGTGAAATACAGCCCCCGGCCCTGGCGGGCGCCCGGCGCCAAAGAGATCACCGCCTTGACCACACTGGGCTCCCGCCGTTCGTAATCCTCGACGATCTCGGCCGCAAGGGTGGAAACATCCACCGCTTTGTCCGCCAGCAACTCCAAGGTCAGGCGGATCTGGGCCGGCTCCATGGTCGGCAGATCACCTTGCAGGTTGACGACGGCATCATAGTCGCCATCAGGGTCGAAGCTTTGCACCGCCTCCCAAACCCGGTCCGAGCCCGTGGCGTGATTGGGGTCCGTCAACACGGCCTGGCCGCCCGCCGCCGCAATCACATCGGCGATTTCACGTTCCGCGCAGGCGACCACGACGGGGCCGATATCGGCCTCGATCGCGCGGCGCCAGACATGCACGATCATGGCTTGGCCGTGAATATCGGCTAGCGGCTTGTCCGGCAGCCGGACGGACGCCATCCGCGCCGGGATCACCACCAGTGCCTGTTGTTTCGAAGCCACGCTTTCCGGTCCCCGCTCTAGCCAATCGGTTGTGGCGATGTTATACGGTGAGCCGCCCGTCCGGGGAAGCCGTTCCGCCGTTTACTCTATGCCTAATTGGGGTTGCCGCCATGAATATGTACGAATTCAACAAGTTTTTGGGTGCCATTCTGGGCTCCGCGTTGCTGCTTATGGTAGTCAATGAAGTCGGTAACGCCCTGGTAAGCCCAACCATTCCCGCCAAGGCCGCCATTATGATCGGCGAAGGCGAGGAGGAAGAAGAGAAGGAAGAGGCCAAGGAGGAAGCCAAGGACGAAGACGAAGGTTCCGGCCTGGCGGCGCTTCTGGCCGTGGCCGATGCCGACAAGGGCGCCAAGGCCGCCAAGAAATGCAAGGCCTGTCACAGCTTCGACAAGGGCGGCAAGCACAAAGTCGGGCCGGTGCTTTACGGCGTTGTCGGCCGGGGCATGGGTGCGGGCACCAAGTTCAAATATTCCGCCGCCATGATGGACAAAGGCGGGGAATGGACCTACGCCGATCTGGATGCGTTTTTGGCTAATCCCAAGGGTTTCATGCCGGGCACCAAGATGGCCTTCAAGGGCATCAAGAAGGAGACGGAGCGGGCCAACCTGATCGCCTATATGCGGCAAGCGCACGATTCGCCCCCGGCACTGCCCGGCGAGTAGCCGGACCCATGGGCGAGGCCCCGGGCGATCCTGGGCGCTATCTGGAACTGGCCGGCAGATTGGCCGATGCCGCCGGTGGAGTGATCCGGCCCTATTTCCGCGCTGATATAGACATTGATACCAAGTCCGATGAAAGCCCGGTAACCATCGCCGATCGGGAGGCCGAGCGGGCCATGCGCGCCATAATCGAGGCCGAGCTCCCCGGTCACGGCATCCGGGGCGAGGAGTTTTCCGACAAGGATGGGGACGGCGAATGGCATTGGTACCTCGATCCCATTGACGGCACCAAGCTGTTCATCACCGGCATTCCCCTGTTTGGCACCCTGATCGCCCTGTCCCGCAACGGCAAACCGGTGTTGGGCGTAGTTGATCAGCCGATTAATGGCGAGCGTTGGATTGGCGCCATGGACGGCACGGCCACCTTCAACGGTGCGGCGATCAGGACCAGCAGCCGGGACGATCTGGCGGAGGCCAATTTGTTCACCACTGATCTGGGACTCTATTCGCCCGATCAAGGCGAAGCCTTTCAACGCCTGTCCGCCGCCACCAAGCTGACCCGCCAGGGCACGGATTGCTACGCCTTTGCCATGCTGGCCATGGGCTTCGTCGATATCGTGACCGAAACCAATCTGAACGAGTGGGACATGGCGCCCCACGTCCCGGTGATCGAAAATGCCGGCGGCGTTGTCACCGACTGGCAGGGTAATCCCCTGCGATTTGACGGCCAGGTGGAAATAGAGACCGCCATCGCCGCCGCCAATCCCGCCCTGCACACCCAGGCCCTGGCGGTGCTGCGGGGTTAAGGCCAATCATGCGTCTGTTCGTAGGTGTCTAGCTAGATCCGCCTCGTCGCGTAGGACCCGGACAATCAGAATGTGGTCCTGTTCGATCCTATATACGATGTAGTGCTTGCCGTGATGGTGTACACGGACCGGCGGCGTATACTCGTTGCGTTCCGCGGCGATGTGGGGATTGTCAGCAATAATTCCGATTACATGCCGGAGGCTCTGTTCGTATTGCTCTGCCCGCCTCTGACCGAATTGCGTGAACCCATAGAGATAGCTTTGCACGATGTCGGTGTCGGCCTGCGCGGTGAACCTAATCTTCATGCGATGTTGATAGTTCAGCGCGGGCCTTTGCATCGGCGAAAATTTCGTCGAGCGAGCGAGGACTTGTACCACTCGCCATGCCCTCATCTATCATCGCCTGGAGCGTCCGAACGGCGCTTCGGTTGTCCTGGTCGCGCCGGATAAGATCGCGGACATAGTCGCTCGTCGTGGAATAGCGGCCTTGGCGAACCTGATCCTCGCACCAGTCCTTCATGGGATTGGGAACCGAGACGTTCATTTGGGCCATGCTGTATTCCTTCGTCTGTTAGTACGGTAAGTTTATCAATTTTTGCCAATTATTGATATAAAAATTCTTCAACCGCTAGGCCTGATATGTGCACCGAAACAGCGAATATTTGCGGCTACGGCCTTGCTATCGCCGCATTCTGCCGCCATCGTCTGAACTGTAGTTTTTTCCGCTTGGAGATGGGGCCATGCGCGCCGTTCTGATCATTGTTGGATTGCTTTTCCTCAACCTGCCGGTTCTTGCGGACAATCATGCCCGGCACGGCATGTCGATGTTTGGGAAATTGAAATATCCCGCCGGCTTCAAGCATTTTGAATACGTCAATCCAAATGCGCCGAAAGGCGGTCTGGTGCGGCTGGAGGCGCGGGGCACTTTTGACACCCTGAACGGATTCACCATCAAGGGCAGTTCGGCGGCGGGATTGGGCTTGATCTACGATACCTTGTTGGAATCCTCCCGCGACGAGGCCTTTGCCGAATACGGTCTGCTGGTGGAAACCGTCGCGGTGGCGGATGATCTGTCGTCAGTTACCTTCAATCTTCGTCCACGGGCCCGCTGGCACGACGGCAAACCCATCACCGCCGACGATGTGGTTTTCAGCCTGGAGATCCTTAAATCGAAGGGCGCGCCCTTCTATCGCTTCTACTACGCCAACGTGGACAAGGCGGAGGCGCTGTCACCGCACAAGGTCAGGTTCACCTTCAAGGGTCGTAAGAACCGTGAACTGCCGCTTATCATCGGCCAACTGCCGCTGCTGCCGAAGCACTATTGGCAGGGCAGGGACTTCGCCGCGACCACCCTGGAACCTCCCCTGGGCAGCGGTCCCTATCGTATCAGCAAGGTCGACCCGGGCCGTTCCATCACCTACGAGCGGGTGGCCGACTATTGGGGCAAGGATTTGGGCGTAAACAAAGGACGGTACAATTTCAACGGCTTGCGCTTTGAATATTATCGGGACCCGACCGTGGCGTTGGAGGCCTTCAAGGCCAACGCATTTGATTTCCGGCAGGAGAATACGGCCAAAATTTGGGCGACGCAGTACAGATTTCCCGCCCTGAAGAAAGGCCAGGTGATCAAGGAGACGCTGACCAACGGCAATCCCACGGGGATGCAGTCCTTTGCCTTCAATCTTCGCCGGCCGCAATTCCAGGACCGCCGGGTGCGCCAGGCCTTGGCCCAGACGTTTGATTTCGAATGGGCCAACAAGAATTTGTTCTTTGGCCAGTACACCCGCACGCAAAGCTTTTTTTCCAATTCCGAACTGGCCGCCGTCGGTTTGCCCAGCGCGGCCGAGCTGAAGTTCCTCGAACCCCTGAAGGGGCAGATCCCCGGAGAGGTTTTTACCAAGGTGTATGCGGCGCCAAAAACCGATGGATCCGGCAAATCCCGGCGGCTGCTGCGTCAGGCCAAGCGGCTTTTGGATGCCGCCGGCTGGTCGGTCAGGGATGGCCAACTGAAAAATAGCAAGACCGGCCAGGCCATGGAAATTGAATTTCTATTGGTCAGCCAAGCCTTTCAACGGATTGTTGCGCCCATGCAGAAGGCCATGGAGCGGCTTGGTATCGCCGTCAAGGTGCGGGTGGTCGATACCTCGCAATATATCAACCGGCTGCGGGACTTCGACTACGACGTAATTGTCGGCGGTTGGGGGCAATCCCTCTCGCCGGGCAACGAACAGCGTGATTTCTGGGGCTCCGCCGCCGCCGACAGGCCCGGCAGCCGCAACTATATCGGCATCAAGGATCTGGCCATCGACAAGCTGGTCGATCATATCATTTTCGCCGAGAGCCGGGCCGAACTGATCGCCACGACGCGGGCCCTGGATCGGGTGCTGCTGTGGAACCATTTCGTCATCCCCAATTGGCATATCAACAGCTATCGCATTGCCTATTGGAACCGCTTCTCGCGGCCGGCCGTTCAGGCCAAATACAGCATGGGTTTTCCCGATACCTGGTGGCTGGACAAAGCCAAGGACGAGGCCCTAAAGGCCGGCCTGGGCAGAAAGAAGTAGGATGAGCCAGGGGCGCCTAATCTGCTATCATCCGGCCTTATGAACCTGAATCGCCCCGCCGCGTTACGCCTTGTCTGGATATGCCTGGTTTTGCTGCTGGCGTGGAGCGGCCGCGCCATGGCGGAACCGAGCCATGGCTTCGCCGTCCTGGGCAGCCTGAAATACGGCCCCGATTTCAAGCATTTCGACTATGTCAATCCGGATGCACCCAAGGGCGGGCGCCTTCGCCTTTGGTACAACGGCAATTTCGACAGCCTGAATCCGTTCATCCTGAAGGGCCATTGGGCCGCCGGCAGCAACCCTTTCGGCGTTGATGGCCGTTTGCTGACTTTCGAGACGCTGATGGCCGGATCGGGTGACGAGGAAGATTCCTTCTACGGTCTGATCGCCGGCGGCGTCGAATTGCCCGATGATGGGCAATCCATCACTTTCACCCTGCGGCCCGAGGCCCGTTGGCACGACGGCAGCCGGATCACGGCGGAGGACGTGGCCTTTTCCTTCGATATCCTGAAGGCCAAGGGCCACCCGGTCTACCGCGTCCTGTTCAAGGATGTGACCGGGGCGGAGGTCCTGGGACCTGGCAAGGTCCGCTTCAATTTCGCCAAGGGCGTCCTGACCCGTGATCTGCCGGCGACCGTGGCCGCCATGCCGGTGCTTTCCAAGGCCTGGTATAGCGAAAATGATTTCACCAAGACGACAATGACGCCGCCCATGGGCAGCGGGCCCTACAGGGTGGACAAGGTCGATCCCGGCCGCTCCATCACCTATGTCCTGGTCGATGATCACTGGGGCAAGGACCTGGGCATCTATCGGGGCCGTAACAATTTTCGGCGGATTACATGGGATTATTACCGAGACCGGGACATCGCACTGCAATCCCTGTTCGCGGGCAAGATCGATTTCCGCGAGGATTTCACTTCGCGCAATTGGGCCACCAAGTATGACAATGTGCCGGCGGTGAAAGAAGGGCGTCTGATCAAGGAAGTCCTGCCCGATCATAATCCGTCGGGCTTCCAGGCGTTTTTCCTGAATACACGGCGGGCCAAATTCGCTGACCGCCGCGTGCGCAAGGCCATCGGACTGGTTTTCGATTTTGAGTGGACCAACAAAAACCTGTTCTACAGCCTGTACCGGCGAACCTACAGTATCTTTCAGAATTCCGACATGGAAGCGTCGGATGCGCCGACGGGCGCCGAGCTGGCCTTGCTGGAGCCCTGGCGCAAGGAGTTGCCCGGCGAAGTCTTTGGCGAGGTTTATCGGGCGCCCAAGACCAATGGTTCAGGCAATATTCGAAGCCAACTACGGCAAGCGAAAAGGCTGTTGGCCGCCGCCGGCTGGAAGATACAGAATGGCAAACTGGTCAACGGCGCCGGCGAGGCCTTCGAGATCGAGTTTCTCTCCTACGGCAAGGCGTTCGAACGCATCGTCATGCCCTATATCCGCAACCTGGAGAAACTGGGGATCACCGCGCGCTTCCGCCTGGTGGAGCCGGCGCAGTATCAGCGCCGCATCCAGGATTTCGACTTCGACATCACCACCTTCCGCAATTCGTCGTCCCTGACGCCGGGTTTGGGCCTGCGCAGCGCCTGGAACTCCAAGACCGCCGATATGGTCGGCGGGCGCAACTATACCGGCCTGAAAAGCGCGGCGGTGGACGATTTGATCGAAAAGATCATCCAGGCCAAGAGCCGTGAAGAGTTGCGCCACGCGACCCACGCCCTGGACCGGGTCATCATGTGGAGCCACAATCTGGTGCCGCAATGGTTCAAGGCCTCCCACACCATCGCCTATTGGGATTTGTTCGGACGGCCGGCGATAAAGCCGAAATATGCCCGCGGCGTCCTGGATACCTGGTGGTGGGACCCGGGCAAAGCCGCCAAGCTGGGCCGAAACTAGAGCATGGTTGCCTATATCATCCGGCGTCTGTTGCTGATGATCCCGACATTGTTCGGGATCATGCTGTTGAACTTCATCGTCCTGCAGTTCCTGCCCGGCGGCCCGGTGGAACAGGTAATCGCGCAATTGACCGGCACGGCGGTGGAGGCGACATCGCGCGTCTCGGGCGGCGGCGGCGCGGAGGTCAGCCGCGAACAACAGATGAGCAATCAGGGCGCCGATGCCGCCGTAACCTCGAAATACCGGGGCGCCCAGGGCTTGGATCCGGAATTGATCAAAGATCTGGAGCGGCAGTTCGGACTCGACAAGCCGGCGCATGAGCGTTTCGCCCTATTGATCTGGAACTACATGCAGTTCGATTTCGGCGAAAGCTTCTTTCGTGACCAGCCGGTAATCGGTCTGGTGGTCGACAAGATGCCGGTCTCCATCTCGCTGGGCATTTGGACCACGTTGCTGACCTATCTGATCTGCATACCGCTTGGTATCGCCAAGGCGGTGCGGGATGGCAGCCGGTTCGATGTCTGGACTTCCACGGTCATTATCGTCGGCTATGCCATCCCCGGCTTTCTGTTCGCGGTGTTGTTGATCGTGCTGTTCGCGGGCGGCTCGTTCTGGGATCTTTTCCCCCTTCGCGGCCTGACCTCGGAAAACTGGGACGATCTGTCCTGGCCGGCCCGCATTGCGGACTATTTCTGGCATATGGTGCTGCCCATTGCGGCCATGGCCATCGGCGGCTTCGCCACCCTGACCATGCTGACGAAGAATTCCTTTCTGGACGAAATCAACAAACATTACGTCGTTACCGCACGGGCCAAGGGCCTGAGCGAGCGGCGGGTGCTGTACGGCCATGTTTTCCGCAACGCCATGTTGATTGTCGTGGCGGGCTTTCCCTCCGCCTTCATTGGCGTGCTGTTCACCGGCTCGCTGTTGATCGAGGTAATTTTTTCGCTTGATGGCCTGGGCCTGTTGGGTTTCGAGGCCGCGTTAAACCGCGATTACCCAGTGGTAATGGGCACCTTGTATGTCTTCACCCTGATGGGTCTGATCCTGAATCTGATCGGCGATCTGATGTATATGATCATCGATCCGCGCATCGATTTTGAGAGCCGCGATGTCTAGCGCCCAGATCTCCAGCGCACCGGGCCAGGATAGCTTCATGGGCCGGCGGATCACACCCCTGACACGGCGGCGGTTGCGCAATTTCCGCGCCAACAAGCGGGGCTATTGGTCCATGTGGATTTTCCTGGGCCTGTTCGTGCTTTGCCTGTTCGCGGAATTCATCGCCAACGACAAACCGCTGTTGCTTGGCTACAAGGGTGAAGTTTACGCCCCGGTGCTGTTCACCTACCCCGAAACGGCCTTCGGCGGCGAGTTCGAGACGGAGGCCGACTACCGCGATCCCTTTGTCGCCGAGCTGATCACGGAAGCCGGCGGCTGGATCGTCTGGCCGCCGATCCGCTACAGCTACCGTACCATCAACTATGACCTGCCCGTGCCCGCGCCGGCGCCGCCATCCGCCGGCAACTGGCTGGGCACGGACGATCAGGGCCGGGATGTGGTGGCGCGCCTGATCTATGGCTTCCGCATATCGGTTCTGTTCGGCCTGGTGCTGACGATCTTTTCTTCCGTCATCGGGGTCATGGCCGGCGCCATACAGGGCTATTTCGGCGGCTGGACCGATTTGTTGTTTCAGCGCTTTATCGAGGTCTGGTCCGGCCTGCCGACGCTGTATCTGTTGATCATTCTGGCCAGCTTCGTGGAACCGAATTTCTGGTGGCTGTTGGGCATCATGTTGATTTTCTCGTGGATGAGCCTGGTCGGCGTGGTGCGGGCGGAGTTTCTGCGGGCCCGGAATTTCGACTATGTCCGCGCCGCGAGGGCCCTTGGGCTGTCCGACCGCATGATCATGTATCGCCATGTGCTGCCCAACGCCATGGTGGCGTCTCTGACGTTTCTGCCGTTCATCCTGTCGGGATCGATCACCACCCTGACGGCCCTGGATTTTCTCGGCTTTGGTCTGCCCCCCGGCTCGCCATCGTTGGGTGAGATGCTGCAACAGGGCAAGGCCAACCTGCAGGCGCCGTGGCTGGGCATCACCGCCTTTGTCATGCTGTCGATCATGCTGACCCTGTTGATCTTTATTTTCGAGGCCGTGCGTGATGCCTTCGATCCCCGCAAGGGCGCGGCGGCGGGGCCGGTGGCGGCGGAGACAACGGCATGAACGAGGTGCTGCTGCAGGTGAAGGATCTGTCCGTCGACTTCCGGGTCGAGGGCGGGCAGGGCCATGCGGTCAGGAACATCTCGTTCGATCTGAGCGCCGGCGAAACCCTGGCCATCGTGGGCGAGAGCGGCTCGGGCAAGTCCGTGACCGCGCTATCGATCCTGCAATTGCTACCCTATCCGACGGCCAGCCATCCCTCCGGCTCGATCATCTATCGGGGCACGGAGCTCCTCGGCGCGGACGAGGACACATTGCATGCGGCGCGGGGCAACAATATCTCGATGATTTTTCAGGAGCCCATGACGGCGCTGAACCCCCTGCATGTGGTGGAGCGCCAGGTCGGCGAGGTCCTGGCCCTTCACAAGAAGATGAACCCGGCCCAGGCCCGCGAACGTATTCTGGAACTGCTGCATCTGGTCGGCATTCAGGAGCCGGAGAAGCGGCTGGGCGCCTATCCCCATCAGCTCTCGGGCGGGCAGCGGCAGCGTGTGATGATCGCCATGGCGCTGGCCAACGAGCCGGAAATCCTGATCGCCGATGAACCCACCACCGCCCTGGATGTCACCATCCAGGCGCAGATCCTGGCCCTGTTGAAGGAACTGCAGGCCAAACTGGGCATGGCAATGATCCTGATCACCCATGATCTCGGCGTGGTCCGTCACATGGCCGACCGGGTTGCCGTGATGACCCAGGGGGAAATCGTCGAGCAGGCGGCGGTTGAGGAAATATTCAGTCAGCCTCGGCATGACTACACCAAGCATCTGCTTGGTGCCCAACCGAAGGGTCATCCGACGCCGGCGCTCGCGGATGCGGCAACCGTCATGACGGCGGAAAACCTGCGCGTCTGGTTCCCGATCAAGGCCGGCGTCTTCCGCCGTACCGTTGATCATGTACGCGCGGTGGATGAAATCAGCCTGGAGGTACGCGAAGGCCATACTGTCGGCGTGGTGGGCGAGAGCGGCTCGGGCAAGACCACCCTTGGCTTGGCTTTGTTGCGCCTGATCTCCAGCCAGGGTGCCATCAACTTTGAAGGCCAGAGCATTGATGGTTTGAGCGGCAAGGTTCTGCGTCCCCTGCGCCGGCAGATGCAGGTGGTCTTCCAAGACCCGTTTTCTTCGCTCAGCCCGCGCATGTCGATTGCCCAAATTATCGAGGAGGGTCTGTTGGTCCATGGCGAGGGCGGCGATTATGACGAACGGCGCGCTCTGATCGCCCAGACCTTGGTCGAGGTCGGCCTGGAACCCGCCGCCATGGACCGCTTCCCCCATGAATTTTCCGGCGGCCAGCGTCAGCGTGTCGCCATCGCCCGGGCCATGGTGCTACAGCCCCGTTTCGTGGTGTTGGACGAGCCTACTTCGGCCCTGGATGTGTCGGTCCAGGCCCAGATCGTCGATCTGCTGCGGGATCTGCAACAGCGCCACCGTCTGGCCTATCTGTTCATTTCCCATGATCTAAAGGTGGTCCGCGCTCTGGCCGACGAGGTCATCGTGCTGCGCGACGGCAAGGTCATGGAACAGGGCCAGGCGGCGCAGATCTTCGACGACCCGCAAACCGACTACACCAAGGCCCTGATGGCTGCTGCCTTCGATCTTCAGGCCACCGAAGGCGGCGCGGTTTCAAACTAATCCCAGACAGATCTCCAACGATCATGGCCTGAATTGCAAGGCGCGCGGTCCCAGCCGGCCTGGTTGCGCGACGATCTGGTAAGCCGTATCGACCCATTCGCAAATCAGCCGCCGGGTATCGCGCGGATCGACCATCTCCTCGATCTGGAATTTGTTGAGGGGGCCGACCGGGCCGCGCGCGCTTTCGATGCGGGCCTCGATTTCCGCCCGCAGGGCGACCGGGTCCTCGGCCTCGGCCAATTGACGCTTGTAGGCCGCTTCGATGCCGCCTTCGGGCGGAATACCGCCGGTGTCCGCCGCCGGCCACGCAACACGAACCGATGGCCGCTCCAGAGGCGTGGCGTAATTGTTGCCCGCGACGCCAAAGCTGCGTCGGGCAATGACCGTGAACATGGGTACCTTGATCTGCGCGAACGCCACCATCCATTCACCGCCCTTGCGGATGGTGCCGGCGATCTCGTGTTCAAGGCCCACGGCGAAGCCCGGATTGTCGACCAGATTGAGAATGGGGATATGGAAAACGTCGCACAGGTCAATATGGCGTTTCAGTTTGTCGCAGCCGTCTGCCGTCAGGGCGCCGCCGTTGACGTGCCGGCTGTCCGAGGCGATGACGCCCAGTGGATGGCCATTGAAACGGACAAAACCGGTGATCTGGTCCGTGCCCCACAAGGGCCCGACTTCGAAGAATGAATCCCGGTCCGCCAGCAAACGGATCGCCTTGCGCATGTCGAAGGTGGAATTTCGGCTGCGCGGAATGAGCGTGAACAGTTCTTCTTCCCGGCGGTCCGTTGGATCATCCGGGTTCGGCGGCAGCACCGGCGGCGTCTCATAGGCGCTGGAGGGCAGGTAGGAGAGAAAGCGCCGGGTCTGCGCGGCGGCGTCTTCCTCGCTCTCGGCCAGATTGTCGACGGAGCCGTTGGTGCAGTGGATGCGCCAGTCGCCAAGTTCCTCCTTGGTGATGTCATAGCCCATGGCATGGCTGACAACCGGCGGGCCGGCGACAAACAATTGCGAGATATCGCGCACCATGACCGAAAAATGGCCAAGCACCGCCTTCGCCGCGCCGATGCCGACGACGCTGCCCAGCAACATGTTGACCACGGGAACGGTGGAAAGTTGTTCGGTGTAGAGCTCGCTGCCCAGTTCCCCGGGCAGGAACGAGCCGCCGCCACCCGTCACCCGGGGCCGGCCGGCCTTGATCGCGCCGGCGCTTTCCTTGGCGTCGCTGTCGCCGGACTGTTGCTGTTGCGGCACCATGGTGGCGACGCTGCCGCCGCCCGATGAGCCGTCGAGCAGTCTGATTGATGGCGCCTGCAGCTCCAGCGACAGCTTGTCCAAATGACGGCTCTTGGAGCCGATGGCGCCATCCGCATGGCCGCCGCGCGAGGTGAAGTCGTCAGCGCAGACAATTGTCGTGCGTCCGGCGATTTTGCCCCAGCCGCCGACATGATTGGCGGGCGTGAAGTCGGCCACATTGCCGTCCTCGTCATAGGTGGCGAAGCCGGCGAGGCTGCCGACCTCGCGGAACGAGTCCGCGTCCAAAAGCATGGTGATGCGTTCCCGGCAGGTCAGCTTGTCGCGGGAGCGTTGCCGCACCACGCCGGGATCCTGGGAACCGGGGGCCAGGCGGGCCAGCGCCAGTCGCTGCAACGCATCAACTTCTTCGAGCACCGGCATCCAGGTCTCGTTGACGTCCCGTTCGGCAAGGTCGCGCTCGGCATCGCCCGCATCCGGCGTGATCTCGGCCACCACCTGTCCCGCCACCACGGTGTCGCCCTCGCGCACGGATTGCACGGCCGTGATGGTGCCGGAGCATGGCGCCGCGACAGCCGCCTCCATCTTCATGGCACTGATCACCAGCAGCGTATCGCCCGCATTCACACGATTGCCTTCGGTGAAGGACAGTTGCAGGATGCTGCCCGCCATGGGGCATTCCAGGCCGGTCGCATTGTCGGCGACCTCCAGCGGCGGCAGATTGGATTCGAACTGCGCGGCTTTTTGCCCCGCGCCTGGCGCGATCAGGGCGGCTGCCTGTTGTTCCAGGAAGCTGACCGCTTCGGCTCCTGCTTGTGGCAGATCGTCACCGGACAGCTCCGGATTTTCGGACATCAGGGAGGTTCGGGCATCGCCGTCGCGCACGCTGGATTGTTCCAGAATGGCGCGGAGCTGCATCAAATTGCTCGGCAGACCGCCGATATGGAATTCGTCCAAGGCCGCCAGGGTCCGGTCCACGGCCGAGGGCAGGGTACCGGAGGAATTGGACGAACAGATCAGCTTGGCCAGCAACGGGTCGAACTGCGCCGGCGGCGTATAGCCGAGATAACCGCAGGCATCAACGCGGATTCCCGGTCCCGACGGCTCCTTGTAGCCGGTGATCGTGCCGCTGCCCTGGGCAACGACGCGGGCTTGAATGGCATAGCCCCGAGCCGCGCCGATGGCGGCCTGATCGCCCAGGCCCAGGGCTTCCAACGAGGCGCCGCCCGCGATCTGGAATTGCGTCTCGACAAGATCGACGCCCGTTACCTGTTCCGTAACCGTATGTTCGACCTGGATACGTGGATTGCATTCGATGAAATAGTAGTCGCCGCTCTCCGGCGAAACCAGGAACTCAACGGTACCGGCGTTGACGTAATCCGCCGCCTTGGCGAGTTTGATTGCGTCATCGAGCATATTTTGCCTGAGAGCCGCATCAAGGCCGGCGGCGGGAGCGATTTCGATGACCTTTTGATTGCGGATTTGCACCGAACAATCGCGCTCGTACAGATGGACGGTCTGTCCCTTCGCATCGGCCAGGATCTGCACCTCGATGTGCCGTGGCCGCTCGACAAGCTTCTCGACAAAGATGGAGCCATCGCCGAAGGCCGCCGCCGCCTCGCTTTGACAGCGTTCGAACGCTTCCCCCAGTTCATCTTCCGACGACACCGCGCGCATGCCCCTGCCGCCGCCGCCGGCCGCTGCTTTCAACATGACGGGATAGCCGATACCGTGGGCAATCTCGCGTGCTTCATCGGCAGAGCCGAGTGCCGCTGTACTGCCCGAGACGACGGGAATGCCGCAGGACTGCGCCAAGGCCCGCGCCGTAACCTTGTCGCCGAACAACTGCAGCGCCGAAGCAGAGGGCCCGATGAAGGCGATGCCCTCGGCCGCGCACATGGTCGCAAAATTGGCATTCTCGGAGAGAAAGCCATAGCCGGGGTGGATGCAGTCGCATTGCATGTCCTTGGCGATCCTGATCAGCGCGGCGCCATCCAGGTAGGCCGCAACCGGATCCTGCTGGCCGTCCTGGCCGATTGCCTGTGCGTGGGTTGTCATCCGCGTGTGCAATGACAATGCGTCGACCGGCGCGTAAACGGCGACGGATTCAATGCCAAGCGCCTTGGCGGCCTTGGCGATACGGATGGCGATTTCGCCACGATTGGCGATCAGGACTCGCGCGTGCAGACCCATGGTTCCTCCTACGGGCTATAGCCAGAGATGGGATATTGCCGGACAGCAATCCCAAAATGGATAGTTTCCCTGAAGTTTAGCGCCGGTGAAATGCGCACACCATGCAATTCTGCCTTTGCCGTGTCTTTGACCTGACGGCCACATGGATAAAGTGAATTTAGTTGGCTACACTTCGGTGCTGAAAAAATCGGGAGGAACAGTCATGGCGGATATCATTATCATCGGTGGCAGCATCATGGGCTCGAGCATCGCCTACCACCTTGCCATGACCGGCCGCGCCGGCGACGTCTGCGTGATCGAACCGGACCCGACCTATGAATATGCGGCGGCGCCCCGGTCGTCGGGTGGTGTGCGGCTGATGCACGGATTGCCGGAGAATATCGAAATGTCGCGCTATGGGCGCGAGGTCTACAAGGATTTCGCCCGGCTGATGGACGTGGATGGCCAGCCTGGCAGCTTTGATTTTCTCGAACACGGCTACCTCTATCTCGTTAAAGGACCCGAGCAGGTCGCGGCGGCGGAGGAAAGCTGGCGCGTGCAGACCGAACAAGGTGTGCCCAATGATCTGCTGGACCGGAATGAACTGGCGGCGCGCTTGCCGTCCTTGAAAGTGGATGATATCGACGCGGCGATCCACGGCCCGCAGGATGGTTTCATCGACCCCCATGCCGCCGTAATGGGATTTCGGCGCAAGGCGATCAGCCTCGGCGTCAAATACATCCAGGACAAGGTTGCCGATTTCGAGGTCAGCGGCGGCCTGGTCCGCAAGGTGGTGTTGGAATCCGGCGAACGTGTCGCGGGCGATATCATCGTCAACGTGGCCGGCGCCTGGGGACCTAAGATTTCCGCGATGCTCGGCATGACCGTGCCGGTGGAGCCGCTGAGCCGCAACACCTTCTATTTCGATATCCGCGGCAAGATCGAAACCATGCCTCTGACCAAGGATCCGGACGGCGTTACCTTCCGTCAGGAAGGCGCCGGTTTCACCGCCGGACAGACCGACACGGGCGTGGCGTTCGGTTTCGACTGGGAGGTCAAGCACGACATGTTTGACACGAAATTCTGGCCTGTACTGGCCAATCGGGTGGCCGCGTTCGAGGCCCTGCAGGTCAAGCGCGGCTGGGCCGGCCACTATGCCTTTAACCGGATGGACGGCAATACCATCATCGGCAAATGGATTGGCGGTCTGGACAATTTCTACGTCGCCACGGGATTTACCGGCGCCGGTCTGCAAAAGGGTCCCGCCATCGGCCGTGCCATGAAGGAACTGCTCCTTGATGGCGGCTATCAGACCATCGATCTCTCGCGCATGTCGTACCAACGGGTGATTGATGACGCGCCACTAGTCGAAAAAGGTTTCACAGCCTGATCGTATGCCGGATGCATGCATCGGTATGGCGGGGTCATTCCGCAGGCTCAATGCGCAGAATCCTGCCGTCATTGGAATCCGTCAACAGATAGAGATAGCCATCGGGGCCCTGGCGGACATCGCGGATGCGCTCATTCAGGCCGTCCAGAATGCGTTCCTCCTTAACAACCGACTCGCCGTCCAGAACCAGGCGCACCAGCAGTCTGAATTTCAAGGCGCCGACGAATAAATTGCCGTGCCATTTCGGAAACCGGTCGCCGGCGTAGAAAGCCATGCCGGACGGCGCGATGGAGGGGTCCCAATAATAGATCGGCTGCTCCATGCCCTCCTTGTGGGTGCCGACGCCGATCTTGCCGCCGGAGTAGTGACGGCCAAAGGCGATGACCGGCCAGCCGTAGTTCCTGCCGGGCCGGGGGATGTTGATTTCGTCACCGCCGCGGGCGCCATGTTCGTGGATCCATAGCCGGCCCGTCATGGGATGCAATGCCGCACCTTGGGGATTACGGTGCCCGTATGACCAGACTTCGGGCCGGTAGCCGGCGCGGCCCGTGAACGGGTTGCCGGGCGGAATGGTGCCGTCGGGCCGGATACGAATAACCTGTCCCCGGTTGATGGTGAAGTCCTGGGTCCGATCCCGCTGACCCCGCTCACCGACCGTTATGAACAGATTGCCGTCGCGGGAGAATACCAGGCGGGACCCGAAATGCCGTCCGCCGCCGCTTTTTGGGGTCTGGCGGAAAATTATCTGCAGATCAGTCAGACGATTGCCGGATATGTCCAGCCGCGACCTTGCAACGGCTGTTCCCGCGCCACCCTCTCCTGGCTCGGCGTAGGACAAATAGACGAGCTTGTTCTGGCTGAACTGCGGATCAAGTGCGACATCGAGCATCCCTCCCTGGCCCGATGCCCGAACCTTAGGCGCGCCCTTGAGCGGCGGAGCCGCGCGGCCATCTTGGCCGATCAGCCGAACCGCGCCGTCCCGCTCGGTCACCAGCATCCCGCCGCCGGGGAGAAAGGCCAGGCCCCAGGGTGCATGCAGACCAGAGGCCACCGTCACCACGCGCAATTGATAATGCTCGCTGTGGTGAAGGTCGGCGCCCGGCGCCGGCCCGCTAACGATGAAGATCAGACTCGTGACAAGAACGGCAAGGCAGCTCCGCATGGCAATCCCCCCTAGATGGCGATGACGTGCTCCAAACGCGAACAAGGTTCATTTATGCCGGAAAACCGTTCCCGATCAATGCCACATCAATCAATCAGGGAAAATTCCTGGATCGTCTTCCAGGTAGCGGCCGAATTGCGCTAAAGTATCGCTAATATGCAAACTGGAGGTGAGCATGAGCGAGGAAACCTATTCGGCGCTATGGCCACGAGGTGAGAAAACCGTGGAGCTGGCGCCCCTGGCGCCGCGCCTGGACACGCTTGAAGGCAAGACCGTCGCCTTCATGTGGGATTATCTGTTCCGCGGCGACGAGATTTTTCCTGTCCTGGAGGCTGAGCTGTCCGCCGCCTATCCGGACATGAAATTCATTGGCTACACAACGTTCGGTTCCACGCATGGTTCCAAGGAAGGCCAGATCATCGCCGATCTGCCCGATACCCTGGCCGAACACAAGGTTGATGCCATAATCTCCGGCATGGGCTGTTGAGGTAGCTGTACCCCCGCCGTGTTGCGGGCATCAGCCGCCGCCGAAGCCGCCGGCGTACCATCTTCCTCCCTGGTCTGTGACGGCTTTCTGGGCCAGGGCGCGACCACGGCGGTGGGCCTGGGCATGCCGAACCTGCCCATGGCCAAGGTGCCGGGGCATGTGGATACGCAAACCGATAATGAACTGCGCGACAATCTGACCGGTGTCACCGTCAAGGCGGTGATCGATAACCTGACGGCGGCGCAACTGTCCGCCGTGATGATACCGGAGCCGGGACCGCAGGACGTGGTCATGGAAGGCAGTTTCGAGGAGATCAATCGTTTCTTCTATGAAAACGGCTGGTCCGACGGTCTGCCTATCGTGCCGCCGACCCGGGCCAAGATCGAACGTTTCCTCGGATTTACCGATCTGCCGCCCGATCATGTGATCGGCAAGCTGCCGCCCGACAACCGCCAGGCCACGGTCTGGAATGTGGCGGTCAATGGCGTCATGGCCGGCTGCAAGCCGCAATATATGCCGGTCCTGGTCGCTCTGGCCGAGGCCATGGCCGATCCGGGCTATGGCGTCGAGCATTCCGGCAACACGCCGGGGGCGGAAACCCTGATCACCATCAATGGACCGATCATCAAGGACCTGGAGTTCAACTACGAACAGGGCGCCCTGCGGGACGGTTTTCAGGCCAATACCTCGGTCGGCCGGTGGTGGCGGCTGTATCTGCGCAACGTGGCGGGCTTCCTGCCGCATCAGACGGACAAGGGCACCTTCGGCAATACCTGGCGCGTGGTCCTGGCGGAGAACGAGGACGCCCTGGCCAGGATCGACTGGCCGCCCCATGCCGCCGATTTCGGCCATGCCCGTGGCGACAACGTCGTGACGATCTCGCGCTTCACCGGCGGCGATGTTATCGCTTCGGTATTTGGCCAGAAACCCGAGGAAATGCTGCCCTATCTGGCCGATGCTCTGGTCAGCCAGACCGGTTGGCAGTTGATCTTTACCGTCGGCATGGCGGACGGCAGCTATACGCCGTTGCTGGTGCTGTCGCCGATTTTGGCCGAGACCATGGCCAAGGCCGGCTGGTCCAAGGATGACGTGCGGCAATGGCTGTTCGAAAACGCCCGCATTCCGGCCTGGAAGTTCGAAAAGTATATCGTCGACTTCACCAACTTCTATTCCGGTGGCCGCTCCATGTTCGAACTGGCGCAGTTGGGCAAGGCGAACGAACTGTATGGCCTCTCCAAGGACCCCGACCGCCTGGTGCCCCTGGTCTGCGACCCAATGGATATCCAGATCGCCGTCAGCGGCGACCCCGGGCGCACCAACGCCCAGGTGTTCTCCCACAACGGCATCCTGGGCTTCCCCACGGCGCGGGCGATCCGTTTGCCCAATGACTGGAAGAACAAGCTGAGCGGTGCCGAATGAGTGGGGTCGAGTGAGCGAAGCGCAGTCCCTGTGGATCCTGCTGCCCACGGGACAGCGGGCCTCGGGCGAATGGATTGACGACACCCTGCACAGCCGGGCCAGCGAACAGGGTTTGCTGGATCGGTTGACCCAGGTTGCCGCTTTCCCCCGCCAGCGCGTCGAGGTGGTGCGCGGTCCCAACCCTGATGGCCGGGTCAACGAGATGTTCTACCGCCGTGGCTGGACCGACGGCCTGCCTATCGTGCCGCCCACCATGGCGCGGGTCGATGCCATGCTGCGCGGGGCTGGCCAGCCGCGCAATCTTGTGCTGGGGGAGGCCGAGCCCCTGAAGGGCCTGGTCACCGTGGAAAAGGTCGCCATCAACGCGGTCATGGCCGGTTGCGAGGATTGCCACCTACCGTTTGTGCTGGCCGCCGCCCAGGCGTTGGTGGAGCCGGAGTTCAATCTGCGCGGCGTACAGACCACGGACGAGAACGTTACGCCCCTGCTGATGCTGTCGGGCCCCAGCGCCAAGGCCATGCATATGAACAGCCGCTTTGGTGCCCTGGGACCGGGCTGGCGGGCCAATGCCGCCATCGGCCGGGCGGTGCGTCTGATCATGCATAACCTGGGCGGCGGCTGGCCCTCGGCCGTGGCCTTCGCCGGCCTGGGCCAGCCGGGCCGCTACACCCTGTGCCTGGCCGAGGACGAGCAATTCAATCCTTGGGAAAGTCTGCGCGAGGAACTGGGTTTCGCCGCCGGGGATGATGTGTTGGTTGTGCAGCGGGCTGAAAGCGTGGTCAACGTCACCGGCGGCCTGGACGATCTGGCCTCGGTCATGGCCTCGGCCACCTCCGCCTTTTCCCGCCTGCATGGCGGCAAGGTGGCCGTCGTCCTCGCACCCTATGTGGCGAAAATGCTGGCCGAGGAAGGTAAGTCCAAGGCCGACGTGAAGGCCTATCTGCACGCAAACAGCCAAATGCCGGCGGCGGAGTTCGAAAAGTCCTGGATACCCTCGCGGTTGGCCGGCCAGACCAAGGCGCCCCGCTGGGTCAAACAGGCGCTGGCCGAGGGCGCGGTGCCGGCGGTGGAAACGCCCGACGACATCACAGTGATCGTCGCGGGCGGCGATATCCCCATCCCCCAATGCGCCTATATGCCGACCTGGGGCTTTCCCGGCTGCCGCATCGCCAGGAAAATCGACCTGCCCCAGGGCTGGTCGCCAGAAATGGAGACCTAGATGGCCAGAGCGCCCCGTACCACGCATCAGGTCGCCGTCATCGGCGCCGGTATCGCCGGCATGGCGGCGGCGACGGAAGCCGCCCGCTGCGGCCTGAAGACCGCCCTGTTTGACGATGGCCTGCTCGGCGGTCTGATCACCAATGTCGGCGCGGTGCATGGCCATCCGGGCCAAGCGGGCACCACCGGCGCCGATCTGGTCAACACCATGCTGGGCGAGGTTCTAGAGGCCGGCGTTGATTATCAGCCCGGCGCGGTCAGCGAACTGACATCCCAGGGCGGCCATTGGAGCCTGCCCGGCAACGGCGCCACCGCGCTGCGGGTCATTTTGGCCACCGGCGCGGAGCTGCGCACCCTGGATGTGCCGGGGGAGGCCGAATTGACGGGGCGCGGCGTCTCCCAATGCGCCTTTTGCGACGGCGGTTTGTACAAGGGCAGGGACGTGGCCGTGGTCGGTGGCGGCGACAGTGCCTTTCAGGAGGCCCTGCATCTGGCCGAGCTTTGCGCCAGCGTCACCATGATCCTGCGCGGCCGCAAGCCACGGGCCCGGCCGACCTTCGTCAGACAGGCGGCGGATCTGGGCAACATGCACTTTCGCTGGAACACCGACGTCCGCGAGATCATCGGCGGCGATGGCGTCGATGCGGTTCGCCTGCAGGATCAGGATGGCGGGGAAGAGGAAACGCTGTCGGTATCCGCCATATTTCCCTTCATCGGCCTGGCACCCCGGACCATCCTGGCGCCGGCACAGACAAGGCGGGATGACCACGGCGGCCTGATCGTCGATGCGGGCATGCAGACGGATCAGGATGGCCTCTATGCCGTCGGCGCGGCCCGGGCCGGCCATGGCGGTCAGGTCGCCCACGCCATCGCCGATGCCAAATCAGCGGCCCAGGCTGCCTGGCGGTCCATCTAGAAACCAGTTCCGGTGCAGGAGCCGCGCCCGACCGGCGATTAGAACGGGTTGCCGACGATGCCGCCGTCGACCCGCAGGGCGGCGCCGTTGGTGGCGGAGGCGGCCTTGGAGCAGAGGTAGCAGATCAGGTTGGCGACCTCCTCGGCGGTGGCGTAGCGCTGGATCAGCGATGTGGGGCGCCGTTCGGTGAAGGCGCGGGCCATGGCCTCCTCCGGCGTGATGTCTTGTAGGCGGGCTCGTTCTGCCAGGTTGGCCGGTGTGGCCTCGACCCAGGTCGGGCCCGGCAGCACGGAATTGACCGTGACATTGGTGCCCTTGGTGCTTTCCGCCGCGCCGCGGGCGATTACCATTTGCGCGCCTTTCGAGAAGCCGTAATGGACCATTTCCACCGGCACCACGATGCCGGCCTCGGACGAGACGAAAATCACCCGGCCCCAGTTGTCATCGCCTTCAGTCGCCAACATGCCCTGCAGGTAATGCCGGGTCAGGCGCACGCCGCTCATGACGTTGATGTCGAAGATCGACTGCCAGTCCTCATCGGCGATGTCGAAGAATGGCTTGGGCCCATAGACGCCGGTGTTGTTGACCAGAATATCCACTGCCGGGAAGGCCTCGGTTAGCGCCGCGCAGCCCTCGGCATGGGAAATATCCGCCGCCGCGCCGTGCAGAACCGCACCGGGTACCGCCTCCTTAATATCGGCTATTGCCTTATCGACCGCGCCTTGGGTGCGGCCATTGACGATGACCGCCGCCCCCATGCCGGTCAGGCCCCTTGCCGCCGCCAGGCCAATGCCCCGCGTCGAACCGGTGACCAGGGCCAGTTTTCCCGAAAGATCCAAATCCATGATGACGTTCCGTTTTTCTTGCTGTTGGCGGCAATTGTAGCAGTTTGCGCCGGCAAAACCCCACGGCAAATGGCCGGCGGCCCGGCGCTAATGCGCCGCACCCCCATTGTCTCTGAGGAGCGGTGCGCTTCGCGCGCAAGCGTGAGCACAAATAGATCTAGGGAAACAGCTTTTCGGTCCGCCAGGTATCGCCGTCTCGGGTGAAGACCTCCCGGTCGTGCAGGCGGAAGGGTTTGTCGGTCCAGAATTCCAGGCGCTCGTGCATCAGGCGGAAACCGGACCAGTAGGGCGGCCGGGGCACCGCGCTCAACGCATGTTTCGCGGCGTACTTGGCGACGGCCTTTTCCAGGGCGAACCTGTCGGGCAGGGGCCGGGATTGCTGGCTGGCCCAGGCGCCGATCTGGCTGTCCTTGGCGCGGGAGGCGAAATAGGCATCCGCCTCCGCATCCGCCACCGGCTCGATGGCGCCCCGGATGCGGACCTGGCGGCGCAGGGACTTCCAATGGAAGCACAGCGCCGCCTTGGGATTGGCGAGGAGTTCCGCGCCCTTGGCGCTTTCGAAATTGGTGTAGAAGACAAAGCCCCGCTCATCGACGCCCTTTAACAGCACCATGCGCACGTTGGGCATGCCACTCCCATCGACGCTGGCCAGGGCCATAGCCGTGGCGTCATGGGGCTCGCTCCGCTCGGCCTCGGCCAGCCAGGCCTGGAAGCGTTCGATCGGGTCGTCGGGTTGGGACATTGCCGGTTCTTTCAGTTGCGCGCACGGGAATGGGCGCAATCTAGTTCGGCGCGCCGGGCCTGTCGATGATATCTTGCCCACAGGCCCGCCAGGATGCTTGACAGCGGGGCGGTGGCGACCCTATATCCCTCCTGCCCCGGCGCACGTGCGCGGGTGCCATAAAATGGCTCCTTAGCTCAGTTGGTTAGAGCACGGGAATCATAATCCCGGTGTCCCCAGTTCGAGTCTGGGAGGAGCCACCAAATACCAAACCCCCGGCGGTCCGATGACCGCCGGGGGCTTGTGCATTTGGGACACAATGATTGTGTGGCCCAGGTTTCCTTCAGATTTGGTCAGGATTCTGCCGGCCAAGAATTCGCATGATTTCAACTGTGTTGCCGATGATCCGATAATAGATTGAATGGCTGCCGAATACACTGCGTCGATATCCTGGACGGATATGGTCGACGGCGGCGTACAGCAGCGGTCGCTCAGCCAATTGCGAGAACCTTTGCATGAGCTGATCCCGATACCTGTCGGATTGCGTGATGCCGTGATATTCATCGCCGTATAGGGCGATTTCAATCAAATCCTGTTTTGCGGCCTCGCTCAGTCGATAGCTAGACATGCCCTGGCTTGCGCTGTTGTCTGGCTTCTTCCCAGATCTGATCTACTGTCTGGTCGGTGAAACCACCTTTCTCCGCCTCGATCAGTTTGGCGCGGATGGCTTGGATTTCGGCATGGGTTTCCTGTTCCCGCAACTGCCTTTCTCGGATCAACTCACGGACGACCTCGCTTTCGTTGCCGTAGTGCCCGGATTCGATTTGAGCCTTGATCCAATCGTTCTGCTGATCGGTCACGGATATGCTTTTTTTGACCATTGGCATTTCGTTATTCCAGCCTGTGGAGTAAATTTCCCTACTGAGTAGTATATATTACTTGCACGTTGAATTGCAATCCGAGCGGCGATTTGATCATTCCCGGAAATCCAGCCAATATCAGGCCAATAGTTTATTGCGTTCGAACGGGCCGACCGGTGGGCAGGAGGAAGCAACCATGAAAATCAGCAACGTCAAGATCGATATCTGCAACTGGAAATCCGCGGGCTGGAAGACCGGTGTCGGGACCGTGTTCGGGCAAACGCAGCAGCTCGGCATCGTCACGGTGGAGACCGACGAAGGGATCAGCGGCAATGCCTTTCTCGGTTCCTCCCGCATGGGGGCGCAGCATTACGCGCCGGGGCTGATCGAGTTCATCAAGCCGATGATCATGGGCCGCGACCCCCAGGATATCGGCGCCATCTGGTGGGAGATGTGGAAGGCGAACCGCTCCGTCGCGACCAATGTGATCGGCGCCATCGATATCTGCCTGTGGGACATCAACGGCAAGATCGCCAACCAGCCGATCCATCGCCTGCTGGGCACCTGCAAGGAAAGCGTGCCGGTCTACTCCTCCACCGCCTATCACGAAACCAAGGAGGAATATGTCGAGGAGGCCCTGCGCTTCAAGGAAATGGGCTGGAAAGCCCACAAGCTGCACCCCCACGGCAGCCTCAAGGCGGATATCGAGATTTCCCAGGCCGTGCGCGAGGGCGTCGGCGACGGGATGGAGCTGATGATGGATGCCATGTGGGCCTATCAGTACGAGGACGCCATGCGCCTGGGCCGGGCCATCGAGGAGCTGGATTTCTACTGGTACGAAGACCCCCTGGTGGAAGAGGATATCTATAACTACGTCAAGCTGAAGCAGAAGCTGGACATCCCCATCATGGCGACGGAATACGCGCCGGGCCGTTTCTATGGCATGGCGCAATGGATTACCCAGAATGCCACCGACATCCTGCGCGGCGACGTGGCCATCACGGGCGGCATCACGCCGATGATGCGCCTGGCCCATCTGGCCGAAGGCTTCAACATGAAATGCGAAGTCCACCACGGCGGCAATTCCCTGAACAATGTCGCCAACCTGCACGTCACCATGGCAATACCGAACTGCGAGTTCTTCGAATTCTTCCCCTGCACCGGCGCGAACGAATTCGGCCTGGTCGAGGACATTCAGTATGTCGACGGCTATGTCCATGCCCCGACCGAACCGGGCCTGGGCTATCAGATCGACTGGGACCTGGTGAAGCGGGAACACGCCGGGACACTCGAGTAGGGGCGCTGCTTTTCGCTCACGCTTGTGCGCGCGGCGCACCGCTACGCGTGTGCGGCGCAGGGGCGGCGGGCCGCCGTCGCGGCCTGACCCCGCCTCGACCACCTTATACAAAAACCACGAGGCCCGGACCTTTCGGCCCGGGCCTCGCTGTTACAGACTGCCTGCGTCTTAGTAGATGTTCTGGGCCGAAACCATGGCATAGAGCATGGGGATCGACAGCAAGGTGTTGGTGCGGCTGAACAGCATCGCCGTCCGCGCCGAGGCCGCCTTGGTATCCGCATCCGCATCGACAATGCCCAGGGCCTTTTTCTGGTTCGGCCAGATGATGAACCAGACGTTGAACCACATGATCGTGCCCAGCCACATGCCGATGCCGATGGCGGTATGTTTCGGCACGCCGTCGGTCAGGCCGAGGGCGATGGCGTCAACCACATAGCCGCTCATCCAGGCCAGGATCAGGCCAGTGACGATGGTGCCCATGGCGCCCCAGCGGAACCAGAACAGGGCGCAGGGCGCGATATGCTTGCCGATCGCCGGTTTCTGTTCGTCCGGGATCGAAGGCATGGTCGGGATCTGCACGAAGTTGAAGTACCACAGGATGCCGATCCACATGACCCCGCAGAGCACATGCAGCCAGCGGAAAAAGAACGTCGCCCAGGCCATGTCGAAGGCGAAAGAGCCCGCGTGCCATGCCATGAGAATGATGATCATGATGACCGTCAGGGCAATGCCCGCAATCACCGTGTTGCGCAAATTTGACAGGATTCCCGCCATTTTTTTTGTCCCCTCGCTTAGATTTGTTGATTCCCTGTCATAAGAATAGCATTAATGCGATGAATTTCAAAAACCCGCCGCGCCAGGCGCACAACAAATAGTGGCCTCAGCCAGAAAGTCCAAAGCCATGAGTTTTGATTACAGCACGCTTTTCCGCACCGGATTGCCCGCTCCCGCCGCCGCCCGCTGGGCTGGCTTTCCCAAATACAGCTTCATCGGCGGCAACAACGATGCCGCCTCGGTGCCGGTGCAGGCCCTGACCGACGCCATGGCCAAGGTCATGCAGCGCGACGGCCAGCAACTGGCGACCTATGGCATGAACAGCGGCCCCCAGGGCTATCGCCCGCTGCGCGAGGCCATTGCCGGCCTGCTGGAAGCCAACGCCGGCATGCCGACGGACCCCGACGATATGTTGATCACCACCGGGTCCAACCAAGGGATCGACCTGGTCAACAATGCCTTTCTGAACAAGGGCGATAAGGTGATCGTGGAAGAGGTCTGCTATGCCTCCTCCCTGAGCCGGCTGCGCTACCTGGGCATCGATTACATCTTGGTCAAGGTGGACGAAGGCGGCATGGACATGGGCCACCTGGATCAAATTCTCGGAGATCTGAAGAGCAAGGGCGAGCAGGCGAAATACATCTACACTATTCCGACGGTGCAAAACCCGTCCGGCAGCATCATGGGCGTCGAGCGGCGCCGGCAGATGCTGGACCTGGCGCGGCAATACGGCGTGCCGATCTTTGAAGATGACTGCTATTCGGATCTGACCTGGGACGGAACCCGCCCGCCCAGTATCCGGTCCATGGATGATGCGGGTCAGGTGATCTATTGCGCCACCTTTTCCAAGACCATCGCGCCCGCCTTGCGCATCGGCTATGTCGTCGCCGACTGGCCCGTGCTGAGCCAGCTCCTCCCGTTGAAGACCGACGGCGGCTGCGGTGCGTTGGAGCAGATGGCCCTGGCGGAATTCTGCACCACGCAATTCGCCGGCCATGTGGCGGAACTGCGTCAGACCCTGAAGGCGAAATGCGATCTGATGCTCTCGGTCCTGGAAGAGCAATTCGGCACCACGGCGGAAGTGGTCGCACCTCAGGGCGGTATCTTCATCTGGATCACCATGCCCGAGGAGGTCGATACGGACAAGCTGGCGCAGGTTGCGGCGGCTCAGGGCGTGGCCATCAATCCAGGCTCCGAATGGTCGGCTGATCCGGCCAGCGGCCGGCGCCGTTTCCGCCTGTGCTTCGGCAACCCGACGCATGCGCAAATCCGCGAGGGCGTCACCCTGCTGGCGCAGATTTGCCACGACGAATTCGGCGTGCCCCTGCGCGGCGCGAATGTCGAACGGTAAGGCGTTCTTCAATGCCGGCTAGACCACCCGCTCCCCCTCCCGGCCGCCCAATGAGTATGATCCCGTGGGCGGCCGGGAGGGGGAGCGGGCGGATAAGCCAATTCCGAAAAAGGTCTAATTCAGCGCCATGGCTTCCAGCTCGTGCTCGAAACAGGCGGCGAGCGCGCTGGCCCGGTTGTCGAAGCCGGCTAGTTCCTTGCCGTTGGCGCCGTGCACCACATAGATGGTCTGACCCTTGATCTGATGCGGGCGGATATAGGCGATCTGGTCCGTGCCCAGCATGGCCAAGCCTTCAGTCGACAGGTCGCGCAGGCCTTGTTCCACGATTTCGTTCTTGGGGCTGTCCATGATCTACTCCTTCCGCTGATCGGTACTGACCGACATTTTACCGTTGCCTCCCGGCGGGCCGGCGTCGATTTCGATGATACGCGAAACCACCTCCGGTTCGGGGCGCACCAGATCGATATGCAACAGGCCGTTGTCCAGGGCGGCGCCGGCTATCTCGATCCCTTCGGCCAGGACGAAACTGCGTTGAAATTGCCGCGCCGCGATGCCGCGGTGGACATAGACCCGTTCCTCATCGTCCTTTTGCCGGCCGCGCACGATCAATTGGTTATCTTCCGCCGCGATCTGCAGATCCTCGCGGGCGAAACCGGCCACGGCGAGGGTAATGCGCAGGCCGTCGGTGGCGATACGTTCGATATTGTAGGGGGGGTAGCCGTCGTTGGCGGATTTCGCCACACGGTCCAGCAATTGTTCGAAATGATCAAAACCCAACAACAGCGGACTGTTAAAGGCGGATAATCTGTTCATGGCGCCACCTCCTCCTGGATATGAGCGGGCATGGCGGTCCTAAAATTAGGTCCTACACCAGTATTCTTACGCATAACGGACCCAAGGGGAGGTTGATCCCAGCAGGCGTCCGCACACGGCCCGGAACGGCACCGTGCATACCATATGTAGGGATGGCCGGCCGTCGGCGCAAGCGGTGGCGCATTGGCGGGAACAAATGTTCCTGTTATTTTCATTATATGTTCTAATTTATGTGATTAAATGCGCGCATGGTTAATGAAGCGGGGCCACGATTGCGGGATTTGGCGGGTCAGGATGTCCCCGTGGCGGCCTGGTGCCTGGACTGCGGCCATCACCGGGTGCTGGCGGTGGCGGATTTGCTGGCCCGGCTAGACGGCCGCACGGCGGTGGCGGCCGTGGCCCGGCGTTTGAGCTGCGGCCGCTGCGGCGGCCGGGCGATCGAAACCCGGCCCCATTACGCCGGCCTGGGCGTGGTCGCCGGCCATCGCTGGCACGAGGACTAGCGAGCCGCTCGGGGCTTTTGGCACGTGACAATTCGCCTCAATAGGTGCCACCGATTTCGTCGTTGCTGGCGGGCCGCAAATGCCTATACTCCGCGCCGCAATTACTCCCTTTTCCAAACCTAAGGCGCAGCACCATGGCAGGCGATGTAAACAAGGTCGTATTGGCCTATTCCGGCGGACTGGACACCTCGGTCATTCTGAAATGGCTGCAGGAAGCCTATCAATGCGAGGTGGTGACCTTTACCGCCGATCTGGGCCAGGGCGAGGAAGTGGAGCCGGCCCGCGCCAAGGCCGAAATGCTGGGCATCAAGGAGATTTATATCGAGGACCTGCGGGAAGAATTCACCCGCGACTTTGTCTTCCCCATGTTCCGCGCCAATGCGTTGTACGAGGGCCTGTACCTGCTGGGCACCTCCATTGCCCGGCCCTTGATTTCCAAGCGCCAGATCGAAATCGCGGCGGAAACCGGCGCCGATGCGGTGTCCCATGGCGCCACGGGCAAGGGTAATGACCAGGTCCGCTTCGAACTGGGCTATTACGCCCTGAACCCGGATATCAAGGTGATCGCGCCCTGGCGGGAGTGGGACCTGCAATCGCGCACGGCGCTGATCGAGTTCGCGGAAAAGCACCAGATCCCTATTCCTAAGGACAAACGCGGCGAGGCGCCGTTCTCGGTCGATGCCAACCTGTTGCATATTTCCGCCGAGGGCAAGGCCCTGGAAGATCCCTGGCACGAGCCGGGCGAGTTCGTCTACTCCCGCAGTGTCTCGCCCGAGGCGGCACCGGACACGCCCACCTATGTGGAGATCGAATTCAAGAACGGCGACGCCGTCGCCATCGACGGCGTCGCCATGACGCCGGCGGAGTTGCTGACCAAGCTAAATCAATTGGGCGGCGCCAATGGCGTTGGCCGCCTGGACCTCGTTGAAGGCCGCTTCGTCGGCATGAAAAGCCGGGGTATTTATGAAACGCCGGGCGGCACCGTGCTGTTGGCGGCCCACCGGGGCATCGAAAGCATTACCCTGGATAGGGGTGCGATGCATCTGAAGGACGAGATCATGCCCCGCTATGCGGAGTTGATCTACAACGGCTTCTGGT
>CAZVYX010000009.1:0-119699 GCA_964631725.1 uncultured Rhodospirillaceae bacterium | reverse complement strand
CAAGCCGCCAGGAAAGGCAGAAAATGAGTCTTATGCCGCGCAACTTGGTATTAGCATTAGGATGGAGATCGGTGACTGCGCTATCAAACAGCCTCGGCGATTATCTTGTTGATCTGGATACTGCCAGCTGCGCCGAAGAATGCGTGACGGTCACTCAGCGCCATGTGGGCAAGCTCGGCTTTGAAAATGTAGTTTTCGCCTACACCCCACGGCCCCGAGATATTGAAGGCTATTTGCCGGGCTATTTACGGCATTGCACCGTTTCCGATGCCTGGGAAGAGCGTTATCGCGAGATGAGTTATCACAACCATTGCCCCCTATATCGCGAAAGCCTTCGTGGTAGTGCCTTGCCCTTCATCTGGCAGGATGTCCGTGATCGCCTTGAATTAGATGGTGTGCAACGGCAAATGTTCGATGAGGCGGCGCAAGCGGGCGTCAGGCACGGTATTTCGTTTGCCGTCAACGAGCGGAACGGCGACAGCGGCGGTATTGGCATTACGACCAGCCAAAGGAACCCGGAAGCCGGGCGGATCATTGATGCGCACCTGCCACAGGTTTTTCTAATGGGCAATCACTTGCACGCCATCATCACCGAGCGCTATTTGGAGCAACCCAATTGCGAAAACATCCCCAGATTGACCGTCCGGGAATTGGATTGCCTGTATTGGGTTTCCGTCGGCAAGGGTACTTGGGAAATTTCCGAGATCCACGGCATCAGTTATAACACTGTCAAATTTCACCTGCGAAATATTCTGACAAAACTAGGCGTCAGCACCCGTGCAGCAGCCGTGGCCAAGGCATTTCGACTGGGACTGCTGGATTTCTAGACCGTTTTCGATGTTCACAACGTCGTCGGCCCAGCCGCAACACTTGACGTGCATCATCCAGCGGCGACCGCGATATTTCTTGTTGCCAACTTATTGCCGGTGGGCAAATCGCCGGCGGAACGCGAAAGGGACTTTCGTTTCATATCCGCCAGGCATTGTTTCAGGAAAATAACATGCTGGGCCAGGAAAGCCTCTTTTCGGCATGTGTAGTAACGCATGAGCCAGTCGCCGTACATACGGTCAGGCTCACGGACGAAGCCGCACCTTTCCATGATATGGACACTGGCTCCGTCAAAAATTCGCGAAGCACCATGCACCTTGTCGAGATTAAGATCCAGGAAAGCGAATTCCAAATTACGACGAACGATCTCCGAAGACAGGCCTTCAGACCAATATGGCCGATCCACCATGGTTGAAATATTAATATCGCCATCAAACTCATCTAGATGACGTAACCCGCAATAACCAACAAGCGCCTCCGTGCTTCGGTCAAACGCGCCAAAAACTCCGAAGCCATAACGGCTCCAATGCTCAGAAAATTCAGCAATTCGCGCCAGGGCCCGCTCTACACTTTCATCGCGGGTCCGCGCTGGCGGTTCGAATAATGTCGTCTCGGTTATATTTGAGTCCCGCATGGCGACCCCCAAAGCAGGAGCATCCGCAGGCTCAAGTGGACGTAATATTGTTCGATCTGTCTCTATTATAACAGTAGTCATTTTAAATTCTTCCCTTTTTCCGTTTTTTATTGCAATTCCTTATCCGTTTAATGGGTGCGTTTAAGCTCAATACGAATTTCTTTTGATATTTTCTCGTAAACAGATTTCAACATATCCACTTACACGCAACATCCAGAATGGGTGAAAATCGATATCACTGTCGGAGTTGCTCCTCTCCTACCCAATCGGGTAGGCGACAGCAGTAGCTTCATGGTTCAGCATTGACGATTCTTCCGACCGGCAGGTGCTTGTCAGGATCCATGGACGAATGGAGGTTTTGAAAATGCTCGATAACTCGGAGCTCGGGTTAGCGGATCTGCGCCTGCCACCAGAGCTCGCGGACGATTTGCAGGATGAGACATGGGAAGTCGTCATTACCAATTTTGCCAGACGGCTACGTCAAATTGGTCACGTGGAATCAGCCTATTTCATGGAAATTGCGGCCATGATTCTCAAGGAAAAAAAGCGCCAATGATCCAATGTTCAATGGCCTGAAGGCGAAAAGTCACAAGACCAGGCCGATTCGGCGCGGCGGTTGGCTCCTTCGAACGCCTTATCCTTGATTTAGCAGGTTCAGGACTTGCCCTTGATCTTAGCCCAGCTGTCACGCAGACCAAGGGTGCGGTTGAAAACCGTGCTATCGGCGCTGTCGCGGCAGAAATAGCCCATGCGTTCGAACTGCACGGTTTGACCGACCGTCAATTCCGCCAGGCTCGGCTCCAGCCAGGCCTGTTCCAGCACTTCCATGGAATTCGGGTTCAGGTCGGAGAGGAAATCGTCGCCCGCGGGCGGCTCCTCGCTGTTGAACAGATGTTCATATAGCCGCACTTCCGCCCCGACCGCATGGGCGGCGGAGACCCAATGAATGGTGCCCTTGACCTTGCGCCCATCGGGGGCATTGCCGCCCTTGGTCTCCGGGTCATAGGTGCAGCGCAGCTCCACCACCTCGCCGTCGGCATCCTTGATGACTTCGTTACAGGTGATGAAATAGGCATAGCGCAGGCGGACTTCCCGGCCCGGCCCCAAACGGAAAAATTTCCGGGGCGGATCTTCCATGAAGTCGTCGCGCTCAACATACAGCTCGCGCGAGAAAGGCACTTCGCGGCTGCCCATATCGGCGTTGCCCGGATGGTTCTGGGCCGTCAGCATTTCCGTCTCGCCTTCCGGATAGTTCTCGATCACCACTTTCAGGGGCCGCAGCACCGCCATGCGGCGGGGCGCGTCAACATTCAATTGTTCGCGGATGCAATGTTCCAGCATGGCCATCTCAACCAGGCCGTCGCTTTTGGTGATGGCCAGGCGCGAGATGAAATCCCGCACCGCCGACGCCGGCACCCCTCGCCGGCGCAGGCCCGATACGGTCGGCATGCGCGGATCGTCCCAGCCATCGACGCGGTTCTCGGTCACCAACTGGGTCAGGCGCCGCTTTGACAACGCCGTGTGCGAGAGGTTCAGACGGGCAAATTCGTACTGCCTGGGCCGGGCCGGCACATCGATATTGTCCAGCAGCCAGTCATACAACGGGCGATGATCGGCGAATTCCAGGGTGCACAGGGAATGGGTGATGGCCTCGATGGCATCGGACTGGCCATGGGCGAAATCATAGTTGGGATAAATGCACCAATCCGTACCCGTGCGCGGATGCTCTGCATGCAGAATACGGTATAGCACCGGATCACGCAGGTTCATGTTGCCCGCCGCCATATCGATCTTGGCGCGCAGCACGCGAGCGCCGTCGGGAAACTCGCCGGCCCGCATACGGCGGAACAGATCGAGATTTTCGGCCGCATCCCGGTCCCGGTACGGACTGTTGCGCCCGGCCTCGGTCACCGTGCCGCGATAGGCGCGCATCTCGTCCACGGGCAGATCATCCACATAGGCCTTGCCGTTTTCGATCAGGCTTTCGGCCCAAAGATACAGCTGTTCGAAATAGTCGGAGGCATAGTAGAGATGTTCCCCCCAATCAAAGCCCAGCCAGCGCACATCCGCCTGGATCGCCTCGATAAAGGCCTGCTCTTCCCGCGCCGGGTTGGTGTCGTCAAAGCGCAGATGGCAACGGCCGCCGAATTCCTGGGCGATGCCAAAATTCAGGCAGATAGATTTGGCATGGCCAATGTGGAGATAACCATTGGGCTCGGGCGGAAACCGGGTCACCAAGCCCTGATGGCGGCCCGCTGCCAAATCCTCGCGCACGATATCGCGGATAAAATCGCTGGCGGTTTCTTCTACGGTCCCGTCGCTCATTTTTACTTGTCCATGCTAAGAAGCGTATTTTGCCCCCTTCTGACAGAAAGCGCCGGCCCTGCCAAGCAACTCTGTGGACCAGGACGCCTATTCCGGCGATAGTTCAGACCTTGATAGATAGGAGTTAGCGAATATGAGTTGGATGGAAACCTGCCGCGGTGTTGTCTACCCCTGGCATTGCGATCACCTTGGCCACATGAACGTGCAGCATTATGTGGGCCACTTCGATATTGCCGCCTTTCATTTCCTGGTCGAACTGGGTTTCAAGGCGGACGGCAAACAGGACGAGGGCATTTCCCTGGTCGATGCCCAGCACACAATTCAGTTCAAGAATGAACAGCGGGTCGGCGCCCTGTTCAAGGTCGAGAGCGCATTACTGAAAGTCGGCAACAAATCGGTCACCATGATGCACCGTCTGCGCAATATCGAAACCGACGAGATCGGCGCGACCACGGAAATCGTATGCGTCTGTTTCGATCTTTCCGCCCGCGCGGCCATTCCCATTCCCGATGACATCCGCGCAAATCTGCAAAACTACATCATGGATCCAGACGACGAGTCATGAAGATGCGTTCATAGCCGTCCTGCATGCCCTGTCCGGCGACGACCCAGCCCTTGGCCTTATACAGGGCCAGGTTCTCGGTCATGCTGACGTGGGTATAGAGACGCAGTTCGCGATAGCCCAGGCGGGCGGCCTCGCTATCGGCATGCGCCAATAGCCGGCTGCCCAGCCCCTGGCCATGAAAATCCGGGTGCACCGCGATATTGTCCAGCAACAGATGATCGTCCCGCGCCATCAGAACCAGCACGCCGGCGATGCGTTCCTTGATGGCAAGGACCCAAACATCGTGCGCCGCGATCACTTGGTTGTAATCCTGCAACATGGGGCCGGGCGGTTTCGCCATCCGCGCCAGATACATTTCGTAGGCAGCCGCGACGCAGGCAGCAACGGCCTTGGCATCATCGGGCAGCGCACGGCGAATTTTATGGCTGGGTTGCATGGCGCCCAGGCTCCGGTGGTGTAGGATACGTGCAAGTAATGTAACCGAACGGGAGGAAAGTATGTCAGACGAAATCGACTGGACCCTAATGCGCGGCAAGATGAAGCGTTTTATCGAAGACGTGGTCTACCCCCTGGAAGAGGGCTTCGACAAGGACACGCCGGAAAGCCAGGCCGCCCTGAAAGCGGTGCAGCAGCAGGCCAAGGATGCCGGCCTGTGGGCCCTGGGCCATCCCAAGGATATCGGCGGCCAGGGCATGCCGTTCATGGACTATGTGCATGTGAACGAGGTGATCGGCCGCTCGCACCTGGGCTCCGATGCGGTGGGCTCGAACACCTTGCAGGATTCCATCATGCTGCGCCTCTACGCCTCGCCGGAATGGAAAAAGAATTATATGGAACCCCTGGTGGCCGGCGAATTCCGCCAAAGCTTCGCCATGACCGAGCCGGAGATCGCCTCCTCGGACCCGACAAAGCTGCAGACCACCGCCGTGCTGGACGGCAACCATTGGGTCATCAACGGCCACAAATGGTTCACCTCCGGCGCCGACCGGGCCAAGTACACCACCGTCATGGTCCGCACCGAGCCCGAGGACACCCCGGATCATGAAGCCTTTTCCATGATCATCGTGCCGACCGCCAACCCCGGCTACAACATTCAGCGCGACATCCGCACCATGGGCATGTTGGGCGGCCATATGGAGGTGAAGTACGAAGACTGCCGCGTGCCCGCCACCAACATGCTGGGCGGACGGGGCGAAGGCTTCAAGATCGCCCAGGAGCGCCTCGGCCCGGGCCGGATCTTCCATGCCATGCGCTGGCTGGGCCAGGCCCAGCGCGCCTTCGATCTGATGTGCGAACGCCTGAATGATCGCGATATCCGCGACGAAAAGCTGGCCGACAAACAGTTGATGCAGGCCTTCGTCTTTGAAAGCGCGGCGGAAATCCAGCAAAGCCGTTTGATGACCCTGGATGCGGCCCGCAAGATGGACGCGGGCGATCAGGCGCGGGTGGAAATTTCCCTGATCAAGGTGACCGGCGCCCGCATGCTGCACAACGTCATCGACCGGGCCATCCAGGTCATGGGTGCGAGGGGCGTGACCGACGATACGCCGCTGGAACGCATGTACCGCCAGGCGCGCTTTGCCCGTCTGGTGGACGGCGCCGACGAGGTGCATATCTACCGCACCGGCCGGCGCATCCTGCGCGCCTTCGGACGTGGCGAGGGCTACGATTTCGGCGAACGGGAAGGCGAAATGAGCCACAAATCCGATCGCGCCGACATGTAGATCGGTCTACGGCGCCGGGAGCGGCACGCTCCCGGCTGCCTTGACCATCGCGCCGGAACGGATCAATGCCGCCGCGGCTTCCATATCGGCGGCGAGGAAGCGGTCTTCGCCGAGGCTGCTTATGTCCTGGCGCAGACGTGCGATAACATTGGTCAAGACCGTACTGGTACGCAGCGGCGCACGGAATTCGACACCTTGGGCGCCGACCAGCAATTCCACCCCGACAATCTGTGCCAGGTTTGCCGCCATGGGCAGCAGGCGCCTCGCGGCATGCGCCGCCATGGAGACGTGATCTTCCTGATTGGCCGAGGTGGGCGTTGAGTCAACCGAGCACGGCGCGGCCATCTGCTTGTTCTCCGCCATCAGGGCCGCCGTGGTGACCTCGGCGATCATGAAGCCTGAATTCAGGCCGGGATCGGGCGAAAGGAATGCCGGCAGGCCGAAGTTCATGGCCGGGTCCACCAATAAAGCCACCCGGCGTTGCGAAATGGCGCCGATCTCGGCGATGGCCAGGGCGGTCTGATCGGCAGCCAGGGCCACCGGTTCGGCATGAAAATTGCCGCCCGAGACAATGGTGCCGTCGTCGGTGAAAACCAAGGGATTGTCGGTTACCGCGTTCGCCTCCACCACCAGGGTGCCGCCGGCAAAGCGCAGAACATCAATACAGGCGCCCATCACCTGCGGCTGGCAGCGGATGCAATAAGGGTCCTGAACACGTTCGTCGTCACTGCGGTGCGCCTCGCGGATCTCCGAACCCTCGATCAAGGCGCGCAAGGCCAGGCCAACATCGATCTGCCCCTGATGGCCGCGCAGGGCCTGCACCTCCGGCCTGAAGGGCGCGGCGGAGCCCATGATGGCGTCGGTGGACAAGGCGCCGGTGACTATTGTGGCATGGGCGCAGCGCCAGGTTTCGAATAGCCCGGCCAAGGCCAGGGCGGTGGAAACCTGGGTGCCGTTGATCAGGGCCAGGCCTTCCTTGGGGCCCAGTACGATGGGGTTCAATCCCGCCGCCGTCAGGGCCGCGCCGCCGCTCATGCTTCGGCCATGCAGGCGTGCCTCTCCCTCCCCCAACATCACCGCCGTCATATGCGCCAGGGGCGCCAGGTCACCCGAGGCTCCGACGGAACCCTGGCCGGGGATCACCGGCACGACGCCCTTGGCCAGCATGGCCGTCAGCAGGTCGACAACCGCCCCCCGCACGCCGGAAGCGCCCCGCCCCAGGGACAGCAGCTTCAGGCTCATGATCAGGCGCACGATACGATCAGGTAGCGGCGCCCCAACACCACAACAATGGGAGAGGATCAAATTCCGTTGCAGGACCGCCGTATCTTCAGGGGCGATGGTGGTGTTGGCCAGCTTGCCGAAACCGGTGTTGACCCCATAAACGGGATCGCCGCCTTGGGCCGCGCGGGCGATCAGGTCGGCGGCGGCATTGATGCCCGGCCTGGTATCCTCATGCAGTTCCACCGCCGGGCTATCCCAATACAACACAGCCAGATCCGCCAGCGTGACGTCTCCGGGAACCAAGGTCAGCTTTGCCCCCATGGGACACCCCCTACGGATTCATTGCGGATGACTGCAAATAAGCCTACGAATTATGTCAAGAAATATCCAGGGAGCGCGGGATGACCGAATTTTCACGCATCGACAACACGCGGGATATCAAGGCGCCACGGGGCACGGAGCTGAATGCCAAAAGCTGGCTGACGGAAGCGCCGCTGCGCATGTTGATGAACAATCTTGACGCCGAGGTAGCGGAGAATCCTCAGGAACTGGTGGTCTACGGCGGCATCGGGCGGGCGGCTCGCAATTGGCAGGCCTTTGACCAGATCACCGCCGGGCTGAAAAGCCTGAAGGCGGACGAAACCATGCTGGTGCAATCGGGCAAACCGGTCGCGGTGTTGCGCACCCATCCAGATGCGCCACGGGTGCTGATCGCCAACTCCAATCTGGTGCCCGAATGGGCCAACTGGGAGCATTTTAACGAGCTGGATAAGGTCGGCCTGATGATGTACGGGCAGATGACCGCCGGTTCATGGATCTATATCGGCAGCCAGGGCATCGTACAGGGCACTTACGAGACTTTTGTCGAGGTCGGCCGGCAGCACTACGGCGGTGATCTGTCGGGGCGCTGGATCCTGACGGGAGGCCTGGGCGGCATGGGCGGGGCCCAGCCCCTGGCGGCGACCATGGCGGGGGCCTCCCTGTTAGCGGTGGAGTGCCAACCCAGCCGCATCGATGCCCGCCTGCAAAGCGGCTATCTGGACCGCCGCGCCGACAGCCTGGATGAAGCCTTGGCCATCATCGAGGCATCCTGCGCGGAAAAGCGGCCTGTTTCGGTCGGCCTGCTGGGTAACGCGGCGGAGGTATTTCCCGAGTTGGTAACACGCGGCGTGCATCCGGATATCGTCACCGATCAGACCTCGGCCCATGATCCCTTCAACGGATACCTGCCGGCGGGCTGGAGTCTGGAGCAATGGCAAACCACCAAGGAGCGGGACCCAAAGGCCGTCGAGGCCGCCGCCATGGCCTCCATGGCCACGCAAGTTCGGGCCATGCTGGCCTTCCACGGCGACGGTGTGCCCACCTTGGATTACGGCAACAACATCCGCCAGATGGCCAAGGACATGGGCGTCGAGAATGCCTTTGATTTTCCCGGCTTCGTACCCGCCTATATCCGGCCCCTATTCTGCCGGGGCATCGGACCCTTCCGCTGGGTGGCGCTGTCGGGGGAGGCGGAGGACATCTACCGCACCGACGCTAAGGTCAAGGAACTGATGCCCGATGACAGCCATCTGCACAACTGGCTGGACATGGCGCGGGAACGCATCCAGTTCCAGGGTTTGCCCTCACGCATTTGCTGGGTTGGCCTGGGCGACCGCCACCGCCTTGGCCTTGCCTTTAATGAAATGGTCGCCAGCGGCGAGTTGCGGGCGCCCATCGTAATTGGCCGGGACCATCTGGATTCAGGCTCCGTCGCCTCGCCCAACCGCGAGACCGAGGCCATGCGGGACGGCTCCGATGCCGTCTCCGACTGGCCGTTGTTGAACGCCTTGGTCAATTGCGCCTCGGGTGCCACCTGGGTCTCGATCCATCATGGCGGCGGCGTGGGCATGGGTTATTCCCAGCATGCCGGCATGGTCATCGTCTGCGACGGCAGCGCGGATGCCGCGCGGCGTATAGAGCGGGTGCTATGGAATGACCCGGCCACCGGCGTGGTACGCCACGCGGACGCCGGCTATGACAGCGCCATTCGCTGCGCCAGAGAATTTGGCCTCAATATGCCGTCGCTGGATTGAACTTATCTCTGGCGCCGCTACATCCGCGCCATGACACGTTCGGAGAAATCCTCGATCAGGCGGTATTGCTGCTTCAGGGGCGCGATGAAGTTGATGCCGTTCAGGCCCTGGCGCTCCAACTCTCGCAGTTGTTCGACGATCTCTTCCGGCTGGCCGGCAATGGTGAAATTGCGGATCATCTCGGGCGTGATGAAACGCGCCTCTTCCGGATCGAGAAAGCTGTAATGGCTTTCATGCAATTTCTGGTGCGCCGTGGCGGCCTCCCGCTCGGCATGGAAGGCCATGTAGTCATTCCAGATCGGCTTCACATAGTCGGGCGGATCGCCACCGGTTTCCTTCACCCAATCCACCAGGAAATGCACGTTGGCCATGATGGCGGAACCGCATTCGGCAATGGCACGTTCCGATTCCAGTGACTCGCCCGGCTCCAGCATCAACAGGTTGACCAGGGCGCAGGTGAAAAACCCGTCCAGCTTACGCCCGGCTTTCTCGGCGCCGCGCTGAACATTGCCCAGGGCCCATGGAATCCTGCCGCCGCGCGGGATGCCGGTGATCAGGCCATCGCCCAGCTCGCCGGCCAGGGCCTGGGCCCGGGGACCGAAGCCGGCCACATGAATGGGTATCTCCGCATCCAGATCCAGGTATCGCAGCTCGGTATTTTGAAAGCGTATGGGCTGGGTAACGCCGTTCAGGGTGTAATCCACCTCTTCCCCCTTCAACAGCGCGCGGACGATGCGGATATAGTCGCCAAAGGCTTTCACCCCCGTGGGCCGCTGCCCCATGGCGCGCATGGCGGTATTGCCCGTGCCGATGCCCATGAAGGTACGGCCCGGCGCCAGACGGTTGATGGTGGCGATACCATTGGCCGCCACCGGCGCCAGGCGCAGCCCCGGAACGGCGACGCCGGTGCCCAGGCGGATCGTACGCGTAGCCTGGGCCGCCAGGGCAAGAACGGCCCAGGGGTTGGAGCGGATCATCTGGCTATCCGTGACCCAGCAATAGTCATAGCCCAGGTTTTCGGCATGGGTAACGAAGCCGATTTCGTCGATTTTGCTGCAACTGATACCGAATTCCATGGCCGCGCCCTTTCCTATTCATGGGTTAGGGACATGGTAGCGGAGGTTTAGCAGTCGGCCTATGAATTCATCGCTGTTCGCGGCGGCGGCGCATATGGCGTATAGTCGCTGCCGATGCGGCCATTGCAAAAGCGTCTTTACGAATGAACAGGTTTTAGTCGTGCCAGTCCGACCTATCGTTTCCTATGACAGTCTAGGCGCCAGAATTGAGACGCTATTGCTGTGGCTCGCTGGATTCATTTTGAGGCCATACGCGTTCCGTGGCATTGGGACCATCAGCCGCTACTTTGGCAAGGGCATCTTCAACCCAAGAAATCACGTCATCGTCCCTATTTTCAAGCAGTCCAAATTTTGCGTCTATTTGGCTGATTATTATTGGTCCCGCGTCTTATTCTCCGATTTCAATTACGAGCCAGAAGTGGCGCGTGTTCTGAACGCCTATCTGCGGGCGGATTGTGTATTCCTCGATCTTGGCGCGAATATGGGATACTGGAGCATTTACGCCTCTGAGAAAATTCCCGACCCGAGCAGAATTTTGGCCGTCGAAGCCGGCGTCAATACGTTCGATCGGTTGCGCGAAAACGCCACAATCAATGGCTCTCCATTTACGGTCATCCACGCCGCCGTGTCAGAACAGGCCGGTCAGACCGTGTCATTCGTAACGGAAGTTGGCCACGCGGGTGCCCGGATCACTGAAGAGACCGAGAAATTCGCTGGACATAGGGCGCTTGAGACGGTCGCGACGACGAATGTCGATGCCTTGGTTGATGGGCTTGATTTAGCGGCAACGGATCGTGTGGTGATCAAGCTCGACGTCGAAGGAGCGGAAGTCACGGCCTTGAAAGGCGCCGCGAATACCCTTCGGAGAGACGATTTAATTCTGATCTACGAGGATCATGGCGCCGACGCCGAGTGCATGGTGAGCCGGTTCGTGATCAACGAACTAGGTTTCCACGTCTATATGGTCAAGGAACATGGGCCCGCGAAAAGAGCCTCGCTTGAAGAGATTGCCTCCTCCAAGGTCAATCCGCTAACGGGCTACAATTTTATTGCCGTACCGCCAGGCAAAGGGGTCAGCTTGGATATGGAATGAACCGCAATATCTTGGAAACGTGGTCTAGAACGGGATTTCATCGTCCAGATCGCCGCCGCCACCGCCACCGCCGTAGAATCCGCCGCCGCCACCACCGCCGCCGTCATTGCGGCCGTCCAGCATGGTCAACTCGCCACGGAAGCGTTGCAGCACCACCTCGGTGGTGTATTTCTCAACGCCGGACTGGTCCTGCCATTTGCGGGTCTGCAATTGCCCCTCGATATAGACCTTGGAGCCCTTGCGCAGATATTGCTGGGCGATTCGGCCCAAATTTTCGTTGAAAATGACCACGCGGTGCCATTCCGTCTTTTCCCGCCGCTCGCCGCTGTTCTTGTCCTTCCATGATTCGGAGGTGGCGAGGGAGAGATGCACGATGGGATCGCCGTTCTGCATATTGCGCACTTCCGGGTCGCGGCCCAGATTTCCCACCAAAATGACCTTGTTGACGCTGCCTGCCATGGTTATATCCGACCCTTCAGAACCGCTTGCGATTTCATACCCGAATCCGTGCCCGAATCCATTTTACGACTATAGGCACATCGGCCCTGTTCTCGCCACCGGCAATTGACGCATAATGCTCAGTTCGACGCTCCGAACGCGGTTTCACGGCCGGGGCATGTTCATGTTATGTTCTCATACTGACAGATTCGGGAAACAAAGTCCAACCATGCAGAAATTCATTTCCGTTCACGGCGCCCGCGAACATAACCTGAAGAATATCGACGTTAAGATTCCACGCGACCAGTTGGTCGTCATTACCGGCCTCTCGGGCAGCGGCAAATCCTCCCTGGCCTTCGACACGATCTACGCCGAGGGGCAGCGCCGTTATGTGGAAAGCCTTTCAGCCTATGCCCGGCAATTCCTGCAATTGATGAACAAGCCGGATATGGATCATATCGACGGTCTGTCCCCGGCCATTTCCATTGAGCAGAAGACGACATCGCGCAATCCCCGTTCCACCGTCGGCACGGTAACCGAGATCTATGACTATATGCGCCTGTTGTGGGCCCGCATCGGCATCCCCTATTCGCCGGCCACCGGCCTGCCCATCGAAAGCCAGACGGTCAGCCAGATGGTCGACCGCATCATGGCGATGGACGAGGGGACGCGCCTGTATCTCCTCGCCCCCATCGCGCGCGGGCGCAAGGGGGAATACCGCAAGGAGTTCGCCGATCTGATGAAGCGCGGTTTCCAGCGCGTGAAGATCGATGGCGAGCTGCATGAACTGGAACAAATCCCAACCCTGGAAAAGAACAAGAAGCACGATATTTCCGTCGTTGTGGACCGGGTGGTGTTGCGCCAGGATCTGCAAACCCGCCTGGCCGATAGCCTGGAAATCGCCCTGGACCTGGCCGACGGCCTGGCCGAGGTGGAAACCGCCGACGGCGGCGAGGTCACGACTTTTTCGGCCCGTTTCGCCTGCCCCGTCTCGGGCTTCACCATTGCCGAGATCGAACCGCGCCTGTTCTCCTTCAACAACCCCTACGGCGCCTGTCCATCCTGTGACGGCCTTGGCGATCAGCTCTATTTCGATCCCGCCCTCTCGGTGCCGGACGAGAATTTGAGCTTGCGCGAAGGCGCCATCGCGCCCTGGTCCCGCTCCACATCGCCCTATTACACCCAAACCCTGGACAGCCTGGCGCGCCACTTCAAGATTTCCACCACCCACCCCTGGCATGAACTGCCGGAAAAGGTGCGGGACGCCATTCTGTATGGCACCGGCAAGACCAAGGTGGAAATGCACTACGACGACGGCCTGCGCAGCTACAAGACCCAGAAGCCGTTCGAGGGTGTTATTCCGAACATGGAACGGCGCTACCGCGAAACGGATTCCGCCTGGGTGCGCGAGGAGTTGGAGCGGTTTCAGAACATCACCACCTGCGAGGCCTGCGGCGGTCACCGCCTGAAGACCGAGGCCCTGGTGGTCAGGGTGGCGGACAAACACATCGGCAATGCCACCGCCCTGTCTATTCTGGAGGCGCGGGACTGGTTCGCCTCCCTGGAGGATGTGCTGAGTGCGAGGCAGATCGAAATCGGCGGCCGGGTTTTGAAGGAAATCAACGACCGCCTGGGCTTTCTGGTCAATGTCGGCCTGGAATATCTGACCCTGTCGCGGGCCTCGGGCACGCTCTCGGGCGGGGAAAGCCAGCGCATCCGCCTGGCCTCGCAAATCGGCTCCGGCCTCACGGGGGTGCTTTATGTGCTGGACGAGCCCTCGATCGGGCTGCATCAGCGGGACAATGCCCGTCTGCTGGAAACCCTGATGAACCTGCGCGATCTGGGCAACTCGGTGATCGTCGTGGAGCATGACGAGGAAGCCATTCGCAGCGCCGACTATGTCTTTGATCTGGGCCCGGCGGCCGGGGAACACGGCGGCGAATTGGTGGCGCATGGGACGCCGGAGCAGATCATGGCCGCGCCCGACAGCCTGACCGGGCAGTATCTGGTTGGGCTAAAGCAGATCGCGGTACCGAAAAAGCGCCGCAAGGGCCATCCCAGCCAGCAACTGGCGGTGCTGGGGGCGTCCTCGAACAATCTGGCCGGTGTGGATGCGCATATCCCGTTGGGCACCTTCACCTGCTTTACCGGCGTCTCGGGCAGTGGCAAATCGACCCTGTTGATCGAGACCCTGTACAAGGCCCTGGCCAAATTCCTCAACGGCGCCCGCGATCATCCCGGCATCTTCAAGAAAATCGAAGGTCTGCATCATCTGGACAAGGTGGTGGATATCGACCAATCGCCCATCGGCCGCACGCCGCGTTCCAACCCGGCCACCTATACCGGCGCCTTCACGCCGATCCGGGAATGGTTTGCCGCCCTGCCGGAAGCCATGGCGCGGGGCTACAAGCCGGGCCGTTTCTCCTTCAACGTCAAGGGCGGGCGTTGCGAGGCCTGTCAGGGCGATGGCCTGGTGAAGATCGAGATGCACTTTCTGCCCGATGTCTATGTGCAATGCGATGTCTGTCAGGGCCGCCGCTATAACCGGGAAACCCTGGAAATCCAGTTTCGCGGCAAATCCATCGCCGATGTGCTGGACATGACCGTCGACGAAGGCGCGGAGTTCTTCAAGGCGGTGCCCCTGGTCCGGGACAAGCTGGTGACTTTGCAACGGGTCGGCCTGGGCTATATCCACGTGGGCCAGCAGGCGACGACCCTGTCTGGCGGCGAGGCGCAGCGGGTCAAGCTGGCCAAGGAGCTTTCCCGCCGGGCCACCGGGCGAACGCTCTATATCCTGGACGAACCCACGACGGGCCTGCATTTCGACGATGTGCGCAAACTGCTGGAAGTGCTGCACACGCTGGTGGAATCCGGCAACACCATGGTGGTGATCGAACATAATCTCGAAGTCATCAAGACCGCCGACTGGGTCATTGATCTGGGTCCCGAGGGCGGCAGTGGCGGCGGCCGCATCGTCGCCGAGGGCACGCCGGAAGAGGTCGCCAAGGTCGCGGAAAGCTATACCGGACAATATCTGCGGGAACTGCTGGGCCGCAAACAGGCACTACCCGCACCGGCCAAGACAAAAGCGAAGGCAAGAAGCAAACCGAAAGCCCAGACGAAGGCAAAGCGGAAATCCGCGGCATGAGCCAGACCCGCCCCAACCTGCGTCTGGGCATCGACGTTGGCGGCACGAACACCGATGCGGTGCTGATGGACGGCGACCGGGTGGTCGCCTGGCACAAGGTGGCGACGGGACGGCACATCACCGATGCCATCGTCGCTGCCGCCGGCGCCGTGCTGCAACAGGGCGATGCCGGGCCCGAACAGATCTTCGCCGTCATGTTGGGCACCACGCAGTTCACCAATGCGGTGATCGAACGGCGCCGTCTGAACCGGGTGGCGGTGCTGCGCCTGGCCGCGGCCGCGCCCGCCACCACCGCCGTGCCGCCCATGTCCGACTGGCCGGAGGATTTGAAGGCCGGGGTGGATGGCGGGCATTATCTGCTGCGCGGCGGCCTGGAGTTCGATGGACGGGAAATCGCGGCCCTGGACGAGGCCGAGATTTCGGCGGCGGCACGGGAAATTCGCGCTGCCGGCATTGATGCCGTGGCGATCACCTCCGTGTTCTCGCCCCTGGATGCGGAAATGGAACATCGGGCGGAGGCCATCCTGCGCCGGGAACTGCCGGACGCCGCCGTTACCCTGTCTCACCGCATTGGCCGCATCGGATTGTTGGAGCGGGAGAATGCCGCCGTCCTGAACGCCGCGCTATCCAACTTGGCGGGGCGTGTATTGGATGCCTTTACCAAGGCCATCGATGATCTCGGCCTTACCGCGCCGCTCTATATCAGCCAGAACGACGGCACCTTGATGACGGCGGTCCATGCCGCGCGCTATCCGGTGCTGACCTTCGCCTCCGGCCCGACCAATTCCATGCGCGGGGCGGCGGTGTTGTCCGGGCTGAACGATGCCCTGGTGGTGGATGTCGGCGGCACCACCACGGATGTCGGCCTGCTGCTGGACGGCTTTCCCCGAGAAGCCGCCATGACGGTCGAGGTTGGCGGCGTCAGAACCAATTTCCGCATGCCGGATCTGCTTGCCCTGGGACTGGGCGGCGGCAGTCTGGTGCGCGACAACGATGCGCAGATTGGCGGCGTCCGCATCGGCCCGGACTCGGTTGGGTTTGAGCTTGAACAGCGCGCCCTGGTCTTCGGCGGCGACAGCCTGACCATGAGCGATATCGCCGTCGCCGGTGGGCAGATGACGATCGGCGATGCGGCGAAAGCCGCCGGGGTCGATGGCGTGGAGGCAACCTTGGACCAGGCCGTGGCCATGGTACAGGGCGGGCTGGACCGGGTCCGCCCCTCAGCCGCCACGCTGCCCGTTATCCTGGTTGGCGGCGGTGCGCCTATTCTGCGTGGCGACCGCATCGGCGGCGGCGAGATCGTACGGCCGGATCATGGCCAGGTGGCCAATGCCATCGGCGCTTCCATCGCCATGGTGGGCGGCGAGTGCGACCGCATCTTCTCTCTCGACGGCATCAGCCGGGATGACGCCGTGACGGCGGCCAAGGCCGAGGCCGAAACCCAGGCGGTGGAGGCCGGCGCCGATGCGGCGAGCGTGCGGATCGTCGAAATGGACGAGATTCCGCTCAGCTATCTGCCCGGAAACGCCACCCGCTTGCGGGTCAAGGCGGTGGGTGATCTGCAAGGTGTGGATGCATGATTGAAATCGGTCTCGACGATCTCGACGATATCGCCCTGGGCGCGACTTTCCTGGGCACGGGCGGCGGCGGTGATCCATATATCGCTTCCCTGATGACCCGCCGGGCGATCTCCCAGAACGGACCGGTCACCATGCTGTCCCTGGACGAATTGGACGACGACGCCCTGGTCTTCGCCTGCGGCAACATGGGTGCGCCGACGGTGGCGATCGAAAAGATCATGGCCGCCGATCAACCGCCCGCCGCCGTCCTGGCGCTGGAGGCGCATTTGGGCCGCAAGGCAGATGTCCTGATGGCGTTCGAGGCGGGCGGCTCCAACTCCATGATGCCGATCTACAATTCCGCCATGCTGGGCAAGCCCATGGTCGACGCCGATGGCATGGGCCGGGCCTTTCCGGAAATGCAGATGGTCACATTCTCGGTCTATGGTGCTTCCGGCTCGCCCTTTGCCCTGGCTTCGGAACATGGCGAGACCGTTATTCTGAATATCGAGGATGACAAGCGCGCCGAATATATCGGGCGCGGCATCGTCATCCGTATGGGTGCGCGCTCGGCCAAGGCCTCCTACCCCATGGATGGCAAAACGGCGCGCCGGGTCGCCATTCCCGGCACGACGTCCCTGTGTCAGACGATCGGCGCCAATTTGCGGCAGTCGCGGACGCTGAACCGCGATCCGTTCGCCGCGCTGATCGAAATGCTGGCCGGCACCCATTATGGCCATGCCAAGGTGCTGTTCACGGGCAAGGTTACCGATTTGGTGCGGGAAACTCGCGACGGCTGGGCCATCGGCAGGGTGACGATCGCGGGCCAGGGCGACGGGAATTTCGAGATCGAATTCCAGAACGAATTTCTTGTCGCCCGCCAGGATGGCAAGCTGCGCGCCATTGTGCCGGATCTGATCTGTATCCTGGATACGGAAATGGCCCAGCCGATCACCACGGAGCGCTTGCGCTATGGCCAGCGGGTGACCGTCATGGCCGTCTCCGCCCCGCCAATCATGCGTACCGACGCGGCCCTGGCGGTTTTCGGGCCGGCGGGATTTGGTCTTGAAGACCGCTTCGTGCCGGTTGAGGATCTGCCATAGGGGGAAGGGGGCATGAGCAAACGCCTGGCCAATTCCATCAAGGCCATTGTCTCGCTGATTGTGCTGTTGCCGCTGCTGGTCGTCGTTTTAGGCCGGGAAAAATCGTTGGAGGTGGTGTTCGGTACCCTTGAGGTCACGCCGGTCGACTTCGCCACCCTGCAATTGTCGCCGAAACCGAACCAGTTCCTGGTCTGTCCGCCTGGGTATTGCGCCGCCAAGCCGCACATGCTCAGCCCGACTTTCGCTGGCTCGGCCGATGATCTGCAGCAGCGCTGGATGATGATGCTGGCGGCCCAGCCCCGCATCGAAACCGGTGCGGCGGATGGGGATGCCATGCAATATGACTATATCCAGCGAACGGAGGTGATGCACTATCCCGACAGCATCACCGTTCGTTTCATCGCCCTGACCGAAAACAGTTCCACCCTGGCCATCTACAGCCGCTCGCACTACGGGCGTAGCGATTTTGGCGTCAACGAGGCCCGCATCCGCGCCTGGCTGGCGGCTCTGGATCGACCCTGACGGGCTCTATTCTGATGGATCCGCGCTAGCCAACCAGACGCGGGCCTCATCGATCGTGTTGAACTGACCCTGTTCCCAAGTACCGCCTTCGATATCGAAGAGGGCGCGGTACATATTGGCGAGGCCCAACAGCAACGTGTTGTCGCCGACGATGGCGACCCGCACGGATGGATTGCGCATCGATGCCTGATAGTCATGGAAAGCAGCCCAGCGTATCATATCGGACGTGAAGTCCAGTGTCTCGACCTCCACGAAATCCACGAGCTGGTATTCAAGGCTATCGAACCTGGGGTCCTCGGTCATCCCAAGGTTAGCCGCCCTTAGATCCTGGTCCGACGCCACGCCTGTAAAGCGGCAAACCACGCCCCTCGTTTCCCAAATCAATTCGTATGCCATCGCTCGGCCATTTTTCGGATTTTCTCAGGTTCTAAGATCATACCTACTTTAGTCACTACTCAGATTGATTGTAGTATTATCCAACACGTAAAACGATGATTGATTGCTTATTTTGTGATCTCAGCTAGGCGCCGGGCGTCATTCGCCGCCTCGGCCAATAACCAGTCACGAAAGGTGACGATTTTGGGCAGATTTGCCGCCGCCTTGGGGCAAACGATCCAATAGGCGTAGGAAACAGGCAAAGAGATGTCGAAGGGGCGGACCAGGCGGCCGGCGATCAGGTCATGAGCGGCAAGCCCGGTTCGCGCCAGGGCCACGCCCTGCCCGTCCACGGCGGCATCAATGCACATGCTGGCCTGGTTGAAGACGGGTCCGCGCGACAGATCGGCATCCATTACGTCGGCCGCATTCAGCCATTTCGACCAATCCTGGCGGTGGTCCATATGCAGCAATGTGTGGTGCGCCAAATCCGAAGGCTGGCGCAGGGGATGGGGACCACTTAGCAGTGCCGGACTGCAGACCGGCAGCAATTCCTCGGTATAGAGGCGGGTGATATCCAGGCCCAGGTCGGTTCCGTCGCCATGGCGCACCGCGATATCAATATCCTCGCGGGCAAAATCCACATGGTGCAACGTGGCGCTGACCCGCAAATCGATGGATGGATGCGCCTCGGCGAAGCGGCCCAGGCGATGCACCAGCCATTTCGAGGCAAAATTCGGCGAGGTGCTGACCGTCAGGACGCCGGTGTTTTGCCGCTGCAAAATTCGGTCGGTGCCCGCCGCGATGCGGTCCAGGGCATCGCGGACAACCTCCAGGTAATCCCGCCCGGCCTCGGTGATGATCAGTTGCTTCGGCTCCCGGTTGAAGAATTTGACACCCAGATCCGCCTCAAGCGCCTTTACCTGATGGCTGACCGCGCCCTGGGTGACGTATAGCTCTTCCGCCGCCTTGGTAAAGCTCTGGTGCCGGGCCGCGGCCTCGAATGCCTTCAGCCCGTTCAGATTTGGCAACCGCCGGGCCATCACGGATCTCCTTAGGCCTAGAATATCTCAGGCAAGGTAGAGAAAGCATGCTTTGTCGGCAAGTCTAAAACATACCATTTATAGGGTCATTCAGACAAATTTGTACTCACATGAAGCTAGGAGACCTAGAAATGCTAATCAATACATACGCCGCATCACATCATCGCCCGCGTCCCCGCGGAGTCCGCAATTGGCTCTGGACCTTCGGCAGCTGGTTTGCGCGCACCCGTCAACGCCAAGCCCTGCGCGTTCTGGACAGCAGACTATTGGACGATATCGGTGTCACCGAGGACGAGCGCAGGGCAGAACTTGCCAAGCCGTTCTGGCACTGATGCGTGGCGGTGCGGCCCGGTGTCAGCCGTCCGGGGCCGAGAAGACCCGTTTCAGGATGATCGGGCTCAACACGGTCGTGACCACCGCCATGACCACCACGGCGGAAAACAGGTTGTCCACGACCGCGTTGCCGACACCCGCCATGTCAAACAGTCCGGCCTTGAGCGCGATGCCCGCGATGACCAGTTCCACCGCACCCCGTGGGCTCATGCCGACGCCAATGGCGATCGCTTCCTTGTTGGAAAATCCGATGCCCCGCGCCGCCCCTCCCGCGCCCGCGATCTTGCCCAGAAACGCGGCGATGATCAGCAACGTCGCGAACAGCGGTGCCCCGGACAGTGCGCCCATGTCCAGATTCAGGCCGATGGAGGCAAAAAATATCGGCGCCAGAAAGCCGAATGTCATGCCTGAAACGGTATTTTTTACCCGTTCATAGCTGGCGGCGTTGATGGTCTGGCGGCCAAAGAACAGCCCGGCCACAAAGGCGCCGACGATAAAATGCAACGCCAGAAAATGGGCCAGTACCGCGAAGGCGAAAGCCGCCACCAAAATGGCGCTGATTTCCAGTTCCTTGGCACGCAGGTGATGCATCAGGCGCCCGCCCCAGGGGAAGAGATAAAATCCGATGATACCCGTGATCACGAAAAACAGCGTGATCTTCCCTAACAACAACGCCATGGCGATCAAGCCCGGCGGCTCGCCCATGGCAAGCAATCCGGTCAGCCAGGCCAGCAGGATAAGGCTGAAAATATCATCGAATACGGCGGCGGAAACGATCGTCTGACCGATTTTTGTCTCCAATTGGCCCAGGTCCATGAGAATACGAACCGTGGCTGGTACCGCCGTTATCGCCAGCGCCGTGCCGATAAAGAGGCATTGCGCCGTCAAGAGATTCGTTTCCGGCAGGAATACCCAGCCAAGCAAGAGGCCCAGGCCCAGGGGCAGGATCATGCCGCCCAGGGCGACGGTGATGGCGCCGCCGGAATATTGAATAATCTTTCGCGGGTGCATCTCGATGCCGGCGAACAGCATCAGGAAGAACATGCCGAGGTCGGTGATCGCGGTGAAAACGTCGTTGCCGCCCAAATCGACCAGCGAGGGAAAGGCGATGGGGTATTCCGCGACAATCGCGCCCAGGGTGATGCCGGCGATCAACTCGCCGACCAGGGATGGCTGGCCTACCCGCTCCGCCAGCTCGCCGAATGACCGGGTCGCCACCAGCAATATGAGAAGGACAAAAAATAGATCCATGGCGCCGGGCCGGCTCCCTTAAGAAAAAGCAGACCCTAATATTGTCAGGCTACCGTATCCGATGCGAGCTATAGTTGGACGACCTTGGCGCCAGCCTCCGCCGGGGCCAGTTCATCGGCGATCTCGAAGCCACGGCGCAGGGCGTCGAGGTTGAGGTCGCGGAAGGCTTTCGGCGTGCCGGCGCGTACCGCTTCGGTCATGGTGTCGCGGCTGCAGATGCCGGAAAGGCCGACCAATGCGCCCAGGGCCACGACGTTGGCCGCGCGGTGGCTGCCCAGGGCGATGGCCTCGTCGGTGAAGGGCGCCTGATGCAGGATAAAATCGCCCAGCGGCGGTGCGGGCACCAGGCGGCTGTCACCGAGAACCAGGGCGCCGGGATTGATCATGGCCGCTGACGGCGCGACGCCGATCTGATCCAGCAGCACCAGGTAATCGATCGCCGATACCAACGGATAGTCGACCTCCGCCTCGCTGACCACGAGGTCGGCATTGCAGAAACCGCCCCGCGAGGTCGGTTCGTAGCTTTGCGATTGCGCCGCGTGCTTGCCGTCCATGACGAAGGCCTGGAACAGCAGCCTGCCGCTCAGGATCAGGCCCTGACCGCCGCTGCCGCCGAAACGGATTTCCATATTACTCATGCTTCACCATTTCCTTCACCGCGCAGGGCGGCGGCCTGGTCGCGATAGGTCGCGCCGTATTCGGGACGGTCATTGTGGGCCAAGACGCCGGTGACCAGGCGGTTCGGCCGGAACGGCTGATCGGTGATCGTGCTATAGGCCTCGGGCCGCATATCGCTCTTTTGCGCCAGAACCATTTCGGCGGATTCGCCCAGATCGTTCTTGCGGCCATAAATCTCGGTGCAGTCCGAAATCACCTCAAGGAACGAGAAGCCTTTGTACTCCAGGCCCTTCCTGATCAGATTGCGCAGGGCCGGGGTCTGCATGGTGACTTCGCGACCGACCAGGCCGGCGCCGGCGGCGTCGGCCAGTTTGCAGGCGTCAAAGGCCGGTTCGCTGTTGCCCGACGGCGTCGTCGTGGTCAGCCGGGTCTCCGCCGTGGTGGGCGAGACCTGGCCGCCGGTCATGCCATAGACCTCGTTGTTCAGCATCAGGCAGGTAATATCCAGATTACGCCGGCAGGCGTGGATCAGGTGATTGCCGCCAATGGCCAGACAATCGCCGTCGCCGGTAATGACGATAACCTCTAGGTCCGGCCGAGCCAATTTCAGGCCCGTGGCGAACGCCAGCGGGCGGCCATGGGTGACATGGTAGGTATTGGCATCGATATAGGCCCCGACCCGGCCGGAACAGCCGATGCCGGAAACGATGGCCAGATTGTCCTTTTCGATGCCCAGTTCATGCACGGCCCATAGCAGGGCGCGCAATGCGATGCCATGGCCGCAGCCGGGGCACATGAAGTGGGGCATCAGATCCAGGCGCAGATAGTCGCGGATCTCGAAGTTGCCGTCATGGGCTTTGGTGTTCATCTCGTTCATTTGCCGGCCATCTCCTCAATACGCTGGGCGATTTCCGCCGGGGCGATGGCCTGGCCGTCGATCCGGTTCAGACCCTCGATGGCCAGGTCATGGCTGCAAATACGTTCGATTTCCAGGATCATTTGTCCGGCATTCATCTCCGGCACCAGGATCGCCTTGGCCTTGCCCAGGGCCGCTTTCAGGGCTGCTTCGGGGAATGGCCACAGGGTGATGGGGCGGAACAGACCGGCGGCGATACCCTTGGCGCGGGCCTGGCGCACTGCCGCCCGGGCGGCCCGGGCCGAGATGCCGCAGGCCACCACGACAACCTCGGCGTCGTCGGTATCGTGGCATTCATAGGCCTCGATATCGGCGCGGCCATGCTCGATCTTGTCCAACAGGCGTTGCGTGACCCGAGTGGCGACTTCCGGGTCCTGGCTGGGGAAACCGTCTTCGCCGTGGGTCAGGCCGGTGGTGTGGGTGCGATAGCCGTCGCCGGGCCGGGGCATCGGCGGGATGCCGTCCGCCGTGCTGGCATACGGTTCGAAATCCGTGCTCGGGCCGCTGGCCCACTGCCGCTCCACCAGTTGCAGGCTGGAACTGTCCGCCAGCTCAACAGGCTCCAACAGATGCGAGACGACCTGATCGAACAGCAGGACCACCGGCATGCGGTAACGTTCGGAAAGGTTGAAGGCCCGGATCGTTTGATCATAGATTTCCTTGACCGAGGCCGGGGCCAGGGCGATCACCGGACGGTCGCCATGGCTGCCCCAGCGGGCCTGCATGATGTCGCCCTGGGCTGGCCGTGTGGGCATGCCCGTCGAAGGCCCGCCGCGCATGACATTGGCGATGACACAGGGTATCTCGGCCGCCGCGGCCAGGCCGATATTCTCCTGCTTCAGGGAAAAGCCGGGGCCGGAGGTGGCGGTCATGGACTTGATGCCGCCCGACGAGGCGCCGAGGACTGCGGCGATGGAGGCGATTTCATCCTCCATCTGTATGAAGGTGCCGCCCACCAGGGGCAACTCGCGCGACATGCGTTCGGCGATTTCCGATGACGGTGTGATCGGATAGCCGGCGAAAAACCGGCAGCCCGCCGCAATCGCGCCCATGGCGCAGGCGTGATTGCCGTGCAGATTTTGTAGGGTGGCGGTCATCTAGGCGGTCTTTCCGGCTTCTGTGGTTGCGGCTCGGCTCTCATGGTGCACGGCGATGGCGAAGTCCGGACAGAGCCATTCGCAGATGCGGCAGCCGGTGCAGGCATCGGGGTCCTTCAGGCGCACAATCTGCTGTTCGTCCAAGTCGAGGCAGCGCTCCGGGCACAGCTTGACGCAGATGTCGCAGCTCTTGCACCACTCCCGCGTAATCTCCAGCCGCACGCCGATATCGGGTTGCGCAGCGGGTTGCGGTGGCGCCGGGGCCAGGGCGACGGCGCTTTTCGGGTCGTCCCGGGTCTTCTCGACCCACTCCCGGCCGAGCAGAAAGGCCTGGCGGTTAATCTCTTCCGTGCCCTTGGGCACGAACTCGTTCAGCACGGAAAGCCATTCCTGCAGGGGGAAATCCAACGAGGCGGACAGGGTGCCCAGCAAAATTGTGTTGGCGGCGCGGGCATTGCCGAGCTCTTCCGCCATGCGCCCGGCGTCCAGGGCAAAACCATCGGAAACCTGGTCGATAATCTCCGCCGGTGTTTCCGTGGCATAGGCGGGGATGGCAAAAAATTTCCGGTTGCGGCAGGCAAAAGGCGGGATCACCTGCTGCGTATCAGCGATGAAGACGCCGGTATCGGGACGCAGAAACGGCAACCAGCGCACGCCCTCGGCCCATTCCATGGCGATCAGCACGTCGGCCTCGCCCATGGGGATGGTCGGCGACCAGACTTCGGGGCCAAAACGGACATGGCTGAAGACCACGCCGCCGCGCTTGGCCATGCCGTGGACCTCGCTCTGTTTGACCTGCAAACCCTGGGTCTGGCACAGCAGGGCCAAGACCTTGGAAATCATGATGACGCCCTGACCGCCGACGCCGACGATCAGCACATTGCGGGTGCGTTCCTCGGCCACCGCGGCCGTTGGCTCTGGATTTGCGGTATCGATACTCATTGGCTCACCGCCAGTACAGGTTGTACGCAGTCGGAGGGGCAGACCTGGGCGCACAAGGTGCAGCCGATGCAGGCGACTTCGTCGATCTTGACCTTGTGATGACCGTCGTACATCTCGTCCGACCAGGTGATGGCCGGGCAGCCCAGGTTCATGCAGGCCTGACAGGCGACGCAATCCTTGGCTTCGACCCGCAATGCGGGGCCCTTGATCTTGACCGGGTCGAGCACACAGGGCCGGTCCGAAATGACCACGGAAACGCCTTTGTAGGCCGCGGCTTCGCGCATGGTCTGGTACAAACCGCCCAGGTCATAGCTGTCCACCTTGCGCACCCAGGTGACGCCGACGGCACGGCAGATTTCTTCGAAATTCACCTGATGGGCGTCTTCGCCGCGCAGGTTCTTGCCGGTGCCCGGATGATCCTGGCCGCCGGTCATGGCGGTGATCTTGTTGTCCAGGATCAGCACCGTGATATCGACGTTGGAATAGACCGCGTCGATCAGCGGCGGGATGCCGGAATGCAAAAAGGTGGAGTCGCCGATGGTGGCGACGATGGGTTTGGTTTCCGTGCCCGCCTTGGCCATGCCCACGGCGTTGCCGATGCTGGCGCCCATGCAGACGTTGGTATCGATGGCGCGCAAGGGCTCCACCGCCGCCAGGGTGTAACAGCCGATGTCGCCGGTAACCCGGGCGTCGATGGCGCGCAGGGACATATAGCCGCCTGTATGGGGGCAGCCGGCGCATAGCACGGGTGGCCTGACGATCGGATTGACGTTCCATTCATGGGTCTCTGCCGCCGCTTCGACCAGGCCGGCCTTGGCCAGTCCGGCGCGGATCACTTCGGGCGAGAATTCGCCGCAGCGGGGGAAGAAAACCTTACCTTCGGCTGGAATGCCCATGGCCAGGACTTCGGTTTCGATGAACGGCTCAAGCTCCTCGACAATCAGAACCCGGTCGACGCTGTCGCAGAATTCCCGCACGGTTTTCTTGGCCAGGGGGTAGGACGAGGCAAGCTTCAGGATAGAGGCTTTGGGCATCACTTCCTTGACGTAGGGGTAGGAGGTGCCGTTGGTGATGATGCCGACCTTGGTTTCGCCCTTTTCCCAGCGGGTCAGGGGAGAATTCTCGAAATACTCCTGCAGCCTTTGTTCGCGCTCGACCACGAAGGGATGGCGTACCCGGGCCACCGCGGGCAGCACCACGTTCTTGTTGGGGTCATCGATAAAGGGCTTGTCTTCCGGCGTCTCCCGCGGCCCGGTGAATACGGGGCTTCTGGTGTGTGAGAGGCGCGTCGTGGCGCGCAGAATGACCGGGGTGTCGAATTCTTCGCTGATATCATAGGCCAGCCGGGTGAAGTCCAGCGCTTCCTGGGCGTCGGAGGGTTCCAGCACCGGAACATTCGCCAGGCGGCAGAACAGCCGTGTGTCCTGTTCGTTCTGGGAGCTGTGAATACCGGGGTCATCGCAGACCGCGATCACCAAGCCGCCGTTGACGCCCACATAGGTTTGCGACATTACCGGATCGGCGGCGACATTCAGGCCCACGTGCTTCATGGCGGCAAAGGCGCGGACACCCTGGAACGAGGCGCCGATGGCCACGTCCACCGACACCTTTTCGTTGGTGCACCATTCCGCGTTGACATCGGCCGCGTCATAGGTGCCCAGGCTTTCCAGGATCTCGGTGCTGGGTGTGCCGGGATAGGCCGCGGCGACTTTTACGCCGGCCTCCCATGCGCCGCGCGCGATCGCCTCGTTGCCCGTCAACGGATGCGGTTGGTTGTCTGTTCGTTCGCTGATTTGTACCGCTTCCGGTTTGTTCATATTGCCGTCCCCACGCCTTTGATTTTCTTGCTGGTTAGCCCCAACATAAGATGAATGGCCCGCCGCCCTGTAGGGCGGAAGGCCAAGCGTCGGCGATTATGCTGCAACGCGGTACGAATATCGTTGATTTGAGTCAAGGCAATGGAATGCCGCCTCCGCCACGGAAGATCAATCCTGGGCAGCATAAAGCTCAAGGAATTAGCGCTAACCCGTTATCTTCCTTGCGGCAATCCGGCCGATGAAGCGCAATGTTTCCCGCATTGGCAGGCGCTTGGCATTGGTTCTGGCCGCGCCCTTGGTATAGGCGCTCTTGCGGCTGTAATCGATCGCGACATCGACGATTACCGGCTGTCCGGCCTCGGCCGCCAAACGCCTGGCCTCCGCCATCACCGTGGCCCCGTCGTCATCGCCGCCTAGCTGCAAATAGTGGGCCCCGGTGGCCAGGGCGACGCCGGCCAGATTCAAGCCTTCCAGCCCGGTGCACGGTGTGCGGTTGTAGACAAGCTGTTGCGCCTGGGCGATCTGCGATAGTTCGCCATCGTTGAAGACATAGAACACGACGCCCAGGTTGTTGCGCGATGCGGTCAGGATCTCCATGCAGGTCATGGTAAAGCAGCCATCGCCGACGATGGCTGCGACGTGCGTGCCTGGATTGGCCAGCTTGGCGCCGATGGCCGCCGGCACGGCGTAACCCATGCAGTTGAAGTCCGTCGGCCCAATAAAGCGGTCTCGGCCATGGATGGGCAAAAGTTCCGCCGTGAGGAAAGTGTGGTTGCCATCGTCCACGACAAAGATACTTTGCTCCGGCATGGTTTCGCGCAGGGCGGTGAAAAAATGCGCCGGATTGACCCGGCCGTTGCTGTCATGCCGGCGCCATTCTTCCCGGTAATCCGCTTTGTCCGCTGCTATGGCCGCGCGCAGTTCGCCACTGGTTCGGGCCCGGTTGGCGGCTCCGCCATCGTTGCCCAGGCCTTGCAACAACGCTTGGGCAACTGTCCTGGCATCGCCCGCGATGGCCGCGGCCGCGGGGTAGTTCTTGTTGAATACATCGGGATTGATATCGACGTGGATCAGGTTTTCCGGCACTTCCGCCGAGAAGAAAAAACCGGTGCCCAGTTCGCTGAATTTTGTCCCGATTGCCAGCATCAAATCGCATTCGGCGAAGGCGTTACGGCCCGCCGGTACCGCCGAGGCGCCAAGGGCCAGGCCGGTATGCAGGGGATGATCGCCGGGAAATACGCCCAGGCCTTGCAATGTGGTGGCGACCGGCGCTTCCGCCAGCTCCGCCAGTTGGATTAGCTCGGCCGCCGCGTCCTTGGCGCCCCAGCCCACGAAGAGGCCCGGCCGTTTGGCCTGGCGCAGCATTTCGACCGCCGTCCGGATTGCCTCCGCGTCGGGCGGCTCTGGCGGGGCAGGGGGGTGATAGTCGGGCATGGCGGCGACATCGCCCTTGAAGCGCTGGATATTGACCGGAATCTCAACGAAAACCGGGCCCGGCTCGCCGCCCTGGGCGATATTAAAAGCCTCGTAAAGGGTGGGGATGATGGCTTCGTAGCTTTCCACCAGAAAGGTCCGCTTGGTCAGGGCGGCGATAAAGGCGTGCTGATCCATCTGGTGCAACTGATAGCTCTTGTCCGTGGCCCGGTCGACGCCGCCGCAGATCACCAGCATGGGAATGCCATCGAGAAAAGCCTCGCCGATGCCGGAGGCGGCATGGCTGGCGCCCGCCGCCGGCACGATCACCATGGTACCGATGTTATTGGAGGTGCGGCTGACCGCATCCGCCATGAACGCGCCGCCGCCTTCGTGGGTGACCAGGATCGGCGTGATCGATTTGCTGCTGTGCAGTTCGTCATAGATTTCCGTGTTGTGCACGCCGGGAATGCCGAAGGTGAAGCGGACGCCCAACTGTTCCAGGGCATGGACTACCAGCTCGGCGCCGGTCTTCCTCATGAGGGCCCTCCGGTGCCACGGGTCAGGGGATCGGCGGAAGTTCCGCTGACGATGGCGCGGGCGGCCATGCGGGCGGAAAAGACGCAACCACCCAGAAATGTCCCTTCCAGGGCGCGCAAACCATGCATGCCGCCGCCGCCGAAGCCGGCCGCTTCGCCCACGGCATACAGGCCATCCAGGGGCTTGCCGGCGCCGTCGACGACGCGACAATCCAGATCGGTCTCGATGCCGCCCAGGGCTTTGCGGCTGATGATAAAGCTGCGGATCGCCACCAAGGGCCCGGCCTTGGCCTCGTCGATTTTCTGGAACTTGCAGGTCCGCATCTTATCGGCCCGCCATTGTCTGAGCAGCGCGATGCGTTCGATCTGCTGGTCGGTGGAATGGCCGGGCCCCTTGGCCATCTCCTGGTCATAGGCCTGGATGTCGGCGGCCATGCCGGCGGCGTCGATCTCCACGCCTGGGTCCAGGGCGTTCATTTTCGCCGCCAGCTCCGCCACGGTCGGGGCGGTGACAATATCGGCGCTGTCGGCGATCGTCGCGTCAACCAATGTCTTGCTGCCGAACAGGAGCTGCCCCAGCAGCCGCAGTTTGCTCTTGTCCCGGATGGCGGGATTGGACTCGGCGCCCGAGATAGCGAATTCCTTCAACATGATCTTGCGGTTCATGACCTGCCAGGAATATTTCGGCAGATTTTTGGTCTCGGCGTTCTGACAGATCCGCTTGATCAGTTCGCGGGTATCAAAACCGGCGATCAGTGGCTCCGGACCGATGCGCCGGCCCGCCGCATCCATCCACAGGGCGGTCTTGCACGGCACCAGGGACAGGCCATGGCGCGGTTTGCGCGGGCGTGGGTGGGGAATGCCGGCGGCGTAGTTCCAGCTCCGGTCCAGGTTGACCAGGCTGCCGCCCAGCGAAGCTGCCGCCTTATGCAGGGTGGCGTCGGCGAATTTGTGGGAGCCGTTGAGGATGGTTTCCGGCGGGCTGGCGCCCCAGTCCCCATGCCAGTGTTCGCGGATGAAGCCGTCGTTGCCGTTGCTGCCCCCCGCCGCGATGACGACCGCCTCGGCCGCGGCCTCGAAGGCGCCGCCGTCGGCCTCGTCAACGCCCCGGCAGCCGGTGATCCGGCCATCGGTGGTGATTAGCGCCTCGACCCGGGCGCCGAATATCAATGTGAGACGGTCGGCGCCGCCATGATTTCGCAGCCGCGCCGTCAGGACCGCCGCCAGTTCATGGCCGGTGCCCCAAACCATGTGGAAACGTGGCACGGAATTGCCCATGCGGCCCTCTTGCCAGCCCCGTTCGACCCAGTTCAGGACAGGCAGGAAGCTAATGCCCATGGGGGTTACGAAATCATGCACCTCCGCCGTCGTACGCGCCACGTAGCGCTCGGCCCATTGATAGGCCAGGCCGTCGGCGGGGGTGAGTTCGCCGAAGCTGCACCAGTCATTGAAGGCCCGTTCGGGGCTGTCGACAATCCTCGCCTTGCGCTGCAACGGCGTGTCGACAAAGAACATGCCGCCAAAGGACTCCTTGGCCAGGCCGCCAAAATTTTCGGCCAGGTCGCGGTCAACGATAGTGACCGATTTCCCGGCGTCCAGACATTCCAGGGCGGCCACGATCCCGGCGATCCCACCGCCGATAATGACCACGTCGCTTTGGTATTTCATCATGGGGTCCCGCCAGGCCTGCAATGCTAAAGCGCGTGGTTCAGGGCCAGATCGAAGGCGTCGAAGTTGCGCAGGGCGTGGCCCTCGGCCAGATCGGTGGCGCGGTTCATTAATAGCGGCACGCGCTGTTCGGAGATGCCGCCGTGGGAACGCAGCGGTTCGCCCAGGCCGCTTAGATCATGGCGTTCGGCCGCCGTACCCAAGACATAGTCCCGCAGTGAAACCAGAACCAGATCGCCCAGGCGGTCTGGCGGCAGTTCGAACCGTTCCGCCGCCGCCCCATTGTCCAATACCAGCTCCATGCCTTCGATGGCGCGCAATCGCTCGGCGAGGGCGGCCGCGTCCGCGCCGTCCGGCAAATAGGCGGTGGCGTAGGAACCCAGGGCGCCGTGGTGCACCACGTAAGGATCGGTGATCGGTAGGATCACCCGCGCCGCGCCCGTGCCCAGCCAGTCATCCAGCAGGCTTTGCAGGTAGATCACTCGCGGTGCGCCGTCCCCGTCGTGCTTGGCGTTCATGCCGTGATCGGCGGTAGCCACAATGGTACAGCCCATGGCGTCCAATTGCCCAAGATAGCCATCCAGCAGGGCATAGAAGTCATTGGCTACCGGCGTGCCCGGCGCATGCTTGTGCTGGATATAGTCAGTGGTTGAGAGATACATCAGCTCCGGCCGCCGGCTTGCCATGATCTTGACGCCGGCGGCCAGGACAAAGCCGCTCAATTCCGCACTGTAGACATCCGGAACCGCCAGCCCGACCATGTCGGGCACGCCATCGATGCCATGCTCCGCCATGGTGGCGCGGTCCGCCAGCTCGGAGGAGAAACAGATGCCGCGCTCGCCCATTTCCAGGCCATGGCCCAGCAAGCCGCGCAGCTTGTCCTTGGCGGTGATGGTGACGATGGTTGCACCGGCATCCTGAAAGGCCTGGAACAAAGTCGGCGCGCGCAGGAAACGCGGCTCGTTCATCATCACTTCGCCGCCTGTCTCGGGGTCCAGAAAATAGTTGCCGCAAATGCCGTGCACGGCGGGCGGCGCGCCGGTGACAATGGACAGATTATTGGGATTGGTGAAGCTCGGCACGACGCAATCGGCCAGCCGGCTGGTGCCCTCCGCCAACATCTTGGCGAAGAACGGCGCCACGCCGGCCTCCGCCGCGGCCTCTATATAGCCCGGCTGCGAGCCATCAATGCACAGCACCACGACCGGCCCCGCCGGCCAGGCATAGGTGCGGCCATTGACCTGAATGCTGTCCGGCGTATCCATGCCTAGCGGCCCAACAGGTCCGCGCCGAAGTTGCGGGCCGGGTCCATTTCCGGCTCCATCCGGCCCAGGGGTTTGGAGGCTTCCGAGATCGAACGGGCCAGGAACTCGCCGCTGCCGCGTTCGGCATGCAGCTTGTCGTCCGCCACGACCACCCGGCCCCGGCTCAGCACTGTGGTCGGCCAGCCCTTTAGCTTGATGCCGGCATAGGGGGTGTAGCCCACATGGTCGTGCAGCATGGCATGTTCGATGGTCTGTTCCAGATCCGGATCCCAGATCGCGATGTCCGCGTCCGATCCCACGGCGATGGTGCCCTTTTGCGGGTAGACGCCATACAGCTTGGCCACGTTGGTGGCGGTTAAGGCGACGAAGCGGTTCAAATCGATACGGCCCTTGCCCACGCCTTCCGAGAACAACAGCGGCAGGCGTAGCTCGATCCCCGGCACGCCGTTGGCGATCTGCTTGAAGGTCGGCTGCGGCCCGGCCGACAGCTTGCCCGTGTCATCGTAGCGATAGGGCGCATGGTCGGAGGAGAAGACCGTGAATGTACCGTTCGCCAGGCCGCGCCACATGGCTTCCTGATCGTTGGCGTCGCGCGGCGGCGGGCTGCAACAGAACATCGCCCCGTCCATGCCGTCGCGTTCCAGGTCCTCGGCCGTGAGGAACAGATATTGCGGGCAGGTCTCGGCAAAGATCTTCAGGCCCTTATCCTGGGCCAGACGGATTTCGTCCATCGCCTCTTCCGAGGAGACATGCACCACCAGGATCGGCTGATCCATCAGGCGCGACAGGGCGATGGCCCGGTGCGCCGCCTCGCCCTCGCCGGCGCGGGAATGGCTGATGGCGTGGTATTGCGGCTGCCAATGGCCGGCATCCAGCAGCTTCTGGCTGAGCCAGCGGATCATGTCGTGGTTTTCCGCATGCACCATCACCATGGCGCCGTCGCGCCGTGCCGCCGACAGCACTTCCAGCATCTGATAGTCGTCCAGGCGCAGATCGTCATAGGTCATATAGACCTTGAAGGAAGTGTAGCCGTCCTTGATCAGGGCCGGCAGTTCCTGGCCGATGACCTGCTCGGACGGGTCCGAGATGATCAGATGAAAGCCATAGTCGATTACCGCCTTGGGTCCGGCGCAGGCGTGATAGGCCTCCACCGTCTGGCGCAGGCTGTCGCCCTTTTGCTGGGCCGCGAAGGGGATCACCGTGGTGGTGCCGCCGAATACGGCGGATACCGTGCCGGAGTAGAAATCATCCGCCGTCATGATGCCCGACGAAGAGATCTGTTCAATATGGCAGTGGCCTTCCACGCCGCCGGGCAGCAGCAGCTTTCCGGAGGCATCGATCTCCTGGTCCGCCGCGCCTAGATTATGGCCCAGGGCCATCACGCGGCCATCCTTGACGGCGACATCGGCCTGAAAGGTGTCGGCGGCGGTTGCTACGGTGCCGTTGCGGATCAACAGATCGAAATTGGACATGCGGGTCTCTCCCTAAATGCAGGCGCGCATTGTCCCGCCAGCATAGGGTCAAGGCAATACCTGAAATCCAACCCGGCCAGGATCATGCTAGAATACGATTTGGGGAATCAGCATGGGATATGGATATGGCGGACCTGTTAGGGATGGATCCGGCGCGGATTGGCCGGCTGCGCAGCCCGGATCGATTGGCGTATTTCGATCCGGCGAAGATTTGGCGCGTATTGCGGCCCGGGCCTGACTGCACTTTGGTCGATATCGGCGCCGGCGTCGGCTACATCACCTTGCCGTTTGCCAAGGCCTATCCGGGCGCCACGGCCCATGGCTGTGATATTTTGGAGGGCATGGTGGGTTTGTTGGCGCAGGATGCCGCCGATCAGGGCCTGGATAATCTCCATGCTGTCTTGATGCAGCCCGCCGCCGTACCGTTGCCCGACAATTGCGCCGATTTCATCGTCATGGCGCAGTTGCATCATGAACTGGACGCAGCGGAGCCCTTGATGGCCGAATGCCGCCGGCTCCTAAAGCCCGGCGGCTCCGTCGCCATCGTCGATTGGAAGGACGAGGAGAACGGCAGAAGCCCCGCCAAGGGACGCCGGGTGCCCGAGGCGACGATCCGCGCGCACCTGACCGGGGCCGGCTTCACGGATATCGAAAGCCACGATATCTATGAATTTCACGCCTTCATAACCGCCACGGCCTGAAGGCGGGCGTCTATTTGTCCTCGCGCCGGGCCATTTTCAGGCGGTCGCCCTGCATCCAGCCTTCGTTGTAGGGCAGGGTGTAATAGGCCTCGAAAACCATCGACTCGAACTTCCATTCACGGTCTTGGCGGACGCAGACGTCGTTGTAGACGCCGGCCACGTTATAGGCCTGATCGTTGTTGACCGTGCGCGCCTCCATATAACTGACGGCGGTGGCCCGATCGCCGTCAACGTCAACGATCTGGTTGTGAATAAACTGTTTGACGAAGGGCAGCACCTTGGGCGTGGCGGCAAAGAATTTGGTCAAGGTGGCCCGGCCGGTGGCCTTGCCGATATAGCTGAAATCGAGCCAGCCATCCTCGATAAACAGCAACGGGATTTCCGCAAGCAGGCTTTCGTTGATGCAATGGTGGTAGCGCAGGCGCAGCCGGCGCACGGCCTCGATATCGCTCAGGTTCTGAACCTGTGCTTCCAGGGCGGCCAGGCGGGCTTCGATATCGTTGCTCATGAACTCGCACTCCTTCTTCTTCCGGGAATTATCATAGCAAGATATATCCTACCCCAACAAACCAAGCCTAGGGCCGCGCCAGATAGGCGGCGATCTGGTCCTTCAGGGCCAGACGCTGGCGGCGCAGTTGTTTTTCATAGCCCTCGTCCGCGGGCGTGATATTGGTCTCTATCCGGTGAATGTCCCGGTTCACGGTGTGATACTGATCGGCTAGTTTTGAAAAATGGCTGTCGGTCAGGTTGAGAGAATGAATTTTGTCCTTGTCCGCCGGAAACTCTTCCGCCAGCTCATGGGGTACGTGCGACATGGCCGTTCCTCCGTATTTACATTACGCTTTTGTTATATTCTCCTGCGGCAATTTTGCGTGCCTTGACCTGCCTCAAGCTGAGGCGGTGGAAATGGAGAAATCGGCTCCCGTTTTCCTAAGAATTTTCTCGTGCCCAGACATCCTGGGCCGGGGTATTTCTTGGATCGTCGTGGCGTAGTTGATAATAGGGCACGAAGGGTTTGTAGACCCCATGCACCCGACGCAACTCGTCCACCGCCGCCTCGTGGGCATCAACCCGCAGATCAATATGGCCGTAATCACGGTGGCCATGAACGATCACCGCGGCCGAGCGTTCGTTCAGATGTGTGCCGTCTTCTGTCTGCTGCCCGCCCGCATCGCGGCCCGCCTCCAGCACGCGCAACAAGCGTTCGTCCAAATCCGCATCGTCATTGCCCTCGAACGTCGCCGCCATGGCCTCGACAACGCCAACGCCCGCCAGCACATTGCCCATGGCGAGGTAACCATCGCCGATCACATGACCCGACCAGGGCCGGGTATTCTCACCGGTGTGCACCGACGCCCCGCCGGTGCTGTCAATGATGCCGACCTGGCGAAAGGTGAATTGCGGGTCATCCTCGTCCAACTCCGCCATTACCTTTTCCGGGGAGAAGCCCTGCTCCAACAGGCGCACGGCCAGGGTGCCCAGCTTTAGATTGACGAAGGCCTGGGTTGACACCGCGCCCAGGCCACCCCTGATGGCGGGGCAATAGCCGCCGACCGCCAGGGAATAAGTGGCAATGCCGATGCCCAGTTGTCCGCTGCGGGCGCACCGGCCGATCACGGTGTAGGTCATGGCTCTGCCTCCATTGTAGAACGTTTGCGAGGGCTAGGGTACACTCATGCCTGCCGCAAACGCCAATAGGAATGCTATTGGGATGCTAATGGGCCGCTAATGGGGACGCCGCCATGAAATACGTTTGTGACGCGCCGGATGGAAAGACCTGGTTCCGCATGGAGACCGAGGCGGAAGCGGAACAGGAAAGCGCGCTGATGGGGCATGCGGTGGCAAAACATTTTCGCTTGGCCAAGGACCAAGCCAAGGGCGCTTACAAGCCGACCTCGACGGTGAGTTTCGAACAAAACATCGGCCTGGAAGCGCACCTGCAACGACAGATGCCCCTGTTCCTGACCCTAAGGGGCCGCGATGGCGACGGCCTGGCCACGGCGATGCTGCCGCCCGGCGGCAGCGCAGCAACTGGGTTTCGGATAATCGTCGTCGGATCAGAAAACAGCGATCCCTACACTGAACACGCCGATGCCATTCAGGCCCTGGGCCGACATTTTGGCCTGACCCTGGCGCGGGAAAACTGCTTCCCCTATCGCTGACGGGGTTCCCTACACCATCGGCCGGTTGCGGATCGCCTCGTCAACCTTGCGTTTTAGCATCTGGCCGTCCTTGATATCGCCCAGGAACTCGCCGTCCTGCATCATCACCTTGCCGCGCAGCACGGTCAGCGAGGGCCAGACTTCCGCTTCGTAGCCTTCCCAGGGCGTGTAGTCGGATTCGTGCAGGCGGGCGGCGGTGACGGTGCGTTTTTGGCCGGGGTCCAACACGGTGATATCGGCATCGCTGCCCGCCGCCAGGGCGCCCTTCTTGGGGTACATGCCCATGATCTTGGCGGCATTGGTCGACACCAGATCGGTGAACTTGGCCAGGGAGTAGCCGCGTTTTTTCACCATTTCGGTATACATCACCGAAACCCTGGGCTCGCAGCCCGCGTTGCCGCCGGTGCAGTCGTCGATGCGGTGCCCTTGGGTCTTGGCCGACAGGGTGCAGCAGATCTCGTCCGTCGCCACGGTGGAGATCGAGCCACGTAACTGCCCCTCCCACAGGGCATCCTGGTCCGAGGTCTCCTTTAGGGAAGGATAGGTGTGATAGATCTGCCCATTGGGCCGTTTGTAATGTTCATGAGTGAACATCAGATATTGATGCAGGGTTTCGCCATAGATCGGGAAGCCCTTGGCCCGCGCCGCCTCGATCGCCGCGACGCCGCTGGCCGCACTGACATGCATCATATAAAGCGGCGTGCCGTCCACATGCTCGGCCAGGCGGATAATGCGGCGAAACGACAGATCCTCAGACATGGAGTTATGCACTTCGGCCAGATTCTCGAAGCCGGTGCGGCCTTCACGCTGGAGGACGTCGTACATGTGCATGACGATCTCGTCATCCTCGGCATGGATGGCGCCGATGCCGCCTTCCTTTTTGAGCACCTTGAAGATCTCCCAGATATGGCCGTGGGTGATCTTGCGGCCCTTGCGCGAGGGCGTGATGTCGGTGGTGAAAATCTTGATCGAGGGGAAGCCTTCCTGGATCGCCTCGCCGATCTGGGGCAGGACGTCCGGCGGGATCGCGCCCTGCAACATGATGTGATAGCCGTAATCGGCATAGCATTTGCCGGACCAATCCTGCTTGCGGATATTGACCGCCTCTTCGATGGTCTGGCCTTCCTGCCTGGTGGCGAAATCCAGCAAGGTCGTGGTGCCGCCGTGAATGGCGGCGCGGCTGACCGTGTCGGGGCCGTCGGTCATGGTAATTTCGCCGCCCTCTTCGATGGCGGGTATGTACCACAGGGAATGAATGTGGGGATCAATTCCGCCCGGTATGACGATCTTGCCGGTGGCATCGATGACCCGTGCCGCCTGGCTGTCGTCGAATGTGCCGGGCGCGGCGATGGCGGCGATGGTTTCCCCCGATACGCAAACATCCCAGGCGCCGGTGCCCTGCGGTGTCACTACCTGGTCACCCCGTACGATCAGATCAAACATAACAGCCCTCCCTCCATCACGCATGTCCGGTTTTGCAGTCTAGCAGCTTTCTGTTTCCCTGCTAACATGGGTTAGGAGGAGCGTTCCATGGACAATCAGAGTTATGACTATGTCGTCGTCGGCGCCGGTTCCGCCGGTTCCGTACTGGCCAACCGGTTGACGGCATCGGGCAAATATTCCGTGCTATTGTTGGAGGCCGGACGCCCGAACCATCCCTGGACCCGCGTGCCGATCGGTTTCGCCAGGCTGATTGATAATCCAAAAGCCAACTGGCTGTATGAATCCCTGCCCGACGAAGGCTCCGCCGACCGGCCGATCCCGGTGCCCCGGGGCAAGCTGTTGGGTGGCTCCAGCGCCATCAACGGCATGGTCTTTGTCCGTGGCCAGGCCCAGGATTTTGATACCTGGGCCCAGCTTGGCAACCGGGGTTGGAGCTACCGCGACGTACTGCCCCACTTCCGCGCCATGGAAAGCTACGACGACGGCGAGGATGAATTCCGTGGCCGCGATGGGCCGCTGCGGGTCACCGATACCTCGGAAGGCGGGCCGCTGTACGATGCCCTGATCGCGGCGGCAAAGGAAATGGGCATTGCCCACAACGCCGACTATAACGGCGCGGTGCAGGAAGGCATCGCCATGACCCAGATGTCCATCAACAAGGGCCGGCGCATGAGCACGGCCTATTGTTATCTCGACCCCGCCCGGGGCCGCGCCAACCTGCATATCGTGACCGGCGCCTTGAGCGAAGGCCTGCTGTTTGACGGCACGCAATGCACCGGCGTGCGCTACACCGTTGGCGGCCTTGGCCGGGAGGCGCGGGCGAACCGCGAGGTGATCGTCTGCGCCGGCGCCGTCAATTCGCCGCAACTGCTGGAACTCTCAGGCATCGGTCAGCCGGAGTTGTTGAAGGCGCATGGCATCGAGGTGCGTCAGGTTCTGCCGGGGGTGGGGGAGAACCTGCGTGATCACTATGCCCCCCGCATGAAGTGGGAAATAGGCTCCCGTGGCCTGACCTACAACGACAGGGCCAGGGGCGTGAAGATGGTCTGGCAGGCGCTGCGCTATGCCACCACGGGCAAGGGCCTGTTGGGCCTGCCGGCCTCGCCCATGCGGGCCTATCTGCGTTCCCGCGAGGGTCTCGACAGCCCGGATATTGGCATCTCGTGGATTCCGTTTCTGGTTCAGGACGGCTATCGGCTGCACAATGACTCGGGCATGACGGTGATCACCCATCCCCTGCGCTCGGAATCCACCGGCTCCATCCACATCGGCAGCGACAGGCCCGATGCCGCGCCGGAGATCCGCTTTAACTTCCTGTCCGCCGAGTACGACCGGGAGGTCACCCTGGCGGCCATGGATATCGTCCGCCAGCTCATGGGCGCGCCGACCATGACGGACCTGGGGGCCAGCGAGATCGACCCCGGCGAAACCATGCAGGATAATGATGAGTTGCTGGACTGGGTCCGGGCTACGGCGGAAACCGCCTATCACCCCGTGGGCACCTGCAAGATGGGTGTGGACGACCGCGCGGTGGTGGACGAACAACTCCGCGTCCACGGCCTGCAAAACCTGCGCGTCGCCGATGCCTCGATCATGCCTACCCTGACATCGGGCAACACCAACGCGCCCTCGATCATGATCGGCGAAAAGGCGGCGGCCATGGTGCTGGAGAGCGCGGCTTAGAACAGGTTCGCATCCACGAAAATCAGGACTGGACCGACGGCTTTTTTATGCCGCCGTCAATTCCAGCGCGTAGCCGGCCGCCACCGCGTTGCGGTTGGTTTCGGGCTTGCCGGGTGCGCGGGCGGTTACGGCTTGGGTGATTTGCGCCAGATCGAGCAATCCGGTCAGGCGGGAGAGGGCGCCGAGGGCGACGATGTTGGCGCATTTGCGCAGGCCGACCTCGTCCGCCGTGCGCGTCAGGGGCGCCCAATGAACCGCTACACCTTCGCCGAACGGCGAGATGTCGTTGACCATGATGTCATCGGCGATGACTTGTGTGCCCGGCGCCATCTTTTCGGCATGGGCGTCGACGGCGTCCTGGGCCATGGCGACCAGCAGGTCCGGCGCCAGCACCCAGGGAAAAAGGTTCTTCTCGTCGCTGACGATGACATCGCCGCTGGAGGCGCCCCCGGTTATGTTCGAGGCATAGAATTGCGTCTGTACGACTTCGAAATCACGCACCACGCCCAAGGCCTCGGCCAGGATGACGGAGGCGGAAACCAGGCCCTGGCCGCCGATGCCGGCTATTCTGATCTCGTTTTTCATGCCCCATCTCCACCGGCGGCACCGCTTACCCCCTCACTTACCCGGCGCCGCAGCTTGGCCATTTCCTCGGTCAGTTCCGGCCGCACCTCCCTGTGCAGGACGCCGAGGACGAAGCTGATGTCCTGATCGCCATCGGGCTCGTAAACCGGGGAGCCGAAGCGTTCTTCCTCCGGGATGGCGGCGGTGTTGAAGGCCGATTTCTCGCGGTAGAAATTCAGCATATCCATGGCTTCCGGCATGCCGTTGCGCCGGCCCCACAGCACATGGCAATGCTGCAGCACCTCGACGAAGGCGAAACCCTTCCAGGCGATGGCCTCGGCCAGGGTCTTGGTCAAATGCACCGGATGGGCCACGGTGGAACGGGCAACGAAGGAGGCGCCGGCGCCGATCGCCAGCTTGCAGGGATCGAAGGCGTCCTCCGGCATGCCGAAGGGCGAAGTCTCGGTCAGACTGCCCCGGGGCGTCGTCGGCGCCAGTTGGCCGCCGGTATCGCCGAAGCCGAAATTGTTGAAGCAGATCACCGTGATGTCGATGTTGCGACGGGCCGCGTGGATGAAATGATTGCCGCCGATGGCCAAACAATCGCCATCGCCCTGCAGGGTCAATACGGTCAACTCCGGATTGGCCAGCTTCATCCCCGTGGCGACGGCGCAGGCCCGACCGTGGGAGCCGTGCACGTGGTTCGATTTGAAATAGTGCGCCATGATGGCGTAACAGCCGCTGCCGCCGGCGCTGGCGACCTGGCCAATGTCCAGATCCAGGCGGTGAAAGGCCCGCATCAGCGCGCTCTGCGCCATGCCCAGGCCGCAGCCGGGGCAATAGCGGAAATTCTTCGGCGGCATGTCGGCATATTGCTCGATCAGTTGATCCAGCGGCGTCATGGGGTCCGGGCGGTTTTTCTTTTCCTGAACCGTTGTCTCCGCGCTCATGGCAGAACCTCCTCGGTCTTGGCCAATATTTCGTCCGGCAGAATGTAGGTGCTGTCCACATGGTTGACCCCGACCACCGTGGCATCGGAGTCGGCCAGGGCGTTGACCACCAGCATGCGCACCTGGCCCAGGTTCATCTCGGGCACCACAACGAGCCGGGCGTTGGCGCAACATTCGCGCACGGCGTCCTCGGGGAAGGGCCAGACCGTGATCAGGCGCAGCACGCCGGCCTTGATGCCCTTGGCGCGGGCCTGCTGCATGGCCACCACGGCCGATTGCGCCTGGGTGCCGAAGGCGATGTAGACCACCTCCGCATCCTCTATGCCGTGCCGCTCGGTCATGATCACCTCGTCCTTGCGGGCGAGGATCTTTTCATGCAGGCGGCGGATCGTGAAATCCTGGTTTTCCAGGCGGCCGCCGTCGGTGCTGCCATCGCCGCCGCCACGGGGTTGAATGCCGACGGTATTGAGGATGGTTTTGTAGCCCGTGCCGAAATCGGCGATGGGCGGCACATCGTCCAGTTCGCTGGCGATGTAGGCGCCGCTGTATTCGCTGGGCGGCATGCTGGGCCGGGGCCGTTCCGTCAGCTCGATGGCGCCATAGTCGTCGGGCAGGTCGACCACGGCGCGCTGCAGGCCCAACAGGCCCTCGGCCAGGACGATGACGACGGTGCGCAGGCTCTCGGACAAATTGACCGCCTTGATGGTCAGCCAAAAGGCCTCTTCCACCGTCGCCGGGCTGATCGCCACGGCCGGGCATTCGCCGTTCGGGCCATAGCGCGCCTGCATCACTTCCATCTGGCCCGAGCGGGTGGCGTTGCCGATGCCCGGGCCGGCGCGGCCGACGTTGATCACCACCCCTGGAACCTCCGCCACCACCGCCTGGCCCAGTTCGTTCTGGATCAGCGCCATGCCCGGACCGGCGGAGGCGGTAACGCTTTTTACCCCCGTGACCGAGGCGCCGATGACGGCGTTCAGGCTGGCCAGTTCGTCTTCCATCTGGACATAGGTACCGCCGACCTCGAACATGCGGCGGGACATGAACTCGGCAATCTCGGTCGCGGGCGTGATCGGATAACCGGCATAGAAACGCACGCCGGCGGCGATGGCGCCCTCGCAAAAAGCGTGGTTGCCGAACAACAACTGCCGGCTCATGCCACGGCCTCCGCCTTCGCGTCCGCCTTGGGCCGGACCACCACGGCCCAGTCGGGGCAGAGCCATTCGCACAGCCGGCAGCCGGTGCAGGTCTGTTGTGTCACGACGATGGCCTTGTTCAAGGGCGGTTGGAAGCTGAGAACATCGGGTGCGCAGATTTCCCAACAGACCGCGCAGGAGCGGCACAACGTTTCGTCGATTTCGATCTCGTAGGCCCGCTTAACACCCTTGCCGTCCTTGGCCATGCCGTCTCCTCCAACTGATCGCGCGCCGCCCCCATTTCGCCGGCGTTTGCCATTAGCTTTGTTTCCCACGACGATGCTAACCAACTTGCGCCGCCGAGGGTAGAGGATTTCGCCGTGCAGGACCGCGAAGCGCGCGGTTGAAAATTTGTCATTGAATAATCCCGCCGGACACTTGCATAATGTTGCAAGTGATGGTGGAGACGGGCGCGCCATGCGCCACTGTTGGATATGCGTGTCGGTAGGGGTGGAAAACATTGTCGGGTCGATATTTCTCAGGTTCTCGCGCAAACCCCGATCCGCTTGATCAGTTCATGCCCGACGCGGCTCAGCCAGAATTCGACGGCATTATCCAGATATCCATTGATCCGGAGAAAATCACCGAGGCTGATTTCGCCCTGCCCGAACATCAATGCATGTATCGGTTTTGGCTGAACAATAGGACCGGGGGCGGATTGCCCCCAACCACGGCGGTGGACCCCCTGGCCTTTCCCGAGGCTGTTGGCCACATACATGTGGTGCAGCCCAATGCGGACTATTCGGATTTCAAGTATCGCGTTTTTGCGACCGCCGTATCCGAGATCGGCGGTTTGGACATGACCGGCCGGTGGTTCAGTGAAAGCCCGGTTGAGAGCTGGCGGTTCTATCACCGGCAACTGACGGCGGCCGCCAAGCTGCAGACCCCAGTCTATTCCGAGAATGATGCCGACTATCAGACTTCCGTCTTGATCAAATGGTGCCGCCTGTTGCTGCCCATGGTGGATGCCGATGGCACCGTTGACCGCATTCTTGTCGCCATTGTCCCGGTAGATCGCAGACAGGAGGCCTGATCGGCGCGGCGGCGTGACCAGACAGTCAGGGTGCTCGCGGTTTCAACTCATGAGCGGTCGGTTGGACCATTAGCCAATAACCGCCTTCAACCTCTCCTCGAACGCCTCGTCATCCCAGCCCCACGGACCTTTTTCGCCGGCGTAGGCGATCTTGCCTAGCTGATCGACGAGGAACAGGCGCATGGGCAGGCCGACGTATTTTTCGTCAATGTCATTGTCGATGCCATCGACCAGCATGGGCATGTGCAGGTCCAGACCGATCTGGCAGGCCGAGGCGACCTCCGCGCGCTCGGCGTCCGTGGTTGGTTCGTCGTAGAGGATGTCCTCGATCAGGTTATTGGGCACCTGCCAGCCCCGCGCCGGGTGCGCTTCGCGGATATAGACAATGTAGAACTGAACCCGGTCCTTGTAGGTGGCGTAAAGCTGGTTCAGGCGCACGGCCCGTTTGCGGAAGGGGGGTCAGGTGTAGGAGCCGAAGACAAGCCCCACCGGTTTGCCCCGCAAGTCCGACAGGCGCACGGTTTCGCCCGTGCGCTTGCGGCTTCGGTCCAGGAGATCCGCCGTGAAATCAGGCGCCGCCGCGCCGACCCGCGGCACGCCGGCCTCGCGGGCCTTTTGCGTTGCCATATGAGCCTCGAACTGCTCTTCCGTGATATCGGAAATATCCAGCCAAACCCGGACTTTTCCCGCCCAGTCCATGGCGGCATATTCCTCCAGCGTGACAGGGCTTTCCTGCATGGTCTCGGTCATGGTTGGCTCCTCTCGCAATTGCCGCCCTCGGGCACGACGCCGCGAAACAGCATATCGACAGCCTGGGCGGCGATATCCTGCACCGGCTGCTGGCTGGGATCATACCATTCAACGGTCCAGTTCAGCGAGCCCAGCAACAGGGCGCGCAGCAGACCCGGATCCAGATCGTCGCGGATCGCACCGTCCGCCTGAGCCGCCGCCAACATTTCCTGCCACAGCGCCGTATAGGCTTCACGCAGGGCCAGGCTTTTTTGCTGAAAGGCCTGCGGCACCTCACCATAGGTGCGGATCGAGGCGGAGGTATAGTCGCCATGGTTCAACAACGCCTCCAGATGCGCGCCGACCGCCGCCTCAATGCGCCGCAGATGGCCGGCGTCTCGCGGCAGGGCATCCAGTTGGTCGCGCACCGCCTCGTACACGGCGCGGACGCCGCGCTCCAGCACCGCGTCCATGATCTCGTCTTTCGAGGCGAAGTGATAATAGATGCTGCCGGCCTGAATGCCCGCCACCTCGGCGATCCCGCGCAGAGTGGTGTTGCCATAGCCCTGCCGGCGCAACATGCGCGCCGCCGCGTCCAGTATCTGCTCGCGCGAAAGCTCCGATTTGCGGCCCCGCCGTGGCGGCATCCCCGGTTCCTTCATGCCCATCGTCCCCGATCACCATATTTGGCCGGAAGCTTAACGCAAACCGCAATGGTTTTCTAACTAACGTTCGATGGAAATAAAATTGCCATGGTGCTAGCTTCGCCCGTAGGCAAGGCCGGCCATCCGCACTTGGCAACGGATTTTCTTGATTGGGTACAGGCAAATGGATTTCTCACTCAGCCCCGAACAGCAAATGATCTACGATTATGGCTCCAAGCTGGCGCAGACGTATGATCACAAATACTGGCTGGAAAAAGCCCGCAAGAACGAGTTCCCGGCCGAGATGTGGGAGCAGGCGGCGGGCGACGGCTTCGCCGGCCTGCTGGTCGATGAGGCCTATGGCGGCGCCGGCCTGGGTTTGCTGGAAATGGCTTTGTTGATCGAGGGCATGGGCAACGCCGGCGTGCCGTTGCTGATGTATGTGGTGGGCCCGACCATGTCCATGGGCCATATCAACATGCATGGCACGGAGGCGCAGAAATCCCGTTATCTGCCCGATGCCGCCGCCGGCAAGACGCTGTTCTGCTTCGCCATTACCGAGCCGAATGCGGGCAGCAATTCCATGCGTATTCAAAGCGTTGCCAAGCCCGACGGTGATCGTTTCAAATTGAACGGCTCGAAAGTCTTTATCACCGGTGTTGATGTCTGCGACTATGCCGTGGTCGTGGCCCGCACCACGCCCCATGATCAGGTCAAGCGCAAGACTGATGGCTTCACGGTGTTCATCGTCGATCTGAAGGCCAAGGGCGTGGATTTCCATCCCATCGAGATGAACATGATCCTGCCCGAACGCCAGTTCACCATGTTCTTCGACGATGTGGATCTGGGCCCCGAGGATGTTCTGGGCGAAGTCGACAAGGGCTTCCAGATTTTGTTTGATCTGCTCAATCCGGAGCGCGTGACCGTTGCCGCCATTTGCTGCGGCATCGGCCGCTTTGCGATCGAAAAGGCGGTGGCCTATGCCTCCGAACGGGTCGTTTTCGACGGCCCCATCGGCGCCTATCAGGGCGTGCAGCACCCCCTTGCGGTGGCCAAGACGCAGATCGAGATGTCGTCATTGATCATGCGCCAGGCGGCCTGTCAGTATGATCAGGGGGAGGAAGCCGGCGCGGCCTCGAACATGGCGAAATACGCCGGCGCCGAGGCCTCCATCATGGCCGTGGAAGCGGCCCTGCAGGCCCATGGCGGCAACGGCTTTACCCATGAATACGGCATTTATGATCTATACTCCCTGGCCCGCCTGATGCGCACCGCGCCGCTGAACCGGGAGCAGATCCTCAACTTCATCGGCGAGCGCGTCCTGGGCCTGCCCAGATCGTATTAGGGGTCGTATTAGTAGAGAGGAAGAAGCCATGTCAGATTTTCCGAAATTCGTCGAATTCCATGAGGAAGGCGTCCGTGAAGGCTTTCAGATCGAGCCGGTGATCCATCCCATTGAGCGCCGGATCGAACTGATCGACAGCCTCAGCGAGACCGGGCTGAAGCAGATCCAGGTCGGCTCCTTCGTTTCGCCAAAAGCCGTGCCGACCATGGCCGATACGGCCCAGTTGTTCGAGGGCATCAAGCGCAAGGCGGGCATTGACTACACCGCCCTGTGGCTGAACAAAAAGGGCGTCATGCTGGCCAACGAGGCCAAGGACGTGGCCATGGATGCGCGGATCTTGTTTTACACCACGGATGCCTTTTCCCAGGCTAACAACAATTGCACGGCGACGGAAATGCGCGACCGGCAGGTGGAATTCCTCGATATGTATCTGCAACAGGGCCTGCAGCCGGCGGGGGCCTATATCATGACCGCGTTCGGCTGCAACTTCGGCGGCCCGGTGCCGTTGGCGGCGGTGACCGATCTGGTGCAGTGGACCATCGATCTGTGCGCCGACCGCAAGGTGCCGCTGCCGGCGATTTATCTCGCCGATACCGTGGGCTGGGCCAATCCGGAAGATATCAAGCGGCGCATCGGCGCCGTGCGCGACATGGTGCCCGATGCGCGCATCGGCCTGCATCTGCACGATACCCGTGGCCTGGGCGCGGCCAATGTTTATGCCGCCCTGGAAATGGGCGTGGACCTGTATGATGCCTCTGTCGCCGGCCTGGGCGGCTGTCCCTTCGCGGGCCATGGCTCGGCCACGTCCGCCGGCAATATCTGTACCGAGGACATGGTCTTCCTATGTCACGAGATGGGTATCGAGACCGGGATTGATCTAGAGGCCCTGATTGAAAGCGCCCGTCTGGCGGAGGATATTATCGGCCGTCCCCTCAATGGCCGGATCATGCATGCGGGCTCGTTGGACAAGTACAGACCGAACTAAAACGCCAGTTCTTGGTTAACCATTCATTAGGCCGTGCTGTTGTAAGAATTCTCATAATTGCATGTTAGGCAGCATGGGATTTCGAGGCAGATGAGCTTTTATGGTCCGCCCCGTGAAGAACTGGGGCAAATATTTTCAGGTTTGAAGAACGTAGAAAAGGTCTACGAACAGAACGGCCTGACAACCTATATGCAGGACAATCTGGTTGCGCTGATGCGCAACGAATCCTTCGCGGCGGATACCGCATTCGTTGCGGCTTTCCTGGCCAGTGTTGATGACGACAAGGATGCCTCCAAGATGTGGCGCCTGCACACTTTCTGTTGGGCGGCGCGCTCCGCATTGGGGATCAAGGGCGACTTCGTTGAATGCGGCACCTACAAGGGCCTCTACGCCAGTGTCCTCTGCCAGTATTTGCGATTTGAACTCTTGCCGCGGCAATTCTACCTTTTCGATTCCTTTTCCGGCCTACAGCCGCAATGGTCCACGGAACTGGAACGGGAACAGGCAAATCCCGGCTATGAATGGGATGGTGTGCATCAGGCTGTTCTGGATCGTTTTGCCATCTATCCCAACGTCAATGTGGTCAAGGGCGTCGTTCCGGAGGTTTTTGACAACGTGATGCCCGATCATATCGCGTTTCTGCATTTGGATTTGAATGCAGGTGCGGCTGAAACCGCCGCCCTGGACCGGTTGGTGCCTTATTTGAGCGACGGCGCCACGGTCGTGTTGGACGATTTTGGCCGCCTCGAACAAAAGGATTTGTGCAAGGCCCATCTGGAATGGTGGAGCCGGCATGGCCATACCGTCCTGGAACTGCCCACGGGCCAGGGCCTGGTGATTTACCGCAAGAATATTTGATCGCCCCGGCCGGTGTGGCGGTGCTGGATTTCTGCCATAGTGCGCCATGATCAGTCGCCTTTTCCCGGCGGTGCTTATTGCCGCCCTTTGCCCCATATTTGCCGGCCCGGCCCGGCCCCAACCCATGCGCGATGGCGAGATTTGTCTGGAAGGCAGCGGCCGGGCGCATCTGGACGAGGCCTATTGCCGCCGCGCCCTGAGCATATCCGATCTGCCCACCGTGCAGCGCGCCGCGCTGTTGACGGCCCGGGCCTCGGCCCTGGCCAGACTGGGTGATCCGCGCGCCGCCGAGACGGAGTTGGGCCAAGCCCTGGCGCTTAATCCGCACTCGGCGCAGGCGCACCTTTTGCGCGGATTGATCCGCCGTGGCCGGGGCGATGCGCCGATCCCCGTCATCCTGGCGGATCTGGACCGGGCCGTCGCGTTGAACCCATTTTTTGTCCAGGCCCTGGCGCAACGGGGCGCGGTGCATTTGCAGGCCGGCGATCAGGCCGCGGCCTTGGCCGATTTTGACCGGGCGCTGACGATCCGGCCGCGATCGTCGTCGGCCTTGTTTTTCAAGGGTGTCCTGCACTTTCACCAGGGGCGGTTGGCCCACGCCGGGGAGCTCTTCCGCCAGGTACTGGCCCTCGCGCCGGTGCAGCATCCCATCGCCGCCCTGTGGCTGGCCAGCGCGGCGGGCCGCCGGGGGAAAAGCGGCGCGGCGGTGCTAGAACCTTATTTGTGGTGGTGGGAGGACGGCCTTTGGCCGGCGCCGTTGGTACAACTGTGGACCGGCGCGGGTGGTGCCGACGAGGTTGCCGCCGCAATGGCCGACGAAGGTGCCGACATCCGCGCCCAGGGCGCCTTTTTCCTGGCGCAATGGTATCTGGCCCGGAACAACGATGCCGCCGCACGCGACTGGTTGGCGCAAGCGCGGCGCCATGCCCGGCCCCATATGCTGGAAGCCATTGTGGCTAGCGGGCTGCATAGGGACTAGTGTCCTGAATTACCCTATTCTAGACCTGGATCACTGCTTGGGGTCAGTCCAACTCGAAGTCGATCAGATTGACCATAGCCAGCTCCAAGATTAGGTGAAGGAAGGGCAGAACATCCATGGACTTTAACTTTCCCGAAGCCGCCGAAGCGTTTCGCGGAGAACTGCGTGCGTTCCTGAACGAGGAATTGCCGGAGTGGTGGACCGGCATCTTCAGTGGCGACGACCGGATGTTCCCGTTTACCCGTGCGTTCTGCGGGAAACTCGCCAGGAAGAATTGGCTGACCATGGCCTGGCCAAAGGAATATGGCGGCGCGGAAGCTGATTTGTGGATGCAGATGGTCGTGCGGGAGGAAATGTGGGGGCATGGTGAGCCGCGCGGCCCGCAATATATGAACCTCAATTATATCGGCCCGGCGATCATGATGTTTGGCACGCCGGAACAAAAGGAACGCTACCTGAAGCCGATGGCTTCGGGCGATGCCTTGTGGTGTCAGGGTTTTTCCGAACCGGGGGCGGGATCGGATCTGGCCGCGATCAGCACCCGGGCCCGGGACAACGGCCAGGGCCTTGTAGTCAGTGGTCAGAAGATCTGGACGAGTTATGCAACAGGGGCGGATCATTGCTTCCTGCTGGCCCGGACGGATCCCGAGGCATCGCGATACAAGGGGCTTTCGATGTTCCTTCTGGACATGAAAACGCCCGGTATTACCGTTCGGCCAATCGATTCCATGGGCGGGCCGGTTGAATTCAGCGAAGTCTTTTTTGATGAAGTAGCGATCCCCTACGATTGCCTGCTGGGTCCGCTCAACGAAGGGTGGATGGTGTCGATGTCGGCCCTCAACTATGAACGAACCGGTATCGCCTGGCATTCAAGTACCGAGGTCGCCCTCAACAAATTGATTGAATATGCGAAAACCGCCAAGGACGGCAATGGCCGGCCATTGGCCGAACGCCAATCGGTGCGCGAGGCGCTGGTGCGGATGCATGCGCGCACCCGTGCCGCGAAACTGCTCTGCTATCGCGTGCTCTCGGATCAGGAGAAAGGCATAACGAAAGACGAAGATCCCGCCATCTCAAAGGTTTTTGCCACGGAATTGGGCGTGCATGCGGGCGAGGTCGGCATGGAAATCTTGGGTGCAAAAGGGCAGCTCATCGCCGGCGATCCCATGGCGCTGCTTGGCGGGCGAATGTATGGCCATTGGGTTCACAGTATTCCCATGGTCATTGCGGCGGGAAGCAACGAAATCCAACGCAATATCATTGCCCAGCGCGGCCTTGGACTGCCGCGATAAGGAGAGTTAGGAAATGGATCTGGCCTTGGATTCCATTCAGGAACTGATTCAGGAAAATGCCCGGCGTTTTCTTAGGGCGGAACTTGATTCAGAGAAGATCCGGGACATTGAAGCGAGCCCGGATGGCTTTTCCCAAACTTTGTGGAATGGGATGGTGGAGCTTGGCTGGGCCGGCGTCGCTTTACCGGAAATATATGGCGGCGGTGGCCGGGGCATCCTTGACCTTTGCGTCCTGGCGGAGGAAATGGGTCGAGCCGCCGCCTCGACACCGTTGGTGGTTAGCGCCGGTCTGGCAGCAACCATTCTGCGCTCGGTCCCCACTGGTCCCCGCGCCGAAGAACTGTTGAACAAGCTTGCGGCAAAGGGCGACGTGGTCACCGTCGCCCTGGTCGAGCCGGACGGGCGCAATGAAAGATGCGCGCCGTCCCTGCAACTGGCCGATGGCGGTGATGCCATGGAAATTACCGGCGAAAAGATGCTGGTGCCCTATGCCTCTGCCGCAACGGAAATCATTGTGTCCGCCAGGAATGCCGATGGCGAGATTTTATTGCTTGCGGTGAGCACGGGAGCCGATGGCCTCGAACTATCGCGGCACAAAACCATAGGAGGGGAGCCGCTTTTTCACCTCCGCTTTCGAGAAGTCACGATCACTGAAGACCTTATTCTGGCCCAGGGCGAACCAGCCGTCGCCGCCCTGAATGCCGGTCTTGAGGTTGCGGCGGTTCTTGCCGTTGCGGAAGCCGTCGGGCTTTGCGAGGGTATCATCGGGCTGACGACCGAGCACGCGCGCTTGCGGCAGCAGTTCGGCAAGGCCATCGGGACTTTTCAGGCCGTCGCCCATCCCTGCGCGGATATGCGAATACAGGCGGATGCCTGTCGCCTGCTGGCGCAGGAAGCGGCATGGCTGATCGATCAGGGGCAAGCGGCCGCGCTCGAGGTCGCATCGACAAAAGCCTTCACCAACGAAGCCGTCGCGCGCATTGCCAATGATGGACAGCGTCTGCACGGCGCGATCGGTTATTCAAACGAATATGACCTGCAGCTCTATTCAAGAAAGGCCCGGGCGTTCTGCCTTTCCCATGGCGAAACCGCCGAGGAGTTGGAACGCGCCGCCGTTGCGCTCGGGCTTTAGCCTACCGCGGGGGCCGCAATTTTTCAGTCAGATATTCCAGCCTGTGAGAATGGCGCGCAGGGCGGTGACAAATGCCAGCGGCTGATCCATCGTCAGATGGTGCTGGGCATCGGGAATGCCGATCATGGGATTTGCCGGATCAAATATGGCGGACATGTAGTCCACGACCTCCGGACCGAATATTGCGCTTTCGTCGCCATAGATCATCGCCTTGGGGCAAGTTAGCTGGCGCAGATAATCCTCCAACGGCTCGTCATGCATTCCTGCGACACGGGCGGATGGATCGAATTTCCAGGTATAGCCGCCTTCGCATTCCTTTAGGGAATGGCGGGCGATATGTTCGACGATGTATTCGTTGTCGCAGTATTGCGGCGGAATGGGCCGGAAGCGGTAGATCATCTCTTCCATATCGGTGAAGACCCGGTTGGGCGGACGCTTGGGCGGCTCGGAAAACCGGGATCTTTCCTCGGGCTGCCGGTTTTCCGGCCGCAGGGGAGAATCCACGATCACCGCGCCGGACAGCTCCGCGCCATGGGCGTGGGCGTAGCACATGGTCATGAAACCGCCGAAACTATGACCCACGATGATCGGCTTTTCGCCCAATTTGGCATCGGCCAGCACGGCGGCGATTTCCGGCACGTGAACCTTGCTGCCATAACTCTCGCGCCAGCCGCTGTCGCCCATGCCCGATAGGTCAATGGCGGCGATCGGCCGGTCGGTGGCGAAAAACGGCGCGATGAAATCCCACCAATGGGCGTGCGCGCTGGCCCCATGAATGAACAATATGCCGGGGCGGCTGGAAGCCTCGGGCCCCCAACGCAAATAGTGGATATCGCAATCCATGACCTGCAAATTGTGCGAGGTCGGGGTGTCTTTCAGGGCCTGTTCGAACCAATACGGCGGTTCCATCGGCGGTGGGTCCTGCGGCGGTTCCATTGGCGGCGGTTCGTCATACATCGATCTCGTCCAACTCCTGATTTCCACCACGCTATCATACACGGCTTATTCGGCCATGATCGCAATTTTCATCGGCGGCTGAGGTTGAGACCCAGGTTTCCCAGGCATGTCGACACAAGGCATCACGGTAGCGATGCAGCAAGTCCCGTATCCAAATTCGGTCGAAAATCGCGGTCCCGCCGGCCTTGGTTTTCGCTCTTGCCCAAACTTGGAGCGTCGCCGCAGCCGTGGACACGGAGGGCAATCGAATACGACCCATGACAGGCGGTTATTGGGGTGTGCCGTTGCCAATGTCCACGTAAGTGAATCCTTCCAATAGTTTGACCGGCCCCACAACCGGATCAGGCTGACTTGGCAACCCGTCAAGCACGTCCATCGAAAGATAAAGCCTCTTTGGTACGCTGGAATTTCTTGGCAGCACCGGCATTATCAAAAGTTGAGTTTTTGTTTTACCGCTGCTTTGGCGGACGTAAACCATATTTGCCGCCGCCCCGCACGGCACAGTTACGAAGTCCCAAAGATGCTTCAGCCGTCGGTTCCTTTCGTCTTTCACCATCACGCTGCCGACATCCTGACCGGTAAGGTCTTCGCCAAAGACCTGTACATGCGTAGTGCCCACGAGACGATAAATGACCCGATCAGGCGCGTGCACGTCCATGATTGTCAAACCATTCAACGCCTTGCCAAGTTCTTCGGGCCTGACTTGATCGACTGACGGCAGCAGAGCGCTTCCTCGCCAACGCTGCCAGGCTGCGAGAAGCGCAAGGCAGTTCGGCGCATGATCCAACAAGTCGGCGCATTTTTCGAGCGCAATCAAATAACCGTCCAGTCCAGATTGAGGCCGAACATCGTGGGCGTCCCCAGTAGACTACATTAGTGAACGGTAAAGGACAGCGTCCATCGCTTCGGCCATCCGAAAAAATTTGCGATATTCTTCTGATGCCATGGCCTCAAAAAGAGCGCCTGTCAGATGACCGCTGATGGCAGATATCGCCGGTAGACACCTTCGACCGCTGGTTCCGCTGTTGTCCCATCATCGAGCCACGCGTCCTGAATAGCGGCCCCGTTGGCCTCGGCTTCCGCTTCCGGCCTTATTTCGTCCGGTCTTCATTCAGGTGCGGACATGAAAGCCCGCGTGGCTCATCTCGCGGAATGACCCAGGGCGGGCTTGGCCCGGCCCATGCGGTCATGCCCTTCTGGCGCAGCAGAATTACGATCCGATCAACCCGCAGGCCCAGGTTTGATGGGGCCGGTCGGCCGCGTCGCGTTTTCGACGTTGGTAGGTCATCACAAGAAGACTTGTGATGGTTGCTATTGCAGTAGATGTTAACATCCATTCGCTTTGCGGGGAATTTACCTGGATTGAGCCTCTAAATGGGTATCATCTGGAATTGGCGAGGCCGGACATATGTGTGGAATTGCAGGACGAATTCTGAGGGCACCGGGCAAGGTCGGTAACGATCTTGTCGAGTTGATGGACGCCCAGGAACACCGCGGCGCCGACAGCACGGGCTTCGCGATCTACGGTGCGCCACGCGATACGGCCTATGTCCTGCGCGGCATGGGCTTCGACAAAACCAACCTGGCCGCCGATATGGATGACTTCCGGCATCTGCTTACGGCGCATGGTTCGGACTTCATCGAGGAACCGTTGATCGTCACTGACGACAATCCGCACTATTGCGCACGCATGGTGATCAAGGACCCGAAGGATCTTGCCGGTTGGATCAACGAGGCGGATGAGTTGTCAACGCGCTTCGAGGTGCAGTCCTGTGGCCGTTCGCTGGAGATTATCAAGGATGTCGGCGGTTCCGAGCAGGTGGCGCAAAAGCACGGCGTCCGCGATTTGATCGGCAGCCATGGCCTTGGCCACGCCCGCCTGGCGACCGAAAGTTCGGTGCTGCCGAATGCCTCCCACCCATTCTGGGCCCGGCCGTTCCCCGATGTCGCCATCGTCCACAACGGTCAAATCACCGACTATTACACCTGGCGCGCCAAGCTGGAGGCTCAGGGTTATCGTTTCCTGACCTACAACGACAGCGAACTGATCGCCATCTGGGTCTCCGATCAGATGAAGAACGGTTTGAGCATGGAAGCGGCGCTGCGGAAATCGATCACCTCGATCGATGGCGTATTCACCTACATGATCGCCCAGCCCGACAGCATTGGCTTCGCCAAGGACCGCTTCGCTATGAAGCCGCTGGTAACAGTGCAGGGTAATGGCGAACTGGCCGCCGCGACGGAAGAACAGGCGGTGCGCCGGATTGTTCCCGACGAGGTCGATGTGATCAACTACGACGGCCCGGGCCTGATGCAAATTTGGGGCGTCGGTAACCGGAGGGCCGCGGCATGAGTGATGTCGTCATCGAGGTTGGTGATCGCCACATCCGGCGGATCAATGAAGAGATCCAGGCGGCCTGCGCGGCGGGACAGCGGATCGTCGTTAGAAATACCCTGTCGCGGCACAATCTCGGTATCGGCCTGCCCGATGGCGCGGAGCTGCATTTCGAGGGCAGCGTCGGCTACTACTGCGGCGGCCTGAACAACGGCGCCACCATTACTATCGAGCGCAACGCCGGTTGGGGCGTCGGGGAAGCCCAGGCATCGGGTCACATAACCGTCGGCGGCTATGCCGGGATGTCGGCTGGCGCCGCCATGCTGGGCGGCACCATTCACGTCAAGGGCGACACCGGTCCGCGCTGCGGCGTCGCCATGAAGGGTGGCAACATCATCGTCGAAGGCAAGATCGGCTACCAATCCGGCTTCATGTCGCACGCGGGAAAGATTATCGCGCTGGGCGGCGCGGGTGCCTCCTGCGCCGATGCCCTGTGGGAAGGCGAAGTCTGGGTCGCCGGTGAAATCGAAAGCCTGGGCGTCGATGTCCAGGTCCTGGAGCCCAACGCCGAGGATGTCGCCGAGGTCGAGGCCATTCTCGAACCGCTGGGCCTGAATGACAGTTCGCGGGACTGGCGCAAGATGATCTCCGGTCAGCGCCTGTGGTATTTTGAAAGTCGGGATGCAAACGCATGGCTGATGATATAGACGACGCTTATGAATATCCCTTTGACATGCCCAGCGAGGAAGCGGTTGCCTATGGCGATGGCAAGATAGGCGGCCGCCCGGCCGGCGTGCCATCGTCGTATGACGTAGGCGGCTCAACCCGATGGACGCCTGCGGCCCTTTCCGAAGTGCACGCGCTATCGCAACTCGGCCGCTATCAGGTGCGCGGCTACAACACCTTCAACAAACGGCTGCCGACCTTTGACGATTTGACCTTTGTTCCGGCCACCATGACCAGACTGCCGCTGGAAGGCTATCGAGAGAATTGCGATGCCACGACGGTGCTCGGCGGCGGGCGCGGTCTGGTTGAGAAGCCGATCGAGTTGAAGATTCCGATCTACATCGCCTCGATGTCGTTTGGCGCCCTGTCCGCCAACGCCAAGGCCGCGCTCGGCCACGGCGCTTCCAAGGTCGGCACCATGACATGCACCGGCGAAGGCGGCATGCTCGAGGAAGAGCGGGCCGCCTCCCGGATCCTGCTGTATCAGATGTCACCGGCCCGCTACGGCCTTGATCTCGACCATCTGCGCCGCGCCGATGCCCTGGAACTGGTGGTCGGGCAGGGCGCCAAGCCGGGTACCGGCGGGCTGCTGCTGGGCATGAAGGTCTCGGAGCGCATTTCCGGCATGCGCACCTTGCCCGAAGGGGTTGATCAGCGTTCGACGATCCGCCATCCGGATTTTCTTGGCGCCGACGATCTTGCGGTGAAGGTCGAGGAGTTGCGCATCGCGACCAATTATCAGGTGCCGATCTTTCTCAAGATGGGTGCGACGCGCCCGCGTTATGACGTCGCCATCGCGGCCAAGGCCGGGGTCGATGTCGTCGTCGTGGACGGCGCCGAGGGTGGCACCGGCGCCTCGCCGGAGATGTTGCTCGACCACACCGGCATTCCGACCATGAGCGCGATACCCGCTGCCCGTGAGGCGTTGGACGAATGCGGCATGACCGGCAAGGTCGATCTGGTCGCGGCCGGCGGTCTGCGGACCGGCGTCGATGCGGCCAAATGTCTGGCGCTGGGCGCCGACGCGGTGATGATCGGCAACGGGGCGATGATCTCCCTTGGCTGTAACTCACCGCGCTATCTGGAGGATTATCAAAAGCTCGGCACCTCGCCCGGGGCCTGTCACCATTGCCATACCGGATTATGTCCGGTTGGTGTGGCAACCCAGGAACCCGAGCTCGAAGAACGCATGGACGTGGCGGCCGGTGCGGAACGCATCGCACGCTATCTGACCGCCATGACCATGGAGATCACCGCCCTGGCCAAGGCCTGCGGCAAATCCACGGTACACAATCTCGAAGTCGAGGATCTACGCGCCCTGTCGTTCGAAGCTTCCGCCTTCACCGGCGTTAAGATGGCCGGCATCGACAAGGTCTTTTCCTGGTAACCGATGCGTCAAACTTAGCCGAAGATAGTCAAATGGGGGGTCTGTGATGAACACGAATGGTGTCGAGCTGCCGGCCGGGACGCACACGGTCGTATTGGGCGTGGGCGATTTGAACGGCATCATGCGGGGCAAGCGAATTCCCGCCAGCCATTGGCCGACGGTTTGTGAAAACGGCGCCGCCTTGTCCATCGCCTTGTTCGCGATCGACATGACCTGCGACGTTTGGAACACGCCTTATGTCAATTTCGACAATGGCTATCCGGACATGCATATCTTCCCCGACGGGCCGGCCTACGCGATGCCGTGGGAGGAGGGCGTGGCGTTTTGCTTCGGCCGGGCCGAAGGCATGGACCACAAGGCCGTGCCGATCGATCCCAGGAATGCCTTGATCCGGGTTCTCGAACGGGCCGGCGATATGGGCTACGAGGTCAGGATCGGCGCCGAGCTGGAATTCTATCTTCTCGACCCCGAGACCCTGTTGCCAAGGGATAGCGGCATTCAGGTCTATGGCCTGGCCCGCGCCGCCGAGTTGGAACACGTGCTGGGCCCCATCCGCCGCCATCTGAACGATGTGGGCATTCCCATCGAACAGTCCAACCCGGAATATGCGCCGGGACAGGTCGAGGTGAATATCCGCTACTCCGAGGCGCTGGCCGCCGCCGACCGGGCCGTCGCCTTCCGCAGCCTGGTCAAGGAACTGGCGGTTGCCCAGGGCTATGTGGCGACGTTCATGTCAAAACCGTTTTTCGAACAATCGGGCAATGGTTTCCACGTCCATCACTCGCTCTGGCAAGACGGCAACAACGCGTTTTCCGATGGCGGCAAGTTATCCGCCCTGGGGTTGAATTATCTGGCCGGCTTGCAAAGCCGCATGGTCGAGATGTCCCTGGCCTCGGCCACCACGCCGAACGCCTACCGCCGCCGTCAACCCTTTACCTTCTGTCCCATCAACACGACCTGGAGCGTCGATAACCGCACCGTCGGTCTGCGCGTGATCGAAGGCAAGGATGCCGCCGTGCGGGTAGAGAAACGCGATGGCTCCGCCGACTGCAATCCCTATTATTTGCTGGCCTGCGAGATCGCGGCAGGTTTGGACGGTATCGAACAAGGCCTGCAGCCCACGGAAGCGACACCAGGTAACGCCTATCTCGCGGAAGACGCCGAGGCGATCCCGACGGATCTGGCGACGGCCCTCGAACTGGCCAGGGGATCCGCCTTCATGACGGAGGTGATCGGCGAGGACGCCTTGGGCATCTTGACCGGCCAGGGCGAACGCGAGTTGGAGTTCTTCGCCAGCCAGGTCACGCCGGTTGAGCGCGAACGTTACCTAACCAGTATGTAGGCCCGCCCGCCGCGATATCCGCCGCATTCGATATCGTCAGCGACGGTATCCACGGTGGTGGACCCGGTCACCGGCGCGAGGGGCGTTGCCTCGCATTCTTAGATGTTGGGCACCTTGTCGAACCATGGCTTGGCTTGCTCGAGTTGCCCCGCCAGCCTCAGCAAGGTTGCCTCCCCGCCCAAAGCCGCACCGAAATGGACGCCGACCGGCAGGCCATCGGCGCTCCAATGCAGCGGTACGCTCATCGCCGGGCAGCCGGACGAATTATAGAACGGCGTGGTTGCCAGTTCCTGGCGGATCAATTCGCCAAACTCTTCCATACCCTCCGGGTCCTGTGTGTTCAGGGTGCCAAGTGGCAGGGGCGGGTTGCGCAGCGTTGAACTCAGGGTCAGATCATATTTCTGGAAGAACGCGCCCAACTTTCGACTTAGGAGATGGATTTGCAAAACCGCGTCGGCATAGTCAGGGGCGGAGACCGAATTCCCCAGTTGCGCCATGGCCCAAGTGGCCGCTTCGACATCCTGGCCGCTAGGCTCCCGCCCCAGCGCCCGCGCCCGGGTGCCGACTAGGTTGGCGATGTTCGCGGCAATAATCGAGCGGTTGGCGAGGCCGATGGCCTCGGTATCGATGTTCGGGTCGGCCTCCTCTACTTCATGACCCAACTCCGCCAGCAGCTTTGCCGTATCTGACACAGCCTGACTGCATTCCGCGCTTAGAGGCTGGCCATCATGGCCGTGGTTCATCACGGCAATGCGCAGCTTGCCAGGTTCGGCGCCCACTTCCGCCGCAAACGGGCGTGCCGGTGTCGGCGCCGCATAGGGATCGCCCGGCGCGGCGCCATGGGTGCAATCAAGCATGACGGCGGAATCTCGGACGGAACGGCTGACCACATGTCCGCATGACATTCCGGCCCAGCCTTCGCCAACATCGGGACCAGCAGGATTGCGTCCGCGCGTCGGTTTTAGTCCGAACAAGCCACAATTCGCCGCGGGAATACGGATTGAGCCGCCGCCATCGGTGGCATGGGCAACAGGCAAAATACCGGCCGCGACAGCCGCCGCCGCGCCACCGGACGAACCGCCCGTTGAATGCTCAAGGTCCCAGGGATTCCGGCAAGTTCCAAGGAGCGCGGATTCGGTGGAAATATTCAGGCCAAATTCCGGCGTGTTTGTCCGCCCCATGATGACCAGGCCAGCCGCCTTGCACCGCTCCGTATAGGTCGCGTCATGATCAGGGACAAAATCCGCAAACAATCGACTGCCGCTGGTCGTCGGATGCCCGGCGTCATAGGCGCCAAGGTCTTTGAACAAGTACGGCACGCCCTTCAAAGGCCCATTCGGCAGGCCGTCTTTGATTGCTTGCCTGGCGCTGTCATATTGTGCATGGACCACGGCATTGATTGTGGGATTAACCGCCTCCGCCCGCTCGACCGCGATTTCCAATAGTTCTTCCGCGGAGACTTCGCCCTTGGCGACCAAACCGGCCAAAGCCACGGCGTCATGCTTCCTGTATTCATCAAATTTAATCATTCTGCCCTGCTTTCAAAGGGACGATTGCTTGCCGCAAAAGCCAATTTTCGTTGCGTTGCCGCCATCATGGGAAAGATTTTAGCGGCAGCGGCGGAAGCAATCCATGTGAATTATATGCGGCGCGTTCGAAATAGTCGGCGATCCAAATCAGTTTGGGATGCGTGGATTGCCGGGTTAGATTGACGGCAGGTAACTTAAGGTTTGCCGAACCAGAAGAGGTGAGATCATGTCTGCCGATACAAATCGTGTGCTTTGCTGCGGTGAGAATCCGTTTATTCGTCTTTCCGAGACCGATGGCGGGCCGGAAACAACGGTCGCCAGCTTTTGGCGTAATGTCATGTCCCCCGCCGGTCCAGGGCATGTGCTCTACCTTATGAGCGAGCTGACCGAGAACAGTTGGCGCATTTGGTCCGACAACATTGCCATGGCGCGTTGGCTGCAGGAAACCATTCAGGGTGTCCTGAACCCGGAATTGGCCGACCTCGATATCCCGGTTGAAGAGGCGGAATTTGAAAAGGACGGCGACCCGCATCGTTTCTATACGGAATATGTGACGTCCGAGGACAGCAGCCTGTCGCTAACCTGGCATGACCTTGGCGATCCCCTGATGATCCATACCCAGCCCGGCACGGGAGCCGGAGAACGGCCCTATGGAGTCAATACGGTGCTCATCCCGGCGGCGGGGACGCGTCTGGTCCTCGACGGTGTGCAGGCCGCGGGCCGGTCATGGCAGCGGGATCGCGACGGACGGCCCTTCAGTACGTCCGCGCTGGCCTTCTGCGAAAGTTGGACCGAGGTGCGCTAGCGCATGTCGGGTTTAACCAAACCCGAACCCATGCGCTAAAACCTTTAGAATAGAGCAGCATATCCGCATTCAATTGAATGCGGGTTGCTCTAAGACCAGCCGCGCGCCGCACCTGCGCCGATAGCGGCCGGGCATCGTTTAATGTTGCCGGTCGCCCGCCATGCTTTGCGGCCGCAGCCAGGTGAAGGCGATCCGTGCGCCCAGCATGGCCAGGGCGATATGGCCGAACGCCAGGCCCCAGGCCATATGGGACGGCCCGCCGGCCAGATCCAAAATCCATCCCACCGCGATGGGGCCGACAAAGCCGCCGCCATAACCCAGCATGGAGTGTACCGCCAGGGTGGCGCCGCGGCGTTCGGGGTCGGCGTTGCCGGCGGCGCCCGCTGTCAGGGAGGATGAATCCAGCCAGATCACCATGCCATACAAAACCACCAGCACGGCGGCCAGGGGATAGTTGAAGGCGCCCAGGAACCCCATGGCCAAGGCAAAGACCATGGACCCGGCCATGGCCAGGCGGACCAGGCGCTGACGGCCCAGGCGGATCGACAATTCGTTGCCGCCGACGCTGGCCCAGGTGCCGAACAGGGCCATGGCCGTGGCCATCACAGTCGGGCCGAATATGGACGTTTCAACGCCGTCGCGCAGCGCCACATAGGCCAGGAAGGCCACGGCCCAGCCGCGCATGGCACCCATCTCCCAGGTATGGATGCAATAGCCGACGCTGTAGGCCATGGCGTTGCGGTTGGCGAAAACCGGGCGGAAATCGAACAGCGCCGGGCGTGGTCCATCATCTTTCGGCTTGGGGGTCTGTTTTGGTGCGAACACAGCCGCGATCAACCAAGCGGCGGCGGCGCAGCCGCCAGCGATCATAAAGGCGCCCTGCCAGCCCAACACGCCCGCCAAACCGCCGGCGATGACAAACGACAGGGCGCCCGAGATGCCCATGCTGGCGGCATGCCAGGTCACGGCGCGGGACAGCAATTTGCCCTCGACCCGGTCAGCCAGCAATTTCAGGCCCGTCATATAGGTCCCGGCCCAACCCATGCCGGCCAGGGCGCGGATCAGGGTGGCGCTCCAAAATCCTTCCGCGTAAAAGGCGAACAGCAGATGCGAGATCACCGTGCAGCCGACGCCGAACAGATAGACCCGGCGCGGGTCGATGCGGTCGGTCAGGGTGACGAGAATGGGTACGGTCAGCATATATGTCAGATAGAAACTGGCGGTGATCCAGCCGGCCTGGCTGTAGTCCAGGCCCCAGCGGGGGATGAACCCCGGCAACAGCGCGGGCCAGGTGTAAGCGCCGATCTGTGCCAGCACCTGGGCGGTGCAGATCAGGGCGACCAGGCGCGCCGCGCCGGGTTTCTCGACGCTGCTCATCGCCTCGTCTACACTGTTTGAAAGCAGAGTATAGGAAATTTCATGCGCTATCGTATCGTACCCGTAACGCCATTTCGACAGAATTGCAGCCTGTTGTGGTGTCCCGAAACCATGGCCGGCGCCGTGACCGATCCCGGTGGTGACCTGGACCTGATCGAGGCCGCGATCGCGGAGGAAGGTGTGCGGGTGGAGAAAATTCTGGTGACCCACGGGCACGCCGATCATGCCGGCGGAGCGGCGGAATTGTCCGAACGTCTGGATGCGCGGATCGAAGGGCCGCACGGCGATGACGGTTTCCTGATCGACGCCATGGCCAAGCAGGCCCAGCGTACAGGGCTGGTCGGCGCGCGGGCCTTCACTCCGGACCGTTGGTTGGAAGAGGGTGAGACGGTTTCATTCGGCCAGGTCGATCTATCCGTCATCCATTGTCCGGGCCATACACCGGGGCATGTGGTTTTCCACTCCCCCGAGAGCAAGCTGGCGGTGGTCGGCGATGTACTGTTCCGCGGCTCCATCGGGCGGTGCGACGGCCCCAAGGGCGATCACATGGCGCTGGTCAACGCCATCCGGGGCAAGCTGTGGCCGCTGGGCAATGAGACCGAATTCATTCCCGGCCACGGTGATATGTCGACGTTTGCCTGGGAACGCGCGTCCAACGCATTTGTCTGCGATTTTGTGGAATATTAGACCTGAACCAAATCTTGTCGAAATGCCGTCCAGTCGGCTTTCCCTGGCCGGATCAGCCGGCACGGGCTGTTTCCCGGGCCGCGAAGACCGTGCGCTCCGGTGGGAAGGAGATCAAGACGGTCGTGCCGTTTCCGGCCTTGCTCTGAATTTTCAGATCGCCACCGTGCTGCTGCATCAATAGACGACTGATATGAAGGCCCAGTCCGGTCCCTTCGCTTTTCCTGGCCTTGCTACTGTCGGCTTGGGCGAAGGGCTCCAGGGCCTTTTCGATCTCGCTATCTTCCATGCCGATGCCGGTATCGCTGATGCGAAGCGTGAGCGCGCCGTCCGCCATCAAGGTAGCTGCAAGTTCGACCGTGCCGTTGGCATCAGTGAATTTGATGGCGTTGGAAAGCAGGTTGTTGGTGATCTGCGCCAGGGCGCGTTGGTCACAGACAAGCATGGGCAGATCATTATGAATTAAATTTTCGATCCGGATATTTCTACCCCGGGCGAGAGGGGCGATCAGTTCAAGGGATGAGTTAAGGAATGACGGCAGGTCGACCTTGTCGTCGTGCAATTCAAATTTTCCAGCCTCGATCTTGGAGATATCCAGAATGACATTGATCAGATTGAGGAGCAGCTGGCCGCTGTCGTGGATATGGTTGTGATAGTCGTCGTAACGGGGATCACCGGTTGGCCCCAGCATTTTGGACTGCAGCATGGAGGCGAAGCCGATAATGGCGTTGAGCGGCGTGCGCAGTTCGTGGCTCATCATGGCGAGGAATTCCGATTTCGCCAGATTTGCCTTTTCCGCCTGTTCCTTGGCGACCCGCAGTTCCGCGGTCTGAACTTCCAGGTTGGCGGCCATCTTGTTGATATCCGCCCCCATGGCGTCGATTTCATCCCGCGGGCGCGCCACTAAACCGATTTCCGCCGTACCCGCGTCGCCCTCCGCGAACGGGACCCGGCTGCTGAGATCGCCCGAGGCCAGGCTGCTTAGTCGAGATCGAATAACCTCGGTCTTGCGGCCGAAATCGATTAGTTCGCGAACAAAGTAAATCAGGAAGACTGCCAGGGCGATCACCAGCACCAAGGATACCCCTACGAAAATATTGGCACGCATTGCCTGTTGCTTGGACGAGGTCTCCGCCATTTCACCAATCTCCCGCGAAATCGCCAGGGCGGTATTGATTGCCATGGTCGCCTGCCCGATCCACTGCTGACTGTCGACGGGGTAGGGCAAGGTCGCGTGCTCTTGAATGAGCAGCCAGAATTTCCTTGGATCCTTTGGATGGTGGCGCACTGGCTGCACAATGAGGGTCTTGTCCCCGGAAACAACTTTCCCAGGCCTGCCTGCATAAATGCCGGCGGTGATCCCGGGAAGATCGTTATGAAGATTGCTGTTTTCCCTATCCAGGGCTTCCATCATCCCCCATTGCTTCCCCGGGTCGGGGTGATGCAGATAGTGGCCCGCTTGATCGGCCAGGATTGCGCCATCATGCAGGACTTTCAAGATTTGTCTTGCATCGACGTTCAATACCACGGCGCCGTGCCTTTGCCCGTCTATGAAAACCGGCATGGCCAGGCGCAGGACCGGAATGAACGGAATTGATATGCGGCCGCCCTCGATATTCAGATCCATGTGCGAGACGTAAATTTCTCCGCGAGGCATCTGCATTGCCTCGATGAAGTAGTACCGGTCGCTCTTGTCCTGCAATTCCCGACCCGGCACCACCCGGTTATTTCCGTTGGTATGTTCGGTGCGCAGCCTTTCCCGGCCGTCGTTGTCCAAGTATCGGATCTGCCTGAGCCTTGGATCCAGGCCGGCCAGGTCTTGAAACAAGTGGACGATACGGGACGATGGCGATGTATCGCCGTTTCGCAGGCGCTTCACCCAATGCTTCATATGCGAGCTGTTGGCCAGGCCCGACAGCAAATTGGTGAGGCCGCGAATGTTATCAAGAACCAATGTATCGGTTCTTTCCAGGCCGCGTCTTATCTCGATTTCGTTTCGGTTGTTCCGGTCGGCAATCGCATAGATTTGCCGGCGCAAGTTTTCATATTCGCCAAGGAATTTGTCCTCGAACTCGACAATGGCGGCCCGCAGCGCCGGCGATGTCGCGGCATTGCGTTTGATAATCCGAATGCGGCGAATGGCTTCTTCCACATGGCTGCGAAAACGTTCGAGCGTCAGTCGCGATTCCCCGGTGATTGGGGCACCGGTTGCAATAATATTGCCAAGAACCGCCCTTTCGCGTCCGGCATATTCCGCCAATACGGCGATTGTCGGGCGCAACAGCGAATTGTAATACAAGACAGTTTCGGCCTCATTCTGCGGCGCGAAGACGGAATCCTGAAGATCGAATGCCCGCGAAATATTGTTCGTGGTAATACCGAACCAATCCGAAGGGCTTATGTCCCCCGATCTAACGCGCGCGCGGGCCTCGCGCAGGGCCCGTTGACTCTCGTTCCATTTGGCGAATCTATCAGCAAAATCGGCGCTCATGGCGCCTCGATTGACGAGGCCGTTCGCATCCATCTTGGCTCTATTGACATGGGCGTCGCCTTCGGTGGCGAGGTCCTTGAATTTCTTCAATAATTCTTGGCCGCCGCCAATAATGGTGTTGCCGACACCCCGTTCGATAGCCTGAATGCCCGTGGCGAGGTTCAGATTGTTGCTAAGGTCATTGCGCAGCTTGTTGCGCGTTGACTGCTTGGCTTCAAATACGCTAGTAGACAGCATAATAACTACAGCCGCTGATAGCAGGGCTGTTAGGATAAGAGTTAATATAGTTACCCTAAAACGTATAGATTTTGGGTTGGTACCAAAAAACTCCATACCCGAACGTTTCTCCAAATATGTATACTGTGTATGGTTACAGTATTGCGCGCTTACTAAACTATATTATTACTTCATTTAAAAAGTATAAATCAAACATTTTGATTCCATAATATTCGATTCTTCCGTTTGCTATCGCCTCTTAATTGCAGTTATGGATAGTGTGAGGCCTTGGCGGCATTGTCTATGATGCCGGTTCTCTTGCGGACGTCCGGTTCGGCCGCCGGCGCTTGCGTTTCATCAATGAAGGATTACGGAGATGCTGGTTCTGCATGACAATCTTGGCTCCGGCAATGGCTATAAAGTGCGGCTGTTGCTTTCCCAGTTGGACCGGCCGTTCAGGCGGATCGAATACGACGTGACCAAGGGGGAGACACGGACGCCGGAATTCTTGGCCCTCAACGCCGATGGCCGCATCCCCCTGCTGCAGTTCCCGGACGGCCGGTCGCTGGCGCAATCCAACGCCATTCTGTTCTATCTCTCGCGGAATACAGACTATCTGCCCACCGAAAGCTTCGCCCAGGCGGAGGTCCTGCAATGGATGTTCTTTGAACAATACAGCCACGAACCAAACATCGCCGTGGCCCGCTATTGGCTGCATTTCCTGGATCCAGGCCAGGTGCAGCAGGCGCAATTGGAAGAAAAATGGCAAAAAGGCTATCAGGCACTCGACGTGATGGAGCGGCGATTGGCGGCCAAGGATTTCCTGGTCGGCGATGCCTATTCCATTGCCGATATCGCCCTCTACGCCTACACCCACGTTGCCGATGAGGCGCGGATGGACCTGGCCCCCTATCCCGGGATCCGCCGCTGGCTGGATCGGGTCGCCGAGCAAGCGGGGCATATCCTGATCACCCAGGATGACTTCGCCTAAGCCCATCACGCCGACTAACGGTTTTCGGCTCTCTCCACTACAATGGTGCCATGCGCAAACATTTCACCTTCACCCGGGAGGATCGCCCCGGACAAGACTGGTGCGACCGCTTCGCCCAAGGCCGGGATGCCGCCGAACAATGGTATCTGGGCGAGGGCCGGGCGGCACCGCCCACCGCCGCCGCATGCCGGGCGGCGCTGGATCGTCACATGCCGGAATTGCTGCCGCATTATGACCGGGTTTGCGGCCTGGTTGGCGATGACGATCTGGCGCATCGGATCTTAAGTCACTACCGCCCGGGCCCGGCCATTGGCGGTTGTACCCAGGCGGTCTGGCTGGGCAGTGGCGGGCCGGCACTGGTGCGCAACTATGATTTTCCGCTCGATCTGGTTTCCGATCGTTTCGAGGTGACTTCGTGGTTCGGGCGGGAGGTGATCGCCAAGGCGCAAAGACCCTGGGGCGGCTGTATCGACGGCATGAACCAGGACGGCCTGGTGGCAAGCCTGACCTTTGGCGGCGCCAAGGCGATGGGCCTGGGATTTTCCGTCATTTTGATGTTGCGTTATGTGCTGGAAACTTGTTGTACGGTCGATCAAGGCGTTGCGGCGTTGCGCCGTATTCCCATCGCCATGTCGCAAAACGTCACTCTGCTGGACCGCTCGGGCGCTCATGCAACGCTTTTTCTGGGCCCCGATCGCGGCCCAGGGGTGTCGGATCTCCCGGTCTGCGCGAACCATCAGGAGAGTATCGGCACGGTGCCGGATTCAGTCGAGCGTCAGCGGTTCGTGCTACGGGCGCTGGACGACCCAGCCATGACGTTGCCGAAATTGACCGCGTTATTCGCCGAACCGCCGCTCTACTCGCAGCGGGCCAAGTCCCCGACCGCCTATACCGCTGTCTACCGGCCGGCCGAGGGAAAGGTCGATTACCTTTGGCCCGGCAAAATCGTCCGCCAACGGATCGGCCGCTTCGAACCCGGCGTATACAGCCACGACTATGGCCGGCTGATCGAATAGCATTGGCGGAGACCGGTATTCAAAATGGGGAGGCAACAACATGCCCGGTGGCACTGAAATCACGATCCGGGGTGAGCAGTTTTTCATCAACGGCGCGGTCACCTATCCAGGCGTCACCTGGCAGGGCCGGCGCATCGAGGGGCTGTTGCTCAACAGCCGCATGGCGCAGGGCATTTTTGATGATTTGAACCCGGAAACCCGTGCCCAATGGGCCTATGCGGATTCCGGCCTTTGGGATGCGGCGCGCAACACAGACGAATTTATCGCTGCCATGCCTTCCTGGCGGGCCCATGGGGTGCTGGCCTTCACGATCAACCTGCAAGGCGGCAGTCCCTACGGCTATTCCAAGGACCAGCCCTGGATCAATTCCGCCATCGCCCCGGACGGCGGCCTGCGCGGCGACTATATGGGCAGGCTACGCCGTATCCTCGACGCCGCCGACGGCCTGGGCATGGCGGTGATTGTCGGCCTGTATTATTTCGGCCAGGAAAAGAACCTGAACGATGAAGCCGCCATCATCCGGGGTGTCGAGAACGCCGTCGATTGGGTTCTGCAACAGGGCCATCGCAATGTTCTGATCGAGATCAATAACGAATGCAATGTGCGCTACCGCCAGCCCGTGTTGATGCCGGAGGGGGTGCATGAGCTGATCGCGCGAGCGAAAGGCCGGGTCCGCGATGACCGCCGACTGCTGGTCGGTACCAGCTATGGCGGCGGCGTGGTGCCGGGCAGGGAGGTGGTGCGGGAAAGCGATTTTCTACTGCTGCACGGCAATCACGTGGAAACGCCGGACCGCATCCGCGAAATGGTGCGGCGAACACGCCAGGTCGAGGGCTATACGCCAAAGCCGATCCTGTTCAACGAGGATGATCATTTTGCCTTCGACCAGCCTGACAACAACTTTATTGCCGCCGTGGACGAGTACGCCTCGTGGGGCTTCTTTGACTACCGCATGGAAGGCGAGGGGTATGATGACGGCTATCAAAGCGTGCCGGTAAACTGGCGGATCAGTTCGGAGCGCAAGCGCGCTTTCTTCGGCCTCGCCAAGCAGATCAGCGGCCAGTAGTCCTATTCGTGCCGCAGGACGATTTCGGCGCCATGGCTCTTTGCCATTGGCAACAGACCGCTTGAAGCCTCGTCGCTGGTGCGCAAGGTCACCTGCACGGGCGTTTCCCGTTTATCGGCTACGGCAGCCGCCAGATGCGGGAAATCCGCTGCGCATAGCAGGGTGATCGACACATCACCCATTACGAACTCGGCGCGAGGTTTTCCGTCCCGCGTCGAGATCGAAATGTCCCTGCCCAGGAGTTGTTGGTAATCATCTGCTGCCGCTTGCAAATCCTTGACCCCATAGACGACCTGGGAAATGCCGAGGGCACCGTTGCCATGGCTCGTTTCGTCCTGGCTTCTGGGCTGTTCGGGGACGTAAGGATCGCGGACGAACGGCAGGGCGTCGGCAAACGGGCACATGATGTTCCAGCGCACGGTTTCGCCGTTGGGCTTTTGCCGGTGAAAGGGCATGGACTTGGTTGTTTTCAGGCCTCGCTGGTTGGCCTGATCGGTATCGAGCTGAATATCCTTGGACAGCAACGCCGCGTCCATGAAGCCTTCGGGAAAGTCCACGGCTGCCGCGAAGCGGTATTTGACGTGGTTATTGGTGTTCTTCAGGAGCAGATCCAAGAGTCCAAGCTTTTTGAGGACGGTGAGCAGCTTCGCCTTGCGGTAGGCGACAAGTTCGAAAAATGTGCTGTTCTGGAAATGGATAAGCGCGTTGTGGGTGACGCCGGAACTGTGCACACCGCCATAGATGACGTGGAATCCCAGCGATTGAAAATCTGCCGTCGCGGCATCCAGGTCATCAACGCGGATGACGACATGCTCAAGCGTCATTTGAGACGAAGCAGGCACCATCTCGACGTTCCTCCGGGTCTTGTTGTTCCGGGAATAAGAGCCCCTATGCCAATTTGGCGCAAGTATCGTCTCGCTGATGTTATAGTTGCCCGTAGCGTGAGTGGGAGGAAGATATGACACCAAGCGATTTGCTGGAGCGCATGGCGGCGACCTTCAAAGGGGAGGTGGGACCGGCAATCGAAGCGGAATACCCGCGCACCCAGGCTTTCCTGAGCGCTGTCGTCCTGCAAAAACTGGCGGCACAGCTTCGCCTGGCGGCCGAACATGGCGCGGCGGAGGATAGGGCGCGGGATGCTCTGCGTCGGGATCTGGAGCAACTGCTGGAGGACGCCGATGCGCCGCCGCCGGTGCGCGATGCGTTCTTCGCACTGGCAGAGACTGGCGACGATGGCCTCTGCCAATTTGTCGAGACGCTTTATGGCGCCCGGGAGGAGCTTGGCGAGACACGGTTCGAGGCCCTGCTAGGCCGTGTCCGCCAGACCATGCGGCAAACCTTGGACCGGCGCATGGAATACGCGGCATGAGTGCCGACAGAGAGGCAATCGCGCCGGATGAGATCGCGGCGCGGATCAGCAGCTATATCGAGGGCAAGCTTCCCGGCGCCCAGGGCCTGCAACTGCACAACATGGAGCGGATCGCGGTTGGCTGGTCGCACGAGACCTGGCTGTTCGATGCCCAATGGAGTGTGGCCGGGGCGCAAAACACCCAGGGTTTCTGCCTGCGCCGGGATCCGGGCAATGCGCTGCTGCGTGAATTGTCCGATCTGGGCGATCAGTTCGGCGTGCTGCAATGCCTGGAGCCGACGGCGCTGCAAGCACCGAAACCGTTCTGGTACGAGGCTGACCATGGCGTCCTCGGCGCGCCCTTCATCGTCATGGAAAAAGTGCCCGGCAGCTGCCCCAATCCCTGGGGCCGGGAGGGCCGGGCCTATTATGAAGCGGCGGCCGGGCGCGGCGTACTGCCGGCCAGTTTCACCGATACCCTGGCCACTTTGCACAACATCGACTGGCGCCGCGCTGGCCTGGATTTCCTCGGCGTGCCGGCGGCCGGAACATCGGAATTCGCGCTTGGTGAAGTGCGGAAATGGCGGCGCCTGATCGCGGCGTCGGGCCATGGGCCGGAACCGGTGCTGACGGATCTGATCTGCTGGCTAGAGGCAAATGCGCCGAAGACCGAGCGCCTTTGTTTCGTCCATGGCGCCTACCGAACCGGTAATCTGTTGATCGACGACGACCGCATTTCGGCGGTGCTGGATTGGGAACTGCAAACCATCGGCGACCCCATGTACGATGTCGCTTATGTCTTGAGCGATCTTAACCGGGAGGGCAGCGAGCTATTGTCCAACCTGGTGCCGCGTGATGAATTCTACCGCCGTTACGAGGCCGCCACCGGTATCGAGATCGACGAGGGCGCCTGCCGCTATTACCAACTGCTCTATGCCATGCGCTCGGCCGCGTTCTGGATGAGCGCCTCAGGCCTCTATGCCGATGGCCGCAGCGATGATGTGCGCCTGGCGCGAACCGCATGGTCCGTACCCGTGGTCCTGGAACGGGCCGCCCGCGACCTCGGGTATTGAGCCGTCTTGCGCTACCCGCGCATTGCCCGCCGCATGGCGGCGAAGCGGTGCATGGGCCACATATCCTGCTCCTCGCCCCAGGCGGTTTCGCCGTCTAGATCCCAGCGGACCAGGGAGTTGATATCGACAAAGGTGTGGCGGTTGATGACGATGCTGCTGACCGGATCGCCGACCGCCGTGACCTTGCGCCCCTCTTGATCCACAAGCTGTAGCTCGATCCGCCTGGTGATGCCCGTATCCGGGTTCCGTTCCACCTTTCGTTCGCCGCCGGCCAGGCCGATATTGCGGCCGTCCGTTCGCAGGAACCCATAGGCCACATGGTCACCCTCGGGGCGGACGTTGGTGACGGCCAGGAAGCCGGAGGCGGGATTGGCCATGCCGGTGATGTAGGCTGCCTGCCGGGGCCGGTTCTCCGGCCGGCGGCCCCAGGTCCGATCCCGCATGGCCAGGCAATCGATTTCAATACGCTCGCCATGCAGGACAATTTCGCCGCTGACCCGGCCGAATTGATCGAAATGATGCGCCGAGCCGAAGGTTGACCCGGCGGCGGTCAGCGCCTCCGGCGCCATTACGCCGTCGAACCGCAGATCCGCCTGCAAGCGCTCGCCATCGTCGTAGCCAAGGGCGTAGGACATACACGGCTCCAATGCCTTGACCGAGACGCCCGTGGGCAGGGTGATGTCGGTGAAATCCTGATCCGTGGGGATCGGCAAAGCGGAATAGTTGGCCGAATAGAGCGCTTCCCAGGGCAGATGGGCGCTGTCGTCCCAGATCCAGGCACCGCCCGCGATGGTGCCGATGTTGGGCCGCGCCATGGTGTAAAACCATCCGCCCAACCGGCGTTCGGGGTGATGGAAGGAAAACCAGGCGGTTTCCGTGGCCCACCAATCCTCGCCCATCTCGGCGAAATGGAAGCCATCATCCCGGGCCGTGAACTTGCGTTCGGTCATGCCTGCATATCCTCCACCAGCATTTCGCGCAGTTTGAATTTCTGTATTTTGCCGCTTGGCGTGCGGGGGAATTCCGCAACGATCTCCAGCCGCTCCGGCAGATAGTTCTTGGCCAGCCGGAATTCCCGCAGGAACTCGTTCAGCCCCGCCAAGCTCATTGACGCACCTTCGTGAAGCTGCACCACGGCGCAACCCCGCTCGCCCAGGCGAGGGTCGGGCAGGCCGATGACGGCGGCGTCCCGGATCGCTGGATGGCGATACAGCAGCTCCTCGATCTCGACCACGGGGATGTTCTCGCCGCCGCGGATGATGATGTCCTTGGAGCGTCCGGTGATGCGGATATAGCCATCCTCGTCCATGCGCGCGACGTCGCCGGTCTCGAACCACAGGTCATCGTCGATGTCGTAGGCCTCGGGCCGCTTGAAGTAGCCGACAAACATCGTCGGCCCGCGGGCCTGCAAACGGCCCGCCTGGTTTGGCGGCAACACCTGGCCATCCTCGCCAACCACGCGGACCTCCTGATGCGGGATTGCCCGGCCGTCGGTTTCGAATACTTTCTCCGCCGCATCGCCCGGATAGGTCGCGGTGACGATGCCGTTTTCGGTCATGCCCCAGGCGCTCATGACGTACAGGTTGGGATGAATGTCCGCGGCATCGTGCAGCAGCACACTGGGGATTGGCGCGCCGGCGCAAAGGAACAGGCGCAGGCTTGTAACGTCGTGGTCGCGGACCCCCGGCGTGTAGACCAGATCACTCACGAACGGTGTCGACCCCAGGGTAATGGTGCATCGTTCCGCCGCGATCATTTCCGCCGCCGCGACCGGCTCCCAGATGTCCTGCAGCACGCATTTCAGGCCGTTGATCATTGACATGATGCTGCCGTACAGAAATCCGGTCTGATGCGCCAGGGGCGAGCCCATGAATATGACGTCGTCGGGGCCCAGGCGGAACAGCTCCCGGGCCAGGCGCGCCTTGCACAACAGGGTGTTCGGCGTATGCATGACGCCTTTGGGCTGGCCGGTGGTGCCGGAGGTATACATCACCTCCGTTACATCATTGGCGCCCGGCCGGCGGGCCGCAAGCTCCGCTTGATCCGCCTCGGCGCATTCAAGCATGTTTGTTTCGAAGCTGGTGTCCGGGTCATCGCCCATGACCACCAACATATGTGCCAGGTCCGGCAGTTCCCCGCGCAGACCTTCGATCATCGCCGGATAGTCGAAGCCGCGAAATGATTTCGGCACGACAATCAGCTTGGTTCGCGGCAGGCCGAGCATGAATTTCAGCTCCCGCTCGCGAAAGATCGGCATCAGCGGATTGATCACGGCGCCGATCCGCGCGCAGGCGGGATAGAGGACGAAATAGTGCCACCAGCTTGGCAATTGCACGGCGACAACATCGCCGGGGGCAATGCCACGGGCCATCAGGCCAGCGGCAACACGCAATGAAAGCTCCCGCAGGCGCCCGAACGACAACTCCGTCCGTGCACCGCTTGTCGAATTGTGATCGACCACCGCAATGGCGTCCGGCCTTTTCCGCGCCATCTGGTCAATTTGGTCGATGATCAGGCCATCGCCCCAAAGGCCCGCCGCCATTAGCGCTTCCAGCCGCTGGCCCGGAAAGATCGGTTCAGGGGGCATGGCGGCTTCAGCCCCGCCTCAGTTCCGCGTCACCACCAGCGAGGAATTCTGGCCGCCGAAGCCGAAGCCATTGACCTGCATGGTGTTAAACTCACCCGGCGAGGGTTTTTGGATCACGACTTCGAATTCCGCCGCCGGGTCCACATCCGTGGTGCCGGCGGTCGGCACCAGGGCGCCTTCCTCCATGCTGTGCAACGCCGCCATCAGGCCCATGACACCGGCGGCGCCGGCGGTATGGCCCACATGGCCCTTGATGGATGAGACCTTTAGGTCTTTCCCCCGGCCCTCGAACAACTGATTGATGGCCTTGATCTCGGCGATATCACCTAAAGGCGTGCCGGTGCCGTGGGCGATGATGGCATCCACGTCGCCCGCGCCGCCGGGCAAATGAGCATCCTCGATGGCCTTTTCCATGGTTCGGCTTTCCCAACTGCCGTCGGGGTGCGAGGAGGAGGGGTGATAGCCATCGGACAGGGTGGCGTAACCCTTCAGGTAGCCGTGAATTTTCGCCCCCCGCGCCTTGGCCAGATCGGCCCGTTCCAGGATCACCATGCCGGCGCCCTCGCCACCCATGACACCAAACCGTTCGGTGTTGAAGGGGCGGCAGGCTTTGTAAGGGTCCGACTGCGGGGCCATCATGCCCAGCAGCCCGCCGGCGATTTTTGTCAGGCGGGTACGGCCGGACTCGCAACCCCCCGCGATGGCAACATCGCAATCGCCGCGCTCGATCAACCGGGCGGCGGTGCCGATGGCATCGATGGAGGAGGCACAGGCGGTGGTTATGGTCAACAGCGGCCCGTGCAGTTTCCAGCGCAGGGCGATCTGCCCCGCCGCCATGTTCGGCCAAGCCTTGATCTGCAGCTTGCGGTCAACGCCGGACGGACCTTCCCGGTCCAGGCCTTCTTGAGATTGTGTGATGGTTTCCGTGCCGCCGCAGGACGTGCCGACAACGACGCCGGTGCGCTCGGCATCCAATTCGCTGATACCGCAGGCGTCCACCGCCTGCACGGCGGCGGCGATGGCATATTGGGCGAATGTGTCGGTGCCATCGATGACGCGATCGTCCATCCAGTCCTCGGGCTTGAAATTCTTGACCATGGACATCCAGACGTTTTCCAGGCTGGCTTCGTTATTCCACGGCGTTGGCCCGACGACGACATGGGCGGCGGAGAGATTGCGGCAGAAATCCTTCATATTGTGCCCGAGCGAGGAAATCACGCCGAGCCCGGTAATCGCGATATCTTCCATTGCTTCCTCCTGGTAGTGCCTTTTTCCATATCATGGCGTCTCCCATTGACGAGAGCAAGCGGACGGGGTGGCACGACCTGATGGGGGCCGCCCGGATCAGGCTAATGGTTCCACCACGGCATGTCGGAGAAAGAGCGCAAATCGATTTCATGGCTCCAGGTTGACCGATGCTGCTGGGCAAGGTGGAAATAGGTATCCGCGATCTTGCTGGGCAGCATCAATCCATCGTTTTCCATGCCACGTGTTTCCCGGAGTTCCTGGAAGCGCTCCGGGCCAAGCATTTTGCCCAGGGTATCGGGCGCATCGACCGCGCCATCGATCAGGATATGCGCGATATGAATGCCTTTCGGCCCGAATTCGGCATTCAGGCTCTGGCAAAGCATGCGCCGCCCGCCCATGGCAGCCGCGTGGGAATGCTGGCCCTTGTTGCCGCGCACCGCCGCCGTCGCCGAGGTTACCAGGATCGTGCCCTTGCCGCGTTCCTCCATCAGGGGACAGATGCTGGCGGCGATGCGGAAGAGGGCAAACGTGGCCATCCGCCAACCCATTTCAAAAGCCTTGTAGGTGGTGTCCTTTAGCGCCCTGTCGCCGATCTGGGCGCCGAGATTGAAAACCACGACCTCTATCGGGCCAATATCGGCCTCGACCGCGGCGACCAGCTCTTCAATGCCGTCGGGCTCAACCGCGTTGAGCAGATAACCGGACGCCGAGCCGCCGTCGTTCCCGATGTCTGCCACCAGTGCATCCAGGCCCTCCCTGTCGGTGCGCCGGCACAAGACAGCGTGATAGCCTTCCATTGCGAAGCGCTTTCCGACAGTACCGCCGATGCCGGCGCCGGCGCCAATGACCAGGCAAACAGATTTCATAATTCCAATTCCTCTTGGGCTTGCGAGCAGGACAATTTCCATATGGTGGCAGTTCGCGGCCCCGGTTGTCGAGTGTCATGCCGCTGTTGAAGTCCGTTCGGTGTGACAGCCGTGCAAGATGATGTGTTACACTTGATGCAGCGACCCGCCGTTGACGAAATGGAGCTCCTTTCATGAATGAGACATCGACCTACACGCCGCCCAAGGTATGGAAATGGGAAATGGAGAGCGGTGGACGTTTCGCCAAAATCAACCGTCCCATCGCCGGTTCGACACACGACAAGGAATTGCCCGTTGGCAAGCATCCGCTTCAGTTGTACTCGCTGGGCACGCCGAACGGCGTCAAGGTCACGGTATTGCTTGAGGAACTGCTGGCCCTTGGCATTAGCGGCGCAGAGTATGATGCCTGGCTGATCAAGATTGGCGATGGCGATCAATTCGGCAGCGGCTTTGTCGGGGCCAACCCGAATTCCAAAATCCCCGCATTGGTCGATCATGGTACCGCGCCGCCGACGCGGGTCTTTGAATCCGGTGCAATTCTGTTGTACCTGGCGGAAAAATTCGGTGCTTTTTTGCCCAGTGATGCCAGCATGCGGGGCGAATGCCTGTCGTGGCTGTTCTGGCAAATGGGCAGCGCGCCCTATCTTGGCGGCGGCTTCGGGCATTTTTACGCCTACGCGCCACTCAAGATCGAATACTGCATCGACCGCTATGCCATGGAAGTGAAACGCCAATTGGACGTGCTCGACCGCCACCTGGCGGACAACCACTTTATGTGCGGCGATGAGTACACCATCGCCGATATCGCGATCTGGCCCTGGTATGGTGCCGTTGTCTTGAACCGGGTCTATGATGCGGCTGAGTTCCTTGATGCCGGATCCTACAAGCATCTCGGCCGCTGGACGCATGAGATCGAGGGCCGGGACGCGGTGCAACGGGGCCGGATGGTCAACCGGACGTCGGGTCCGCTTGAAGAGCAGCTACGCGAACGCCATGACGCATCCGATTTCGACACCAGGACCCAGGACAAGGTTGAAGCGGAGAGCGGCGGGAGTTGACGTTACGGCGCCAGGATTAATCCTGGCCGGGATATCTCTTTGATAGCGTCATGGGGTCCCCACTTTGTTGCGCCCACTGTCTGTCCGCGCGCTTGCGTGAATGCGGGCCTGCGTTTGGCAATATTCCGTAATTCCTTGCTGAATATCTTATTTACTTGGCGGCCTCTGGCGTAACACAAGTATTACAAGATAATATATGCATATTTCTTGAAATATATTTGTGACCGTCATGTATTAATAATATTACTGGCACTGTTAATTCTTTTTTATTATTTGTGAGCAATAATTTCATGATAAATTCGATGGGAATATAGTCCGGGAATCGAATTACTTGCCTACCTCCGCACAGGCGGGGAGCGTTTTGGGTCCACGTAACTCTCTAGCTGGCGTTCGTGCCGGCACAGAAGCAAGGTTTCAACGTCATGACGAACCCGCAACCGCACATTTTGGCACCCTCCCGCCCTCCGGCCCTGGTACAGTTCACCAGGCGTGGCATCCAGGACCCCGCCGAAATGCTGGCTTCGATGCAGGAATGTCGAAGGACGATGGTGAAGGTGCTGACCGAGCGCACGATCACCGGACCGGCCGACAGAAAAGCCGAAGAGGTTATCGAGAGCCTGGATGATCTGGTCGAGGAACTCACCGGCAACAGGGACTGCCTTTGGAAAGGTGGCGTACGGCCTTAACCCTCCCCACTCAACTTACCCGGCACATCGGCTGAATAGCCGAATGAATCGTATCAAGGCTGCACGAATTTGTTTGAATGGATAGCAAACTACTGTCTGGTCGGCCTGCTCTGGGCCGTCCTTCTGCGTTGCCGCTACGCGCCGGGTGGCGGTGAGATGACCCCGGCCAACTGGCTGCTGATCATCGCCATTTGGCCCATTACTGTACTGTCCTTCGCCCAGGGCTGCATATTCGGCAAAAGCAGCGACTGATTGCCCGCAGATCCAATAGGCCGCGCGCCGGCACGTTACGTCCGCCACATTTCCGCCACGAATAATTCCAGAAATCGCCGCGTACCGGTCTAATCGCCGCCGCATGGCTGGCGCTAAATCCCTCCCGCATTGCCACGGGAGAGAGCGCCATGACCACCGCCCACCGCCGCCGAACACCAGACCAGCGATTTGCCGTTCTGATCCTGAATTTACTGGCCACGCTGATCTTGATGATTGCCACCGCCTCCGTTGCCGCCGCGTCGACCGCCACCAAACCGCCGCCGACGGCCGGGCCGCCGCTGCGTCCGGCGGACGTTGGCGAGGGCAGTTTGTTGCTGCGCCCTGTTGACCAAGGCAAGGCGCGGGCAGGCGCCTATCGCGCCGCCCTGGTGCAAAAGTCGGAAGTGGAGATCGATGTCTCCGGCCTGGTGGCCCGCGCCGTGGTGCGCCAGGAATTCAGCAACAGCGCCGATACCTGGATGGAGGGGATCTACGTCTTTCCCCTGCCACACAAGGCGGCGGTGGACAGTCTGCGCCTGACGGTCGGCGATCGTGTGATCGAGGGCCGGATCGAGGAGCGCAGGAAAGCGCAAGAACAATATGCCGACGCCAGGCGTCAGGGCCGGAAAGCGGCCCTGGTGGAGGCGGAGCGGCCGAATATCTTCACCACGTCCGTGGCCAATATCGCGCCTGGCGAAACCGTGACGGTAGAAATCCGCTATCAACAAACCGTGGCCTACAAGGACGGTGAATTCCGCCTGCGCTTCCCCACGGTGGTGGGCCCGCGCTATGTGCCTGGCGCGGTGCAAATCGCACGATTTGGCGCCAACGGTTGGGCCGCCTCCGCCGCCAGTGGCGGCAACGGGGCGGCGAAAACGGACCCTCAGCGTATCAGCCAGCCGGTGCAAAGGCCCGGTCCCAATGGCGAGCGATATCTGAACCCGCTTTCCCTTACCGTGCGCCTGAATGCCGGCGTCCCCCTGGCCGAGGTCAGGAGCCATCATCACGGGATCAATCTGGACGGTTCATTCGAGGGTCGGCGGACCATTACCCTGGACCGAGGCAGTGTGCCCGCCGAGAGGGATTTCGAATTGACCTGGCGGCCCAGGCAAGGTGCGGCCCCCCGGGCCGGCCTGTTCATCGAGACCGACGCGCCGGTCCTGACCGCGCCGCACATTCGCCACGCCCTGGTGATGTTGCTGCCGCCCCCGGCGGCGGCAATTGAGGGCGCGCGGCCGGCGCGGGAGTTGCTGTTCGTACTGGATACCTCCGGCTCCATGGGCGGGGAGTCGATCCGCCAGGCCAAGGCGGCCCTGACCCGGGCTCTCGATAGCCTGCGGCCGGGCGATTATTTCAATATAGTTGAATTCAACAGCCAATACCGCGCCTTGTTTCCGGCCTCTATGCCGGCCGATGCCGACCGCCTCGCCGGTGCCAAGACCTGGGTTGGAAATCTGCAGGCCGGCGGCGGCACCGAAATGGCGCCCGCGCTGGCCGCCGCCCTGCAACAGGCCGGCAGGCCCGGGCTGCTGCGTCAGGTGGTGTTCCTGACCGATGGCGCGGTGAGCAACGAGGCGCAGCTGTTTAACCTGATCGGCAAATCCCTGGGTGCGGCGCGGCTGTTCACGGTGGGCATCGGCTCCGCCCCCAACAGTCACTTCATGCGCGGTGCGGCCCAGGCCGGACGGGGCAGCTTCGTCCACATCGGTTCAACGGCCCAGGTTGGTGCGCGGATCGATGAACTGCTGCGCAAATTGAGCCATCCGGCCCTGACCGATATTGAAGTCCGCTTCGACGGCGCCGTGGCCGAGCTGGCCCGCAATCCGGTGCCCGATCTATATGCCGGCGAGCCCTTGATGGTAACCGCAAAGCTGACCGGTTCGGCCCATACCATGCGTGTTACGGGCCGCTGGGGTAAGCATCTGTGGCGTCAGGATATGGATATCGACGGTGGCCAGGTGGGTAAGGGCATTGGCAAGCTGTGGGCTCAGCGCAGGATCACCGCGTTGGAAGACAACCCCGACAAAAGCGAAAATCCCGGTGAACTGGATGCGCAAGTTCTGGCCCTGGCCATGGGCTACGGCCTGGTCAGCCGTCTGACCGCGCTGATCGCCGTGGACAAGGTGCAATCCCGGCCTGACGAGGATTTTCTCGGGCACGAGGAGATGGCCGCCAATCTGCCCCACGGCTGGCACTTTGAAAAAGTTTTCGGCAAGTCCAGCGCGCCGCTTCGGGAGGCTTCCCTGCGCCGCGCAGCAACCCAGGTCGCCCGCGTATCGCAAGACCGGGCCGCGAAGGTCAGCCTGCCGGCCACGGCCACGCCGTCCGGCCTGTTGATCGCCGCTGGCTTGATCCTGCTGCTGTTGGCGCTGGCCATGCTCGGCTGGAGCCGGGCGGAGCCGCTCTCTTGAGGACAGCCCCTCATTCGGGAAGCGGTTCAGCCCTGGCCCGCCGCGCGCGACGTTTTGTGCCCGTCGCCGCGGCGGGTCTGCTGCTGCTCGTTGGCCTGGCATTGCTGGCCCAGGGCCTGTGGATACCCATCAAAGCCCAGGCGGCGCAATTCCTGCTGGCCCGGGCCTGGGAGCGGAGCATGGCGGGATACCCGGCTCCGCCCTGGCCCGGCGCCGATACCACGGCCGTGGCGAAACTGAGCCTGGCCGGGAAATCCTTCGTGGTGCTGGGAGGCGGCAGCGGCCAGGCGCTGGCCTTCGCGCCCAGCCATTTGCCGGGCACGCCGTTGCCGGGGGAGCCGGGCCTGTCGGTCATCGCGGCTCATCGGGACACCCATTTCTCGGCCCTGGGGGAACTGGCGCCGGGCCGGGTGGTCCGGGTGCGCCGCCCAGATGGCAGGCTGTATCGGTTCCGCATCGCCGGGGGCCGGATCATGGATGTCCGCGCCGCTCGGTTAGTAGACCGGGACGGGCCGCCGCGCCTGGCGCTGGTTACCTGTTGGCCGCTGAACAGCCCGGTGCCGGGCGGCCCGTTGCGTCTGGTGCTGTTCGCCGATGCGATCGCGGCAGCGCCAGTCTCTTCTCAAATTGAGGCGATGGACACAGAATCGTCATAATTCCGCCCTTGCACAGCCATCATCGACCGACAATATTGAAAGCAGATGTGGCCTGGGGAGGTAAAAGACATGACCGTTTTCCGCTACGCGGCCCGCGCCGCCAGTTATAACCCCTATGATCCCCATGCGCGGGGCGCCTTGTTTCCATTGGTTCTGGCCGGTCTATTGGGCCTGTGGGCCCTGATCGCCATGGCAATCGCCTGTAACCCAAAACTTGTGGCCGAGAGCGAAAGCCAGGCCAAGGCATCGTATGTTTCCTGCGAGCCCGCCGGGAGCAGGCGGCCGGGACAATTGCTGCGCTGTACCGTTGAAGCGCCGGCGACTGCCGCCAGAGATATTTGAACATGCGCTTTCGATTTGTTCTGCTCGGGCTGTTTCTGGGCGCTGTTGCCGCGCCAGGGTGGGCCGGCGAAGCGTCCGGGTCGCACAAAAGCCACCATGCCGCAGCCAAGGGACGCAGCATCGCCGTCCAGGGCTTGGGCGTGGTCAGTGCCCGGCCGGATGTGGCGATTATACAAGCCGGTGTGACCGGCCAGTCGGCGACGGCCAAGGCGGCGCTGGACCAACACAATGCGGCGATGGCGAAGCTGTTGGCGGAATTGAAGGCTTTCGGTCTTGCGTCCCGCGATGTGCAGACCCGGCAGGTCAATCTGCGCGCCATTTACCCCAACCGCCGGCAACAAGAGAGCGTGCCCGTACCTTCGGCCTTCCGCGCCGTGGGCAACGTACGCATCCGCTTGCGCGAAGTTGATCGCCTTGGCGAATTGTTGGACCGCATGACCGCCGCCGGGGTCAACAATCTGTCCGGTCTGCATTTCACGATCGCGGATCCGGCCCCCTTGCAGGACCAGGCCCGCAAGCTGGCGATCCAGGACGCCCGCCGCCGGGCGCAGCTTTACGCCGCCGAGGCCGGCGTCAAGTTGGGTGATGTGCTGCGTATTCGCGAGGGCGCCGCCGCCGTGCCGATGCGGGAATTCCGGGCCATGTCCGCCAGTTCGGCGCAAAGCCCCATCGCGGCCGGCGAAAATGAAATCCGCATCGGCGTCACGGTGATGTTCGCCATCCAATAGGCCGCTAGGTATCGTCGCTCTCCGGCAGCGGCAGACGGCCCTTGATGATCTTGCGGGTCGGGGTCATGGGCATCTCGTCCATCAACACCAGATGTTCCGGCAGCTTGGTCTTGGCGATGCCGTGGCTCAACAGATAATCGCACAGGACTTCCAGTTCAATATTGGGATCGGTGGCCACGGCGAAGCAGCAGGCCCGCTCGCCCAGCATCTTGTCGGGCATGGGTACGATGGCCGATTGCGCGATGCCGGGGTGGCCGTCCAGCAGATCCTCGATCTCGCGCGGGTTATACTTCACGCCGCCCCGGTTGATGATGTCCTTGATGCGCCCGGTGATGGCGATGTTGCCATTGGCGTCCTGGCTCGCCAGATCGCCGCTGCGGAACCAGCCGTCCTCGGTGAAGGCCGCCTGGTTGGCGTCCGGGTTGTCGAAATAGCCGGGAAACAGCATGGAGCCACGGACCTGCAATTCACCCTCGTCGCTGATCCGGGCTTCCGCGCCGAGAGCGGGCCGGCCGGCCGAGGTGGCGGCGGTTTCGATACTGTCGCCGGGGCGGCAGTACAGCCCGCCCTGGGTTTCCGTCATGCCCCAAAGCTGGTTGATGGCGCAATTGGGCAGCTTGCCGTCGACGGCGCGGGCCATATCGCCCGGCACGGCGCTGCCTGAAAGGATGGCAAGGCGGAGGGAGCTGCAATCGTGCTTGTCGAACAGGCCCATGCCAAGGCAGGCCGCCATATGGGCCGGTGCCGCGAACAGTGCCGTGGCCTTGCCGGCCTCGATCGTGGCGGCCAGATCGGGCGGCGTGAAGGCGGGCAACAGCAGATTGGCGGCGCCGGTGTAAAGCGCCAGATGGAAGGAATACAGCGCGAACAAGTGTCCGAAGGGGGGCGCCGAGAGAATAACGTCTTCCGGGCCTAATTGGTGCTCGCCCGCGCCCAGGCGGGCGTTGCCCAGCATGGTATGGGAATTGTGCGGCACCGCCTTGGGCGAGGCGGTGGTGCCGGAGGTATAGAGCAGCAGAAACGGATCGGCGGCCACGGGCAGCGGCAGATCCAATTTATCGGCACTGGCGCTGCCGCCGGCTAGTTCCTCAAACGGTACCGTGCCGGCTACCGCGCCGCCAATTGCGATCACTGATTGCAGTTTGGGCAGGTTCAGATCCAGCCCGGTTTGCGCGGCTGGAAAACCACCCGCATCGCTCAAACAAATCAGCGCCCGGGCCCGGCTGTGGCCCAGCAGGGTTTCGAACTCCCGTGCCCGGTGCGGCATATACAAGGTCGTCATCACCGCGCCCAGGCGGGCGATGGCCAGATAGCTGACCAGATAGTCGGCGGTGTTCGGCAATTGCACCGCGATAACATCACCCGCACCCAGGCCAAGGCCATGCAAGCCGCCGGCCAGGCGATCCACCCGCTCCGCCAGGTTGGCGTAGTCCAATATGGTTTCGCCATCAATGATCGCCGCCGCGTCCGGCCGTTCCGCGACCTGATGGGCCAGCCAACCGTTCAAGGTATCGTCGCCCCACCAGCCCTGTTCGGCATAATGCCGCGCCCGGCCGGGATCGAAGGTCATGGCGCCGCGCAGGGCCAAGGCGTCATCGTGATATTGAAAGCGTTCCTCGTGGGGCATGAATCGCTCCTCCCGGAAGCGCCTGCCCCCACCCAAGCCCAGCAGCCGCTGAAAATGGTTGGTATGAAAACGCCGTCGCTCCATCATGGTGCGGATGTACATCACCTGCATCTCGCTCAGGCCGATGCGCTTTGCGATCTGGCCATCGCTCATGCCCCGCTCGTGGCGCGACGCGTCGATCGCGGCGAAATCGAGCTCCCGGATCGGATCGCCGCGCCGGCTCTGTTTGTTGTGGCTCAGCTCGAAAATCAGATCGCCGTAGCTGTCGATCATCGCCGCCGTGACGCCGATCTGCCGTTGGTTCAGACCCCTCGCCATCTCAGGCCTCCGTCTTCGCCTTGGCGCGCCGAATGGGGTCGGCCAGGGGCGCCTTGGTGGCCAGGGGGCAGACGCGCATGCATTCGAAACATTGCGCCAGCAGACCACCCGAGCCCACCGACATCTTGTACCAGAGCATCTTGTTGTCAGGATCGAACAAGGCCTCTTCCCGGCCCTGGGCATCCTCCGCCGCCATTGCCCGCTCCAACAGGGCGGGCACGGCTTCGTACTGCTGGCTCATCTCGGCGCAGGCCGCCATGTCGTAATGCATCTCCACCTGCTTGCCGTCCGGGCCGAGCTTGCCGGAGAGGCATTGCACGGGGCAAAACTTCTGGCACGGGGTGCGGCCGATCTGGTGAAACATGGAAACACAGGATGGCGCCGGACAGGGGTTTTCCGCCATCGGCCGGTCGGGCGGCAATTCCAACTCGGTAAAGATCGAGGCAAAGTACATATAGCCGAATTCCGGATGCAGCAGGATATCCCCGGCCATGGAGCGCGCGCCGATGCCGGCCACTTCGGCATGCAGTTTGAGGCTCTGCAAGGGAACGCGGGGCCCTTTTTCATTGTCCATGTCGGGCGGACAATAGATCGCCGGTGTTTGAAACCTGCCTTCGATAAAAAAGGCCGCGCCGTAGGCAATCGTATAGGCCCGCGTCTCTGTGGAGCCGAAATAGCCTATGGCCTTCGCCGGCACCGCCCAGGCGCCCTGGGTCTGGCCGCCAACACCAAGGGAGATCACCGATTTGACCTTCGGCATGATGTCGCTGGGCCGGTGGCCGGGCGGGGCGATCCGTTCCAGGGCATCCAGATCGGCGACGCCCGCCGCGAGCGCACCCTTGCGCAGGCAATAATCCAGAATCGCCCGTTTCGCGTCTTCCGCGTCAATTTTTGCCGTGTCCGCCACTTATCTTCTCCCTGACCGCCGGGCAATCTTACGGTGCTTGACGGTTGGAGGAAAGATGAACCTGAGATGAACGACGCCCTCAGAAGCCATTCAGGCGGGCCGTGGCATGGTGGACACATCAATGAGGCAAAACCGGAATTGGAGACCGCCATGAAAACCGCAACCCGCGCCACCGCCGTACTCGCTGCAACCGCCATGCTGTTGAGCGCCTGTATCACCGCCGAGGCGCCAAAGCAGGGCGCCGGGACCCTTTTGGGCGCCGTCGGCGGCGCCCTGGCCGGCTCCCAGGTGGGCAAGGGCCGGGGGCGCTTGGTCGCCGTGGCCGCCGGTACACTGCTGGGGGCTTTCGCGGGCGCCGAGATCGGCCGTTCCCTGGACCGGGCCGACCGCATCGCCCTGGCTAATGCCCAGGATCGGGCCCACATGGCGCCGATCGGCGAAACCGTCGCCTGGTCCAATCCAGATAGCGGACATCACGGCGAAATCCGGCCGACCCGCGAGGGGCGGACCACCTCGGGCCGTTATTGCCGGGAATATCAGCACAGCGTGGTGATCAACGACAAGGTACAACAGGCCTATGGCACCGCCTGCCGGCAACCGGACGGCAGTTGGCAGGTGATCGACGGCTAATGTTGTGCTAAATAGATTCGTAGTGAACGTGACGAAATAGGAGCCCGTGGTCCCGTGACGACGGTAATGGTTGCAAAATTTCAAATCGGCGATGTCGTCAAGCACCGCATCCACCCCTTCAGGGGCGTGGTATTCGATGTGGATCCGGTCTTCGCCAACTCCGAGGAATGGCTGATGTCCATTCCCGAGGACGTCCGCCCGCGCCGCGAGCAGCCGTTTTATCATCTGTTGGCGGAGAACGCGCAGACCACCTATGTGGCCTATGTTTCGGAACAAAATTTGCTGACCGATGATAATTGCGAGCCGGTCCGCCATCCGGAAGTAAATGAATATTTTACGGGTGTCGAGGACGGCCGCTACGTCCGGCGCGATCTGCCGATTAATTAGTGCAATGGGGTGGGTAGCTGGAGGGCGACGACCTAGCAGGTCGTCTTGGCCAGTTCGAAATAGGGCCGGCCGGCCAGAATGGATTGAACCACCGATGTGACGATGCTGCTGCCCGTGATGGGTGCTTCCAGCAGGTGCTCGACACGATGACGGAACCGGCCCCGTTCCGTCAGCACATATTCGCCAACCGGCAAATCCTTGCGAAAATCATGAAGCTGCTTTAGATGCCGGCGCCTCTCACGGTTCTCGATGGTAAAGGGCAGGGGACCGAGATCGGTATCCAGTTCCAGATAGACCTTCGAATCGCGCGCCATGATCCGGCAGAAGATCGGCAGCTTTTGCCAGGTGAATCGAAAGGCGACCGGCAGGTTCGCCGACATGTCGCCGATAGCTGAACCAGCCTCGTCCATGGCTTCGTTCAGGCTGGAAAACGCCGCAGTGCCGTCTTCGGGGTCGATGTCGGGAACCATGTCCGACATGTCCCAATCCTGCTCGTAGTCTTCCTGATAGTCGACAGACATCGCGCCGCTCCCCGTTTGTGGGGTGATTACAGCGCGACGGAGTTAACTTCACGTAAACACGGAAGTTTTTTAGTCCCTATAGGCCGTAAAGACAGCATGGCCCTTGACAATTGTCATATAATGGTCACATAGCGTAATGATTATGTTACGTGTGCATGTCATTGGTAATACATCAAACAAGACAGCTCAGGGATGAATGCTGTGTCATGTCAATTTAAGGTTGACGCCGCGAATGGCTGCGCATTTTTCAAATGGCGCGATGTCATTGTGGCCAAGGATGGGATAGAATCGCTTCGGGATTTCGAGGGGCACAGCCGTTTTCGCGATGATTTGAGCCGGTTTACCGATCTGCGCCAGGTGTCATGGTCCATTGCTCAGGCACGCGCCCTGGTTCCCGCCCAGCGCGAATTCCTGCGGCGTCATCCGGAACAGGCAGGCGCGAAGTTTGCCATTCTGGTCGGCAACGACGCCGATTTCGGCACCGCGCGTTTATTCATCTCCGAAATCGGCTACGACAATGCCTCTGTTTTTCGCCAACTGGACGCGGCCCTTGCCTGGCTTGGATTGCCGGCGGAAGCGGGCGATCCGTTTGCCGATATGGACGGGGACACCGATTCGTAAAGCGATTTTGCGGCTGGCGCGGTCTATTTTTTCGGGCAAATCGGCTAATAGCTATTTCTTTTCGTCCAAACAACATACATATCTGCCAGATAGCGCGGTCTCCCATCGCGCGGATCTGGGGATAGCGGTTCGTCATGAGCAACAGTTTCGATCCCACGGCGGAGGGGCCAAGCCGAAGTCATTGGCGGACCCTGGCCACGTTGATGCCGTATTTGTGGCCCCAGGGGCGCTGGGATCTACGCTTCCGGGTCATCGTGGCGATGATATTGCTGGCCTCGGCCAAGGTCGCGATTGTCTTTATTCCCTTTGTCTACAAGGAAGTTGTCGACGGCCTGAACATCACCGGTTCCGACGGCAAGATCTCCGCTGCCGTGACCATCCCGGTTTTGATGATCCTGGCCTTCGGTGCGGCGCGCCTGGCGGGCCAGGCCTTTGGCGAATTGCGCGACGCGGTCTTCGCCAAGGTCGGGCAAAACGCGCTGCGGACCGTCGCCCTGCTGGTATTCCGCCATCTGCACCATCTATCGCTTGGATTTCACCTGGACCGGCGCACCGGCGGGCTCAGCCGCGCCATTGAACGGGGCACCAAGGGGATCGACTTCCTGCTGCGCTTTTCCCTGTTCAACATCCTGCCCACCTTGCTCGAGCTGTCTCTGGTCTGCGGTGTCCTGTTGATCAACTACGGGGCGGACTTTTCGGGCATTACCCTGTTCGCGGTCGGCATCTACATCATTTTTACCCTGACGGTCACCGAATGGCGCCTGAAGCACCGGCGCGAGATGAACCGCACCGACAGCGAGGCCAATACCAGGGCCATCGACAGCTTGCTGAATTTCGAGACGGTGAAATATTTCGGCAACGAGGGACACGAGGCCAAGCGTTTCGACGGCTCCATGGCGCGCTACGAGACCGCCGCCGTGCGCAGCCAAACCTCGCTGGCGATACTGAATATCGGCCAGGGGCTGATCATCGCGTTCGGCATGTGTTCGGTGATGCTGCTGGCGGCGCAAGGGATCATCGATGGCGAGTTGACCATTGGCGATTTCGTGCTGATCAACACCTTCATGATGCAATTGTATCAGCCGCTGGGATTTCTGGGTTTCGTCTACCGGGAGATCAAGCAGAGCCTGGTGGATATGGACAAGATGTTCGAATTGGTCGAGGTCCATGCGGAAGTCGCCGACGCGCCCGATGCCCGTCCGCTGCGGATCAGCGCCGGTGACGTGGTCTTCGAGAATGTTGATTTCGGTTACGAGAACGAACGGCAAATCCTGCATGGCGTCAGCTTCCGGGTGCCGGCGGGGCAAACGGTGGCGATTGTCGGGCCGTCGGGGGCGGGCAAGTCGACGATTTCGCGCATTCTGTTCCGCTTCTATGACGTCCAGGGCGGGCGCGTGTTGATCGATGGCCAGGATGTCCGCGAGGTTACGCAAGAATCCCTGCGCGCCAATGTGGGGATCGTGCCCCAGGATACGGTGCTGTTTAATGACAGTATCCGCTACAACATTCGCTATGGCCGCGTCGATGCCACGGACGGCGAGATCGAGGCGGCGGCGAAACTGGCCCAGATACATGATTTTGTCACCACCCTGCCCGAGGGCTATGCCGCCGCCGTGGGCGAGCGCGGGCTGAAGCTGTCGGGCGGTGAGAAACAGCGGGTGGCGATTGCCCGGACGATCCTGAAGGACCCGCCGATCCTGTTGTTCGATGAAGCAACCTCGGCCCTGGATTCCCAGACCGAAAAGGAAATCCAGGCCGCCCTGCGCCTGGTTTCCCGCGACCGCACGACTTTGGTCATCGCCCATCGCCTATCGACCATCGTCGATGCCGATGAGATTATTGTCCTGGAAGCGGGCCGGATCGTCGAAAGAGGCCGCCACGAGGCCCTGCTCGCCGCCGACGGCACCTATGCGGGTATGTGGCGGCGGCAGCAGGAACAGGCGGAAGCATTGCAGCGGCTGCAGCGTCTGGACCAGGATGACCAGCCGATTGCCGTGACGGACAGCGGTGAAAATCCGGTCGCGGACAAGGAACCGGTGGTTTAGAATCCCAATTGGTATTTGTATGGATGTGACGGGGCGATGGATGCATTGAAGGCCGTGATGGTGCCGATCAACCGCGAGGGCTATCGCTTCATCGCGATCTTCGCGCTGGGGTCGATCGTGCTGTTCTGGATCGCCGATCCGCTGGGCTGGCTGGGCGTCGTTCTGACCTGCTGGTGCGTCTATTTTTTCCGCGACCCTGACCGCACGACGCCGAACCGCGACGGCCTGATCATCTCGCCCGCCGACGGCGTGGTGCAGTCCATTGAAATGGCGGTGCCGCCCGGGGAGTTGGGCATGGGCGAAGTCCCGCGCCTGCGCATCGCCGTGTTCATGAATGTCTTCAATGTGCATGTGAACCGCATTCCCATCGATGGCGAGATCACCGCTGTTTCCTACCGTCCGGGCAAGTTCCTCAACGCCTCGCTGGACAAGGCCTCCACTGATAACGAGCGTCAGGCGGTGCGCATGACCACATCCCAGGGACAGGACATCGCTTTCGTGCAGATTGCCGGACTGGTGGCGCGGCGTATCGTCTGCGGCCTGTACGAGGGGCAGCGGGTGCGGGCGGGGGAAAGATTTGGCTTGATCCGCTTTGGCAGCCGGGTTGATGTTTACTTGGACGAGGGCATCGCGCCCCTGGTCGCGGTGGGACAATTGGCGGTGGCGGGCGAAACCGTGCTGGCGGATTGCGACAGTGATGAAAGCCAGCGCCAAGGAGAAGTGCGATGAAAATTGGACGGCGCAACCGACGGCTGCGGGAATTGCCGGTCAACAGCCTGATCCCGAATATTCTGACCGTCCTGGCCCTCTGCGCCGGGATGTCGGCAATCCGCTTCGCGATGCAGGAGAAGTGGGAGCTGGCGGTGGCGGCGATCATCGTCGCGGGCATTCTCGACGGCCTGGACGGGCGCATGGCGCGGTTGTTGAAGGGTGCGACGAAATTCGGCGCCGAATTGGACTCGCTTTCCGATTTCATCGCCTTTGGCGTGGCCCCGGCCATGGTCATTTATCTATGGAGCACACAGGCACTGGGCGGCATCGGCTGGATTGCCGGCCTGGCCTACGCCACCTGCATGGCCCTGCGCCTAGCGCGCTTTAACACCGCCCTCGATGATCCGGACCGGCCGGCCTGGTCGTCCTATTTCTTCACCGGCATGGCGGCGCCGGCGGGGGCCTGCGTTGTCCTGCTGCCCATGGCGATCAGCTTCCAGGTCGGCGGCGGCTTTCTGCAGCAGCCCATCTTCATGGCGGTCTGGCTGCTGTTCGTGGCTTTCATGTCGATTAGCCGGATCCCCACCTACTCCTTCAAGCGGGTGCGCATCCGCCGGGAACTGGTGCTGCCCATGCTGGTCGTGGTGGCCATTGTCGCGGCCATATTGGCCAGCTATCCCTGGTTCGTACTGTCGGTGGCGGGGGCTGCGTATATCGGCTCCGTTCCATTCAGCTACCGGGCCCAGCAACGTTTCGCCGCGGCCCAGGAGGATGCGGCGCCGGGCAAGGGCGAGGCGGAGGATGAAGGCCATGACGACAAGGAGCACTCGGCCTAAATCAGCTTAGAGACGGCGCCGTTCAATCGTCGAAGCGGACTTTCGGGTCGAGCCAGCCATAACTTAGATCCACCAATAGATTGGTGCTGACGACCACGACGGTGATGACCAGGGAAATGCCGCCCATCATGGTGTAATCGCGCCCGGAGACGGCGGTCAGCAGCAGATCGCCCAGGCCCGGAATATTGAATATATTCTCGATGATCACGGTGCCGCCGAAGACGATGGGTACAAGTATGCCGACCAGGGTCACCACCGGGATCAGGGCGTTCCTCAGGGCGTGGCGCATAACGACCCTACGTTCGCGCAGGCCCTTGGCCCAGGCGGTGCGGATATAGTCCTGGCCCAGGACTTCCAGCATCATGGCGCGCGTCATGCGCATGATAATGGCGGAAAAGGCCAGGCCCAGGATCAGCGCCGGGATCAGGAATTTCTGTAGATTGAGCCAGGGTTCCTCGAACAACGGCACAGGCTGGATCGGCGGCATCCAGCCCCACCAGATCGAAGGCAGGATCACGGCCATGGTGCCGAGCCAAAATCCCGGTATGGCCAGGCCCAGGACCGAAAAGGTGCGGCCCAGATGGTCGCGCAGGGTTTCGGGATGAAGGGCGGAATAGATGCCGACGGGAAGTCCGATCGCCAGGGCGAACAACAGCGCCAGCAGGCCCAATTCCATCGTATGGGGCAGACGGACGAGAATTTCATCCAGCACCGGGCCTCCGCCGCGCAGAGACAGGCCCAGGTCGCCATGAAGAACGAAATTTGAAATCCATCTTATGTATTGCGCCGGGATTGAGCTGTCCAATCCCAACGCCGCCGCCATGCGGGCCCGCAGGGCATCGTCAACTTGGCCGTAGTCGCCCTCGGTCAGGATCAGATCGATCAGGTTGCCGGGCATGACCCGCGTCACCGTGAAGATAATGATGCTGCAAATCAACGTCGTCACGGCCATGGCGATCAGACGGCGGATGATATAGGCCTGCATGGTGCGGGTACGCGGTTTCTAGAACAGGATAACGCTGATCGCGCTGTTTGCCCTACGGCCAGCCGGCGCCGGGGACGGTGACCTCCACCACTTCGATCCGGCCTGAACGCAATGCGGCGGTGTCGGGGCCCGATTGCAGGCAGGTGCAGATGAACAGGGTCCGCCGCTCCGCCCCGCCCAGCATGCAGGCGAAGGAACCCATCTCGCCGGTGGAGATGCGGTCTGTGACCTCGCCGCCCTCCAGGACCCGAATGGTTTCCTTGTTGCGCGGGTCGGCGACCCAGACCGCGCCGTCCGCATCCAGGCAGATGCCATCGGGGAAGCCGCCCTTCAGATCGGCCCAGACCCGGCGGTTGGAGAGCCCGCCGTCGGGCGCCCGGTCCCAGGCGCTGAGGATATTGCCCCGCGTCTCGCCGACGATCAGGGTGCCGCCGTCCGGCGTGATGACGGAGCCGTTGGGAAAGGCCAGGCCCTCGGCCGCCACGGAAACACCGCCGTCGGGATCAACGCGGATCAGATCCGCCGCCTTGAACTCCGAACCATCGTGGCTGTTGAAGCCGAAGTTGCCCACATAGGCGCCGCCGTCACCGTCCACCACCATGTCGTTGCAGTGATAGTTGGCATAGGCGGATAGATCAGCCACCTCGACCAGGCCGCCGGGGTCGAGGCGCAGCAACCTGCGGTCGGTCATGGAGACCACCAATAGCCGGCCGTCGGGCGTCCAGCCCAGGCCCGAGGGTTGGCCCGGCACCTCGACGATGGTCTCCCGCTTGCCGGCCAGATCCACGGCGACGACTTCATGGGCGTAGAAATCGGAAAACCACAGCCGCCCCTCGTGCCAGCGCGGCCCCTCGGGGAAGGTCAGGCCATCGAGCAGGACTTTTGTCTGATCCGTCATCGCATTTCCATTCCTTGGTCTATAGTGTCTAGCCGGAATAGTAGATCAAACGAATGGTGGAGGCGACGATGCGTTTACAGGATCGGGTTGCGATGGTGGTTGGTGCGGGGCAAAGCCCGGGCGAGACCATGGGTAACGGGCGGGCCACGGCCATTGTCTTTGCCCGCGAGGGCGCCAATGTCGTCGCGGTGGACCGGGATCTGGCCTCGGCCGAGGAAACTGTCGCCATGATCCACGAGAACGGCGGCGCCGCCATGGCCGTGGCGGCGGACGTCAAGGACGAGGCGGCGGTCAAGGCCGCCGTCGATGCCACAATGGCCGAATATGGCCGGATAGATATCCTGCACAACAACGTCGGCATTTCGATCGCCGGTGGCGATGCGGAGGTTACCGATATTACCGTCGAGGCGTTCGACCACTGCGTCGCCGTCAACCTGCGCGGCATGGTGCTGGCCTGCAAGCATGCCCTGCCGCCCATGCGCGAACAGGGCAGCGGCGTGATCATCAATATCTCCTCCCTCGCGGCCTGGTCGGCCTATCCCCTGGTGGCCTACAAAACCACCAAGGCCGCCGTGGTTGCGTTGACCGATCAATTGGCGATCCGCAATGCCAGGCATGGCATCCGCGCCAACGTCATCCTGCCGGGCCTGATGGATACGCCCATGGCCGTGGATACCCGTGTCGCCGCCTTGGGTAAGAGCCGGGAGGAGATCGCCTCCGGTCGCGATGCCAAGGTGCCCCTGGGGCGCAAAATGGGCACCGGCTGGGATATCGCCAACGCGGCGCTGTTCCTGGCCTCGGACGAAGCCAGCTTCATTACCGGCGCCTCCCTGCCCGTCGACGGCGGTACCTCGGTCAGTCTGGGCGGCTAGGCGGGAAGGGGCCGTTTTTGCTTGCAATTTTGACTATTTCACAAAATAATGTGAATGGAATTATAAAGACCAAAAATAATATGTGAATTAGGCTGGATCGTAACCATGAGTCATATCCATATTCTGTTCGAGAATGCCGAATGGACGGCCCCGTTGGAGGCCGAACTGGATCAGCGGCAATTGCCCTATCGGCTGTGGGACCTGTCCGAGGGGCAGTTCGATCTGTCCGTGGCGCCGCCCGATGGCATCTTTTATTCCCGCATGAGCGCCTCGGCCCACAGCCGGGGCCACAATTTTTCTCCGGAATATGCCGAAGGGGTGATCCAGTGGTTGGAAAGCCATGGCCGCCGGGTCGTCAACGGCAGCCGGGCCATTCGCCTGGAATTGTCGAAGGCGGCGCAATACGCAGCGTTGCAGGCAGCCGGGATCGCTGTCCCACGCACCTGTTCGGCCCTGGGCCGGGAGGCGGTGATCGCCGCCGCAAAGAGTTTCACGGCCCCCTTTATTTCCAAGCACAACCGGGGCGGCAAGGGCCTGGGCGTGCATCTGCATGACGATGTTGATGCCCTGGCCGCCTGGCTGGACAGCCCCGATTACGAAGCGCCGGTGGATGGCATTTTGCTGATCCAGGAATATATTCAGGCGCCGGAGCCCGTTATTACCAGGGTTGAATTCGTCGGCGGCGAATTTCTTTATGCCGTCCGGGTCGATACCCGCGATGGTTTTCAGCTTTGCCCAGCCGAGGCTTGCGCCATTGATCCCGATGATCTTGACCGGGGACCGATGTTCCGGATCGACGAAGATTTTTCCTCGCCCCTGATCGCTTCCTATCGGCGGTTTCTGCGCACCAACCGCGTCCAGGTCGCCGGGATCGAATTTATCGTCGATGGCGCGGGCCGGGCCCTGACCTACGATATCAACACCAATACCAACTATAATCCCGATGCCGAGGCGCGCCTGCCCGTAGACAGGCCACGGGGCCTGGCCAGCGTCGCCGCCTATTTGGGCCGGGAATTGGCGACGGCTACTTTTGGCCGCAAGTTCGTCGACGCCGCCTAGCTGCAACGTCCCCGCGGTAAGCAGACGCAAAGAAACAAACAATGGTTGGCCGCCGGCGGTAAAGAATCTTTACCTTGTAGCCTTTACTTCAATATATCGAATTGCTATATGCAGATTTGATGTTGGTAGGGAGGTTACGCCGCCATGGATGTACGAACGCTGTGTCTCGGGGTGTTGAGTCTGGGCGATGCCTCTGGTTACGAAATCAAGAAACGGCTGGAGGATGTTTTCAGCCATTTTTACGATGCTTCGTTTGGTTCCATCTATCCAGCACTGAACCGCTTGCAAAAAGAAGGCCTGGTCCATTGCGAGACCGAGCAGCAGGCCAAGCGGCCCGACAAAAAAGTCTACAGCCTGACCATCGATGGCCGCCTGACCCTGGTGCGGGAGTTGAACAATCTGCCCGGACGGGACCGGGTGCGATCGGAATTTCTGGTTGCCATGTGTTTTGCTGATCTTTTGCCCGCCGGTCAGGTCGGCGAAATGATCGACCGCCGCATTGCCCAGCATAAGAGCCATGTCGCCGAACTTGGTGAGCGGGAACAGCGCGGTACGCCGGCCCAGCGGTTCGTCGCCGGCTATGGCCGGGCGCTGTACGAAGCCGCCGCCGCCTACCTGGAAAACAACCGCTATCTGGTGGAAAGCGAAGCCTTGCTGGCGCAGGTCGATAACGACCGCGCCGGTGCCGCCGATTGATCGGGAACAGCAATATGCGAAAATCATTCATTCTTGCCCTTGCCATTGCCGTGATCGCGGCGGGCTGGGTGTTAAGCGGCGAATTTGGCGGCCAGGCCGGCATGGCGAATGGCAAGGCGGCGCCGGATCAGGCCCCTTCCGTCGCCGAACGCATGGCCGAGCAGGGCGAGGCGGCGCTGACCGCCGTCCGCACCCGATCCTCCCGCGCCCAGGATCATTGGCGCGCCGTCACGTCGCGTGGCCATACGGAGGCCAAGCGCAAGGTCACGGTGAAATCTGAAATCAAGGGCCGTATCACCAAGTTGGCGGTGCGAAAGGGCAGCCGGGTGCGCCGGGGCGATGTGCTGGTGCGTATCGACGTGGCCGACCGCAAGGCGCGCATGGCGGAGGCCGAGGCGCTGGTCCGTCAGCGGGACGTGGAATACAAGGCGGCCAAGAAACTACGCAGCAAGGGCTATCGCGCGGAAACGCAATTTTCCGCCGCCGCCGCCCGTCTGGATGCGGCGAAGGCCATGGTCAAGCAGATGGATGTCGCCCTTTCCCGGACCGTGATCCGCGCGCCCTTTGATGCCGTCGTCGATAGCCGCGAGGTGGAACTGGGCGGCTATGTCAAGGAAGGCAGCCCCATTGCCCTGCTGGTGGACGAGGATCCCTATCTGATCGTCGCCCTGGTCAGCGAAAATGACGTTGGCCGGCTGCGCTTAAACGGCAAGGGCCATGCCAAGCTGGTTACCGGGCAGACGGTCGAGGGCCGCATTGACTATATCGCGGCCACGTCAGATGCCACGACGCGCACCTTTCGCGTCGAATTGCTGGTACCCAATCCCGACGGCGAACTGCGCCATGGCACCACGGCGGAGCTGACCTTTCCGACCGACCAAGTGCAGGCGCATTTAATTACGCCGGCGGTGCTGACCCTGAATGACGGCGGCACGGTGGGCGTGCGTTGCGTCGAGGACGGCGGCGTCGTTGATTTCTATCCCATCGAGTTCATCTCCTCGGCCACGAACGGCATCTGGGTGGCCGGCCTGCCGGCCCAGGCTGAGTTGATTGTCGTTGGCCAGGAATTCGTCCGCAAGGGCGACCGGGTACGGATATCGGGTGGCAAGGACAAGGCCGGTGACGGCGACAGGGGCAAGGGGGCGCCCGCATCATGAATGCGATTATCGATGCCGCGGTTCACCATTCCCGCAGCATCCTCTCCATCCTGTTGCTGGTGCTTATCGCCGGCCTTGGCTCGTTCCTGACCATCCCCAAGGAATCCAAGCCGGACATCAATATCCCCATCGTCTATGTCGCCATGAAACATGACGGCATTTCGCCGGAGGATGCGGAGCGTCTGCTGGTCCGTCCCATGGAACAGGAATTGCGCTCCATCGAAGGCATCAAGGAAATGCGCTCCCGCGCCGAACAGGGCCATGCCTCGGTGCTGCTGGAGTTCGATGCCGGCTTTGACGCCGACCAGGCGGTCCAGGATGTGCGTGAGGCGATTGATCTGGTGAAACCGGATCTGCCCGATGAAACCGAGGAACCGACCGCGCACGAGGTCAATGTGGGACTGTTTCCGGTCCTGGTCGTCACCCTGGCCGGTCCCGTGCCGGAGCGCACATTGCTGCGTCTGGCACGCGATCTGCAGGACGAGTTGGAGGCGATGCCCGGTGTCCTCGAGGCCGATATCATTGGCGAGCGGGACGAGATTCTGGAAATCACCGTCGATCCCGCGCGCCTGGAAAGCTACGGCATCAGCCAGGAAGAACTGGGCCGGGTGGCGACCCGCAACAATCAACTGATCGGCGCCGGCAACATGGATACCGGCATGGGCCGTTTCCCGGTCAAGGTGCCGGGTTTGTTCGAAACCGCCGAGGATCTGTTTAATCTGCCGGTCAAGGTGTCGGGGAACAGCGTCGTTACCCTGGCGGATGTGGCGACCGTGCGCCGCACCTTCCGCGATGCCAGTTCCTACGCCCGCATCAATGGCCAGGCCGGCGTTACCCTGGAGATCAAGAAACGCCTGGGCGAGAATGTCATCGAAACCATCGACCAGGTACGTGAGCTGGTGAATAAGCGGGCCAAGAGCTGGCCGGCCGGCGTGCAGGTCAATTTCATCCAGGATGAATCGAAGAATATCCGCCGCATGCTGGACGATCTGCAGAACAATGTGCTTTCCGCCATTTTGCTGGTCATGATCGTCGTCGTCGCCGCCCTGGGGCTGCGTACCGCCGGCCTGGTCGGCCTGGCGATCCCGGCCTCGTTCCTGTTCGGCATTCTGGTGCTCGACGCCATGGGCCTGACCGTCAATATTGTCGTCCTGTTCGCCCTGATCCTGGCCGTCGGCATGCTGGTCGACGGCGCCATCGTGGTGACCGAATATGCCGACCGCAAGCTGGCCGAGGGGCTGCACCGCAAGGACGCCTATACCATGGCGGCCCAGCGCATGGCCTGGCCCATTATCGCTTCGACCGCGACCACGCTGGCGGCGTTCATGCCGTTGATCTTCTGGCCCGGCGTGGTCGGCGAATTCATGAAATTCCTGCCCATCACCCTGGTCATGACCTTGAGCGGATCGTTGTTGATGGCGCTGATCTTCGTGCCCACATTGGGCGGCCTGATCGGCAAGGCGGGCTCGGCCCACCCCGAAGTGCTGGCCGCCCTGGCCGCCGCCGAGGACGGTGATGTGCGGCAACTGCCCGGCATGACCGGCCTTTATGCCCGCACATTGTGGATCCTGATCCGCCGGCCCATCCTGGTGCTGTTAAGCGCCGTGGTCATCTTGATCGCGGTCCAGGGGGCCTATTGGTCCCAGGGCAAGGGCGTGGAGTTCTTCCCCAACGTGGAGCCCGAGCAGAGCCTTATTCACGTGCACGCCCGTGGCAACATGTCGACCCGGGAGAAGGACGTCCTGGTTCGCGAGGTCGAGGCCGAGTTGATGGGCGTCCAGGGTATCCGCACCATCTATGCCCGGACCGGCGGTGCCGCCAGGGGCGAGGATCAGGCCCAGGATGTGATCGGTACGATCTTCATTGAATTCGCCGATTGGGACAAACGCCGCACCTCGGCCGAGATCATGACGGAGGTCCGCCAGCGTACGGCGCATCTGGCCGGTGTCTGGGTCGAGCCGCGGGAGCCCGATGTGGGCCCGCCCACCGGTAAGGATATCCAAATCGAATTCCGCTCCCGCTTTCCCGAGCGTCTGGAGGCGCTGGTGGCGCAGTTCCGTGGCAAGCTGGAAGCCATGGATGGGTTGTTGGATGTGGAAGACAGCCGTGCCCTGCCGGGTATTGAATGGCAGCTCAAGGTGGATAGGGCGCAGGCGGGACTGTACAACGCCGATATTCTGACCGTTGGCAAGACCGTGCAACTGCTGACCAATGGCATTAAGGTGGGAGAGTACCGCCCCGACGATGCCGATAAGGAAGTGGAAATCAGGGTCCGCTTTCCCATCGAATACCGCAACATCGAACAGTTGGACCTGTTGCGGGTGCAGACCAGCCACGGTCAGGTGCCGATCTCCAACTTTGTCGTGCGCACGCCGCAGCAACGCTCCGGCCTGTTGAAACGCAGCGACGGCTATCGCGTGATCAAGGTACAGGCCAGTGTGGCGGCGGGATTGCTGCCCGACGACAAGGTCAATGAAATCCGGGCCTGGATGGCGACACAAACCTTCGATCCGGAGGTCGATATCCGCTTCCGCGGCGCCGACCGGGACCAAAAGGAAGCGGCGGAATTCCTGCAAAAGGCCTTCGGTGTCGCCCTGTTCGTCATGGCGATCATTCTGATTACCCAGTTCAACAGCTTCTACCACGCCTTGTTGATCCTGACGGCGGTGATCATGTCGACGGTGGGCGTGATGGCCGGCCTGCTGATCACCGGGCAGGCTTTCGGTATCGTGATGACCGGGATTGGCGTCATCGCCCTGGCCGGCATCGTGGTCAACAACAATATCGTTCTAATCGATACCTATGCCAGATTGGTGAAATCGGGCATGGAGCCGATGGAAGCGGTGGTCCGTACCGGCACCCAGCGCCTGCGCCCGGTGCTGTTGACCACGGTGACCACGATCTTTGGCCTGCTGCCCATGGTTTTCCAGATGAACATCGACTTCGTGGCCCGGGATGTCGCCATTGGCGCGCCGTCGACGCAATGGTGGGTGCAGTTGTCCACGGCGGTGGCCTTCGGTCTCAGCTTCGCCACCCTTCTGACCCTGTTCGTGACGCCGTCGCTTCTGGCCCTTGGCGCGCGCTCCTCGGCCTTCTTCGCCCGCCGTCGCGATACGAAGGCGGCCAAGATCGATGCCGCGCCACAGGCGGCGGAGTAGGGCCTGCAGGGCCATGCAACCGCCGGGCGGGACAATCGCACGCCTAATCCTGTTGACGCTCGGCTTGGCCGTGGCCCCGTTGCCGGCGCCCGCTGCCGACAAGGAGCGTGGCACATTCACGTTGCAGTTCGAGAATGACCTGTTCTATGGCGCCGACCGCCATTACACCAATGGCCTTCGCGGTTCCTGGGTTTCGCCGCCGCACCGCGATACGGTAAATCCGGTGCCCTGGGTGCGCGGCCTCCTCGAATGGCTCAGCCTGAAGCGAAATAACCGGACCAGGCTGGGTCTGGCCCTGGCGCAGGAGATGTATACGCCCGCCGACCGCCGCCGGACGGATTTGATTCTCGATGACCGGCCCTATGCGGGCTGGCTGTATGGCGCGATGTCGCTGCATACGGTATCCGGCATCAACGCCTTTGGCTTCGCCGAGATGCTGGATTCCATCGAGCTCAACATGGGCATTGTAGGACCGCACGCCTATGGCCAGCAGGCCCAGGATTTGGTCCACGACATCCGGGTGATCGACCGCTTCGACGGCTGGCGCAATCAGCTGAAGGACGAACCGGGCCTGTTGTTGATGTATGAACGTAAATGGCGCGGCAAGCCCCGGTCCACCTGGCCGGCCAACCTGGAATTCGACATGGTGCCCCATATGGGCGCCAGCATCGGTAATGTCCTGAGCCATGTAAATCTGGGCGGTGCATTTCGCTATGGCTATCACCTGCCCTGGGATTTCGGCCCGCCCAGCCTGATCAAGGGCATGCGGACCCTGGATGCGCGCCGCCGTCGGGAGGGTTGGAGCTGGTATGGTTTCGCCGGGGCCGAGGGCCGCTATGTGGCCCATAACATTTTCCTCGACGGCAATACCTGGCGCCGCAGCCACAGCGTCGATCGGGAGCCCTTGGTGGCGGATCTATCACTTGGCCTGGCGTTCGAGCGGGGACCCTTCAAGATTGCCTACACCGGCGTTTTGCGGACCCGGGAGTTCGCCGGCCAGCCGGACAATACCCGCTTCGGCTCCATCAGCCTATCGTGGCAGTGGAATTAGGGCATTGTCGATATTCATCGAATCGCCGAGCCTCCCGCTCCCCCTTCCCGACCACCCATTAATGGTACCCTGTGGGTGGACGGGAAGGGGGAGCGGGTGGGTAGTTCAGTTTCGAAAATGGTCTAGGGCCTGTTCCAGTTCCCGGCGCAGCCGCTCGACAATTGTCAGATCGGTTGCGACGTTGCCATAGCAGGCGGCGTTGAAGCAATTTGTGATCGGCGCCACCGGCGCGCCGGGTATGGTTTCCTCAATGTCCGCGCGGCGTTCCCTGGGCGTCGCCGACGGCACGAAATCATGGCCCTTATCGCAGGCGGCGGTCAGCATATCGAAGTACAGCGCATAGACCTCCGTTATGCCCGGTTTGTCCTGCGGGAAATGCGGTGCGGCGGCTGCTTTCGCGGGACGCAGCCAATCGGGCAGGAGGTCCCATAAAAGGTTGAGCATATCGGCCCTGGCATCCGCATTGCCCTGGATCGACTCGCGCTCCGTATCATCCTCCACTTCGTCCTTCTGGGCGTAGACCCGGTAGGCCCAGGCCAACAGGCGGTAGGCCAGATAAAGCGCCAGCAGCAGACCCCCGTACTGCAGCAGTTGGACCGACAGATCCATACCCCCCGGCCCGGATTCCACCTTGATGTATTCGGGCAGTTCGAATTTCGGGGGTTTCCAATCCACGCCGCCGTCCTTGCGTGACGCCAGATCGGGAAGGATCCACAGTAGAAACGCGAACAGCATTTCCAACAGCCACAAAACCACGACGGATAAATAGCTCCAAGCCGTGGCCAAAAGCCCCAGACCATGGCCGCCAATCACCGCGCCCAACATCCCGGCGAAGAAGCCGCCGCCCAGCACCGCCGCCACGGCCAGACCGACGATGGGTGTCCAGGCGCCGCCCGGTGCCAGACGCCCAAACGCCAGTCCCGAGAGCGAGGCGACGAAAAACAGTATGAGCATCAACGTGGCCGAAGCATCGATGCCGGCGGCCTGTTCCACCAGGACCGCCAGGCCGAGTGCCACAAGGCCGGTGCGGAAGGTTTGCAGCAGCCGAAGTTGTGGATGGCTTTCGATGGCAATGCGGACACCCCGGTACCAGAGGAAACCGGCCGCCCCCATGCCGGCGATCAAGCTGCCGACCTGCCGGCCCGTGAAGGTGCCACTGACCATGTGCGGCCCCCACAGCAGATCAACGCCGCCCTGGTCCGCGATGGTCGCGATAACCAGATAGATTACGGCCAAACCGGTAATTGCCTGCACCGGCGCCTGCAGCGAGGGATCCGCGACCTTGTGCAGGGCCAGCCGGCTGGTCGCAAAACCCAGGGTTAGCAACAGCAGGATAGTGGCCAGCGGCAATAGCGGCGCGCCCGGATTGAAGCCGCTGCCGAGGATCATCGATATTGGGTACAGCCAAGCCGTGTCGGCGATGATCGTCGCCGTGATCGCGATGATATCCTTGCGATCAGGCATCGCCGCTCTCCGGAGCCGCGAAAACCGCACGGTAATCCGCCATGGGCAGGCCGGGGATTTCCGGCGCATCATCGCCGGCGGCGCAAAGCGCCATGATGCGATGGCCCCGGCGGCCCAGTTCGCGCACGTATTCCACGGTTGACGGCCGGAATACGCCGGCGACATAGACCACTGTCGCGCCAGCGGGCATGGCCTCGGCGCCATAGCGTTCCAGCATTTGTTCCAACCGGCCCGTGGTGTGCACCCCGGCACCGGCCAGGGCGGTCATCAGGGCGGCCAGTTGATCCGGCCCGGCACCCGGCGCGACCATAGGCGGCGCCGGCCCGCTTGGCGAATTGCCGTTGCAGACCAGACCAACCGCATAGCCAAGCTCGATCGATCGACGTGCCGCCGATGCGGCGGCGGTCACGGCCGCTTCCAGGACCATTGGATAGACCCGCCACCGTTCGATCGAGGTATCGCATTCCAGCAGAATCACCACCCGTTGCGAGTGGCTGGAATCATAGGTTCTGACAAAGACCGCGTCGCGGCGTGCCGTTGCCTTCCAATCGATATGCCGGGCCGCATCACCGGTGCGATATTCGCGCAGGCCGCTGGGCCGCGTCGGATCGTCGACCAACCGGGCGCGGCTCGAAATATCCCCGATGGGACGATACGGCGGCAGGTTGAAATCCGGCATCCTCAGGGTTCGCGGATAGACCACCAGGCGCGCCGGCCGCCGCGGCGTATCGAGCCGCGCTTCGTAGAAACCAAAAATGTCACCGCTGCTGATACGTGTCGGGCCAAGGCTATAATAGCCGCGCCGCACGGCACGGACGCGATGATGAAACCTGACACGTTCATATTGGCCAAGGGAGGTGGTTTCCTGAATGGCCGTCTCCTGAAAAAAAAGTCCGCTGTGCCGTGCCTTCTGGATCAATGCCAAACCTTCAGGCAGGGTCTCCGAAAGGGTCAGCCAGGGCAGCGGCAGGGGCTTGCGGTTCTCGATCGTCAGGGTGAGCTCGAACAGATCGCCCTCCATCAGGCGGTCGGCGGAGGGCGAGCAGGCGTAGTCTACCTCCACCAGGGCAAGCTGCGTCCACATCCGGGCGACAAATGTCAGCATCAGGACCAGGCCGCAGATCGCCGCGACATAGATTTCTCCGGCCGCCGCACCGACCACTGCAACAAGGGTCAGCACCAGCAAGATAAGGTCGGAAACCACCGAGCCTGACCGTGACCAACGCGTCTGGGGGTTATCAAAATCCAGCCGGTCGTCCACGGTCATCGGCATCAACCTTCGATTGGGACGGGAATCCGCTCGAGGATTTCGCCGACAATGGCGGCGGCGGTGGTGCCGCGCAGGCGCGATCCGGAAACGACGCCAAGCCGGTGCGCCAGCGCGGGTACGGCAAGCGCCTTGATATCATCGGGCATCACATAGCCCCGCCCGTCGATCGCGGCATGGGCCTGGCTGGCCCGCTGCAGCGCCAATGCGGCGCGCGGGCTGGCGCCGAGGCGCAACCGTTCATCGTCCCGTGTTGCCGCGACGATCGCCAGCAGATACGCGCGCACCGCGCCATCGACGCTGACATTGTCGACTGCAGCCTGGGCCCGCGCGATGTCTTCCGGCCCGACAACGGCGGCAGGGGCGGCGATTTCGCCGCCGCCGGCAAACCGCTCCAGCATCGCCGTTTCCTCTTCCTGGGTCGGATAGCCGAGATCCAGGCACAGGAGAAACCGGTCAAGCTGGGCTTCCGGCAGGGGAAAGGTGCCCTCCATCTCGACCGGATTTAGCGTTGCGACGACGAAGAATGGCGCCGGCAGGGCCATTGTCACACCATCGATGGAAACCTGCCGTTCCTGCATCGCCTCCAACAGAGCCGATTGGGTGCGCGGTGTTGCCCGGTTGATCTCGTCCGCTAACAGGATCTGGGTGAAGACCGGACCGGGGCGGAACTCGAACTGGCGTTCGTTCATGTCGAAGAAATTGATGCCGAGTACGTCGGCGGGCACCAGATCGGGGGTAAACTGGATGCGCGTGAAGTCGCAGCGCATCGTCGTCGCCAGCGCCTTCGACAGGGTGGTTTTGCCGGTGCCCGGTACGTCCTCGATCAGCACATGGCCCCGCGCCAGCAAGGCCGCGATGGCAAGTTCGATGGTCCTGGATTTGCCGACCATGACCCGCTGTACGCCGTCGCGGACCGCCGTGACGAAGTCCTGGACCGCATCCAGCCCACCACCGTCTGCGCCGTCCTCCGCCTTGCCTTGGCTATCCATGACAATGACCCTCCCTAAGGTTCCCTAGCCCGGCAGGGGAAATTCGTCCAAATATGGCGCGTAGCTGTCCTCCACATCGATCTCGAGGCTGCCCAGAAGCCGCACCACGCCGTTGTAAAAGGCGATGACCATGGTCAGATCGACCAGCAGTTCTTCGCTCAGATAGCTTTGCAGTTTGGCAAAGGTGACATCGGAAATCTTCATCTCTTCCGTCATTTCCCGGGCCGCCCGGAGTACGGCCCGGTCAAGGGCCGGCAGACCGCTGTTCCGGCCCTCGCTCTCGGTGATCAGGGCCTGGATATCATCGTCGGTGACGCCAAAGTCGCGGCCGATCTTGATATGGTGGCTGTATTCGTACGCGCTGCGGGTCAAATAACCAACCTGCAAAATGGCCAATTCGCGCAGCCGCGGATCGAGTTTGGAGCCAAAGCGGATGTAACTGCCCAGGCCGCCGAAGCTGCGCGCCCCGCCGGGGCTGTGGACCAGGGCGCGGTGCAGGTTGATGCCGCGTTTTAGAAGATCGCGGTCCTCTTCGGCCAAATCTTCCACATCGAGATAGGGGATGCGTGCCATATGCTGAATTCCTCGATTTAGGCTCTGGAATCCCGGGCCGGGCCGGCGACGGTGACGCCGCCGTCGACCACCAGGGTTTGCCCGGTAATATAGCGGGAACGGGCGGAGCTGAGAAATACCACCGCATTGCCGATATCCCAACCCGTGCCCTCAATGCCCAGGGGAGATGCGATGCGGCGTTGTTCCCGCGCTTTTTCGGACATGCCCCGGCCATAGACCATGGGAGTGTAGACCGGCCCCGGCGCGATGCAATTGGCACGGATGCCGTCGGCGGCATGATCTATGGCCATGGCCCGGGTCAACGAAATCACGGCCCCTTTCGAGGCTGAATAGGCGGTCAACCCGCGCGGCCGCAGGGCCGAGATGGAGGAGACATTGACAATGGCGCCGCCGTCGCCGCTGTCTATCATCGCCGGCACCGCGTATTTGGCGGCCAGGAACATGGTCTGCACATTGACGCGCATGACGCGCTCCCAATTCTCGACGATTTCATCGACCACGCTGCCGGAACTGCCGATGCCGACGTTGTTGTCCAATACGTCTACCCGGCCGAACGTCTTCATGGCCAGCGCCGCCACGCCTTCGCAGTCGGCTTCCTCGGTCATGTCGGCGCCATGGGCCATGGCCTCGCCGCCCTCCGCCGTGATCATGTCGACGGTTTCGGCGGCGCGCTCCAGGTCAAGGTCGACCGCCAATATGCGGGCGCCGGCCCGGGCCAGCAATATGGCGGCGGCGCGGCCATTGCCGATGCCGCCCTCCAATGCGCCGGCACCGCTGACGATGGCGACCTTGCCAACCAGTTGCTGATCGTCCGCCGCGAGGTCCGTTGCCATTGTTCATCCTCCCAATTCACGTTTGTCCGACAGGCTAGCGGGTTCCGGGCGCGGGGAACAGCCATTACGCCAAGGCTGTTGCGGTCAAACAGTGTCCGACGGGTGTTCCCAGCCGGCGCGCCATCGCCTATCGTGGCGGTATGAGTGAAGGCGCGGGCTACGATATTGATTTGGGCGGGGCGGCCGATGCCGCGCGCATCAACAGGTTCCTGGAAGGCCGCCTGAAACTGCGGCAATTACGGCTGCTGGTGGCTGTGGCCGATCACGGTTCGATCCTGCGGGCATCGCAAGTACTGAATATGACGCAGCCGGGCGCGACCAAATCGATCCAGGAGTTGGAGGCGGATTTGGGCGTACCACTGCTCGACCGCTCATCGCAAGGCGCCACGCCGACGGAATACGGCGCCGCGCTGATCGCCCGGGCCCGCATCGTGCTGTCCGAGTTACGGGGCGCGGACGCGGAGCTTTCGGCCCTGCGGGAAGGGGCCATTGGCCACGTTTCCATCGGCGCCGCTCTGACAGTGACGCCCAGTCTGGTGCCCCTCGCCCTGGCGGAGATCAAGCGTGACAGACCGCAATTGTCTGTTTCGGTCGTGGAAAGCACCAATGACCTGCTTATTCCCATGCTGCGCAAGGGTGACCTGGACATCGTGGTTGGCCGTCTGCCGGAGGCGCCGGACGACCGCGGTCTGCGGCCCGAGGTGCTGTTCCACGAACCCATTCGGATCGTCGCGCGGCGCGGTCACCCGTTGTCCCGCATGCGGCGGCTGAGTTTGAAGGACCTGAGCCAGGCACAATGGATCCTGCCGTTCGAGGGCACATCGCTGCGGCAGAAGATCGAAACCACATTCAAGGACGCCGGCCTGTCGATGCCGACGGAAATTGTCGAATCCGTGTCCATCACCATCAACCTGGCGCTTTTGGCGGCCTCCGACATGGTGGCCGCGATGCCGGCGCAGGTGGTCGAGAGCTCGGCCGAATTCGGTTCCGTGCAAGCCTTGCCGATCAATCCGAAATGGGATTTTGGCCCGGTCGGCATCGTCACACGGGCCAGCCGGCCGCTGCCGCGAGCGGGAGAGATCCTGGTTGAAGCGCTACGCCGACAGGCCGCGAGGATGAATACCGGCGCCGCAAACCATCGCCGCCGCAAGGATTGATATTGATATATCATTTCGTTATATCGAAATAACAAACTTTCATTATCTGGTTATGATGCTTGCGCCCATGCTGGCGGAAGCTCAAGATGTTCCATGGGAACGAAATCACCAGCCGGAGCAACCGGCGCGGACAATATGAGGGGAGGCAGCAATGAAATTCGGTGGAAAGATTATTTTGGTGGCCGCGGTCGCCATGGTGGCGTTGTCGGGCTTTGCCGTCGGCGCGCAGGCGGGCGAACCTAAACAGGGCGGCACCCTGACCTTCATTTACAGGATTATCGCGGGCCATTTTAACCCGACCATTGCCTCGGGCACGCCGACCGGCATTCCGGGGACGCAGATGTTTGCGGCCTTGCTGCGCTATGACGATCAGTGGAACCCGCAACCCTATCTGGCGGAAAGCTGGAATATTGCCGACGATGGCCTGTCGGTAACGGTGAAGCTGCGCAAGAATGCTAAATTCCATGATGGCAAGCCCATCACCTCGGAAGATGTGGCTTTCTCGATCGAGACGATCAAGGCCAATCATCCCTTCAAGACCATGTATGCGCCGGTGACCAAGGTTACGACGCCGGATACCCATACGGCGGTGATCCATCTAAGCGCACCGCATCCGGCGATCGAACTGGCGATGTCGTCCCAGCTTGGCGTGGTTATTCCAAAGCATATCTATGGTGAAGGCAATATCCGCAAGAACCCGCGCAACAGCCAGAATATCGTCGGTTCCGGGCCCTTCAAATTGAAGGAATTCAAGCCTGGTGAATACATCATCATGGAACGTTTCGATGATTTCTTCCTGAAGGGCAAACCGTATCTGGACCGCATCATTTTCAAGAAAATGGCGGAATCCACCTCGCGCATCATCGCCCTGGAAACCGGCAAGGCGGATGTCACGTCCTTCTCCTCCGATCCGCAGGAGTTGACGCGGCTGAAGAAGAGCAAGCATCTGACCCTGACGCCGAAGGGCTATTCCGCCATCGGTCCGTTGAACTGGCTGGCCTTCAACACCTCCCGTAAGCCGTTTGACGACAAGCGGGTGCGCCAGGCCATCGGCTATGCCCTGAACAAGGAGCTGTTGATCAAGATCCTGTACGCCGGTTTCGCCAAGCGCGCGACCGGTCCGATCCATCCGGGCAGCGCCTTTTATTCCGGCAATGTAAATCAGTACGACTACAACATCGCGAAGGCGAAAGCCCTGCTGGATGAAGCCGGCCTGAAACCGGACGCCGATGGCATCAGGTTGAAGACCACCCTGAACTTCATTCCCGGCGGCGCGACGTGGAAGCGCTGGTCGGAAATCACCAAGGCACAGCTGAAGAAGATTGGTATAAGCGTCACGCTGAAGGCGTCGTCGGATTTCCGCTCCTGGATCAAGACCGTTGCCGGGCATGACTTCGACATGACCCTGGACTCGGTGTTCAACTGGGGCGATCCGGTGATCGGCGTGCATCGTACTTATCAGTCCAGCAATATCCGCAAGGGCGTGCCCTGGCATAACACGCAGCAATTCCGCAATGCGGACGTGGATGCGCTGATGGTCAAGGCGGGGCTGGAGATCAATCTGGAGAAGCGCAAGGCACTGTATGCCGATCTGCAGAAGATGGTCGTGGAAGAAGCGCCGATCATTTATATCAACGCTTCGCCCTACCACACGATCTACAACCACGATCGGGTGGGCAATCCGCCCATCGATTCCATTTGGGGCACCTCTTCGCCCATGGATAACGTCTATATCAAGCAATAGGCCGGCAGCCGGGGCGGGGGCCATCGGTCTCCATCCCGACGCCGTGCCGATGCCCGGGAAGCCTGGTTTATGCAATATCTGACCGTTGTTGTTCGGCGGGCGCTATATGCGTTTCTGCTGCTGCTGGCGGTCATCGTATTCAACTTCATTCTGCTGTCCCTGGTGCCGGGCGATATCGCCGAGACCATCGCCGGGGAAAGCGGCGGCGCCTCGGCCGAGTTGATGGCGGAAATCCGGCGCAGTTACGGCCTGGATCAGCCGTTTCATGTCCAATTGCTGACTTATGTGGGCAAAGTTCTGCAGGGCGACCTGGGCAGCTCGTATTATTTCAATGTGCCGGTGCTGGATCTGATCTTGGAACGTCTGGGTCCGACGCTGCTGCTGGTGGTGACGGCGCTGCTGCTGGCGATTTTTACCGGTACGCTGTTCGGCGTTATCGCTTCGCAGCGGCCGAACGGCTTGTTCAGCCATTTCATTACCATTCTGGCCCTGGTCGGATTTTCCGCACCGGTCTTTTGGACCGCCTTTCTGCTGATCATCCTGTTTGTCGCCATTTTGCAGATCATGCCGCTGTCGGGTTTCGCCGAACCGCTGTCCGAGACGGGGACCTGGCAATACTATCTTGATGTGGCGCACCATTTGATCCTGCCCGTGGTCTCGCTCTCCTCCATCTATCTGGCGCAATACAGCCGCCTGGCGCGGGCCAGCATGATGGATATCCTCGGCTCCGACTATATCCGCACGGCGCGGGCCAAGGGCCTCGGCCAGCGCATGGTGATCTACAAGCATGCGCTACGAAACGCGGTCATCCCGGTGATCACAATTGCCGGTCTGCAATTCTCGCACATATTTTCGGGCGCGGTGGTGATCGAGACCGTGTTCAGTTGGCCGGGTCTTGGCACACTGGCCTTCGAATCCATTCTGCGTGGCGATACCCCGACCATCATGGGCATTCTGTTCTTTTCCGCCTTCGTGGTGATTGCCTTCAATCTGTTGACCGATCTGGCCTATCGGATCATCGATCCGCGCATCCGTCTTTCGAGCACGGCGTAGTAGGGGGAAGGATGTCCAGCAGCGAACAATCCCAGCCGGTCCCGACGGATGAAATGGATGAGATCTTCATCGAACATCCGTTCCGCCAGTTTGTTGCCATGTATATGCGCAATTATGCCGCCGTCGCCGGGTTGGCGATATTTGTCACAATAATCGGCGCGGCGCTGTTGGCGCCCATCGTGCTGGACATGGATCCCTTCGAGATGGTGGATGCGCCGCTGCTGCCGCCCGGCGAGGGGGGGCACATTTTCGGTACCGACAATCTTGGCCGCGACATGTTCATCGCCATTGTCTACGGCGCCCGGGTGACCATGGCGGTCGGCGGCGCGGCGGCGGGCATCACCCTTGTCATCGGCCTGTCCATCGGCGCCATGGCCGGCTACTACCGGGGCTGGGTTGATGAAGTACTGATGCGGATCACCGAGTTTTTTCAGGTTCTGCCGCCGCTATTGCTGGCGATGGTGCTGGTCGCATTGTTTTCACCGACCCTGGAAACCGTGGCCATCGCCATCGGCGTGGTCAGCTGGACCGGCGTGGCGCGCCTGGCGCGGGCCGAATTCCTGCGCCTGCGGGAGCTTGAATTCGTCAAGGCCGCGCGTTCCATCGGCGGCCGGGACAGGCGCATTATCTGGCTGGTCATTCTGCCCAACGCCCTGCCGCCCTTGATCGTCAATGCCGCCCTGACGGTGGGCATCGCGATCCTGTTCGAGGCGGCCTTGAGTTTCCTCGGCCTGTCCGATCCCAATGTTATGAGCTGGGGCAAGCTGATCGGCGATAACCGCGACTATCTTCTCGATGCGCCCTGGACGGTGACCATTCCCGGTGTCGCCATATTCCTGACGGTTTTGGCCATGAGTCTTATCGGTGATGGCCTGAACGACGCCTTCAACCCGAAACTGAGGGAGCGTTGAGGGTGGCCGAAAATCTGCTCAGGGTCGAGGGCCTGCGGGTCGAATTCGACACCCGCGATGGCGTCGCCAAGGTCATTGACGATTTGAATATTTCCCTCGATGCCGGCGAAACCCTGGGCATCGTCGGCGAGTCCGGATGCGGCAAAAGCATGACGGCGTTGTCGATCATGGGTCTGGTGCCGATCCCGCCCGGCCGTATCGCGGGCGGCCGCATTTTTCTCGACGACGAGGATTTGTTACAGGCCAGCGAGGCGCGCATGCGCGATGTCCGCGGCAACGAAATCTCGATGATTTTTCAAGAGCCCATGACTTCGCTCAATCCGGTCTATTCGATCGGCAATCAGATCGCCGAGACGGCCCGCCTGCATGAAGGCCTGTCGCGGGCCGATGCCTTTGACCGGGCGTTGGAGATGCTGGTGGCGGTGGGTATCCCGGCGGCGGAGAGGCGCATTCACGAATTTCCCCATCAGATGTCCGGCGGCATGCGCCAGCGGGTGATGATCGCCATGGCGTTGGCCTGCCAGCCCCGTGTGCTGATCGCCGATGAGCCGACCACCGCCCTGGATGTGACGGTGCAGGCGCAGATATTCGACTTGCTGAACGATCTGAAGGAACGGACCGGCACCGCCATTATCATGATCACCCACGACATGGGCGCGATCGCTGAAATGGCGCAACGGGTTGTCGTGATGTATGCCGGCCGGGTGGTGGAGCAGGCGGACGTGACGCAAATTCTCACCGATCCCCGCCATCCCTACACCCAGGGTTTGATCCGCTGTGTGCCGCATCTGACGCAGACACCCAGTGCTGAACGGCCGCCGCTGCTGGAAATTCCCGGCGTGGTGCCGCCGCTGACGCAGTTGGGCAGCGGCTGCCCCTTCGCGCCGCGCTGTGAATTTGCCGATGGCCAATGCCGGTCCGAAATGCCGCCGTCGCGGGCGATTGATGACGGCCACGCCGTTGCCTGCTGGCTTGGTGAGCGGGAGGCCGCGGCATGAGTGTACAGGAGAATACCGGGGAAGAGACCGCAGCGGATGATATCCTGCTGGATGTGCAACACCTGAAGGTTCATTTCCAATTGCCGCGCAGGAACATCTTTGCCAAGGCCTCGCAGGTCCATGCGGTTGACGATGTGTCATTCCAGGTCCGGCGCGGCACCACCCTGGGCATTGTTGGTGAAAGCGGTTCGGGCAAGACCACAACGGCCCTGGCCGTGATGCGCCTGACGCCGGTTACCGAGGGTGCCATGCGTCTTGGCGATACCGACCTGGTCGCCCTGGAAGGTGCTGAATTGCGCAAGGCCAGGGCGCGGATGCAGATTATTTTTCAGGATCCATATTCGTCTCTCAACCCCCGGGTCCGGGCCGGCGCCATTGTTCGCGAGCCGATGGATTTGATGAATATCGGCCAGCCGGGGGAACGGGATGGCCGTGTTGCCGAGCTGTTCAAGAAGGTCGGGCTGCGCCCCGAACAACAGGCCCTGTTTCCGCATCAGTTTTCCGGCGGCCAGCGGCAGCGTATCGGTGTCGCCCGGGCCCTGGCGACGCAGCCCGAGCTGGTGGTTTGCGACGAACCCGTCTCGGCCCTGGACGTGGCGATCCAGGCGCAGATCCTCAATCTGTTGCGGGCACTGCAGGCGGAATTCGGCCTGACCTATCTGTTCATCTCCCACGATCTCGGCGTGGTGCAGTACATGTGTGACGAGATCGCGGTGATGTATCTGGGCCAGATTGTCGAGCAGGCGGATCGTATCTCGCTCTTTACCGAACCGCTGCATCCCTATACCTGGGCCCTGCTTTCCGCCGTCCCCTCGGCTGACCCGGCGCTGCGGGAGCGGGCCGACCGTATCCGCCTGCAGGGCGATCCGCCCAGCCCCATTGACCCGCCGCCCGGCTGCCGCTTTGCCTCCCGCTGTCCCTTCGCCGAGGCCAATTGCGCCTGGGAAACGCCGGCCCTGCGCCGTATCCGCGATGGGCACGCCGTGGCCTGCCATCTGGTCAGCGACGACGGCGTGCCGCCACAGCGGCGGCGCTGATTTTTTCCTAATCCGAGGAGTAAACGATGCGACTGGTTCTGGCCACAATGCGGCACGAGACCAACACCTTTTCCCCGCTCGCGACACCCTTACGGGCGTTCGGGCCGAAATCGGGCCAGGCAGCGGTTGAGCTTTATCGCGGCACCAACAATCCCATCGCGGCCTATATCAATATCGCCGAGCGGGAAGGGGCGGAATATGTGGTGCCCCTGATTGCCAACGCCCATCCCTCGGGCAAGGTGGAACAGGCCGCCTTTGACGAGATGGCGGAGAGTATTTGCGATGCCGTGCGGGCGGGCTGCGATGGGGTCATGCTGGACCTGCACGGCGCCATGGTGACCAAGGGTCATGACGACGGCGAGGGCGAGTTGCTGCGCCGCATCCGCGCCATCGCGCCGGAGATGCCGATCGCCGTGGCGCTGGATTTCCACACCAACCTGTCCGCCGTGATGATTGCCAATTCGACCGTGATCACCGGCTATTGCACCTATCCCCATATTGACATGGACGAGACCGGACGCCGCGCCGGCGAGACCCTGGTCCGGGCCATGGCCGGCCAGGTGAAGCCGATGATGCTGTGGCATTCCCTGCCCATGCTGACCCATATGCTGCGCCAGACGCCGCTGGATCAGCCCATGAAGGACATCATGAACCGGGCCATGGCGGCGGAAGCGGCGGGCGAGGTCCTGAATGCCTCGGTCTTCGGCGGTTTTCCCCTGGCCGATATTCCTCATGTGGGTCTGGGCGCCGTCGTGGTGGGCGATGGCGATGCCAAGGGCGCTGGCCGCCTGCTGGACGAGCTGATGGATAGTGCGTGGCAGCGGCGGGAGGAATTCGTCTTTGAAATCGAACCGGTGGAAACGTCTTTGAACCGGGCCCGGGAGCTTGACGACGGGCCAATCATTCTGGTCGATCACGGCGATAATTGCGGCGCCGGCGGCCCGCAAGACAACATGGAGGTGCTGGAGGAGATCCTGCGCCTGGGCCTTGAGGATGTCGCGGCGGGCCCGATCTGGGACCGTGACAGCGTCGCCCGGATGATCGACGCCGGCGTTGGCGCCGAGGTGACCCTGCAACTGGGCGGCAAAACCGACAGCCCGGCCATGGATCTGGCGGGCCGGCCGCTCACCGTCACCGGTACCGTGCGCTGCATAACCGACGGCCGCTTCACCATCACCGGGCCCATGGCCACCGGCAGCCCGGTGAAGCTGGGCCGCACGGCGGTGCTGCGCACGGGCAGCGTCGATATCGTCGTTTCGGAACGGCGTTTTGAGCCATTTGATACGGGCTGCTTCACCCATGCCGGCATTGATCCCGCCGCCAAGCGCTATGTGCTGATCAAATCGCGGCAGCATTTCCGGGCCGGCTTCGGACCCATCGCCAAGCATGTTGTGCTGGTGGCCGGTCCGGGTGTCTGCAGTTCGGACTACCGGTCGTTCCCGTTCAGGAACCTGCGCCGCCCGATCTATCCCCTGGACCCGGATGCCTCGCGGAACGCCTAGGTCGTTGCCAGAACCTCTCGGCGCCGGCCCCGGCTGATGCGGAAACTGATCAGCACCAGTAGATTTATGGCGCCCATGGCGGCGGCGAAGGCATAGGCCAGGACATAACCGCCGCTGATGTCAAAGATCAGCCCGCCCATGTAGCTGCCCGTCCCCATGCCGATCCAGGCGAAAAAGGAAACGATGGACCAGGACCGCGCCGCCACCGCACCCGGCACCTCCATGTTGACGCTGATCACCATGGCGGCCATGACGCCGGAGAAGAATATCCCGAACAGCGCCGCCAATAGGTAGATGCCGATCAAGCTGTCGACATGGGGAAACCAGCCGACCAGCACGGTCTGCCCCAGGGACATCAGGGCGTAGGTTCGTATCGAGCCGATCAGATCGCAGATCTTGCCGGCCAGCATGCGCCCGAACGCCCCCGCCAGCATCAATGCCGCCAGAACCGTGGCGGCGACCTCCGGCACGATGCCCCGGTCGGTCAGCATGGGCACCATGTGGACGTTGGCGACGGACATGCAGGTGCAGCAGAAAATCACCGCGATGGAAAACCAAGTCACCACATAGCGGGCGTCGCCCAGGGACCAGGTGCCGCTTTCTTTGCGCCCCGGTGCGCGCAGTTTCGCCAGATGGGCCCTTTTGGCCGGCGAATCGCGGGTTAGGGCGGCGATTGCCAGGCCGAGCACCAGATAGACCAGGCCCAGTATCAGATAGGCGGTCTGCCAGCCATGGGCGGAAATCAGCAGCCTTGCAACAAGCGGGACCACGCCCTGGCCGAAGGCGCTGCCCGCCATGCCGACGCCCAGGGCCAGGCCCTTGTTGCGGCTGAACCATTGTCCGACGTTGGCCCAAATGGTGCTCATCAGCGCCCCATGTCCAAAGGCGCCGAAGACGAAATAGCAAAGATAGAATTGCCAGCGCGCCGAAGTCTGGCTCAGCAGCAGGAGCGCAATGGCAATGGCGAAGGCCGCCATGAACATGAAATACCGCGTCGGATTGCGGTCGGCCAGGAAACCCCAGAAAATGCCGAACAGGGCGCCTGAAAACGCCGCCGTGGTGTAACCGAAGGCGATGCTGCCCCGCGACCAGCCATAATCCGCCGCGATCGGCTTGAGAAAGACCCCGACCGAGCTCAGGGCGCCGAAACTCATGGTCATCAGGGAAAACCCGACAAACACCATGACCCAGCCGTAGCGCGTGCCGCTTTCACCATTTGTCGATGCTTGCATACGTCTCTCGCCCTGATCCCGTTGCGAGCCTACCAGAAGCTTGCCTTCTCGTCCCCGGCGCGTTATCGCAGGGCAAGCAACATTATCAAGACGGAGCCTGCACATGCCGCTTTCCCAAGCCAGCGAACGGGAACAAATTCACAACCGCACCATCTCCATAACCGCCTATCAGCGCCAGGACGGCCTGGTCGATGTGGAGGGGCACATTCTCGATATCAAGCCGTTCTCCCATCACCTTTTGGACAATCACCGTGCGGCGGGCGAGCCGGTGCATGATTTGTGGCTGCGCCTGACCATCGACAAGAAGATGCAAGTGCATTCGGCGGAGGCGAAGCTGGACGTGGGCGCCCATGGCATCTGCCATCTGGTGGCGCCGAACTTCAAGAATCTGGCCGGCCTGCGCATCGGGCCGGGCTGGAACCGCATGGTTCGCGAGCGGGTCGGCCATGGCAAGGGCTGCACCCATCTGGTCGAGATGCTGGCGCAAATGGCGACCACGGCCATGCAGGCGGTCTGGTCCGAACGCAAACCCATGGCTGACGGGAACGGGGAGGCTGACGAGGGCAGGGCCCCGACCCGGCGCCTGCCGGCGGGCATGTTGAACACCTGCTACACCTACACCGATGACAGTGAATTCGTGCGGGAATATTTCCCTGATGACTACCGCGTGGCGGAATAGATCAGATGACGGACAGCAACCCCGATGACGTCTATGCCGCCCCGACCGCGGCCGAACTGGCGGCCCTGCCCACGGTCTACCGGGACGATCTGTTCAAGGATCAAGTGGTGCTGGTTTCGGGCGGCGCGGGCGGCATCGGCATGGCCACGGCGGTGCTGTTCGGCCGCCTCGGCGCCACCATCGTCTCCTGCGGCCGGGACGCGGCCAAAATGGCCGAATTCGAGGCCGACATGGCCAGCCTGGACATCCCCTGTTTCACCCAGGCACTGACGATCCGGGACGCCGATCTGGTGGGCGGATTGATGGATGCGGTCTGGGACCGTTTTGGCCGCCTGGATGTGTTGATCAACAATGCGGGCGGGCAGTTCGCGGCCCCGGCCATGGACATCAGCCCGAACGGCTGGCGCACCGTGGTCGATACCAATTTGACCGGTTCCTGGCTGATGATGCAGGCCGCCGCCCGCCATTGGCGGGACAACAAACAGCCGGGCTGTATCATCAACATGGTCACGGTGCTGGCCATGTGCACAAGTGGTATCGCCCATACCCAGGCCGCTCGGGCCGGCGAAATCCATCTGACCAGGGGGCTGTGCGTGGAATGGGCGCCCTATGATATCCGGCTGAATTCCATCGCCATCGGCGTCGTCGCCTCGCCCGGGTTGGTGCATTATCCCGAATCCGCCAAGCCCAGTTTTGACCACAATCCCATGCGCCGCATCGGCACCTCCCAGGATATCGCCCAGGCGGCGGTCTATTTGGCCGGGCCGTCGGGGGAATTCATCAACGGCACGGTCCTGACCGTCGATGGCGGCGCCGATGTCTGGGGCGAATATTGGCCCCTGGGCCGGCCGGACCATTTCCGCGTTGATTACTAAGCGGTCCGCGGACTACCTTTGCGGCAGGAATATTTTGCATTGAAGGGGCAGGAAAAATGAGTGGAGAGGGCAAGGTTGCCATCGTTACGGGGGCGGGTTCGGGCATTGGCCGCGGCGCCGCCGTTGCCTTGTTGGCGGAGGGTTATTCCGTGGCCCTGGCGGGCCGGCGGGAAGACGCATTGCAGGAGAGCATCGCCGAAGCCGGCGCGGATGGCGCCCGGGCCCTGGCCGTGCCGACGGATGTCTCCGATCCTACCTCGGTCGCGGCCTTGTTCGCGGCCACGGTCAAGGCATTCAGCCGGTTGGACCTGCTGTTCAATAATGCCGGCGCCGGCGCCCCGGCCGTGAATATCGAGGAGCTGCCGTTCGAACAATGGCAGATGGTGGTCAACGTCAATTTGACCGGTGTCTTCCTGTGCACCCAGGAGGCCTTCAAGGTGATGAAGGCCCAGGATCCCATGGGCGGGCGCATTATCAACAACGGCTCCATCTCGGCCCATGCGCCCCGGCCCAATTCGGCGCCCTATACCTCGACCAAGCATGCGGTCACCGGGCTGACCAAATGCACTTCGTTGGATGGCCGCAAATACGATATCGCCTGCGGCCAGTTGGATATCGGCAATGCCTTTACGCCCATGGCCGCGCGCATGAAGGATGGCGTGCCGCAAGCCGATGGTTCGGTGAAGCCGGAGCCGTTGATGGACGTGGACAATGTCTCCCGCGCGGTGGTCTACATGGCCTCGCTGCCGCCCGATGCCAACGTGCAGTTCCTGACCGTGATGGCGACCAAGATGCCGTTTGTGGGCCGCGGCTGAGTCACCGGAGCCTACCGGTCAGACTAATCAAACCGGCTCTGTCGTTAGCTCAGACCTTCCAGCATGGCCCGCGCCGCGTCGGTGGTTTCGGCGGTGAGCCATTCGTCCCGTAGCGGGTCGTTTTCTTTCGCGATCACGTTCTCGATCCGTGCAATGGATGTACGGCGGTACTGACGTTTGACCTTTGTGTAGGTGTCGCGTGGCAGCTTGGCCAGTTCGCGGGCTTTGATCATGGCCGCTTCCATCAGGTCTTCGGCGGGCATCAGTTGATCCACAACGCCCCACTCCAGCGCCGTTGTTGCGTCGATGTCCTGCCCAAACAGGATCATGTTGCGGCCCGCCCGGCGCGGTAGTTCCGAGGCCGCCGCCTCAATCGCGGCAAGGGGATAGGGGACGCCGACCCGGACTTCCGCCAGCCCGAGCCGGCAATTGTCAGTCCTGGCGATGCGGTAGTCACAGCAGAGTGCCAGCACCATGCCACCCGCGATGGCATGACCATTGATCGCGGCTATGGTTGGACGGGGAAAGCAGTACAATCCGCCGAAAGCCCGGTTGATGGCGGCAATCATGCGGTTCTGTTCGTCAGGGTCATAGAACGGCACGGTTTTCAAATCGAGCCCGGCGGAAAAAACCCTGTCCTGCCCGGATACAACGAGGCTGCGAAGCGCATCGTCCTTGGCCAGTTCCTCGAATTTGTCAGCCATGGCGTCTAGATAGGCCAAATCCATGATGTTCGCCGGCGGGCGGGTCATGCGCATCAGCCCGATGCCGTCCGATATTTCGACTTCAAACCAGTCCCTCATTGTCGCCTTCCTTTCTCATCCTGAAAGGCCAGACGCTAACAGTTGCTCAAAATTAGATAAAATCGATTGTATTTCGAATTAATATAGATAATTTCTATATCTATGGAATTTTACCAGCTGCGCTATTTCCTGGCGGCCTACGAGACGGGTAGTTTTACCCAGGCCTGTGGCCGCGTGCACGTGACACAGCCGACATTTTCGGCCGGAATTCGAAAATTGGAGAGCCATCTTGACGTGCGCCTTTTCGAGCGGGACCGTCGCGGTGTCCGGCCCACGCCGGACGGCATCAGGCTTTATGACTATGCGCGCCGGATTGTTGATACGGCTGGCGAGGCCCGGGCCGCGATCAAGGCGGTTCCGGCATCGACGCCGGTTCGTTTCGGAATTCTAAGAACTTTGCCCGGTGATCGCGTGGCGCAATTTCTCGCCCGTCTGCAATCCGAGGTGCGCAGCCTGGATCTGCATTTGGTTTATGGCGACGCCGTCTCCCTGGCTGACAGGCTGCGGCGTAACCGGCTACACTTCGCGCTGACCTCGCTGCCGGAGCATGACGATCAACGGTCGCTGCCGCTGTTCACCACCCGGCTGTCCGTACTGGTGCCAAGTTCGCATCTTTTCGCCGCACGGTTCGCGGTCAGGGCATCCGACCTGCAAGACCAGCCTTTGATCGTGCGTCCCTACTGCGAGTTTTTCGCCGAAGGGCGAAGCCAACTCCGGGCGCGCGGTGTGTCGCCGCGCTTTGTCGCGCGGGCGCAAGGCGATGACCATGTTCTGCCCATGGTCGCGGCGGGTCTGGGGATTGCCGCTGGCGGTGACTACCTGCGGCATACCGGCGTGGTCCGTCTGTCTATCCGGGATTTGAAGCTGACCCGGTCCGTCGTGCTCGCCTGGGCCGATGCGGTACCGCGCGATTTGCACGAACTGGTGGCCGCACAGGCGCGTTCCTTTCAATGGGACAGCAATGCCAGGCCCAATGAAATGGCGCCGGTGTTGCGTTAGCCCGTTTTCTCCACAACAGCGGCCACATTCGCCGCGCCGTCGCGGCCGTAGCGCGAGGCCTCGCCCCGGCCCTGCAGTTCCAGATAGGCCCGGTTGAAGACCGCATAGGCGCCGCAGCGGGTGCAATCCACGTCATTGCCGTAACAGCAGAACGGCTTTTCGAACTGGCCGCCCTCGCCCATGTACAGGGGCAGGGTATCCCGGCGCAGGATACAGTTCTCGCCATGCTCGCCGGTCCAATTCAGGGCCTGGTCGGACTTCATCATCTCCAGGGTCGGGATTTGCGATTTGATTACATTGGGGTATTTCTTTTTCAGCGCGATAACTCGGTCGAGAACCTTGTCACGCTCCTTCAGGTCCTTCCAGTCCAACCCGGTTTGGTCATTCTGAACCGGGACGTACAGGCTGAAGGCAACGCCGTTGATGGGCCATTCCGAAACTTCGGCCATGAATTCTTCCAGGCCCGGCGCGTTTTCCCGCGTTACCGCCATTTGCAGCATCACCGTGGTGCCATCACTGGCGTCGCGGGCGAAAATGGCGTCCTTGACCTTATTGAACACGCCCTCGCCCCGGATCGGATCGTTTAGTTCCATCGGACCATCCAAAGAGACCGTGACCAGATGGCCGGGAACGGAGGGAATGCCGTAGGTGCCGTTGGTGACGATGGCGCTTTCGGGAAACAGCTTGGTGGCTTCCAGCACCATGTCCTTGCGGATCATCGGCTCGCCGCCCATGAACAGCATGGAACGGATGCCGTGCTTGTCGCGCAACACCTCCAATTGATGCAGCATGGTGGCATCGTTCATCTTGTCCCGCGGCGCCTGGGGGTTGTCGGCCCGGAAGACGAAACAATGGCGGCAATCCAGGTTGCAGACATTGGTGACATTGACCAGGGCATGGGGATATTGGCCGTCGCCGAAGTCAGTCGGTTCCGTCACTTCCATTTGTTTTGCCATTCCAGCCATCATCCTAATCCACTATCTCAACGGGATCTTATAGCACGCCGTCGCGGCCCGCATTGATCCAAATTAACGGCGCCGTTCGCTATAGGCCAGATAAAGCCCGGCGGCGATGATCACGCCGGCACCCAGCCAGGTGGTGCCGTCGGGCAGGGTATTGAAGACGACGGCGCCGACCAGGGTCGCCCCCAGCAGTTCCGTATAGTTGAAGGGCGCGATCAGAGAGGCCGGTGCCAGGGCGTAGGCCTTGATGATGCAATAATGGCGGATGCCGCCCACCAGACCAATCAGCAGAAACGCCAGCCAACCGCCGGGCCCCGGTGCAATGGAAAAATCAAAATAGGCCGGAACAAATGGCGTGGTCGCGGCCAAGGCGACCGCATAGGTGTAGATC
>CAZVYX010000008.1:0-124782 GCA_964631725.1 uncultured Rhodospirillaceae bacterium | reverse complement strand
GCTTCAATGCTCCGGACAATTGACCCATTACATTGCGACTTACACTAATTATTATATAGCACATATATTACGAAAACAAACTATATGAGATTACTTGGGCATTGATTTCTTGGGGAAATAGACGTGACGTTGATGCCGCCGCCGATTCAGTCATTATGCTCCAAAAAAGCCAGTTATTGGGGAAATTGCCCTCTCATAATCGAGTAGAAATATCCTAGGGAACGCGGTGCAGACGTAGGAAACCCGGTAACCTGGCGGCTTCTTCAATTCTGGCTTGGGCATCTTGTTCACTTTCCATGACGATGCATCAATCAAGCCTGAAGCGCCGCCGGCTGCCCTGTCGCAGTTGAAGCGCGCCGGCTCTTTCCTACCGCCGCCGCTCACATTGCTTTAGGATGGTCCGCATGAGGACATTCGTGCCGAGATGCCGGCTCTGGGCCCTATTGCTGCTGCCGTTGTTACTGGCGGGTTGCGTGGCCGTTGGGAATGAGCTGCCGGGCCAAGGTGAGAATGGGAATGATGAGACGGTTATCCATGTCACCTCGAACGGCTGGCATAGCGGCATTGTCATCGCCAAGGGCGACATTCCACCGGGCCGTATTCCCGAGACGGCGGACTTCAAGGATGCGCAATTTTTCGAATTCGGCTGGGGCGATGCCAAATTCTATCCCTCCAAGGACGTCACCATCGGCATGAGCATGGATGCCCTGTTGGTGCCGACGCCGACCGTGATCCACATGGTCGGTCTGTGGACGGAACCGGCGCGCTACTTTCCCAAGGCCGAGATCGTGCCCCTCAAGGTCAATACCGAAAATCTGCATGCGCTAATAGATTTCATCGACGCCAGCTTCAACCGTGGGGGCAAACCGCGCGCCACGGCCAGCGCACCGGGACTTTATGCCGACAGCCGGTTTTATCCCGCGCACGGCACCTTTCATCTTCTCAATACCTGCAATACCTGGACCGGCCAGGCCCTTGCCGCCGCCGGCTTCGACATCGGCCCGCCGGGCACGGCCCAGGCGGAAGCCCTGATGCAGAAGGTGCGTGCCCTGGCGGGCTCAAACGAACCGGTCAGCATTCGGTCAAGGCGGCTTAGGTAACGACCCAGCCTTCCGGCGGCGCGCCCTTGCCGGGATGCAGGGTGCCGCAATGGGGGCAGGTCCGCGCCGCCTCATCGCCATGAAATGCCTCGTAGATGCCCGGTAGCTGACTGACGATGCCGCTGGCCGAGTTCAAGGCCGCCTCGGCCCGGTAGACCAGGCCTTCGCAGTCGAAGCAGTACCATTCGAAAGCTTCCTTCATGCCGAACATCCGCGGGCTTTCCACCACCAGGCCGATGGAACCGGCCTCGGGCCGTTGCGGCGCGTGGCGGACGTGCGGGGGAAGGAAAAACACTTCGCCCTCGCGGATCGGCACATCATAGATCCTGCCGCCCTCGGCGATTTTCAGAACCATGTTGCCGCGATATTGGAAGAACCATTCTTCCACCGGATCGTCATGGAAGTCGACGCGGCTGTTGGGGCCGCCGACGACCATCACGATCATGCCGGTTTCCTCATGCAGCATCTTGTTGCCGACGGGCGGCTGCAGCAGATGCTGGTTTTCATCGATCCAGCCCTCGAAGTTGAAAGCCTTGAATTTTGGATGCATGGTCATCGTTCAATCTCCATTGCCGCCAATGCCGCATTGATCAAAGGCTGCTTTCGTCGCGGCTTTCTCTTCGTCGTTCAACTGCAGCATGGGTCGGCGTACCGGGCCGCCGGCCTGGCCCAGCAATTGCTGCCAGTATTTCTGATGCGCCTGCGGCTTGTCGGCGGGCCGGGTGGATTTCAGCGCCTGGCGCACCGGCTCCAGGCTTTGCCAGAGCGCCCGCGCGCCATCCGCATCGCCGGCGAATGCCGCCTGGGTATAGTCATGCATGCGCCGGTCGGTCGCGGTCTGCAACAGATAGGGCGGCGATGAACAGAGATAGAGCTGCCAGTCGAGCTCCAGAATATTGTCCAGCCATTCCTCCTCGGATGCCGTGCTGACCAGAAGCCTGTCGCCGGCCAGTTCCGTCAGCCTGGCATACATCCCTCTGGGCACGCTGTACTTGATGGCGACGATGTTCGGCAGTTCGGCGATCTCGGCGCAGAGCTCCGGGCTCATCAAATAGCCGCTATCGGGATGGCTCCACATGGCGATGCCGATATCCACCTGTTCGGAAATATGACGGTAATACTGCCGCAGGGTTTCGTCCCTATCGGTGACGAAATGCAGAAGTGGCGCATGTACCACAATGTAGTCGGCGCCGATGTTCTGCGCATGGCGGGCAAGCTCCAAAACCACATCCAAATTCTGATCCGAACAGGACATGATCGTGGCGCCGGCGCCTTCAGTTTCCGCCACGGCGATTTCGAACGTCTGCTTGCGTTCCGCCACGGACATGGAAAAGAATTCGCCCTGCTTGCCGGCGATGAACAGGCCTTCGATACCCAGATCATCGACCCAGTGGCGGATGTTCGCGCGGAAGCCGGCTTCATCAATGCGCAAATCGTCGCCGAACGGCGTCAACGCGGCGGCCCAGATGCCGCGCATGTTTTCGCGGGCGTAGTCCTTGGCATCCTGCTTTCGATATTTCATTTCAGGTCTCTTTGGTTTTGGCCAGGATCTCCATGGCCTGTTCCCGCAGTTCCACCTTGCGCACCTTGCCGGTGGGCGTCATGGGCAGTTCGGGGATGAACAGAATGCGCCGGGGTATCTTGAACGAAGCGATCCGGCCCCGGCAATGGGCCAGGATGTCTTCTTCGCTGGGCTCCCGTCCCTCCCGTGGCGCAACGAAGGCGACGGCGACTTCCGTCAGGCGTTCGTCGGGATAGCCAATCACCGCTGCTTCCAGGACGTCCTCGTGGCCCTGTAAATAGGCTTCAACCTCCATGGGATCGACATTCTCGCCACCGATTTTCAGCATATCCTTGTAACGGCCCAGGAAACGCAGGTAGCCGTCCGCCCGCAGATAGCCCATATCGCCCGTAAGGAACCAGCCGTCGCTATTGTAGGATTTCGCGGTTTCCTCCGGCTTTTTGTAGTAGCAGGTCATGACGTTATAGGACTTCAGGACAATCTCCCCCGGTGTCTCCAACGGCCGGTCCCGTCCGGTTTCCGGGTCGATCACCCGAAAATGGAAATCCGGGCAGGGATGGCCGGAGGTTTCGCACATCTGCTCCTCGGTCGAGTCCAGATATGACAGACAGGCATTGCCGCCGATCTCGGTCATACCGTAGGCGGAGATTGGAATTAGCGGCGCCAATACTTCCAGGGCCTGGCGCATTATGGGTACGGCGCTGTTGGTGCCGGCGCCGAATATGCCGGCGCGCAATGACGACAGATCCCGTGGTTGGCGCAGTTGCGCCTCGATCAAACCCTTCACGTGGGCTTCAAAGCCGGAAAGCTGGGTGACCCCCTCCGCCTCGACCGCATCCAAACAGGCTTCGGGATCGAAGGTCTCGGTCAGGATCTGCCGGTTGCCCGTGGCCATGGACAGCATCGGGCCATCCAGATAGCCGAAAATATGGAACAGGGGCAGGTAGTTATAGACCACGTCCGCTTCCGTTGTGCCCAGGCAGCGGACCCGGTCGACCTGATTGCGCAGAAAACCATGATTGCGCACCACGCCCTTGGGAAATCCCGTGGTGCCGGAGGTGTACATGATAAAGGCGGGGTCTTCGGTATGCACGACCGCCGCGCGGGCCTGCAATTCCCCGTTCAGCTCCGGCCGGTCGGCGCCGATCACGTCTTGCCAGTGGATCGTGCCGGATGGCGCCGGGGCGTCCGCTTCGGTGGTCTTGATGATGATCCGTTCCAGATAGGGAAAATCCCCTGAATCCACCGTGGCATCGATCCCGCCGCCGCCGCGTTCATGATCGGGCACCATTTCCCGCGCCATGGCCCAATAGTCGATGGGGCCGGAGGTGTCGTGGGCAATCAAGGTGCTGCATTCCGCCTGGCCGACGATATAGGCCGCGTCCGCCGTTCTAAAGCGCGTGTTGATCGGTACCTGCGTGGCGCCGATCCGTGCGATGGCAAACACCAGATGCATCCATTCCGGACAGTTATTCAGCCAGACACCGACCCGGTCGCCCGGCCGTACCCCGGCCTCGATCAAGCCACGCGCCAGGCGGTCGGCCTTGTCGGCCAGTTCGGTAAAGGTCTCGTGCCGGTCCTTGAAAGTCACGGCGACGCGGCTGCCCCATATTTGTGCTGCCAGGCCGGGCAAATCGGCCAGGGTGGTGGTCCTATTCCAGGGTGTCGGCTTCACGAGGATGGAAAACCGTATAACTTGGCGGCATTGTCGTAGGTAACCTTGCGCCGGATGTCAGGCGCCAGATGTCCCATCTCCCGCTCGATGAACGCCTGACTATCGGGCCAGATGCCGTCGGGATGGGGGAAGTCGGAGCCCCACATGATGTTGTCCGCGCCAAGGTTATCGACCAGTTGCATCCCCACCGGGTCGCTTTGGAAGGTGGCATAGCATTGCCTATACCAATAGTCCGATGGCTTCATTTTCAAGGTCAGGTCCTTGAACTGATCTTCCCACTCCAAATCCATATGTTCCAGAATATAGGGAATCCAGCCAATGCCGCTTTCGGCGATGACCACCTTCAGGTCGGGATGCGTCTCCAGCTTGCCGCCGTATATGATCTCCATCAGCTTGTTCGACATATACATCTGAAAAGCCGTGATGAAGACGGCGAAGGCCTGCCGCGCCTCCAATGGCTCCATGGCCTCGAAATCCGGTGCCTTGGCGCCGCCGGTATGAAAATGCAGCGGCAGTTTCGAGGCCGCGGCGGCGGCGAACACCGGGTCCCAGTGTTTGTGGTACAGCGGCTTGCCGTCGGGAATTGTGGGTATTTCCAATCCCTTGACGGCGCCGCGTTCGGCCACCCGCTCGATCTCCGCCACCGCCGCCTCGATATCGTGGCCGGGGATGGAGGCAAGGCCGGCCAGGCGGTCGGGATGGGTGGCGCAAAAATCGGCCAGCCAGTCATTGTAGATCTGCATCATTACGATGGAGGCGTCCGGATCGTTCAGGCGCGCCGCGCCGCCCAGAATGCCGTACAACACTTCACCCGATACGCCGTCCAGATCCTGATCCTTGATGCGCAGGTCAGGTTCGGTCAGGCGCCGGATGCCGTTCTTGCCGTCCTCGTACAAACCCTGCGCCGCCATGCGGTCGGAGCGGTGAATGACGCCGGGGACATATTCCCGGCCCGCCGAACCCATGCCGTTCTGCAGACCGAACTGGCCGCCATTCCTCGAGACCCAGGTCGGCCCCTTGGGGCCATCGGTGACATACGGCATGCGCTCCTTCATGGCGGCCGGCGCATTGTTGGTGAACAAATCGGGTGGCAGCCAGATCAGGTCGATATGGCAGTCGGCGGAAATTACCCCGGTGGTCATTGTCATCCCCTTTCCATCGCTTCAGTGGCGATCATGCGTCATGCAGGCGCCGTAGTTCCAGCAGCACGGCGCCGGGCGCGGCCCGCCGCGGCATCTCGGCACCTGTCCAGGATGCGGACCGCCTCGGCCGTATCCTCCCCTGGCGCCCATATTGCCTTTCAAGGATACGCAATTTTCCACAAAACACAAAAAACCGGGCGCGCGGGGTGCAATGGACGAATTGCCGCGCAATTTACTTGCGTCCCGCCAGTTCACATCGTTAGCTGTGGGCGATGGCAAGGGGAACCTGATGAATACTCCGGCTCGGTTGAAGGCGCTGGCGACGGCGGTGCCTGAGCACGTGCTGCTCCAGTCCGACGCGCTGCCGGCGGCGGCGCGGTTGTTCTCGCAGCAGGCGGCGGAAATGAGCCCGCAACGGTTGGCGCGCATATTCGGCAACACGGCGATCGAGACCCGAAATACCTGCGAGCCGTTGGATTGGTACTTGCAGTCGCATGACTTTTCCGATCGGAACGGGCTGTATTTGAAGCATGCCGCGGTTCTGTTGCAACGGGCGGCGGAAGATGCGATCGCCGAGGCCGGCCTGACGCCGGGCGATATCGACATGATCATCACTGTATCCTCCACCGGCATCGCCACGCCCAGCCTGGATGCCCTGCTGGTGGAAAGCATGCCGTTCAGCCGGGATGTGCAGCGGTTGCCGGTCTTCGGCCTGGGCTGTGCCGGCGGCGTGCAGGGCATTGCCAGGGCGGCCGCCATGGCCCGCGCCCAACCCGGATCGAACGTGTTGCTGCTGGTGGTGGAGCTATGCAGTCTGACCCTGCGCCATGGCGACCGCAGCAAAAGCAACATCATCGCCACCGCCCTGTTCGGTGACGGCGCGGCGGGCGCGGTAATATCGACCGCCGGCACGGGCCCCGCGATCACCGCCTGGGGCGAACATACCTGGCCCGATACCCTGGATGTCATGGGCTGGGATGCGGGGGGAGACGGCCTGAAGGTGGTCTTTTCGCGTGATATTCCGACCATCATCGAACAGGACTTTCAGGCCGCGTTGGACGCCTTTCTTGAACAACAGGGTCTGAGCCACCAGCAGATTGACCATTTTGTCGCCCATCCCGGCGGGGCCAAGGTGCTGGATGCGCTGGAAGCCGTGTTCGGCCTGCCGCATGGCGGCCTGGGCGCATCGCGCGAGGTCATGCGCCGTCATGGCAACATGTCCGCCGTCACCGTCCTGTTCGTCCTGCAGGAAATGCGCCAGGCGGGTCTGAAACCACGACAGCGCCTGTTGCTCACCAGCATGGGCCCCGGCTTCACGGCGGCCTTCACGCTGATGGAGGCGGATTGACCGCCGCCTGGATCGTCCTGGCCCTGGTCGCGGCCCAGCGCCTGAGCGAGCTGATCCTGAGCCGCCGTAACGAGGCCTGGCTGCGGGCCCGCGGCGGTGTCGAGGTCGGCGCCGGTCACTATTCCCTCTTCTTTTTGGTGCATGGCGGCTGGCTGGCGGCCTTGGCATTGTCGATCGGCCCGGAAACCAGGGTCAACTGGTGGTGGCTGGCGGTCTTTGTCCTGTTGCAGATTGGCCGGGTCTGGGTGCTGGCCAGCCTGGGCCGTTACTGGTGCACACGCATTATCACCCTGGCCGATGCGCCGCTGATAACGGCCGGTCCATACCGTTGGCTGCGCCATCCCAACTATCTGGTGGTGATCGCTGAAGTCGCCGTGCTGCCCCTGGCGTTTTCCGCTCATGGCATTGCCATTACCTTCTCGATCCTCAATGCCCTGCTGCTCAGCCACCGTATCCGGGTTGAGAACGCCGCCCTCCAGGCGCGGCGCTGACTACTGGACGGAGGAGAAAGAGGTCGGGGTCAGAAATTGACTGCTCAACGAGGCGACGATCTGGCCATTGGCCTCGGTCTCGGCGCGCTTGGTCAACCATTCGGGATCAGCGGCGAAGGCGCCGAACTTCTCTTCCCGCTCGGCCAGGGATTCCCAGGCCAGAAGGTAGGTCAGATCCTGGTTGGATTCGCCGATCATCGTGGTCCAAAAACCGGCCTGGCGGATACCGAAACGCTCCCAGATCGGCAAGGTAATGGTCTCGAACCGTTTCAACAGGTCCGGCAACCGGCCCGGCATGCAATGGTAAACCCGCAGTTCATAGATCATCTGTTGAAACTCCCAAATGCCTGAAAATTTATTGCGCCAGCATACCGCCGTCGATGACCAGTTCGCTACCGGTCATCCAGGCGCTTTCGTCGGAAGCTAGGAACAGGCAGCCCATGGCGATATCCTCGGGCGTGCCAAAGCGGCCCAGGGGTGTCGCGTTCAGACGTGGCGCCATCAATTCCGGGTCGGCGTGGGTATTGGCGGTCAACGGCGTGTCGACGAAGCCCGGGTGTACCGAGTTTACGCGGATCTGGTCGCCGGCATATTGAATGGCGGCCGATTTGCTGAACGTCCGCACCGCACCCTTTGACGAATGGTAGGCCGAACCGGCGCCGGAGCCAACGACGCCATAGATCGACGAGATATTGATGATGGAGCCGCCGCCCGCCGACCGCATGGGCGCGATGGCGTGCTTGACGCCCAGGAAGACGCCGGTGGAGTTGACGGCAAAAACCCGCTCCCAGCCTTCGACCGAGGTATCCTCGATCTTCACCGTGGTCTTGTTGTCAGCGCGGCGGTCGGCGATGCCGGCGTTGTTCACCAGTACATGCAACGCGCCAAATTTCGCCAGGACTTCGACCATGGCCTCGGTCCACTGTTCCTCGTCTGTCGTGTCCAGGTGCAGGTAAATGGCCTCGCCGCCATCGGCTGTAATCCGGTCAACCACCTCCCGGCCCAGATTGTCGTTCAAATCGGTTACCGCGACCGCGGCGCCATGCGCGGCAAAGGCTGTTGCGGTCGCGGCGCCAATGCCTGATGCGCCGCCTGTTATGAGAGCAACTTTTCCGGGTAATCGCGGGCCAACAATCATGTCTTGCTCCTGACGATATGGATCGAACGTCGTGCAAGTGACGATAATAGAGAATCTATTCAGTTGGCGATAGCTGGTTTGTCAGGCCCGTAGCAGCCAATCCATGATGTGCTGGTTCTCGTCGCTGGGATAGGTGTGCGACAGATCGGCGATTTCACGGTAGTGCAGGGCGGCGCCGGCAGCCTCCAGCGCCTGCTTGGCGGTACGGGCGATATCGATGGGAAACATCCAATCCAACGCGCCGTGGGTCAGATAGACCGGCAGGTCCCGGATCCTGTCGGCGTCCATCATTTCCAGCAGCATGGGATGAAATGATGCGGACATGGGCGCCAAATGCGTGAATGGTGAATTGCTTTGCAGGCCGGAGACGTAGGCAAATGTGCCGCCATCGCTCATGCCCGTCATCAGCAGGCGGTTGGCATCGATATTCCACTGCCCCTTGGCGAACGCCAAAATGCGTTCGATATTCTGGCTGTCGGCGTCCGGCTCCATCAGGGACCAGGTGTCCTCCAGGGATGTCGGCGTGATCAGGATGGCGCCGCGTCCCCGCGCCGTCCGCAGCCAGGACCACAGGAATTCATGACCATGGCCGCTGCCGCCGTGCAGGGCCATGATCAGGGGATAGGAGACATCCGGGTCGTAGTATTCCGGAACGTAGACGGAGAAACCGCCCCGGCCGCCGCCGTCGCTCTTGGGATCATTATTGGCATGCATGATGCCCACGTCTTCACGGCTGCCCTCCGCCCCGGCCAGCTTCTCCACCAGGGCCTCGTCCGCCCGGCCCGCGTCGTCGAGGAAAAAGCGGTTGATCGGCGGTAGCATATTGGCAACGGGATAGATCGCCGCGAAAGCCTTGCTGTTTTGCCGAATGCCCCGGTAAGCCTGAAATGTGCCATCCGACATCTCGGCCGCCGCGCGCAGATTGTCAAAGCCATGGCAAACCGCTACCGCCGCCGTCTCCATGCACTCGGCGAAGGTGTTCAGATGTTCCGGCCAGGGCATGGCCCGGAATTCCTCCAGGCCTTTGCGCAGCGGCGGGTCGATTTCCGCGACGCTGGCCACCAGCTCGGCCAGCCGCGGCGGATGCAGGTGCCGCGCCACATAGCTCAACGCCTCCATGGCATTCAGCAATGGCGATAACAGGTTGGTAATGGCGTCGATCAGCGCGTCGCTGTCACCATTGGTTTTGGTGTCATCCGTCATAGGGCTTCCCATCATGTGGCGGGCATACATACCACGCTTTCCGCCCGGCTGATATCGCGGCATCCTCAAAGCGCTTGACCAAACCGCCCGGCTGGCCAAACTTACGGCAACAAATTTGGCGCGGGAGGAGAATTGCCATGGCGACGAAGTCGACGAATGCTGAATGGTTGGCCCAGGTGGTGGAGGAAACGATTGATCCCGACCTGCCGATCTGTGATCCGCATCATCATCTTTGGGAGTTCAAATACGAGCGCGTGGCCCACCGTTATCTCCTCGACGAGATCCTGGAGGATCTGAACAGCGGCCACAACATCGTCTCCACTGTCTTCATCGAATGCGGCGCCATGATCAGGGCCCACGGCCCGGTGCCCTTGCGCATGGTCGGCGAGACCGAATTCGTCAACGGCATCTCGGCCATGAGCGCCAGCGGCGAATACGGCAAGGCACGCGTCGCCGCCGGTATCGTCGGGCATGCGGATCTGTGCCTGGGCGGCGATGTAGCCGAGGTTCTGGAAGCGCACCTTCACGCCGGCGGCGGGCGCTTTCGCGGCATTCGCCATTCCTGCACCTGGGATGCCGCACCGGACGTCCCCAATGCCCGATGTGAGCCGCCGCAACATCTATACCAACAGGAAAATTTCCGTGCCGGCTTCGCCCAATTGGCGCGCCATGGCATGAGTTTCGAGGGTTGGTGCTATCACACCCAGATCGCCGAGTTAACCGAACTGGCCCAGGCCTTTCCCGACACCACGATCATCCTGGATCATTTCGGCGGTCCGCTGGGCATCGGGCCTTACGCGGGCAAGCTGGAGGAGAATTTTGCCCAATGGCAGGCCGATATCACGGACTTGGCACGCTGTGAAAATGTCGTGGCCAAGCTGGGCGGCATCAATATGGAGCTGAACGGTTTCGGCTGGCACGAACGGGACCGGCCGCCGTCCTCGGAAGAGTTGATGGTCGCGACGAAACCCTATTACGAGCACACCATCGAGAAATTTGGCGCCGATCGCTGCATGTTCGAATCCAATTTTCCCGTCGATATGTGCTCGTGCAGTTACAACGTTCTGTGGAACAGCTTCAAGCGCCTGACGGCCGACTATCCGGTCGACGAAAAGGCCAAGCTGTTCCACGATACGGCGACCCGGATCTATCGCCTGGACGATCCGGCGTAGAGCGAGCCCTTGACTACATTCGAATGGGCCGGCCTGCTGCCCGCGGAAATGGCGCCCTGGGTCGGGTTGTTGCTGTTGGGCATCAGCGCCGTGACCTCGTTCATTTCGGCCGCCTTCGGTTTGGGCGGCGGCATGGTTCTCATCGCGGTGATGGCGACCCTCATGCCGGCCACTGCTCTGGTGCCCATCCACGGGGTGATACAGCTTGGCTCCAACATCGGGCGGTCCGTGGTCATGGCGCGCTATATCAGTTGGTCACGGCTGCTGCCCCTGACCCTGGGCGGGGTCGTCGGCGCCATAATCGGCGGTCTGATCGCGGTGCGTCTGCCCGATTGGCTCTTGTTTCTGGCCGTGGGCTCGTTCGTGCTGTGGTCGGCCTGGGGCAAGATACCCGCCGCTTCGGGCCGGGCCGCGTTGTTGCTGGGCGGCGTAGCCTCGGGCTTTCTGACCATGTTCATCGGTGGCACCGGGCCGCTGGTGGCGGCGGTTCTGAAGACCCTGAAGTTGGAACGCATGGCCCACGTGGGCACCCAGGCCGGCTGCATGGTGCTGCAGCATGGTCTGAAGATCGGCGTCTTTGGACTGTTGGGATTCAACTACGCACCCTATCTGCCCCTGGTTGTCGGCATGATGATCACGGGCATTCTCGGCACTTTGATCGGGGGCAAGGTCCTGCACGGCATGGGTGACCGCCGTTTCCAATTTGCCCTGACCATTCTGTTGACCGTCCTGGGCCTGCGTTTGTTGTGGCAGTCAGGCGCGATCCTGTTGCAGGGCGGTTGATCGCATACCCGTTCGCGCCCATGATGATGGCAGGCAATGAAGGGGAAGAGCGATGAAATTCGGATTGCGCTATTGCAACACCGGCCGCTACATCGATCCGGCCAAGGCGGTCGAACTGGTACAGGCGGGCGAGGAGGCCGGCTTTGAATCCGCCTGGACGGTGGAGCATACGGTGGTGCCGGAAGGCTACCAGTCCGCCTATCCCTATTCCGATGATGGCAAGATGGCCGGCGGCCAGGATGATGTCCCCATGCCCGATCCCCTGATTTGGATGGCCTACGTCGCGGCGGCAACGCAGCGGATCAAGCTGGCCACGGGCATCCTGATCCTGCCCCAGCATAATCCGGTCATTACCGCCAAGCAGGTCGCGACCCTGGACTTCATGTCGGGCGGGCGCATTCTTCTCGGCATCGGCGTCGGCTGGATGCGCGAGGAGTTTGAAACCATCGGCACGCCGTTCGATGACCGCGGCCCCCGCACGGACGATTATGTCGGCGCCATGCGGGCCCTATGGGGCCAGGACAAGCCCACCTACCATGGTGAATTCGCCTCCTTCGATAATGTCTATTGCCGGCCGCAGCCGGTTAACGGCAGCGTGCCGATCATCGTCGGCGGCCATTCCAAGCCGGCCGCGCGGCGCGCCGGGCGGTTGGGCGATGGTTTCTTCCCGGCCCGTGGCGCGCCGGCGGAATTGATCGCCATTGCGCGGGAAAACGCCAGCAAACATGGCCGCGATCCCGATGCCCTGGAGATCACGACCTCTCTGCCCGATGATCTGGATGAAATCGCCAGCTTAGCCGCCGCCGGCGTCGATCGGTTGCTGGTGCCTGTCACGCCGATGGCGGGCCTCAGAACCAGGCTGGGCAACCCCGAGGAAGTCCTGGCCTGGCGCGACCAGATCGAGAAATACGCCGATACTTAGATGTTGGGCTGTTTCAGGTGCCATTCGGTCGCCTGCTCATAGGCTTCGGCCAGGGCCAGCACGCGCGCTTCGGCGAATGGCTTGCCGACGATCTGCAGGCCCATGGGCATGCCGTTGGCGGCAAGGCCGCAGGGTAGGGAAACCGCCGGCCAGCCCAGGGCATTGAAGGGCAAGGTGTTGCGGCTGCGGGGCCGGACCAAGGGATAGGCATCCTCGGTGATCGGACATGCCGCCAAGGTCGTGGTCGGCAGGACCATGGCGTCATAGCCCTCAAGCGCGGACAGAAAGGCCGCCTTGGCCCGCCGGCGCTGTTGCTGGGCCAGAACATAGTCGGCGCCGCCCTGGCTTTCGCCGATGGTGATCACCCGGGTAAGCTCCGGTCCGAACTTATCCGGATCGGCCTGAAAGCGCTGCCGGTGATAGGCCGCCGCTTCGACCACCACGATCAGATTGCCAAGCTGTATCAGATCCTGCAATCCCGGCAACATAACCTCCTCTGTCACCGCGCCCATATCCTCGAAGACGGCAATGGCCTGTTCCGTCGCAGCAAGCCATTCCGGATCGGTCTCGGTGAAGAAATCGCCTCGAGGGATGGCCAGGCGGGCGCCTTGCGCGATGCGACTGGCGTCCTTCAGTTCGGCGGAAAAATCCGGCACCGGGACATCGGCGCTACAGGGATCGTCAGGGTCATAACCGGCCAGAACCTGCAGCACCAGGGCGGCGTCGCGCACGCCGCGGGTCATTGGCCCCAGATGATCCAGGGAATCCGACAGGGTCATGGCGCCGACTTTCGAGACCCGGCCAAAGGTCGGTTTCAGCCCGACGATGCCGCACAGCGCGGCCGGTTGCCGGATTGACATGCCGGTATCGCTGCCCAGGGCGGCAAAGGCCAGGTGCGCCGCGACCGCCGCCGCCGAACCGCCCGACGAGCCGCCGGTGATATAGTCCGTATTCCACGGATTGCACGGGCCGCCAAAGGCCGATGATTGCGAGGAGGAATCCGCCGCCCCCTCGGAAAGATTGGTCTTGCCCAGCAGAACCGCGCCGGCGTTAGCCAATCGCCGCGCAACGGTCGCGTCCCGGTCCGGGATATGGTCGGCGTAGGCGCGGGAGGCAAAAGTCGTGCGGATGCCCTTGGTCTCGATCAAATCCTTCAGGGCAATGGGCACGCCATGCAGGGGGCCGCGATCCCGGCCCGCGCGCAGTTCCTGTTCCGCCTGTTCGGCCTGGGCCAGGGCCAACTCGTCGGTCACGGTAATATAGCTGTTCAAACTACCGTCCAGGGCGGCGATACGGTTCAGCATTATTCGGGTCAACTCAACCACACCAACGTCGCGCCGGCGCAGGCATTCACCGACCTCCCGGATGCCCAGTTCGTGGATGTCGCTCATGGCGGCTACCTCCTGGCGGTGACGAAGTGCAATCTTGCCGGAACGCGGATGCCGTCGGCGGTGAGATAGGGGCTGAGTTCGGCCTCCACATCGGCGGTAATGGCGGCAATGGTTTCGGCGCTTGCATCATGCAATTTCAGTATACGGGCGGCCGGGCCAACGTTTATCGCGAAGGCCGCCGTATTGGCGGCGGTGTCGGCACCAACCAGCTTGCAGGTTTCCGTGTTCACCCGCACGTCCCTGAACCCGGCGCCGTTCAATATCTCCGTCACATAGTCCGTCTCGGCGAAGGCCGTCGGTCCCGGTGCCCGCGGTGGGGTCGGTTCGGGCTCCGCCAGATGGCGGGCCGCCGCACCACGCGGGACGGTGAACCAGGGATTGTCGGCCATGGCGGCCCAGCAGACAAAGCCCAACCGGCCACCGGGACGCAGCGCCGTCAACAGATTGGCGAAGGCGGCAATCGGATCCTGAAAAAACATCACGCCGAACCGTGACTGCAGCAAATCGTGGGCGCCCGCCTCGAATGCGTGGCTTTGCCCATCGGCGATTTCCAGGGTCAGATTGTCCATGCCATCCATGGCGGCGGCCCGCTTTTTGGCCAGGCCGAGCATGGCCTGGGAAATGTCGATGCCAAATACATGGCCATTGGGCCCCACGGCCTGGGCCGCGCGCAGGGCCGAGGCGCCCGTGCCGCAGCCGATATCGATGATCCGTTCGCCCGGCTGAATGGCGGTGTGTTCAAACAGCCGGTCGGTGACCAGGCTCAATTGCCGGTCCAGGCGTTCCTGATTGACCACCCATTTCTCGCTGGTCGCCGAATTCCAGTATTCGACCTGGGCGCTATTTACGCCATTCCGTAGTGCCTCTGTCATAAAATCCCCCCAAATTGAGCCGCTGTCCTAATCACTCCAGCCCCCGCTCAAGGAAAAGAACTGCCCGGTCTGGAAGCGATTGCCGCCATCTAAAAGAGAAGCGGCGAAATGGGCGATTTCCGAGGGCTGGCCAAAACGATGCATGGGCGTCTGGCGCTCCACCTCGCGGCGGACCTCCGGGTCGTCGGAGCCGGTTGCCCGGATGAACCCGGGGTAGTCCAAATACGCGGTGCCCAGGGCATTGATGCTAACGCCCTTGTCGGCCACTTCCAGGGCGGCGGCCTTGACCATCATGTTGGCCCCGGCGCGGGTCGCTGAATATAGCCCCGCATTGGGCATGGGCTTGCGCCCGGTGGCCGAGGTGACGATGACGATCTGGCCCTGACCGGCCGGCACCATGACGCCCAGCAGGGCCTGCAGGCTGTGGAAGACCGCTTCCAGGTTGGCGGTCTGAAGGGTGCGCAATTGCTCCAGACTGGCCTTCAAGAATGAACCGCCAATGATCACGCCCGTGCGCACACAGGCCGCATCCAGTTTGCCGAAGCGCTCCATCCCCGCCTCGACCAGCCGGGCGATGGCGCTGCCGTCGCCCAGGTCCGCCATGCCGGTCAGCGAAACAACGTTGGCGCCCAGGGCCTCGACCTCTTCGACCAGGCCGGGCAAGGGATCGCCCAGGATCAGATCGTGCTCCCGGGCGGCCAGGGTGCGGGCCAGGTCGGGCCCAAGGTGGAGGCAGGTATCGGTAATCAAGGCAACACGGCGGCTCACGGCGGTCTCTCCCAATGGTTATGCGGGCGCAGTGTAGCAGCCTCTTTCAGCGCGGCCCAGGCATCCGAGGTATTTGCGGCATATGTGCCACCCAAAGGCCGGCGATCACCGCCGCGAGGCCGGTCAGGAACAGCGGCGTTACCGGCTCCCCCAGCATGGCGGCGCCAAGGGCCGTGGCGGTAACGGGGCCCAGGGCCAGGAACAGGGCGACGCGGGTCGGGGTGGCATGCTTCAGGGCCAGCAGCCAGGTGTAATAGCCGAGGCTGGAGCAGAAACCGATGAACAGCACCGCCAGCCAGCCCATGGTTGTGAATTCGGGGAGTCTGAGAAAGAAGCCTTCCGCCGCCGCCGGCAAGATCAGGAACAGCACGGAGGCCAGCATGGCGAACACGCTGACCTGCAATGGCGGGTACTTTTCCAGATAGGGCCGATAAAAGACCGAGCAGACCGCACCGGTGAACGCCGATGCCAATACGGCGATCACACCGAGCAGATTTTCGGTGCTCAGATCCGGCAACACGGCATTGTCCGATACCGCAAGCCCGACGCCGGCAATGGTCAGCAAGGCACCGGCGGTCTTGGCAATGGTCAACGGCTCGAGCCGCAAGGCGGCGGCCAGGATCATGGTCAGAATGGGAAAGGTCGCAAACAGCAGCGCGCCAAGGCCGGAGCCGATGAATTGCAGGCCATAGTTCAACAGTGCGATCAGAATGCCGAACTGGCCGATGCCCAGCAGGGCAATGGGCAGAAGGTCGCGGCGTGCGAACCTGACGCGGCGGATCAGCAGGACCGGCGGGATCAGCCCCAGGGTGCCAATGCCATACCGCAGCAGGGCCAGGGAGGCCGGATCGGTCTGGCTGATCACGTAACGGGTCGCCACCATGGCGGCGCCGACCAGCACGCCGGTGATGGTGCCGGCCAGGATTGCGATAAATTCGGTCCTGCTCAAAGTTCCAGGACCCAGGTCTCGGCCACCAGGTCGACGCCAAAATCGTGCCCGGCCTCTTCGTGCACCAGTACGAAGCCGGCGGAGGCGTAGAGCGCCCGCGCCGCCGTTTGTACATCATTGGTCCACAGGGTCATCTTGGTGTAGCCGGTGCGCCGGGCAAAACGCAGGCATTCGCTCAGCAGGGCACGGGCGATGCCCAGGCCTTGCGCCTTCTTGTCGACGATCATCAGGCGCAATTTGGAAACCTGTGCATCCACCTTCACGACAAAGGCCGAGCCGACGAATTCACCATCCACTTCGGCAATCCAGCTGCATTCCCAGTCGGGATCGAAATTGATGATGAAATCAGCCGCGATGGTGGCGACCAGCGCCTCGAACGTTTCATCCCAGCCGAACATTTCCGGGTACAGGCGGCCATGCAGGGCGATGACGTCGCCCATGTCGCCGGGGCGGTGCGGCCGCAGGACGAAACCTTTGCCCTTGCCGTCGGGTTCGCGATCCTTGGGCGACAGTAGATCGTGAATGCGGGTCATGGCCTCAAGCAGGCGCAACTGATCGCCATCCGACAGCGGCGCCAGCAAATTGGCGTTGGCCTTGCGGGAGATTTCGTTCAGCACGGCGAATTCCTGTTTGCCGGCCGGGCTGAGGCTGAGAATATGCTTGCGACGGTCTTCCGCGGCGGGTCTCTTATCCACCAGTTCGCGTGCGCTTAAACCACGCAGGATTCGGCTAAGATAGCCGCGATCGAGGCCCAGATCACGGCTCAACGCCCCCGCCGTGGTCTCGCCCCGGGCGCTGAGTTCGTACAAAACCCGTGCTTCCGTAAGGGGAAATTTGCTGTCCAGCAAGCCCTCCCGCAAGACGCCGATCTGTTCCGTGTAGAACCGGTTGAAGGCGCGCAAAGCGTCAATCCGGTTAGCCTGGTCCGTCTTGTTCGCCATGATGGCCGCTCCCGCGGTATGCAGAATGATGATAATAGCAATAATTTAGTTGCTTAAGGCAACTATTGATTTGGAGATTGGACAATCCCACTTCTTACAGGATGTGCTAGCATTGCAGTGATGCACGCCGGTGCCGGAGTTTTGGCCAGGGAAATTATCATGACGTCAGTGGACAGCCAATTGTCGGGAGGGCCGTCACCCGAAAGTGCGGGCGAGACGCATCTGGCCCTGGCGGTTGGCCATTCGCCGGTGATTTTTTATACCGCATCGGCGCATGGTGATTTTCCACTGACCTATATTTCCAGGAACATTGAAAGCCAGACCGGACATACGGCCGAAAATATGCTGTCGGACGGGTCGTATCGGGACCGCTATATTCATCCCGACGATCTTACCTCCTATCGTCAGGCCTGTAAGAACCTGCGCGCGGGCGGCACGGCAAGTTGCCGATACCGCCTTCGTTTGGCGGATGGCGGCGAGCGCTGGTACCGTGACGAGCTTAGTTTGCCGGTGGACGATGGCTCGGTCCTGACCGGCTGCATGATTGATATCAGCGCCGAAATGGTGGCCACGGAAACGAGCCGCGACCTCCGGAAGATCTATCAGGACGCGGTTGAAAGCATTGATGGCGGGTTTTGCGTTACCGATAGCGACGACCGGATCATCGCCTGCAACACGATGCTGGCCATGTCGACCGGTTTCGGCCCTGAACGCTTCATCGGCCACCCGCGCCGGCGTTTGGTCGAGGATATTCTAAAGAAGATTGAGATATTTGACGGTGAACCTGTCGAACAAACGACGGCCTGGGCCGACAAGATCTCCAAACGCATCAGCGAACCAACAAGCGGCGGATTGGAACTGAAGCTAGCTGCCGGATATTGGGTCCGCGCCACTTTTGCACCGACCGTGGAAGGTGGGCAAATCATCCTGATCACCGACATCCATGCTCAGAAAAAGCTGGAGCGGGAGATGCGGGAAAGCGCGGAGCGGTTCCGTCTGCTGGTGGAAAGCCATCCTTTACCCGTGATGCTGGTCGATGTGAAGACCGGTTCGATATTGTACGAAAGTCCCGCCGCCTCGGCCCTGCTGGGCCATGAATGGGGACCGGAAGCGGACTTCAAGGTCCAGGATATGTATGCCGATCCCGATGAGCGGCAAAGGGTCGTCGCTGAATTGCGCCGCGACGGAATACTGCGAAACCGGCGTATCAAGCAAAAGCGCGATGATGGCTCGCTCTATTGGATCTCGCTCACTTCAAACCTGATCGTTTATGAAGGGCGCGAGGTTCACATCGCCTCCATCGTGGATATCACGGAAGAACAGGATCGCGAGACGGCCCTGGCGCAAGCGCATGAAACGCTGGAGGACGCCATTGAGTCCCTGTCCGAGGGCTTCGCCTTGTTTGATCCGGATGACCGGTTGATAACCTTCAACAGCCGTTTTCGAGAGTTCAATGCAATCTGCGCCGAACTGATCGAGCCGGGCACGCTGTTCGAAGATATAATTCGGACCGGTATGGAACGTGGGCAGTATTACGGCGAAAGAGCGGAGATCGAAGAGTTTCTTAAAGGTCATATGGCGGACCGGGAGGGGGGCCGCGCCCGGTTCGGCTTTGAATACCGGCTGGCCAATGGTGATTGGTTCCAATACTCCTCCCAGCCAACGCGCCAGGGCGGCATTGTGGTTACCCTGACCGATATTTCCAAGAGCCGGGAGATGCAGCGGGCCCTGCGGGAGAGCGAGGCTTCGGTGCGGCAAATTCTCGAAGGCTGCCCGGCGCCGATTACGGTCAGCCGCGGCGATGACAGCGTCATCCTGTATGAAAGCCCGGCCTCGAAGAAGTTGTTCCGCCGTGGTGGCGAGGGCGACAATATCGTCGCCAGGGATTATTGGGCCGACAAGAACGACAGGGATCAAATCTGGCGGGAATTGCAGATTTCGGGCCTGGTGCAGGACCGCACCATTCAGTTCCGTGACGGTGACGGCAAGAATTTCTGGGCTTCCTATTCCGCGCGGCTGGTGGAAAATCAGGGCGAAAAGATGATCGTCTCGGCGATCCTTGACCTGACCGAATACCGCGCCCTGGAAGAGGAAATGGTGCGCCAGCGCGAGGTTCTGCATGTCAGCGAAAAGATGATTGCCATGGGCGAATTGCTGGCCAGCGTCTCCCACGAATTGAACAATCCGCTGTCCGTTGTCGTCGGTCAGGCTCTGTTGCTGCAGGAAACCGCCACCGATGCGGCCGTTATCGCGCGGGCCGAGCGGATCGTCAGTTCAGCCGACCGCTGCGCGCGGATCGTCAAAACCTTCCTCTCCATGGCCCGGCAGCAGCCACGGGAAAGCAGCCCGATCAGCGTCAACGATCTGATAGATCTGGCATTGGAAGTGGCCGGCTACTCCCTGCGCGCCTCGAACATCGAAATTGTGCGCAATCAGGCGCCGGCATTGCCCAACGTGCTGGTCGATGCGGACCAGATTGTCCAAGTCTTCACCAACCTGATGGTCAATGCCGAACAGGCCCTGCGCGAGATCGACGGCCCTCGGCGTCTGACCATCGTTTCCCTCTATCGGCCGCGCAGCAAGATGGTGGTGGTGAAGATCAGGGATAACGGGCCGGGCATTCCCGACGATATTCGCCGCCGGATTTTCGAGCCGTTTTTTACCACCAAGGAGGTCGGCGACGGCACCGGTATCGGTTTGGCGCTGTGTCACCGCATTCTGCAGTCGCACGGCGGCAAGATAAAATTGGAAAGCGCGCCCGGTCATGGTGCCACGTTCGTCATGCGGCTGCCGGCCCAGATGGACGACTATGACACCGACGAAGACACCGGACAGGCTGCCTCGACGGCGGAACAACTATCCATTCTGATCATTGATGACGAAGCCGACGTCGCTGAATTGCTGTCCGATATTCTGAAACTTGACGGCCACGACACCGCCATCACCAGCAATGGCAAGGAAGGTCTGGCCCTGTTGGCGCAAACGGATTTCGATATAGTGCTAAGCGACTTGCGCATGCCCGAAATGGACGGCCCGGCGGTATTTGAGCAACTGCGGGCGGAACAACCGCAATATCTGGACCGGATCGGCTTTCTTACCGGTGATATGTTGAGCAAGGACATGGGGGCTTTCCTGAGCGAGAGCGGCCGGCCCTATATCGAAAAACCAATCACGCCAAGTGATGTGCGTGCACTGATATCGCGGATTTCAGCGGATAATGGGCCGGATTTGGGGTGAGCTGAAACAATTGAAACAATTCCATGCAAAAATGGACATGCAACTGAAATTGATCCCCGCCACCATGCCGGCTTCGAAGTTGGCCAGATTCACAGCAATTGACGGCCAGGGCAAAGGGAAGGGCGTGTATCATGTATATTTCCACATTCAATGGCGCCATGCAGGCTAATGGCCAGGGCGGTTATGCATTCAAGACCATCGATCCGTATCTGGATGCCGGCAAGACGGTTCTTGATTTTTGCCATCATATGGCTGACGCGGCCGCGTGCTGGTTTGCCGCCAGGCAGGCCCAATAGAATTGGCCTCGGGCGGGGGACGGACTGATGAGTGAAACGGATCATATCGTTGTCGTCGATGACGAGCAGGATATCCGTGACACGTTGCAGGAATATCTTGAGCTCAAGCATTTCCGGGTGACGCCGGCGATGGGTGGCACCGCGCTGCGCGAAATCGTGGATTCCGGTGAAACGATTGACCTCATCATTTTGGATATTTCCATGCCCGGCGAGGATGGATTGAGCCTGGCGCGCTATATCCGGGAAGGTTCGGATGTGCCGATTATCATGCTCACGGCGGTCAACGAAGTGACGGACCGGATCGTCGGCCTGGAAATGGGGGCTGATGACTATCTCTCGAAGCCGGTTGATCTGCGTGAACTGTACGCCAGGGTGAAAACCATTCTGCGGCGGACGCGGTTGAATTCGGGCGGCCGGGAACTGGCCGCCACCCCGAAACAGCGGATCCGCGTGGGCAGTTGTCATCTTGACCTGGACGGCCATCAACTGTTCGACAAGGACGGCGCGGAAGTTGCCATTACGGCGATGGAATATGATCTGCTGCGCGCTTTCGTCGAGCGTCCCAACAGGGTCTTGACCCGTGATCAGTTGCTTGAATTCGCCCATCACAAGAACTGGGAACCCTATGACCGTTCCATCGATATCCGCATCGCCAGATTGCGCCGGAAGATCGAAATGGATCCGGCAAAGCCGCAGGTCATAAAGACTGTGCGCGGCATGGGTTATACCTACGCGCCCAGCTAGCAGACTCTTTTTCGACAGATTTTAGGCGTCAGTTCCGCGGCCGGCGGTGGCGCCTTTTCTCATTCTTCAGGGCGGCCCGAAGGCGTCTGTCTGACCGGGTTACATTGAAACAACTGATACAAAAGGCCGGCGGAACTGACACGAAACAGACACTGCCGCTACCTAGATTGATACTTGCCGGTGACCGCGTGGGGTGTATCACGGCGCAACGGAGACGGGGAAATGTACCATCACAAATTCAGTTTCGATGCCTGTCTGGGCGCCTCGGAACGGGCGACCTGGCGGATCGGGGATTTCATTGGCGGCCATAGGCGGCTGGACTTTACCAAGCCGTTCCTGCCCGAGACTTTTGCCCGGGTCGAACCGTTGACCTTTTTGACCCAGGCGGAACAGCGGGTGCTCAATCAGATCAGGGCGCATGGCTATCTCTGCACATTTTCCATGGTCGAGGAAATCATCGTGCCGTTCGTCGTGGACCAGTTGCGCGGGATTATCCATGATGACGATGTGACGACCCGTGCCTTGCTGAGTTTCGCCAGCGAGGAGGCCAGGCATATCCAATTGTTCAATGCTTTCCGCGCCGCCTTCCGTGACGGTTTCACAACGCCGTGCGCTACAATCGGTCACGCCGCCGATATGGCCGATGCGGTCCTTGGCCACCATCCCTTGGCGGTGGCGCTGTTGATCCTGCAAACCGAATGGATGACCCAGGCGCATTACGTGGAAAGCGTCAAGGATGTCCGGGAGCTGGATCCGGCCTTCAAGAAAATGCTGAAGCACCATTGGCAGGAGGAAGCCCGGCACGCCAAGATGGATACTTTGATCATTGATGCGTTGTTGCGGCAATGTGACGAAGATGGCTTGCGCGAAGGCCTTGAAGACTATTTCGCCATCATCGGATTTCTTGATGACGGTTTGATGCAGCAGGTGCAATTGGATTGCGTTAGCTTTCAGTCCGCCACTGGCCGGACGTTGAGCACGGCGGAACGCCGGACCTTTGTCGCCAACCAAAGCCAGGCGGTGCGCTACACCTATTTGGGCTCGGGCTTGCGGCACCCGAATTTCCAAGCGGTTGTAAAAGGCATTTCGCCTGAAACCCACATGCGGATCGAGGAATTGACATCCGCATTCTGTTGATCCAGCCTGCACTTGGTTCATCTCCCATGGGGGTCAACAGGTGAGGGAACCAACGGCAGCCAAATCCTGCAATTTTTCCGAGCGGAAGGCATCGCTATGAATAAGTCCACATTTGAACGCTATGGCGGCTTTGCCTCCATCAGCAAGGTCGTCACGGCGTTTTACGACAAGGTCCTCGATTCACCGGTGCTGAGCAAATATTTCGAAGGCATCGACATGCGCCGGCAGATCGACCACCAGACCAAGTTTATCGCTTCGCTGATGGGCGGTCCGGCCAGCTTTACCAACCAGGAGTTGGAGCGTGCCCACGCACGCTTCACCATCACGAGGTCGGAGTTCGACGAGATGATGGAATTGCTGCAGGAAACGCTGGAAGATTTCGATCTTGCGGACGATGACGTCAACGAGGTGGTGCAGAATTTTAACAGCCGGGCTAATTTTGTAATCAATGGCTAGGTGTGTGCGAAGATTGGGGCGCGGCCAGGGGAGAAGCCGACATGACTGAAGCAACCACGGGCGGGGAACCGCGCGATGTGCTGCCGGATATTTCGCCGCTGGATGATTTGGGCGATGTCTTGCGAGGGCTGGATACCGGCGTGGCTGTTGTCGCCTTGGATGACTGGCGCATCGTTTTCGAGAACGGCAGGTTTTTCCAATGGTGTCCGCCCAAGGATGACGCCGATGCGCCGCTGGATCAGCGCGTCGATGACTTCAAGGCCGACCGGGCGCGTGACCGCATTGGCAAGAAGCGGGTTTATCGCCAGGAGTTTGAACTCCGCGATGGTGCCCGTACGACCTGGCTCGAGCTCAACCTGCGTGCCTATGACGAGGACGGGCAATATGCCGTCGTCGAATGCCGCGATACCACGGCCCAGAAACGGGCCGAGTATATGCTGGAATCCTATTCCGAGGTGAGCGAGCGCAATACCCGTGAATTGCAAAAGGAAAAGGACCGGGTGGAGCGTCTGTTGTTGAATATCATGCCGCGTTCGGTCTACGAGGAGATGAAGGATTTCGGCACGGTTACACCGCAGCGCTATGAAAATGCGACGATTTTGCTGTTGGACTTCGTTGATTTCACGGAAATGGCGGTCAGCCGGGAGCCTGGTGAACTGGTTGCCGAACTGAACGACATCTTCTCCGCCTTCGACCGCATCGTGGAGATGTTCGGTTGCGAGCGAATCAAGACCATGGGCGATGCCTATATGGCAGTTGCGGGACTGCCTGAATCCAGTCCCGATCATGCCGCCGACATGGCCCGCGTCGCCCTGCGCCTGCGCCGCTACCTTGATCGGCGCAACGCGGCCCATACGCGGACCTGGAATTGCCGCATCGGCATCGCGACGGGACCGGTCATCGGCTCCATCGTCGGCATTCAGAAATATGTCTATGACATCTTCGGCCCCGGCGTGAACCTGGCCGCGCGCATGGAAGGCATGTCGGAACCCATGCGGATCACCCTGTCGTCGGAAACCTATGATCTGATCAGCGATGATTTCATGTTCGAGGAACAGGGTTTCCGCGAGGTCAAGGGCTTTGGCGAGATGGAGCTTTTCTTCCTGGAGGGCGAAAAGGAACGCACCTCGATCCGCCGCGAAACCCTTATATAGGGCCGCCCATAGCTTGGTGTTATGGTCAATTGCTGGGCGGGAGCGGGCTGGCTGATTGCAATGATGCCTCCAGCCATTCAGAATCAAATGTCATCTCCGCGCCGATCACGACAATTTGCGATAGCGGTTCTTCGCCGGCCCAGGCCGGGCCTTTTTCCAGGCTGTAGCGGCGTCCGACCAGTTGCAGGACGTAGGCATGATCCGGGTCGTCGCGCAGGCGTATCAGGCCCTTGGCGCGCAGCACGCCGGCCGGCCAGTCGGCAATTTGCGCCGCCAGACGCTGCCGGTCGAAAGGCCGTGCGTTTCGATACGACAGGGCGCGGTAGTGATCGTGCCGCTCCAAATCGTCGTATTGACGGTCGCCCGTCGAAATCTGGCCAAGAAAAATGGCCGGCGGCAGGTCGCCAAAGCTGGCCGCGACGATCCGGCCATCCGGCGCCCGGCGCTGCAGCCATAGCCGGACGGCGTCACACTCATCCGGTGACAACAGGTCCGCCTTGTTGAGAACCAGCAGGTCGGCGGCGGTCAGTTGCTGACGCACCGTCGTGCCGACAAATTTGTCGTCGGCCCGCATCCGCACGCTTTCGCCATCGACCAGCGTAATGATCCCGTCCAGGCGCAGGCCGGGCCAGCCCTGGCCATACATGGCGATCTTGGCCGGGTTGGCGACGCCGCTGGCCTCTATCACGATCTGGTCCGGTGGCGGCGTCATCGCCAGGACCTTGTCCAGGGCATCGCCCAACGCGTCGGCGATCGTGCAACAGACACAGCCGTTGGCCAGGCTGATGGTATCGCCGTCATGGGCGGCGATCAGCCCGGCATCGATATTGATGGCGCCGAAATCATTGACCAGAACCGCCAGGCGATGGCCATGGCTGCCGGCCAGCAGGCCGTTGATCAGGGTCGTCTTGCCGGCACCCAGGTAGCCGCCGATCACCGTGACCGGTATTCGCCCGGAATTTAGGGAGGTGGTCATTTGAGCTTTTTGATCGGGAAAGGCCGCCCCTCGAAAACCGTGCCCCAGATGGGAATTTCCCGCAGGTTCTCGGCACCCACCCCGTAGGGGTCCTGTTCCAGAATGGTGAAATCGGCCTTTTTGCCCGCCCGGATGCTGCCGATTTCATGCTCCAGGCCCAGGACATATGCGGCTTCGGTGGTAATCGCCCGCATGGCCTGATCCAGGGTCAGGCGTTCTTCCGGCCCCATGACATGGCCGGCCTCGCTGATCCTGGTGGCGGCGACCCAGGCGCTGTTCAGGGGCAGGGCCGGCGCCATGGTGAAATCCGTATGCACCGCCGTCGGCACCCCATGTCGTGCTAGGGTGCCCAGGCGGGACATTTGCGAAGCCCGTTCATGGCCCAGCTTGTTCTTCCAATAGGCATCACCCAGCTCGTGAACATAATAGATATTGACCGAGGCCAGGGCGCCCAGGTCGGCCATGCGGCGGACCTGCTCCGGCGTGGAGACGCCGAAATGCTCGATGGTGAAGCGGTGATTGAAGCGCGGCCGCTCGAACTGCAGTTTTTCCAGGGTGTCCAGGGCCAGCTCGACGCCGAGATCGCCGGAACAATGGACATGAATGCGGAAACCTTCGTTCCAGAACGTACGCGCCACTTCTTCAAAGATCTCGGGCGGCGTCATCCATTCGCCATGATGCTCTTCAATGGCGCCGGGCGGTCCCAACTGCATCAGGCCGGCATAAAAACCGCCGTCGGCGAACAGCTTGACGTGATCGTAAAAGCGCAAACGATGGGTATTGCGTTCACGCAGGCCAATAGTGCGCGCGAGCAGCTTGGCGCCTTCCTTCAGCTCGCCGCCAAGGGGCATGCCGCCCGGGATCATCTGCACCCGGAACGGGGTATCGTCGCGCTCCAGCGCCTTGACCAGGGCGGGCCATTCCATCTCCAGATCGAACATGCCGGCGGCCATGTCGCCGATCGTGGTGTGGCCGCCATGATGGACCACCTGGCGCAACCGCTCCAGACCGTCGGCGAAGCGCTTCGGCGCCAGGGTGAATTTGTTGAAATAGCGAAACGCCAGTGACAGCCCGGTTTCGTAAAACCGCCCCTCGGCCATGTTGACCTGCGGGTGACGCTCCCCCTCGGCCTCGTCCAGTCCCATCCAGTCGATCGTGGCATCGTTGACCACCAGGGTGTGGAAACCGCGATGCCAGACGATCACCGGCCGGGTGGCTGAAATACCGTTCAGGGTCTGGCGGTACATCTCGCCATGCCAGATCGGATGATGGCCCCAGGCGAACAGCGGCTCGTCCGGGTCCTCCATGCTCTGATCGATCTCCTTCAGGCGGTCGAGGAATTCGTTGTGGCCCCGGGTGCTGGGCACATCCTGCCAGGGCAGTTTCCATTCCAGGGCGGTGGTGAAATGCATGGGCAGCAACAGCGCCGCCATGGAGGGATGCAGGTGCGGATCGATAAAGCCCGGCATGATGACATGCTCGGCGAAGCGCGTATCGATGCTGTGCGGATGGGCCTGCAGCCAGGGCTGCATGCTTTCCAGGCTGCCGACCTCGATGATTTGGTCGCCGCGCACGGCCACCGCCGTGGCCAGGGGCAGCGCCGGCTCCATGGTCCGTACCACGCGCGCCGTATAGACGGTGATCTCTTCCATTGCGTCCTCCTTCAATTGTCTTCCTTGGGCATGCGGGCCAGCCAGATCAGCGGTATGGGAATAATGGAGACAATTGCGAACAGGCGGAAGGCGTTAATGTAGCCGATCATCGCGGCCTGGCGCTTGACCTCGGCCGAGGCGGCGGACAACCCCTTCAGCGTGCCCAGGTCCAAGACCCCCGTAACCCACGGCAAACTCAACAATTTCGAATATTCGTTCAGCGCCAAGCCTAGTTCCTGGCCGTTGATGAAGGTTGAATGGATGACCACGGCGACGGAGATGGAGATAAACAGGGAGGAGGCGAAATTGCGCAGCATATGGAAGATCGCCGAGGCATCGTCGAGGAATTCCGGGCGCACGGTGGAGAACATGATCAGCGTCAGCGGCACCCATGTCATGCCGATGCCCAGGCCTTGCAGAGCGCCCGTCCAGGCGACACCGAAATAGGTCAGGTTCATGTCGAACTGAGATATGGCGTAGCCGGATACGGCCTGGCAGAGAAAACCGAAGGTCAGGGTGGCATGAACGTTCCATTGTGCCATGCGGATGACCAACAGGAATGACAACATATTGCCGGCGCCCCGGATGGCCAGCAGGATGCCGATGGTGGAATCGGGATAGCCGCGCAAATCCTGCAGCATCGACGGCATCAGCACCAGGGGGACGAAATTCAGCATGCCAAAGACGAAAGCCAGCGCCAGCCCGATGCAATAATTCCGGTTCAGGAACAGCCGTGGGCTGATAAATGGATGCTTCGCGGTCGAGATGTGGATGAGAAAAATATAGAGCGCCAGAAAACCGATCGTGCATTCGATGATCGTCTCCGGGGATTCGAACCAGGCATTACGTTCGCCCCTGTCAAACATGAACTGAAACGCCCCCAGGGCGGCGGCCAGGGCAAGGAAGCCGATCCAATCCAGATTGGGGCCCGGCGGGCGGTTCGGGCGCTTCTTGATAAAGGTCCAAATGGCGAAGAAGGTCATGACGCCGAAGGGCACGATCATGAAAAACACCCAGCGCCAGCTATATTCCTCCGCGATGGCGCCGCCCAGGGTGGGGCCGATGATCGGTCCCATGACCACGCCGACACCCCACAATGCGGTCGCCATGCCATGTTTCTCACGGGGAAAAGTATCCAGGATGATCGCCTGGGATACCGGCACCAGGGGCGCACCAAAGGCCCCTTGCAGGACACGGTACATAACCAGGGCTTCCAGGCTGTTGGCGACGCCGCACAGGACGGAAGCCACGGTAAAGCCAAAGGTGCCCACCAACATCACCCGGCGCCGGCCGAAACGGTTCGACAACCAGCCGGAAATCGGCGTGACCACGGCGGTGGCAACCAGATTGAACGTGATCACCCAGGCGACCTGATCCGGCGTTGCCGACAAGGCGCCGCGCATTTGCGGCAGCACCACATTGGCGATGGTGATCGCCATGGCGTACAGCATTGTCGCGGAGGATACGGTGGCCAGAATGATAAAGCGGCGCGACGCCGGCGCCATCGTGGCCGGATCGGCTGTCATGGTCATGCGGTGAAGATATCAGGCAATGCGCAAGATGGGCGCTTTATTCTTCACCTCGGCATATGGTTACAATTCTCCAATATGCTGGAAATATTGGTGATCACCCAAGCAAAAATTAGCGGAAAATTCACAAATTTCGGCGACGGTCGTCAGGTTTCCAGGCGTTGGATTTGTAACGTCACATATCCATTGGGATGACAAGAGCATGACAGTCGCAGCCAATGTCACAGATGGCGAATACTTAGAGCCGGCCGTGCGCCGAGCCAATCATCAGTTGCTCGGCCGTGGCGCGGCGCGGCAAATCCGGTTGCTTGCCGTATTGTTGTTGATCAGCCTTGCCCTGACGGTGGCCTTGCTGCTTTGGTTCGCGCAAAGCCAGGACAAGATTGCCTTGGCCAATTCCCGTCATCTCGCCAACACCGCGCTGACGGTACAGTTGCGGTCCCTGCAGAAGATCAACATCGACTACACCTGGTGGGACGAAGCCTATCAGAAGACGGTTGAGGTCTTCGATCCCGAATGGTTCGATGCGAACTTCGCGGACGCGGACTATTTCGCCAATACCTTCGGCATCACCGGTTCATTTATCGTCGATCCGGACAATAGGATGCTCCGTCATATGCGAGAGTCGGAAATCATTGCGGATGCGCCCCAGATGGAAACGGCGGCGTATTTTTCCGGCGGCATTAATGATCTGCTGCGCGGCGCGCGTCAGATGGTCGATGGTGATTTCGTGGCGACCACCGGCCTCGTCATACTGGATGGGCAGCCCTATTTTGCCACCGCCCGGGCTATTCATCCTCATACGGAAGATTTGTTGGCCAAGGCGGCGGTAACGCCGGCCAATGCCTATATCTCGGTCTTGATGCGGCCGCTTGACGCCGCCTTGCTGCAGGTCGTCGCGGACGATTTCGGGTTGTCCGGTTTGCGGCTGGTCGAGGCGTCGGATGCCGCGGGCAAATGGCCCTTGCGTACGGAAAATGGGCAGAATATCGGCGCCCTGACGTGGCGGGGCGACCGGCCCAGCACATATATTGTGAACGTAATCCTACCCGGACTGCTGGCGATCATCCTGTGTATCGGCGCACTTGGCTGGTATGTCTTGAACGGTCTGCGCCGCGGCCAAGTGAAAATGTTGCGCGTCGCGCGGCGGGCGCAATTGGCGGATCGTTCCAAGAGTGAGTTTCTGGCCAATATGAGCCATGAATTGCGGACACCCTTGAATGCCATAATCGGCTTTTCCGAGATGATGCGGAACGAAACACTCGGTCCGATCGGCAACGAAAGTTACAAGGACTACAGCGGCAATATCCTCGACAGCGGACAGCACCTGCTGGATATCATCAATGACGTCCTCGACCTGTCAAAGGTCGAAGCCGGCAAATTCACCTTGGAGGAAGTCGAAGTCGATCTGGGCGGCACCATTGCCTCCCTGTGTCATCTCGTCGAACCACGGGCGCGGGCGAAGCGCATTGAATTGGATATCTCGGTCCCGCCGGACCTGCCGGCAATCGTCGCCGACAGCCGTTCCTTGAAGCAGATCCTGGTCAATCTGCTGTCCAATGCGGTCAAATTCACGCCCGAGGGCGGCAAGATTGGCATTGAAGCCAAACACGGCGGCACGGGCGAGGTGGTCATCGCGGTCTCCGATAACGGCCACGGCGTGCCACGAGACCAGTTGGCCGCGGTGATGCAGCCATTTCATCGGGTTGCCGGCACGCTGACCAGCAGCGAAAGCGGCACGGGGCTGGGGCTTCCCCTCAGCGCATCACTTGTCGAGTTGCATGGCGGTGAGATGCGGTTCGAAAGCAAGGTGAATGAGGGCACGACGGTATACGTTACCTTGCCCAAGGACCGGGTTGTCACGGCGCTGAACACCTAATTACGAAGCCGGGATGCTGCCTTTGATGTGCCGCGACAGCGCGGCGGCAACTTCGCCCGCATGCGAGGTGGGCATGGGATGACCGGCGCCGCTAATCGTATGCAGCATCGCGTTGGGCAGGAATTTCATTAGCACCTCGCAGACCCCCCGCTCCGGTGCCGTGGTTCTGCTGCCCGTTAAGATCAAGGTCGCGGTATCGAGGGCGCGTAGCTCATCCAAGGTGGTTGGGTTGCTCATTTGTGCGCCATAGACTTGGCGTTGGCTTTCGCTCTTGGCCAGGATTTTGTCTTGGGTTTCCGGGTCCAGGGCGTCCCAGGCATCCGGGCTGCCGCGATAGTAGTTAAGAAAATCGCGCCAGGCCGTCGCCGGTTCGCCGCGATCCAGCGCGCCAAGAAAGGCCTCCATGACGCCAACATATTCATCGTAATCGCCCTGCCGGCCGCCAGCCGCCAGCAACGGGCAGCCGCCTGGTTCGATCAGGCAAAGCGATGCGATGGCGCCGCCGCCGGTCTCGGCTGCGCGCACCGCCGCCCGTAGGGCCACCGCGCCGCCATAGGAATGGCCGGTCAGGTGCACGGGCTCCCCGATGGCGTGCATCAGGGCGAGCACGATGTCCGCCTCGTCATCGAAATTGAGCCCGCGCGCCAGCGGCCATGGCGCGGTGTTGCCGCTGTCGAACAGATCGGGCAGCAAATAACGATAGGGTCCGCCCCCGCCGTTGTTCATGGCGGTACGCACCTGATCCCACTGGCCACCATGGTTGGTCGCCGCATGTACCAGCAAGACCGGTGCGCCATGCCCCATATCGGTGTAATGGCAATTCACGCCATGAATTTCCAACTCTGCCACGCCGTTTCCCGCTCCGTTTACATCAGCCGCTCTGTTTACCAATACGACAGGATAGGCCAGGAGAAAAGCCAGGGGTTCGCTGTGGCCGTGGGCGGCGGTCATGCCAGGGAGCAAATATATGCGCCTGGACGGCGAACCCGCCCGCGTCCGCCTGGTCGCGGGTACTCGAAATAATCATTCTTCATATGGATGGGAATTAGATATATTTATCATAATCAAGTGAACTTGAGGAATATTTACCTTGGACGAGTTCGATATCAAGATTTTGCAGGCGCTGCAGGACGATGCCGCATTGTCCGTTGCCGTGGTCGCGGAGCGGGTCGGTTTGTCGCCCACGCCCTGCTGGCGGCGCATTCAGAAGTTGGAGGCCAGCGGTATCATCCGTGGCCGGGTCGCCTTGCTGGATGCGGCACAGTTGGAGTTGGGCCTGACCGTCTTTGTCCACCTGCGCATTGCCCGCCATGGCACGGACTGGCTGGATGCTTTCACCCGCTCGATCATGGCGATGGAAGAGGTCCTGGAGGTCAACCGGCTGGCCGGCAACTGGGACTATCTGTTGCGGGTATTGGTGGCGGACATGCCGGCCTATGATCAGTTCTACAAGCGCCTGATCGAGATTGAGGGCTTGAACGATGTTTCATCCAGCTTCTCCATGGAGCAGATCAAATACACCACGGCCCTGCCGCTGGATCATCTTTAGATCAAACGGTTAGAGCAACTTACCTGCGTTCGAATGAACGCAGGTTGCCCTAGGCAGCCTCAGCCGCTGTAGCCGGGCCGGCGGGCAATGGTCACGTCCCGGTGGACGTAGACGCTGAGGACCAGGCCGAAGCCGATCAGCAGCGACATCATCGAGGTGCCGCCGTAGGAGACCAGGGGCAGGGGTACGCCGACTACCGGGATCAGGCCCATGACCATGGCCATGTTGATGAAGACGTACAGAAAAAATGTCGTGATTACGCCGGTTGCCAGCAGCCGCCCGAATTGACTGCGCGAACGCATGGCGATGGCATAGCCATATGTGATCACCACGACGTACAGGCTTAACAGGCCGAGGCAGCCCATGAGGCCGAATTCCTCCGCCAGCATGGTGAAAATGAAATCGGTCTGCCGTTCGGGCAGGAAGGCCAAATGACTTTGTGTGCCTTGCATGAAACCCTTGCCGAACAGGCCGCCGGAGCCCAGGGCGATCTTCGACTGCATGATGTGATAGCCGGCGCCAAGGGGGTCGCGCTCCGGGTTCAGATAGGTCAGCACCCGGTCCTTTTGGTAGCCATGCAGCATGAAGCGCCAGGCCAGGGGGATTGCCAGCAGTACCGCGCCGCCGGCGACCGCGAATTTCCACAGCCGAACCCCCGCCAAGAGAAGGATCGCCGTTCCCGTCGCCAACAAAAGGATAGCCGTTCCCAGATCGGGCTGACGCATGACCAGGGCGGCCGGAACAAGGATCAGCACGGCGGGAACGATCAGCCAGCGGATCCGGCCGACATATTCCAGCGGCAGGCTGTGATAAAACCGCGCCAGTACCAGAACCAGGGCGATCTTCATCACTTCCGAGGGCTGCAATTGAAACAGGCCCAGATCGACCCAGCGCCTGGCCCCCATGCCGACGACGCCCATCACCTCCACCGCGACAAGCAGCAACAGGGCGGCGCCATAGATCAAATATGCGTGGCGCAGCCAGGCGCGGATATCGATCAAGGCAATCAGCAGCATCAGCCCCAGCCCGGCGCCGAAACGGATCATTTGCCGCGAGGCCCAGGGATCAATGCTGCCGTTGGCGGCGGAGTACAGCATGGCGAAGCCGACCCCGGCAATCAGCGAGATCAACACGATCAACAGCCAATTGATCTGTACCAGTTTTTGCAGCAGGGTCAGATCAACCTGCCGCCCCATGGGACTGCCCAGAGACATGGCTTAGATCTTGCGCTCCCCGTTGTTGCGGTTGCCGCCGGCGGTATTGCCGCCGCCATGGCCCGTGCCGCCATTCAGTCCAACTGCGGCCCGGTCCAGCGGGTTGCGCCGCAGCACTTCCGTCATGATGTCCTTGGTCAATTTTGCCGCGTAGGTGCCCGAGCCGCCATGTTCGACGACCACCGCCGTTGCATAGCGTGGCGCCCCGACAGGCGCAAAGGCGGTGAACAGGGCATGATCGCGCTCCTGCCAGGGGGTTTCCTTGGCCAGTTTTCCGCCCGCCTTGCGCTCCGCCTTGGAGATGCGGCGCACCTGCGCGGTGCCCGTCTTGCCGCCCATTTGGATTTTCAGCGCCGGATCCAGCTTATATCTACGCGCCGTGCCGCGCTTGCCATTGACCACTTCCGACATGGCGTCGGTAATGATCTTCAGGTTGGCCGCCGACACGCCTATGGATTGCGGCGAGGCCACCACCACGCCGTCCCCGCCGGCCTCCGCCTGTTGGCCCTCCGCCACCGTCTGGACGATATTGCCATCCGCCGACCGTTCCGGCGCGCGGTGACGAGACAATCTGGGCGTTACGGCCATGCCGCCGTTGACCAGGCGGGAGGCCATGACCGCAAGCTGCAGCGGTGTTGCCAGCAAATAGGCCTGGCCGATACCGGTGATCAAGGTCTCGCCCAATTGCCAGGGTACGCCGGTGACAGCCAGTTTCCAGTCCTTGCTTGGCACCAGTCCGGACCGTTCGCCGACCAGTTCGATATCCAACGCCTCGCCCAGGCCGAAACGCCGGGCCATGGCGCCGATGCGGTCAACACCAATACGGCGGGCGATATCGTAGAAGTAGATGTCACAGGACTGGGCGATCGACTGTTTCATATCAACCCAGCCATGGCCGCCATAGCGGTGGCGCCAGCAATGGAACTTGGTGTTGCCCAGTTTCGTGACGCCATTGCAGAAAACCTGGTGTCCCGGTCCGACGATGCCGGCCTCCAGGGCCGCCAGGGCGACGATCATCTTGAAGGTGGAGCCGGGCGGGTATTGCCCGGCGATGGCCTTGTTGATCAGCGGCTTGCGCGGGTGCTGCACCAGGGCCCGCCAGGCCTTGTTGGACATGCCCAGATTGAAGGCATTGGGATCGTAGCTCGGGGCCGAGACCATGGCGAGGATATCGCCCTGATGGATATCCATGACGACGGCGGCGGCGCTTTCATCGGCGAGGCGGCGGGAGATCGATTCCTGCAACGCGGCATCAATGGTCAGAACCACGTCGTCGCCCGGCTGGCCATCCTGACGCACCAACTCCCGAATTTCCCGGCCGTAGGCGTTGACCTCAACCCTGGAATTGCCGGCCTTGCCGCGCAGGCTTTCGTCGTAGACCTTCTCGATGCCGTTCTTGCCGATGCGAAAGCCCGGTAGTTCCAGCAAGGGATCACCGGTCAATTCAGCCTCGGACACGGACGAGACATAGCCGACGATATGGGCCGTTTCCGCGCCCACGGGATAGTGCCGGCCTTCGCCGACATCGGGCTGGACGCCGGGCAGATCGGGCAGCAGCACGTTGATGCGGGCGAATTGCTCCCAGGTGAGATTTTCCGCGATTTTTACCGGCACGAAGGGGCGCTTGCGCTTGACCTCGCGCAACACCCGGCGGCGCTGATGTGGGTTGATGGGGATCACCCGGGCCAGCCTGTCCAGGGTTTCGGTCACGCCGTTGGTTTGCTCGGCGATCAGAACCACCCGGTAGTTCTGCCGGTTCGAGGCAAGCTCGCGGCCAAAGCGGTCCAGCACCAGGCCGCGCGGCGGTGCGAGAAGACGCATGGAGATGCGGTTTTCTTCCGCCAGCATCTGGTACTGATCAGATTCCAAAACCTGCAGATAGTACATCCGCCCCATCAGCAAGGCCGCCAGGGTCAGCTTGCCGCCGCCCAGCAGGGCCAGACGGCGGGTGAAGATTTTTTGACGGTTGCCGTCTCCCCGTTCCATCGCCGGTCAAGCCAGTCTTGTCAGGGGCTGCATGCGGGCCAGAAAGATGGCCACCAGCGGATAGGCGGCGGTGCCGATGGCATGGCTGACGACCAAAGGCACCGACTCGATCGCGGTGGTGTGGAACAACGAGGCGAAGAACCAGTTGACGATGGCGGCGCCGGCGGCGATCAGCAGATAGCCCAGCCAGCCGACGGCAAAGGACTTGCCGGCCAGGGCGCGGCGCTGGCCCGAGGCCGCCCAATGCACCAGGATCAACACCAGGGCGTTCAGTCCCGGCGGCCCGCCGCTTAGCACATCCACCATCAAGCCAAGCAGAAACGCGGCCCCCGCCGGCATCAGCTCCGGGCGAAAGACGCTCCAATAATAGACCGAAATCAACGCCAAGATGGGCGCGGCCAGCGATGATTTCGGCAGTCCATAGGGCAACATCGCCGCCAGAACAAGAAACAGCGAGACAGTGAATGGGATCCCGGCCCGGGCCCAATTTGCGATCCTGCCCGCGAGCGATGTTTCCATCTACCGCGCCTTGCCATCGTTGTGGCGTGTAAGATCGCCGGCGGGCAGGGTGCGGTAGCGCAGCACGGTGACATATTCCAACCGGGCCCAGTCCACGAACGGCTGTATCCGCGCTTCACCCTCGGTGACGGAGGAGACGATGCCGACGGGCAGGCCGGGAGGAAAAACCCCCGCGTGACCCGAGGTGATCACCCGGTCGCCGGAATTGATCTTTGCGTTGGCCGGCAGGAAGGTCAGCCGCGGACGGGCCGAATTGTCGCCCGCCAGAACGGCCCGGTGCCGTGAATGTTCCACCATCACCGGCACGCGGCTGTTCAAATCGGTCAGCAGCAGCAGGCGGGACGAACGCCGCCCCACCTCAACCACCCGGCCGGCCAGGCCAAGGCCGGTGGTGACCGCCTGTCCAGGCTCGACGCCGTCGCGGCGGCCGGCGTTCAAAAGCGCCGACTGCACGAACAGGCCGCCGGTATCACCGATCACCCTGGCGGAAATAAACACCGGCGCGGCATCATGCGCGGGCTTGAGCAAGGCGCGGAGGTTGGCGTTTTCCTGTTCCAGGTTGCGGGCAATGGTTTGCCATTTCGACAGCCGGGAGACTTGCTCGCGCAAGGCGTCATTGTCGCGTCTGGTATTCCAATAATGTTCGATTTCGGCGATGGCGTGGCGGGCCGAGATCACCGGCGCGCTCAAGACTTCCAGCACCGGTGCGGCGACTTCCACCGCCATGACGCGTAACTGGCGAATGGCGTCACCGTGGGTCTTGCCAAGGATCAGCAGACCCACGGCGGTGGCCATGAGCAGCAGCAGGCCAAAGCGTTGCGCCACCCCGCGCGCGGGTGCGGCGACCTTTGACAACGTGCTTAACCTTGGTCCTTTCGCCACTGCCGTTCCTGCCCGTCTAGCTTCCCGTGCCGTCGCCACCATTCTGGGCGGCGCGGGAGACCCCCATTACGTGGGTTTAGTAGGTCGTATCAAAGACCTCCTTGTCCTTGAAATTCTTCATGTCTTCCAACACCCGGCCGGTACCCAATGCAACGCAAGACAATGGCTCGTCCGCGATCGATACGGGCAAGCCGGTGGAGTGGCGCAGAACAAAATCCAGATTACCCAGCAACGCGCCGCCGCCCGTCAGAACGATACCCTTGTCAACGATGTCGGCGGCCAGTTCCGGGGCGGTATGTTCCAGCGCCACCTTGACCGCCTCGACAATCGCGCCGACGGGCTCCGCCATGCTTTCGGCGATCTGCCGCTGGCTGACGATGATTTCCTTGGGCACGCCGTTCATCAGATCACGGCCCTTGATGGTCATTTCGACACCTTCGCCATTTTCCGGCGCACAGGCGGAGCCGATTTCCTTTTTCACCCGTTCCGCCGTGGCTTCACCGATCAACAGGTTATTGGTGCGGCGGATGTATCCGATGATCGCCTCGTCCATCTTGTCGCCGCCAACCCGGACCGAGCGGGAATAGACGATACCGCCCAGGGACAGCACCGCGACCTCCGTCGTGCCGCCGCCGATATCAACCACCATCGAACCGGTCGGCTCGGTCACCGGCAGGCCGGCGCCGATGGCCGCGGCCATGGGCTCTTCCACCAGATAGACCCGGCGGGCGCCCGCGCTCTCGGCGGATTCCTGAATGGCGCGGCGTTCCACCGCCGTCGAGCCAGAGGGGACGCAAACCACCACCTGGGGCGAGGCAAAGCTGCGCCGGTTATGAACCTTGCGGATGAAATGCTTGATCATTTCCTCCGCCACCTCGAAATCCGCGATAACGCCGTCGCGCAAGGGGCGGATCGCCTCGATATTGCCGGGCGTGCGGCCCAGCATCATCTTGGCTTCGTCGCCGACCGCCTGCACCATTTTCTTGCCCTTGCGGGTGGTGATGGCGACGACCGAGGGTTCGTTCAGGACAATGCCGCGGCCCTTGACATAAACCAATGTATTGGCCGTGCCCAGATCGATGGCCATGTCCGCGGATAACAAACCGAATAGCTTGGAAAACACCTAGTTTCGCCTCCGGCCCAAGGGCCTTTGTCTACAATTGTTAATCACCAACCGGTCTTAACCTAATCCCGTTAACCAAACCTTAAGGTTAACCGAACACTACCGTCGGCAACATCCAATCCACCTACCCGGTTTTTTGACGGCGAACATGATCCTCATTGGATACCCAATAACGACAAATTGGGGCAGCAATGTGGCAGCGGACTCCCGCCAAAACCAAGCCTGAAAAATATACCCGACAAATCGGGCATTATTACCCGATTCCAATCAGTTATTACGACTAATTCGACTCGCGCCGCAAGTGAAATCGTGGCCCTGCGGCCCGCGGAAACCTCATATCGGGCCGCAAAACGCTCATGGCGTCCGGAGTTTCAGAATTTGGCACGGTTTTCTAATATATTGCATCGTCGGCTGGACTCCGATTTTTCCTTCGGGTTATGTAACGGGCATGGGCGCGGCGGCCGGTATCGCTGGTGGTACCGGAATGCCCGCCGTTGCGTCGAAGGAGTACATGCAGATGCAGTCAGTGGCACCCGAATCCGTGGGCCTGTCAGGCCAACGATTGGACAAAGTAACGTCGTGGATGGAGCGGCAGGTCAGCTCGAACCGCCTGGCGGGATTGTCTGCCATGGTCCACCGGCGAGGCGAATGCGCTTATTTCAACTGCACCGGGCAGATGGATGTGGAGGCCGGCAAACCGGTGGGTGAAGACACGATCTTTCGCATCTACTCCATGACCAAACCCATCACGGCCGCGGCGGCGATGATCTGCTACGAGGACGGCCACTTCCAATTGGATGACCCGATCGCCAAGTTTTTGCCCGAGTTCGCGGAGATGCGGGTTTGGGACGGCGGCCCGGACGCGCTCAATACGGTGCCCGCCGATGGCTACATCACGGTGCGCCATCTGATGACCCATACCGCCGGCTTCTCCTACGAATTCATGGAAGCCACCCCGGTGGAGGCCTATTACCGGGATGAGAAGATCAGCTTCAATCCGGGCCGGCAGACCGAGGGCGGCAATGACCTGGCCGTCATGACCTCCCGTTTGGCCCAGGCGCCCTTGGTGCGGCAGCCGGGCAGCGGCTGGGGCTACTCCGTCTCCATCGATGTGCTGGGGCGCTTGGTGGAGGTCTGGTCGGGCCAGTCCCTGGACCGTTTCTTCGCGGAACGGATTTTCCAGCCTCTGGGCATGACCGATACGGCGTTTTCCGTGGCGGCGGACAAGGTGGCGCGTTTCGCCGCCTGTTACGAGCCGTCCGAGGGCGGCGGCCTGGGCGGCATTGGCTCGCTGGAAGCCGGCATCCGCAAGGGCGAGGGCGTCGGCCTGAAATTGGCGGATGCGCCCGCCGACAGCCATTACCTGGTGACGCCGGAAACCCTTTCGGGCGGCGGCGGCTTGACCGGTACGATCGGTGACTATGGCCGTTTCTGCCAGATGCTGCTGCAAAAGGGGGAACTGGACGGCAACCGCATTCTGGGCCGCAAAACCGTGGAGTTCATGTCCGTCAATCATCTGCCCGATAACAAGGACATGGCCGCCATGGGCCAGCCGGTGTGGAGTGAATCCAGTGCCGAGGGTATTGGCTATGGCCTGGGCATGGCGGTGGTGATCGATGCGGCCACGACGCAACTGATGCGCTCGACCGGCGAGTATTTCTGGGGCGGTGCGGCCTCCACCGCGTTCTGGATCGACCCGGCGGAGGATATGTTCGCCGTCTTCATGACCCAGCTTCTGCCCTCGTCCTTCTACCCGATCCGCAACGAACTGCGCGTCGCCGCCTACCAGGCGCTGATCGATTAGAAGTTGGCGGTTGATACCGTTACCGTATCCGAAACAGGAGGATCCGCCGTGACTACGTCCAAGCGCGTTCATCTCATCACGGGGGGATTTCCGCCTGGTTCCGCCGCCGGGCACGATATGGATTACGCCCGCCTGCAATTGCTGCAACATTTGCAGGGCGAAGGGCAACTGGCGGTCACCGTGGCCAATGATTTCGTCGATATCGAACGCTGGCTGCCGGGCGCCGATCTGCTGATAACCTACGTCGCCGGACCATTCCCGGAGGGCGCGGGCAACCAGGCGCTGTCGGACTGGCTGCGGGAAGGCGGCCGCTGGTTCGCCCTGCATGGTATTTCAGGCGGCAAGGCGGTTAAGACCGAGCGTGATGGCCGGGCGGTGAAGCAAATGGTCAAGGGGGAGCATCACCAGACCTTGGGCTGCTTTTTTCTCAATCACCCGCCGCTCAGCGAATTTCAGGTCTGCGTAACCAATGGCCATGCCGTCACCCAAGGCCTGCCCGAAACGTTCACGGCCCAGGATGAACTCTACCTGATCGAACTGCAGGACCCAGGCAACAGCCGTATTCTCCTGACCACCGAGCTGGCCGCCGATCCATCGCCGCCCGGCTTCGGCTTCGTCTATGACGCCGATACCTCCGTCCAGGCGGACGGCAGGACCCGCGTGCTCGGCTATGCCCGGGATGTGGGCCGGGGCGAAATCGTCTACATCGGCCTGGGCCACTGCCACACGGGCCGCACCAACAGCCAATCCACCGTGGATGCCAGCATCCACCCGGACGGTGCGGTCCCGCCCGAATTCCACGGTGTCTGGGAAACGGATGTGTTCGCCCGCCTGCTGCAAAACGCCATCGCCTGGGGCTTGGGCGGGAGCTAGCGCATGTCGGGTTTAATCAAACCCGAACCCATGCGCTAAAACCTTTAGAATAGAGCAACTTATCCGCATTCAATTGAATGCGGATAAGTTGCTCTAGCCGCAAAGCGGACCGCGAAGTCGTCGCTTCAGGTCTCGGCGCGTGTGTCGCCTGGCAAAACCGACAAGGGTGTGAAGGTTTTTCTGGGCGTCTTAGCTTGCTGTTCCATGCTTGCCTGCGCCAGTGGGGCATAGATCGTCGCGCCGAGAATAAAGGCGTTCACCCCTTCGTTGTTTTGCAACGGCATCAGGATACGCTCGCCAATGCCCATGCGCTCAATGGTATGCATATAAACGGGCCCGATTGAATGACAGATGCCCGGCGTGTTGATGGACAGCATGTATTGCTCGGAAACCAACGCCCAGGCCTTGTCGCCAATGACTTCGCTAAACAACGGCCCGATGATGTCGACGGCGTACCTGTCCTTGACGTCTTCCCCCGCCAATCGGCAGCGGAACTCCGTTGTCCCCGGCACATGTTCCTGGATCCAAATATGCGGTAACAGCCGGGGGATCGCCATCGGGTCGATATCGGCCTTGCGCGGCGGTGTCAATCCGGACACCATGCCGAGCCAATAGTCGAAAAGTTGGCGCAACTTTTCGTTTTCCACAACAGGTGCGTGGTCCAAATGCTCGAGCGCCTCCGGCAGCTTGGCATGGCTATATATGGTTTGTTCCGAAATAGTAACACCTCGGGTTGCGGCTGGTTCCGCCGGTTATGTATACCCTGCATACTAAATATTGCTTAAGTCAATCGTAACAAATCCTTCGAGGAAATCCGAGTGCAAGAACGGTCCGGATTGAGGCCGGTTTTTGCACTTTGCCTATCCCGTGAAGACCTCCGTCGCCAACAAGATTACGGCCCCGCCCTGGATCACCAGGGCGGGGCCGCATTTAACCGAGTACCGGTGGTACTGGCGCTAGTTCTTTGATTTGTCGACCAGGCGGCCCTCGGCGATCCAGGGCATCATGGCGCGCAGTTTTTCGCCGACCTCTTCCGACTGGTGCTCGGCCGAGCGCCGGCGCATGGCCTTGAAGGAGGCCTGGTTGACCTTGTTCTCCAGCATCCAGGTGGCGGCGAATTCGCCCGACTGGATACGCTCCAGGGCCTCCCGCATGCGGTCCTTGACGTGCTCGTCGATGACCTTGGGACCGGTCATGTATTGACCGTATTCAGCCGTGTTGGAGACCGAATAATCCATGTTGGCGATGCCGCCCTCGTAGATCAGATCGACGATCAGCTTCATCTCGTGCATGCATTCGAAATAGGCCATCTCTGGGGCGTAGCCCGCCTCGACCAAAATCTCGAAGCCGGCCCGCATCAACTCGACAACGCCGCCGCACAGCACGGTCTGTTCGCCGAACAGGTCGGTTTCGCATTCCTCGCGGAACGTGGTCTCGATGGTGCCGGCCCGGCCGCCGCCGATGGCGGAGGAATAGCTGAGGCCAATCTCAAGGGCATTGCCGGAGGCGTTCTGATCGACCGCGACGAGGCAGGGCACGCCGGCACCGCGGACATATTCCGAACGCACCGTGTGGCCGGGACCCTTGGGCGCGATCATGAAGACGTCCATGTCCTCCCGCGCCTCGATCAAGTTGAAGTGGATGGACAGGCCATGGGCAAAGGCGATCGCCGTGCCCTCGCGCATGTTGTCACGCAGGTCGTTTTCCCACAGATCGGCCTGGCCTTCGTCCGGCGTCAGTACCATGGCCAGATCGGCCCAGGCGGCGGCCTCGGTCGGTGTCATCACCTTAAAGCCCGCGGCCTCCGCCTTGGCAATGGAGCCGCTGCCGGCACGCAGCGCCACGACGACGTTCTCACAGCCTGAATCCTTCAGGTTGTTGGCGTGGGCATGGCCCTGGCTGCCATAGCCGAAAATCACGACCTTCTTGCTTTTGATCAGGTTCACATCGGCGTCGCGGTCATAGTACACGCGCATGGTTGGTATCCTCTTCGTTGCTGTTGACGCCGCCGGGGAGGCGGGTTTTCCCGTGAATGATTTATTGCGGCCTATCTACATGGCGTCCGCGCCGCGCGCAATGGCAACCACGCCGGTGCGCGAAACTTCCGCCAGGCCAAGGGGCTCCATCAGGTCGATAAAGGCGTTGACCTTGCCGCTATCGCCAGTGACCTCGAAGACGAACGAGCCCATGGTGGAATCCACCGCCCGGGCGCGGAAGATGTCCGCCACGCGCAGGGCCTCGATCCGGTTCTCGCCCGTGGCCACGACCTTGATCAGGGCCAACTCCCGCTCCACCGAAGGGCCGTCTTCCGTCAAATCGACCACGTTGAAGACCGGAACCAGACGCTCCAATTGGGCCCGGATCTGATCGATAATCATCTCGTTGCCGGAGGTGACGATGTTGATGCGGGAGCGGTCCCGCCGCGCATCCACCTCGGCCACGGTCAGGCTGTCGATATTGTAGCCCCGGCCGGAGAACAGTCCCACGACGCGGGCCAGAACGCCCGGTTCATTATCGACCAGGACCGCGATGGTATGTTTCGGCGCGGCTTTGGGTTCTTCGCTCATTAGGTAAACTCCGTCGTCAACTCTTTCGGTCTCCGGGCGGTGCGGCCGGTATTGAAAATATCCCTACACCAGCGCCATGCCGTCGTCGGTGACCTTGGGGCTTTCGGCTTGCCGATTGCCGGCCATGATCATTTCATTGTGGGCCGCGCCCGAGGGCACCATGGGGAAGCAGTTCTCCTCCTTGGCGACGCGGACATCGGCGATCACCAGGCTGTCGGTGTCCAGCATCCTGGCGATATCGTCGTCCAGGGTGGCGGGATCTTCCATCACCATGCCCACGCCGCCGAAACAATCGGCCAGCTTGACGAAATCGGGCAGGGCCTCGCTATAGGTTTCGGCATAGCGGCTTCCGTGCAGCAGCTCCTGCCATTGCCGCACCATGCCCATCCAGCGGTTGTTCAGGATGAAGATCTTCAAGGGCAGGCGGTACTGCACTGCCGTCGATAGTTCTTGGATGTTCATCATGAAGGATGCTTCGCCGGAAATATCCACCACCAGGGATTCGGGATGGGCGATCTGCACGCCCACCGCCGCCGGCAGGCCATAGCCCATGGTGCCCAGGCCGCCGGAGGTCATCCAGCGGTTCGGCGCCTCGAACTTGTAGAACTGCGCCGCCCACATCTGATGCTGGCCGACTTCCGTCGTGATGTAGGTATCCCGGTCCTTGGTCAGATCATACAGCCGCTTGATGGCATGTTGCGGCATAATGACGTCCTTGCCCTGATCGAAGGCCAGGCAGTCGCGGGACCGCCATCTTTGGATTGTTGTCCACCAAGTTTTCAGGGCCGCCTCGTCCGGTTGATAGGCGCGCTGTTTCCAGGCCGCCAGCATCTGTTCGATCACCCTGCCGACATCGCCGACAATCCCGAGGTCGATGGAAATGTTCTTGTTGATCGATGAAGGATCCACATCCACATGGATTTTCGTCGAGCCTGGGGAAAAGGCATCCAGGCGGCCGGTGATGCGGTCGTCGAAGCGGGCGCCAAGGCAGATCATCACGTCGCAATCGTGCATCGCGTTGTTGGCTTCGTAGGTGCCATGCATGCCCAGCATGCCGAGGAATTGATCGTCCGAGGCGGGATAGGCGCCCAGGCCCATCAGGGTCGAGGTGATGGGATAGCCGGTCAGCTTCACCAGCTCCCGCAGCTTGGCGCAGGCTTCCGGCCCGGAATTGATCAGACCGCCGCCAGTGTAAAAGATCGGCCGCTTGGCCCCCGCCATCAAGGCAACCGCTTCGTCGATCTGGCTCTCCTTGCCGGCCGTGGGCGGGCGGTAGGTCTTGTGCTGCAGGTTATCCAGGTCCGGCGTTTCGTAAACGCCCTGGTTGACGCAGATATCCTTGGGCAAGTCGATGACCACGGGACCGGGCCGGCCCTGGGTCGCCACATAGAACGCCTCGTGCACGATGCGGCCCATCTCGTTCGTGTCCTTGACCAGATAGTTGTGCTTGGTGCAGGGCCGGGTGATGCCGATAGTGTCGGCCTCCTGAAAGGCATCGTTGCCGATCAGATGCGAGGCGACTTGGCCGGTCAGGCAGACGATGGGAATGGAATCCATCATCGCATCCGTCAGGCCGGTCACCGCGTTGGTGGCGCCGGGGCCGGAGGTCACCAGGACAACGCCCGGCTTGCCGGTGGAGCGCGCATAACCTTCCGCCGCATGCACGGCGCCGCCCTCCTGGCGCACCAGGATGTGCCGGATGTTGTTCTGCGCGAACAGGGCATCGTAAATCGGGAGTACAGCGCCGCCGGGATAGCCAAAAATGACATCCACGCCTTGATCGGTCAGGGCGCGGATCAGGATTTCCGCGCCGCTCATGGTTTTGGTTTCTCCGTTCTGGGCATTGTCTTGCGCCATATCTTGCTCTGTACCCGACATGATTAGCTCCTAACGCGGGGTGTTGACTTGCATCATTCCCAATGAATGCAATAAAGCCCCTCGACCGAGAGGCTTTTACGCAGTTTGCCGTGCCCTGGATCCATGTCCGGAAGCGGCACAAGCGGGCGCAACATAGTGCCTCAATCGGGATGGGTCAACTGATTTTGCATCATAAATGGAAAGATAATTTCTGATAATCTTTCCGAATCTTGCGTATTTAGGCCTGTCCACGAACACATCTTGTTTCTAAACCACGTCATCTGCCGTTTTGCGTAGCGCCGCGTCGCCTGTTGCGCCGCCGCCAGGGCCTCGTCCCGGCTGATGTCTCCCCGGCCAAGGCGGATCAGTTCCGGAACGCCCAGGGCCTTCATCGCGGGCAGCGCGGGGTCCAGGTCCATGGCGGCCAGACCGGCCACTTCGTCCAGGGCGCCCTGGTCCAACATCGCGGCCAGGCGTTCGTCACAGCGGCGGTACAATTCCGCCCGTGGCCAGTTCAGGACAAAGCCGCGCCAGGGCTGGGGCAGGGTCGGTGTGGTTGCCGGCCGTTGCTGCCAATCGGCGAGGGAGATGCCCGTGTCCAGAATCACTTCATAGGCCCGGACAATACGCTGCGGGTCCGTCGGCTTCAGGCGTTCGGCCATGACCGGGTCCACTTCGCCCAGGACGGAATGCAAACCGGCGCTGCCCAGTTCTTCCAGTTTGGCGCGTGCGTCTCCGCGCGCCTGGCCGGAAATATCGGGAATTTCAGCCATGCCCTCGGTCAGGGCCTGAAAATAGAGCCCGGTGCCGCCGACAATAATCGGCACCCGCCCGGCCTGGCGCGCCTCGGCGGCCTCGGCCAGGGCCAGTTCCAGCCAGCGCCCGACCGAAAACGCCTCGGCGGCGGAGGCTATGCCGTACAGGCGGTGTGGTGCGGCGGCTTCCTCGTCCGCGCCGGGGCGGGCGGTCAATACACGTAATTCGCGGTAGACCTGCATGCTGTCGGCGTTGATGATGACCGCATCAATGGCCCGGGCCAGCGCCAAAGCCAAACTGGACTTGCCGCTGGCCGTCGGTCCGGCTATCAGAATGGCATCGTCCATTGCGTAATTTCTTTCCCGCTGTCTTTCACGGTCCGTGATGTCTCAGGTTCTGACCCTTATAGCGAAGCCATTGACGGACGACCATGTCCGTCTCGTCCTGGCTGTTCTGCCCGCCGGAGCGGAGATTGATTGGCTGGCCCCGGGGCTGGCCTGTGATTTGCGCTTCACCGGGCCGGCGGCGGGCCGGGAAGATGCGGCGCGCGATGCCTTGTCAGGCGCGCCGGTGGATCTGTTCTGTCAGATGGATGGCCCGGCCCGACGCCGCAAACTGCTGGTCGCGGACATGGATTCGACAATCATATCGGGTGAATGTATCGACGAGATGGCCGATGTCATCGGAAAAAAGGCGCTGGTCGCCGACATAACGGAACGGGCCATGGCGGGCGAGATCAGTTTTGCCGAGGCCCTGCGCGAACGGGCCGGGATGTTGACCGGCCTGGCGGCGGCAGATTTGCAGTCGGTTTATGACCGCCGCATTCATCTGAATTCCGGGGCGCGGGAACTGGTCGCCACGATGCGCGCCCATGGCGCCGTTACCGCGCTGGTCTCGGGTGGTTTTACATTCTTCACCGAACGGGTCGCCGCCGCCGCCGGTTTTGATCACCATCAGGCCAACGAATTGCATATCGTTGCCGGCCAACTGGATGGCGGCGTGGCGGAGCCGATCCTGGGGCCGAAGGAGAAACTGGCGGCATTACGTTCATTGGCGGCGCGCCATGATCTCGTGCCCGAGGCCACCCTGGCGGTTGGCGATGGCGCCAACGATCTGGCCATGGTCAAGGCCGCCGGTCTGGGCGTTGCCTATCATGCCAAGCCGGTGCTGGCGGCGGCGGCAAAAGCCAGAATTGAATATGGCGACCTGACGGCCCTGCTGTACCTGCAGGGCTATCGGGCCGATCAAATTCAGACCTAGCGTGATTGGCGCGATGTGCCGGTCAGAGGCTATTCCTTGGCCTTGTCACCGGACTTTTGTTTCGCGCCATTATCCAATTGCACGGCGATGAAACGCTTGTTGCGGGCCCGTTCCACCAACAACAGCACGGTTTTCACCTTCTTGGTCTTACGCGCCTTGTTGCTTTCACGGATCTTGCCGATCTGCTTGGCGACATCGGCCGGCGTGGTGACCAGGTTCTGCTGCACTTCCACGATCAGGTCGCCCGGTTGCAGCCCCCGTTTGGCAGCGGAACTATCGGCCGCGACCTCCAGAACCAGCACGCCCTCTGAGGCTTCATCAACCTTGAAGGTCTCCCGCGCCGCTTCCGTCAGGGTCGAAAGGCGCATGCCCAACAACGTGACATCCTTGGCCGGTTCCGGTTTGGCCTCTGCCTCTACACTGGAGACCTTGGTGTTACTTTCTTCCATTTCGGCGATGGTGACTTCAAGCGTCGTCAATTCGCCCCGGCGCCAAACCTCGACCTTGACGGTCTTACCGATGGAAGTATTGGCGACGATCCGGGGCAAGGCCCGCATTTCGTCAACCTCCTGCCCGTCGAAGCGCAGGATCACATCGCCTTGTTCGATGCCCGCCTTACCCGCGGGCCCATCATCGCCGACGCCGGCGACCAGCGCGCCGGCGGCCTTTTCCAGGCCCAGGCCGTCGGCGATCTCTTCGGTGACTGTCTGGATGCGCACGCCCAGCCAACCGCGCCGGGTACGTCCGAATTCGGCCAGCTGTTTGATGACCCGGTTGGCCAAGGTGGCCGGAATGGCAAAGCCGATACCGACACTGCCGCCCGTGGGTGAATAGATCGCCGTGTTGATGCCAATCACCTCGCCCTTCATATTGAACAAGGGGCCGCCCGAATTGCCACGGTTGATTGCCGCATCGGTTTGAAAGAAGTCATCATAGGGTCCGGAATTGATGTCGCGGCCACGGGCCGAAATGATGCCGGCGGTAACGGAGCCGCCCAGGCCAAACGGGTTGCCGATCGCCAGCACCCAATCGCCGACCCGGGATTTATCGGAATTGCCCCATTTCAATGACGGCAGCTTGCCCGTGGGCTCCACCTTCAACAATGCCAGATCGGTCTTGGCATCACGTCCCACCAGCACCGCCTTCATGAGGGTGCCGTTGGAAAGACGGACACTGATCTCGTCCGCCTCGGCAATGACGTGATTGTTGGTAACGACAAGGCCCGAGGCATCAATGATGAAGCCCGAACCCAAGGATGTGGCGCGCCTCGGCCCCCGGTTCTTTGGCCGGTTCCGCTCCAGGAATTCCTTGAAGAACTCCTCGAACGGCGAACCGGGCGGCACCATGAACTCAGGCTGGCCCTGTTGTTTGTTGCCCTTGATGACCTGGGTGGTCGAAATATTGACAACCGCTGGCGACAGGGAGGCGGCTAGGCTGGCGAAGCTGTCGGGTGCGCCACGGGTTTGGCCGGACACGGGCAAAAGCAGCATTCCGATTGTCGCCGCCGCGGCCAGTGAGACGAGGGGCGCGCTCGCGCGACTTGATATCAATGTGCCAGTCACGAATTTCACGAATTATCTCCTTGGTACGGTGCGGGGTAGGGGCTGCCCTCTCCCGCGCCCAATCTGTTGGCATTAGAAGTATTGCCTAACACGGCGTCTTTCAAGTCAGCCGCCATGCCGGCTGCTAGGCCGTGATCTCGGATGCGATTGTGGCCAAACCATGACAGCGCGGTCATTTCATAGAATTGCCCATCATTTTCCGCAAACCCTTACCACCAAACCGTTCTTCACATCAGTGTGAAAGGCGCGCCGGTTCAAGGTTACAGAAAGGTTTTCACCAGCCAAATAATGCCTACACCGAAGGTCGCCGCGCCCAGGCCGCTGAGGCGCAGGGCGTCATCGGGTTGTTGGATCATTACCGCCATCATGCGTTTCATGCCGGCGGGAAAGGCGGCATAGAGCCCGCCCTCCAGTGCCAGGATCAGGCCCACGACCAACAGTACATCTATCATTGCGTCGGCGGCTCCCCAGCGACCAAATTCGCTGCCTAGAGCATATTTCTTCTAAACATGCCCGGACTCTTAAGAAAAAAGCAATTGAACCAATTGCTTAAGCCGCGAAAGCGACTCCGGCGAATAGAAAAATTGCCCTTACTCCGGCGCCTACTTTTTCGGTGCGCCCATGCTGTTTCCGAAATAGCTGAAGAAGTCGCTGTTCGGCGACAGCACCATGGTGGTATCGCCCGACTGCAACGCCGTCCGATAGGCTTGCAGCGAGCGGTAGAAGGTAAAGAATTCCGCGTCCTGCCTGTAGGCATCGGCGAAGATCTTGTTGCGCAGGGCGTCGCCCTCACCACGCGTGATCTGCGAAGATTTTTGCGCATCGGCCAGCAGGATCGTGCGTTCCCGGTCCGCGTTGGCGGTGATCTTCTGGCTCCGCTCCGCACCCTCGGCCCGGATCTCGGTGGCGATCCGTTTCCGCTCCGCCCGCATCAGATCGTAGACCGCTTGGCTGTTGGCGGCGGGCAAATCGGCCCGCTTGATGCGCACGTCGACGATCTCGATACCCAGTTTCAAGCCTTCCGTATTCACCAGGCCGCGGATTTCGTGCATCAGCTTGCTGCGCTCGCCCGATAGCATGGTTTCCAACTTGACCCGGCCAATAACGTTTCGCAGGCTCGAGTTGACGATGGGCGCCATGCGGTTGCGGGCCGTCACCTCGTTGTTGACGGTCTGATAGAATTTCAGCGGATCGGCGATGCGGAAACGGGCATAGGCATCGACGACGATCCGCTTTTTGTCCGCCGCCACCGCTTCCACGGGAGGCGCGTCGAAATCCAAAATCCGTTTTTCCATGAATTGTACGTTCTGGACGAACGGCATCTTGAAATTCAAACCTGAGTCCCGGACGGTTTTTACAGGATTACCAAACTGCAGGACCAGGGCCTGTTGGGTTTCATGCACCGAGAAGACGCTGCCGTAGCCGATGATGCCCAGGACGACCAGAATGATCGCCAGAATTGTTGCCATATTCCGGTTCATCAGTTTGTCCCCGCTTTGCTGTTGGCGCGTTTCTGCAATTCCGGCAGTGGCAGATAGGGCAGGACGCCCTGGCTGCCGCCTTCATTGTCGATGACGATCTTGTTCGTGCCCTGCAGCACGCTTTCCATGGTTTCCAGATACAGCCGCCTGCGGGTGACGTCCGGGGCCAGGCTGTATTCCTTTTGGATTGCCAGATAGCGGGAGACTTCACCCTCGGCCTCGGCGACGGTCTGCTTCTGATAACCTTCGGCCTCCTGGCGGATACGTTCGGCCTCGCCTCGGGCCCGCGGCAGAATGTCGTTGGCGTAGGCCTGGGCCTCGTTGACCAGCCGTTCCTCGTCAGCGCGGGCCGCCTGGACATCGCGGAAGGCATCGATCACGGCGGCCGGCGGATCGGCCTTGGCCAGTTTGACCTGCGTGACCACGATGCCGGCCTTGTATTCATCCAAGGTTTTCTGCATCAGCTCCAAAGTCTGACGCTCTACCTCGTTACGGCCTTCGGTCAGGACGTCGACGATTTTTGAACGCCCCACCACTTCGCGCATGACGCTCTCGGCCACCGCCTTGACGGTGTTCTCCGGGCGCTGGATGTTGAACAGGAAATGCCCGGCATTGCCGATCTGCCACAACACCGTGAAGTTGATATCGACGATGTTCTCGTCGCCGGTCAGCATCAGGCTTTCTTCCGGCAGGTTGCGCAGGGCCGAGGAACGGCCGAAATCGCCAGAGCTTTGAAAGCCGACCTCGACCCGGTTGACGCGGGTTACCTTGGGCGTCAACGCGGTCTCGATGGGCGAGGGAAGATGATAGCGCAGGCCAGGCGAGGTTGAGCCGGTAAATTTGCCGAAGCGCAGAACAACGCCCTGTTCATCGGGTCCAACTCGGTAGAACCCGGATGCCATCCAGGCCGCGATCAAGACCAGAAAGATCAGGAAAATGCCTTTTCCGCCCCAGTTGCCGCCTGGCAGGACGCCTTTGAAACGATCCTGACCCTTGCGCAACAGCTCTTCCAGGTTGGGCGGTTGTCCACCGCCGCCACCGCCGCCGCCCTGACCCCAGGGTCCCCGGCCACCACCTTGCCAGCCGCCGCCACCGCCACCGCTGCCACTACCGCCACCGCCTTGATTGCTCCACGGCATGAAAATTCCAATCCCCGATATTTCAAATCGTAATGTAAAATCCCGGCCGGGCGCTTTGCCACGGCCTCTTAAGACGCTATATGACACCTTGCGGGCTCGGGTGCAACGGATGCCGGGCGGAGACATTTTTTTGGAGAGTTGGGCGATGGCGCGGGTTAGCGAAGACGAGGTTCTACAGGCGCTGAGGCGGATCGCCGATCCAGCCCGGGACGGCAACGTGGTCGACCTCGGGATGATCAGTGGTCTGGCCGTCCGCGACGGCAATGTTGTGTTCTCGATCGAGATCGATGCGGAGCGCGCGGGCGAAATGGAAAGCCTTCGCCTGGCCTGCGAACAAGTGGTGGCGGATCTGCCCGGTGCCCTGTCCGTGACGGCGGTTCTGACCGCTGAACGCGCGGCTCCGCCGCCGTCCGAGTCGCAACAGGCACCGCGCATCGGCCGTCATGGCGGCGGCCCAGGGAAAATGGAGTTGCCGGGCATCGGTGCGGTTGTTGCGATTGCCTCCGGCAAGGGCGGCGTGGGCAAATCCACCGTTACCGTCAATTTGGCGGTGGCATTGCAACGCCTGGGGCTGAAGGTCGGCATTCTGGATGCCGATATCTATGGCCCGTCGATGCCGCGGATGCTGGGGATTTCCGGCCAGCCGCGTTCGGACGGCGACAAGCTGGAGACCATGAGCGGCCATGGCGTGGCCTGCATGTCGATCGGTTTTCTGGTCGATCCCGACCAGCCGACGATCTGGCGCGGTCCCATGGTCATGGGCGCGTTGGAGCAATTGCTGGGCGATGTAAAGTGGGGGGAATTGGACCTGCTGCTGGTGGATATGCCCCCCGGTACCGGCGACGCGCAATTGACCATGGCCCAGAAAGTGCCGCTAAAGGGCGCGATCATCGTTTCCACGCCGCAGGACATCGCCCTGATCGATGCCCGCAAGGGCCTGAACATGTTTCGCCAGACCGAGGTGCCGGTCATGGGGATGATCGAAAACATGAGCTATTTTCATTGCCCGAAATGCGGTGAACGCTCGGATATTTTCGGTCATGGCGGCGCCCAGGAGACGGCGGCGGAGCTGGGCTGTGATTTCCTGGGCGAAATACCCCTGCATATCAGCCTGCGGGAAACCTCCGACGCGGGCACGCCAATTGTCGCATCGGCTCCCGATGGCGCCGAGGCGCAGGCATTCATGGCGATCGCCGAACAGATCAAGCAGCGGCTTTAGCTTCAGGCCGCGAGGGTCTTGTCGATTTCGTCAACCAGATCGCGCAGATGAAAGGGTTTCGATAGGACCTTGGCATCGGATTGCGAGGTTTGGCGGTTGCGCAGGGCAACGGCGGCGAAGCCGGTGATGAACATGATGCGGATCGCCGGGTCCACGGCCACGGCGCGTCGGGCCAGCTCGATGCCATCCATTTCCGGCATCACGATGTCCGCCAACAGCAGATCGAAGCGGCCCTCGGCCAGAACCGGCAAGGCCTCGTCGCCCTGACCCACGGAAAAGACTTCATGCCCGGCCCGTTCCAGGGCCCGCCCCAGAAAGTGCCGCATGGAATCGTCATCTTCCGCCAAAAGGATCTTCGCCATCGTCGTCCTCTATACCGTCGGCCAGCCGGTTATTGGTTCGCCGAATGTCCGGGAACCGATTCTGCCGCCACAAGAATGATTGCACGATAGTCTGACATGCCTGCCAAAGTGTAAAGATATCACTAGAAAAGTATTGGGAATTTCTGCCCAAACCGAAAAGTTACGGAATCAGGTCCTATTGAATTCACACTTCGTCATGTTAGCATCGGGGCATCGAAGCGGGAAATCCGGGCCGGTTCCATCGGTTGGATGCGGGACTGAAATGGGGGTGGCGGACTGTCATGGCGAAGATGGACATCACGCCGGCACCTTTCGAGGTTGCAAGCCCGGTCAGGCGGCTGGCGCCGGTTGTCTTCGCCTCGCCCCATAGCGGCCGGCACTATCCCGACGAGCTGTTGGCGGCAACGGATTTGCCCGAAATGGTCCTGCGCCGGTCGGCCGACAATTTCGTCGAGGAAATTTTCGCCGACGCGCCGGCGCAAGGCGCGCCGCTGCTGCATGGGACTTATGCCCGCGCCTATCTGGACCTGAACCGGGAGCCGTGGGAGCTGGACCCCAGGATGTTCACCGAGGATCTGCCCTCATACGTCAATACCACCTCGTTGCGCGTCGCCGGCGGGCTGGGAACCGTGCCGCGCCTGGCCGCCGACGGTCGCGATATTTATAGCGCCAAACTGGACTTTCCCGAGGTGCGGCGGCGGTTGGACCGGGTCTATTTCCCGTACCACCACTGTCTGGCGCGGATGCTGGAAGACAGCCAGCAGGCATTTGGCCATTGCCTGTTGATCGATTGCCATTCCATGCCCTCCAGCAGCGGTCCAGGCGGCGGCTCGGACAAGAACCCGGTCATGGGCAGCCAGGGTGCGGGGCCAGGCAGTAGCCGGGCCGATATCGTTCTGGGCGATCGTTTTGGCACGGCCTGTGCGCCGGAACTGATCGACTGCGTCCATGATGTCCTATCGGGACTTGGCCTGCGCGTACAGCGCAACAATCCCTATGCGGGCGGTTTTACGACCTACCACTACGGCCGTCCCGTGGCGGGGGTGCATGCCCTGCAGATCGAGATTAACCGACGTCTTTATATGGACGAGGAACAGATCCTTCCCACGCCCGGCATGGCGCGCGTGCGATCGGCCATGACTGCGGTGATCGCGGCTCTGTGCCGCCTGCCCAGCGCCTATTTCGCACCCCAGAGCGCGGCTGCGGAGTAGGCGGGGCCGCAAACCTGCGCGACTGGCATGGTTCTTGCTTCTCAATTGGGTAGGAAGTTCGTGCCGGAGAGCAAGCAAATAATGTTGAAAATACGCCTTGGATCATTGGTCCTGACGATGGCATTGGCCCTGGGCGGGGTCATGGCCGCATCTTCCGCCGCGGCACGAAACGCGCCAAAAATGGCGAAGAATAAGGAAAAAACTCAAGATATTTTGCAAACGTCGAAGTCCGGCGGGGCACTTGATTGCCGCCGCATGGTCGATGCGGTGGAACGGAGGTATCGAATTCCGGCGCAATTGCTGGCGGCCCTGGCATTGACGGAATCGGGGCATTGGCTGGCCGACAAGGGGGCATTTGTTGCCTGGCCCTGGACCGTTTATGCCCAGGGCAAGGGACGGCATCTGCCCGATCAGCGGGCGGCGGTGGCCGAAGTGCGGGCGCTGGCGCGGAAGGGCGTGCGCAACATCGATGTGGGCTGTATGCAAGTGAACCTGCACTATCACCCCGATGCATTTGGCGATCTGGACGAAGCCCTGAACCCGGCCAGCAATATTGACTACGCCGCGCGGCTGCTGCGGCGCCTGTACCGCCAGCATCGTTCCTGGACCCAGGCCGTGGCGTATTACCATTCATCGACCAAGGCCCTGAACATGCCCTATCGCCGCAAGGTTATACAGCTTTGGTACAAGGAACGGCGCCGGGCCATCGACGAACGGCGCCGATTGACGCAGGCCGCCCATAGCCGCCGTCAGGCCGCACGGCGGCGCTAGAGCATGTCTCTTCTAAACATGCTCGGACTCTTAAGAAAAGAGCAATTGAACCAATCACTTGGATCGCCAAGGCGAATCCAATTGATTGAAAATTGCTCTAGCCGCGCCCGCTCTAGGCGGCAATATCAGGTAATTTCGTCGATCTGTTCGATACTCAGGTTGCCCGGCACCACGGTGACGGGAACCCGCATGTTGGCCGACATCGGTCCCGCCAGGGCGGTAACCAGAGGCCCCGGACCATCCTTTTCCGCCGACGCGCCCAGCACCAGCAGACGGATCTCCGGTTCATCCTCCAACAGGGCGAGAAGTTCGTCCTGCTTCCGGCCTTCGCGAATGGCGAATTCCGGCATGATGCCGGACCATTGGCTGACCTCGTCCGCCAGGGTATGCAAGACTTCCTCGGCGGCTTCCCGTGCTTCCTCGCGCATCAGGTTTTCCACCGCCATCCAGTGCTGGAAATCGGCCGGCTCAATCACGAACAGCAAGATCACACCGCCCCCCGTGCGCGCCGCCCGGCGAAAGGCGAAGCGCAATGCCAACCGGCATTCGGGAGAATCATCCACCACGCAGAGAAATTTTCGGCGTGTCAGGGTGCTCTGTTGCAGCTCATCCATGCTTTTGCCCTCTTCAACCTTAATATGGTGACAGCACCTTGACCTCAGGGCAACCAGAATGCGGCCCCTGGCGCGGTCGGGGGCGGCAGACCGTACCGGGTCTATTTCAATAGAATATTGGTAATTTCACGCAGTTTCGTGCGGGCGCGCAGCAGATAGAAACCCTGGGCCGCCAGATGCGATGGCATGGCCTGGGCATCGGGGCTGCCGTTGACCACCACCATCGGCGACAGCTCCGCTGTCAGGCGCAGGCTTTCCAACATTTTGGCCCAGGCATTGCCCAGCTCCCGCTCGCCCAGCACATTGGCATAGTCCAGGCCGAGCTCGCGGATAATCAGGTAGTAGGCGTAGCTTTGTCCCTTAATGCCGTAAAATACGTCATCGGCGCGGGTGTCGATCAAGTCGCCGGCGTGTTCGGCGATATGCCGGTCGAGGTTAGCCGATGACGAACCCATGTCCAGGGCGAAACGGTCCAATGTGGCCAACAGATTGTCGGCGCGCTTTTCGAACACCGCCTTACCGTCCGCCAGGCGCTGATTATAGCTTTTCAGGGAGCGGGCGGCCTTGCGGTAGCGCGCCTCGGACGTCGTGGTCGGCGCGAATGAGGTCGACAGATCGAATACCCAGACATCGCCGGCATATTGCAACTGCCCGGCCGCTTCCTGCAGGTCCTTGTCGGTTTGTGAGGTGCCCCGGGTGCGGCCAATCTGATCGGTCAATTCAAAGGCAAACCGGGCCAGGGCGGAAATGATGCCTTGTTGATAGTTCGGCATGTTGTCCAGGGCCACCGGCGGCAGGAAAAAGGGGTCGTTGGCCACCCAGCGGTTTTCGTTGACCTCGCGCTCGATCAACGCGGCGGCAATGGCGACGGCGCGGCTGCCGTCCTCCTGCGCCAAGGCGGCGGGCGTTTGATAGTTTGCGTTGTCGTCAATGCGGTGGGTGATCAGCATGCCAATGGGATAATAAAGCACGGCGGCAACCAAAACGGCGATACCGACGCCGCCCGCCACCCGCACGCGGCCGCCGCCCATGTCGGGCAACAAACGCCGAGCCTGTCCCATCAACCGATCCGTAACCATTACCGTGGTTCTCCGCCAATATCTGCAAGTTGCATCAATACCGTCTGGCCCTGACATAAGATGCCTTGGCGGCAGGATCAACCGAACAGGCACCCGGACAGTCGCTTGGGAAATCCGGACGCGCCCGAAAGCGCCGCAATGTACCGTTTTTTGCCGCTGGTTAGATCGCCGAAGGCAGGGTGAACAGGAAGGTGGAGCCCTGGCCCAGGGTGCTTTCCACGATCAACGCACCGCCCTGTAATTCGACCAGGTCCCGGCAAAGCTGCAGGCCCAGGCCGGTGCCCTTTTCGCCGTCGGTGCCGGCGGTCGAAGTCCCGGTTTCGAATTCAAAAAGACTATCCAGGCGATCGGCCGAAATACCCATGCCGGTATCGCGGATCGAGATCATAATCTCGCCGTCCCGGCGGATTGTATCGAGGAAAATGGAGCCGCCCGCCGCAGTGAATTTGATGGCGTTGCCGATCAGGTTGCGCAGCACGGTTTCGACCATTTGCGGATCCGCCATGACCGTTAACAGCGAGCTTTCCGACTGCTTGATCGAAATATTCTTGCCGACCGCGTTGGGGGTATTGAGCGCCAGTGCTTTTTCGATCGACATGGCCACATCGAAGGGGCGGGGCTCCGATTTCAGCCCACCCATTTGCAGACGCGACCAATCGAGCAGGTTTTCCAACAACCCGTTCGCCTGGCTGGCGGCCTGATGCATCATCGTGGCGTATTCGCGGACTTCGTTCGGGCTCAAATTGGGGGCGTTTTCAGTGAGAATTTCGGAAAAGCCCAAAAGGCTGTTGAACGGCGTACGCAGATCGTGGGCGATGATGGAGAACAGGCGGTTTTTCTGTCCGTTCAGGCTTTCCAGTTCATCCCGCTGCCTGGCCAGGGCCTGCTCTGCTTGGCGGCGCTCGGTGATATCGTGAGCGACGCCGGAAACCCCGACGACCTCGCCATCGTCGCCGAAAATCGGCGACATGGTCAACGAAATGAAGAATGAATGACCATCCTTGTGTGTCCGCTCCGTCGCTTCCTGGCGGATTTGTTCGCCCCGCAGAACCCGCTGCCAACTGGACTTTTGCGCCTCGATTTGCGCTGGGCCGCCCGACAGCAGGTAGAGGGGCTGGCCAATCGCCTCCTCCGCCGTATAGCCGTAAAGATGCTCTGCCCCCACATTCCACGAAGTGATAATTCCATCCGGCGACAGGCTCAGGATCGATGCTTCCGACGACGAGACGATCGTCGCCAATTCCTTGGTCGCGCTTTCCGCCTGGCGCTGCGCCGTGATGTCCTGGATGACATAGACGTAGCCGCCTTCGGGTGGGCGGGACGCCTGGATATCTAGTATTCTGCCGTCTGCTAGTTTGTGTTCCCGCGACAGCGTCCCCTCGGCAATTTGTTGCAGCCTCAGGTTTGCCAATTGCCCGGGATCGCCTTCGCCATAGAACCCGGCTGCTGCCACATGGCGGGCCAGCTCACGAATAGGCATGCCTTCACGGAACATATCGGGCGGCGTCTGCATGATCTCGGCGGCGGTCTTGTTCCATGCCAGCAGCTTGAAATCTTCGTCGTAGACCGTTATCCCGACGGGCAGATGATTCAAGCTCTGTTCCAGGATAAGAGCGCGGTCGGTCGCCGGCGAAACAGAGTGATCCCCGGCCGCCTTACGGCCAGAAAATTCCTGGATAGATCCGCCTGCGGAATGATTCATTTTTCCGTCCCATATCTCCCGACGGCGCGTGATACATAGCCGCGCGCCATTCTCAGGTCTTAATTATGGCTAAAGAATGGTTAACGAGTCGTTACCAAGCCTGCTGATGGGCAGCGGAAAAACAAACCTTTTGCCCAAATTGGCCGTGGCCGTCATCATCGCTAGGAAAGAAAAGATAGGAGGAGCAGTCATGATCAAGGCCATTACCTGCATCAAGCGGAAACCGGGTATGCCGGTCGAGGATTTTCAGGCCTATTGGCGGACCGAACATGCCGAGGTCGTCAAGGGTCTGCCGAACCTGCGCCGCTATATCCAGTCGCACGCCCTGTTGGGCGGCTACCGCAAGGGTGAGCTGCCCTACGACGGCATCGCCGAAATCTGGGTCGATGACGTGGATGCCTTGCGGGCCATGGCCGGAGGTGACGCCTATGCCGCGGTGCAGCGGGATGAAGAAAATTTCATCGATCGTGCGAACATGGCCATGATCCTGACCCAGGAGCACATCATCAAGGACGGCCCGATCCCTGATGGCGCGGTAAAGAACATCGAATTCGTCCCCCGCAAAACCGGCATGGCTGTCGAGGCGTTTCAGGCCTATTGGCGCGACGTGCATGGCCCCATCGCGGCCGAAATCGAGGTCATCCGGCGCTATGTGCAAAGCCATACCTTGCTGGGCGGCTACCGCGATGGCCGGGTGCCGGCCTGGGACGGCTGCGCCATTACCTGGTTCGACGATGTCGCCGCCATGCGGCAATCGGCCCAAAGCGAGGCCTATGAGAGGACCCGCAAGGACGAGCCGAATTTTCTCGACACCGATGAAGAGATCCCCTTCATCATCACCACCGAACACGTGATTATTTAACAAGGTAGCCAAGCCTCATGCGTAAGGATGTGGAGACGATACGGGAATTGCGGGCATCGAATTTGGACGCGGCCCGGCCCGAGGCCGTGGCGAAGCGGCGAAAAACCGGCCATTGGACCGCGCGGGAGCAGGTTGACGCCTTCCTCGATCCCGGCAGCTTCGCCGAATATGGCGCCCTGGCCCGGCCGATCCGTGACGAAATGACCGGTGCGGCTGATGGCCTGATCACCGGTACCGGCGAGGTGGATGGCCAGTCCTGCGCTATCATGGCCTATGACTATACGGTCTATGCCGGCACCCAGAGCCTGATCAATCACAAGAAGCATGACCGTATCTTCGAGGTGGCGGAGCATCTGCGCCTGCCGATGATCTGCTGGCTGGAGGGCGGCGGCGCACGGCCCCATGACTTGAGCGCGGGCAGCGGCCTGGGCCTGGATCTGACCACCTTCATGGCCTTCGCCAATCTATCGGGCATCGCGCCCGTGGTCGGTATTGTCACCGGGCGCTGTTTTGCCGGCAACGCCAATCTGGCCGGCATGTGCGATGTGCTGATCGCCACGCCCAAGGCCAATATCGGCATGGCCGGCCCGCCCTTGGTGGAGGCGGCCCTGGGCGAGACCTTCACGCCGGAACAGATCGGGCCGACGGATGTGCAGGAACCCAACGGCGTGATCGATATCGTGGCGGCGGACGAGGGCGAGGCCATCGCGTTGGCCAAACGCTACTTGAGCTATTTCCGCGGCCCCGCCGATAGCTACCAGGCACCGGATGTGGAAGCCCTGCGCGATATGATCCCGGATAATCCGCGCCGGGCCTATAACGTGCGCAAGGTGATCGAGGGCATTGCCGATATCGATAGCGTGCTGGAACTGCGCGCCAAGTTCGGCCGCGCCATCGTCACCTCGTTGATCCGCATTGAGGGCCGGCCGGTCGGCGTCATTGCCAATCAGCCGATGTTCCTGGCCGGCGCCATCGACAGCCCGGCCTCGGACAAGGCATCGCGGTTCATCCAGCTGTGCGATGCCCATGATATTCCCATGCTGTTCCTGTGCGACACACCGGGCCTGATGGTCGGGCCGGAGGTGGAAAAGACCGCCTTGGTGCGCCATTCGGGCCGTTTGTTGCTCAATCTATCGCAAGCCACGGTGCCCTTCATGACGGTGATCCTGCGCAAGGCCTATGGCCTGGGCGGCTATGTCATGGGCGCCCGCGGCCTGGACCCGGCCCTTTGCATCGGCTGGCCGACGGCGGAGTTCGGCGGCATGGGCCTGGAAGGCGCGGTCAACATCACCCACGGCGCCGAACTGGCCGCCGCCAGGGACGAGGACGAGCGCGCGGCGATCCACGCCCGCGCCACGGCGGACCTGAAGCGCATGAACACCGGCGTCGAGATCGCCGCGAAGTTCGAGATCGATGACATCATCGACCCGGCGGAAACCCGGCATTTCCTCGGCCAGACCCTAAAGGCCATGCCCCCACCGCCCGCGCGCAGCCAGCGCAAACGAGTCATCGATGCCTGGTAAAATGCGGATGGCGGATTATTGCGATGTAAGAACGCGGGCGCGGCGGTATGGCTGATTTTGACAGGCAGGCTTATCTAAACCGCGTCGGGCTTGACCCTCCTGTCGCCGCCGATGTTGCGGGACTGACCGCATTGCACCGCCGGCAGGTGCGCACCATAGCGTTTGAGAATTTTGATATCCTGTTGGGCCGGCCGATCGACCTTGCCCCGGACGCCCTGTGGACAAAGATGATCGAGGGGCAACGCGGCGGCTATTGCTTTGAGCTCAATGGCCTGCTGCTGATGGCCCTGCACGCATTCGGCTTCGTGGCGCGGCCGTTGCTTGCGCGGGTGCATGTCTCCGGCAGGATCGAGCCGCGCGCGCATCAAGTCAACCTGGTGACCATTGACGGGGAGGACTGGCTCGCCGATGTCGGGTTTGGTCGACGCAATCCCCGCGCGCCGATCCGCTTTGAACTGGATTTGCCGCAAGATCAGGAGGGCGATATCTTCCGTCTGATCGACGGCGGAGATTATAACTACCTGCTGCAATCGAACCACGAGGGCGATTGGCAGAACCTTTACAGTTTCGGTCTGGAGCATGTCCTTCCCGTTGATATCGAGATGGCAAATTATTTCACATCGACCCATCCAAACTCGCATTTCGTCAACACGGGCACGGCCGCCGTGCAGCATGATGGCGGACGAACCGCGCTTTTGAATTTCAGTCTGAGGCAAATCGAGGGCGCGCGGGAAACCGTCACCGAGCTAGAGCCCGGCCCGCCCTACTTGCGGGCCCTGCGGGATCATTTTGGCATCGTCATCGATGCGCCATTCGACGAGATGCGCCCAATGCAACGATGAGACGCGGCATGGAACGGTTATCGGCGCAGCTCACTTCGGTTCAAAACCTCCCAGTTATGGATTGCTAATATAATCCCCAAGGCCTGGGGATAAGCGGACGTCAGCTTGACGCCGGTTGATGCGCGAGAAGTGCCAACAGGCGACATGAGATCCATCAATAGCGACCTTGGAATTCTTTCGCTGATGGGCCGCCCCCATACATTGGGGATGGCCACATTTCGCTACGTGACGTCCGACGCCTCCGGCACGCGCTTGCGGCCATTGATCATTGCCCGGACGAGGTTTTCCTTGTGACGCAGGCTGGCGAAAATTACGCCAGCGACGTGAAGGAGCACTAGGATCAACATGAAACTAGCCAGCGCTTCATGGGTTTCCTCGACCCATTCCGTGCCCCAGAAGGCATTGAGCGTAGACATCCAACCAGTGGCCGCCGTCCCGGCCATCGCCAGGATTAAACCGACGATCATCAGACCGCCAGCCGGATTGTGCCCGATGTAGCGAGGTTCGCCGCCAAGGATCGATGCGCGGATGTAATTCAAAACCGCATCGCGTGATCTGACGAATTGAGCGAAACGGGCATATTTGGGACCGATCAATCCCCATAGCAATCTCAATCCAATCAATCCCGCCGTCGCGTAGCCGGCCCATTCATGAAGATCATCCCACTCATCGGCCGTCAGCCACGCTATCGCGAAGCTGAAGACCAAACTCCAGTGGAACAGACGCACAAACGGATCCCAAACCTTTATCGTCCTTTCCATAGGATCAATCCTTGACTTTCATCTTCACTATTTTGAAGGTCTTCGGATTGAAGTATGCTTCGATGCGCTGCCCCTTTTCGTCGATGGCATAGGCTTCGTAGCATCCGTCGTCGGTCTTGATACGATTGACCTTCCAGCCATCGGCTTCAAGTTTCTGCTGTAAGGCTTCGCGGGACTGCCAATCGGACATGGGAACGTTGCATCGGTCATCCTCGGCGAATGCCGTGCCGGCGCTCATGATCCCTGCGACGGTGGCCAAGACGAGAAGTGTGCGGTTCATTTTTCGAGCTCCGTTGTTTGATTGCGATAGGTTCAACTTAGGCAGACGATCTGACGGGAACCTGAAGCAGGGCGTGTTTTTGCTTCAGGTTGGCTTCAGGTTCAGGGCAGACAGTGTTCTTGTTGATTGGGAGGCGGCTATCTAGGGAAGATCATGCGCGTGTTGCTGATTGAAGATGATGCCGCACTTGGCGATGCAGTGCGGGAGCAGGTTGCGGCAGACGGGCACGCCGTCGACTGGGCAACCCAGTTGGCGGATGCCAAGAGCAGTGTCCGAGCCGTGCCTTATGATCTAATCCTGCTCGATCTCATGCTCCCGGACGGGCGCGGCATTGATTTTCTGCGCCAAAGGCGCGCTGCTGGGGACGTAACGCCTGTAATTATTCTGACGGCACGCGATCAAATTTCCGACCGGATAGAGGGCTTGAACGCAGGCGCCGACGATTATCTGGTCAAACCATTCGATCTTTCAGAGTTATCAGCGCGAATTGCATCGGTCGCCCGGCGTTACACAGGCAATCCGAATCCACTGCTTGTGCATGGTGATCTGGAGATCGATCTTGCCTCTCGCGACCTAAACAAAGCTGGCCGGTCCATCGATCTGACGGCAAAAGAATGGACAATTTTCGAAGCATTGCTGCAGCATCCAAATGCGATCCTTTCCAAGAACCAGCTAGAGGATCGGCTCTACGAATTCGGTGCAGAGATCGAAAGCAACACAATCGAGGTGCATATCAGCCGCCTCAGGAAAAAACTGGGCAAGGAGGTTATTGAGACCATTCGCGGAGTTGGATACCGGATGGGGCGCCCATGACGCGCTCATATAGCCTTCAAAGGCAATTGGCTGTTGGGCTCGCCGTCGGCATTACGATCATGTGGGTACTCGCCACCATGGGGACGGGCCTGGTTGTCCGGCATGAGCTTGATGAAGCGTTCGACAGCGCGCTTCAGGAGACAGCGCAAAGAATTCTTCCGTTGGCGGTCATCGATATTCTTGCAAGAGAAGACGATGTCATGGTCCGGAAAGTCGCCGCACTTGGCGAGCATGAAGAATTTCTGACTTATCTTGTGCGAAATGCGACTGGGAATATTTTGATGCAGTCGCATGATGCGGATCTTCAAGCATTTCCCGATACGCCGTCGCTGGGTTTTCATGAAACCGCGACCCATCGCCTCTACGGCGAGGCGGCCATTAGCAAGACGATATTCATAGAAGTCGCGGAGCCGCTCGCGCACCGGCGCGAGGCGACCCTGGAATCTGTCGCCGCTCTATTCCTGCCTCTCTTGATTTTCGGCCCGCTCAGCCTGATTGGCGTGTGGTGGTTTGTTCGGCGCAGCATGCGGCCCATCGTCTCTTTCAAGGACGAGATTGAAGCCCGGGGCAGTTCCGATTTGTCACCTGTCGAGGCCGCCTCCGTTCCTGACGAAATAAAACCCGTTGCCGAGGCTGTGAATACCCTTCTGGATCGCCTGCGCAGAACCCTGGAGGCGGAGCGAAGCTTCACGGCGAACAGTGCGCACGAGCTTCGCACACCGATTGCCGCGACCTTGGCGCAGACGCAAAGGCTGATCACCGAGCTGTCGGAAGCGCCGCAGTTGGAACGCGCCCGACAAATAGAAATTTCTATCCGCGAACTTGCCCGCCTGGCGGAAAAGCTCCTTCAGCTCGCGAAAGCCGAAGGCGGCGCTCTTTTGGTCGAGCAGCCGCAAGACCTCTCGAATGTTTTGCTTCATATTGTCAACGAATTCAGAAAACGGTCTGACGGAGAAAGGCTAACCTTTGACCAGCCCAAGGATGTGCCCCTGATGTCTCGGCTTGACCCAGACGCGTTTGGCATCTTGGCAAAAAACCTTGTCGAGAATGCGTTCAACCACGGTGACGAACGTACGCCAATCTCAATATCGGTTCATGATGAAATGCTGATCAGTGTAGTCAATCATTGTCCCATCGTGCCGCCTGACGCGCTTGCCAAGATAAGAGGCCGTTTTGAAAGAGGCGCGGCGAAAGTTTCCGGCTCCGGTCTTGGACTCGCCATTGCAGATACGATTGTCACGGGCGCCGGCGGAAGGTTGCAGCTCTTGTCTCCGGCCAACAATCAGAATGATGGCTTCGAGGTATTGGTGGAATTGCCATAGACCGCTTATGATGCTGTGGACGGCTCCCACCACCGGCATCTAGGTGCCACAGTGTGGTTTTCCACAACCACGAGGAACAGGAGCCGTCCCATGAATGAAGCTATCACAATCGGTGTCGATATCGCGAAGAACGTATTCCAGGTCCATGCTGTCGATGCCGCCGGAGAGCCGGTGATACGGCGCCAGCTGCGGCGGCGTCAGGTGATCCCGTTCTTCAAGAGGCTTGCACCCTGTCTCATCGGCATTGAAGCCTGCGCCACCTCGCATTACTGGGCCCGCGAGATCGCCAAGTTCGGCCATGAGGTCCGTCTGATGCCGCCGCGCTACGTCAAACCGTACGTCAAACGCAACAAGAACGATGCCGCCGATGCCGAAGCGATCTGCGAAGCCGTCACCCGGCCCAACATGCGCTTCGTGCCGAGCAAGACCCCGGAGCAGCAATCGGTGCTGATGTTGCATCGTACCCGGCAGCTATTTGTTCGTCAGCGCATCGCATTGATCAACGCGATCCGCGCCCACATGGCCGAGTTCGGCATTGTCGCCGGCGTCGGCCGCAATGGTGTCGAGGCCTTGTTGAAGCGTATCCGGGAAGGCCGGGATGATCGGTTGCCGCCACAAGCTCGTGAGTGCCTGATGGCTTTGACCATGCAGCTTGAACTGGTCAAACGGCAGATCCTTGAGGCGGACCGACGGGTGTTGGCCTGGCATCGCAGCAGCGAGACCTCCAAACGGTTGGAAGCCATCCCCGGCGTCGGACCCTTGATTGCCTCGGCCCTTGTCGCCTCGATCCCCGATCCATCGATCTTCCGTTCGGGCCGCGACCTGAGCGCCTGGATCGGCCTGGTGCCGAAGCAGAATTCCACCGGCGGCAAGGAGCGTCTCGGCAACATCTCGAAGGCGGGTAATCGATACCTGCGAAAGCTGCTGGTCATCGGCGCCTTGTCAGTGATCCGTCGTGCCAAACGGGTGGGGTACACGCGCCATCCTTGGCTGGTCAGGCTCTTGGAGAGGCGGTCCAGCAAGATCGCCGCCATCGCACTGGCCAACAAGATCGCTCGTATCGCCTGGGCCATGATGGCCCGTAACGAGACGTTTCAAGCGTCACGGCTGTCACCAGCATAGGGCAGCGATACGAACACGCGGGAATCCGTTCCCGCTCACCAGGTTGGAAAGGGCAAAATGAACGAATAACGCACCCAAGCCAGTCGGCCCACGGATCGGGACAACCCACTTGTGCCAGAGCGCCTCTTGAGCGCGTGCTTATGACCGGGACCCGATCTGCGGAGAGCATTATGGCCAGCGGCCACGAAACAAGGCCGCATCAACAGGCCGAACACATGGCAGCTCCGACCAGCAGGTGCATCAACGTTCAAGAAACCCTTGACAGCAGGGGGCCGTCCACACATGGCTCCACTAGGCCGTCAGGGGCCTGCCCGGAGCCACTGCAAGCCGTTGAAGCGGACTGTATCCACTAATTTGCATCGCGATTCACGGGAAACCGCGATGCTCACTCTGGGTCAAAACCCGGCTCTTAGCGCTACCTGATTAAAAGCTCGAGGCTGAGGGCTGGGCGGACATGCGCGATGCCTGCAGCACAATCGGTGGGCCAGGACATCAGCCGCGCAGGGAACCTCGAACGGATTATCCGGCCTGTCCCGCGGCGCGCGCGACGTCGTCGACGGCTTCGGGGTTGACCAGGGCGGTCAGGTCGCCCGGGTTCTGGCCCAGCACCGCCGCCTTGACCACCCGGCGCATGATTTTCATGTTTCGGGTTTTCGGCAGGTCGGACACGAACAGCACATCCTTGGGCCGAAACGCATGCCCCAGGCCGGCGGCCACGGCATCGCGCACCTGGTTGGCGGCGCCGTCGTCCGCCGTCACACCGGGGGCGGGGACGCAGACACACATCACCGATTGCCCGGCCCGCGGGTCCGGCAGGCCGATGGCGGCGGCCTCGGTAATCAGGCCGGTGGCCATGACCAGGCCCTCGATCTCCGCCGGGCCGGTGCGTTTGCCGCCGATCTTCAGGGTATCGTCGGAGCGGCCCTGGACGTACCACAGGCCGTCCTCGTCCCGGCTGGCCCAATCGCCGTGGCGCCAGATATCGGGATACATGCTCCAATAGGTCTCGATATAGCGCTCCGGATCCTGCCACAAACCGCGCGTCAAGCCGATCGAGGGTATGGTCAGCACCAGCTCGCCAACCTCGCCCACACCCACGGGCCGGCCCGCATCGTCCAGGATGTCCGCCGCCATGCCCGGCACCGAACCGCCGAAACTGCACGGTTTTAGGGGATGCACCAGGGTGCTGACCAGGATGCCGCCGGAGGTTTCCGTGCCGCCGGTCCAGTTGAACAGCGGCGCCTGCCGTTGGCAGACATGTTCAAAGCACCAGTTCCAGGCCTCGTCCGTCCAGGGCTCACCGGTTGAGGCGACGATGCGGATGCTGCTCAGGTCCCACTTCTTGATATCGCCCGTGCCGCCGCGCATCAGGCCGCGGATGGTCGTCGGCGCGACGCCCAGGAAACTGACCGCGTGATCCTGGCACAGGCGCCACATACGGTCGGGTTCGGGATAGTCCGGGGCGCCTTCCACCAGCACCATGGTGGCGCCGGCCATGGTGCAGACCGTGGTGATCATCGGCCCCACCACCCAGCCGAAATCGCTGATCCACATCATCCGGTCATCGGGTTTCAGGTCCAGGCAGACCAACAGATCAAAACTCATTTTCACCGTGAAACCGACATGGCTCAACAGCGTGCCCTTGGGCTTGCCCGTGGTGCCGGAGGTATAGACCAGCAACAGGGGATGTTCCGCTTCGACAATCGCGGCGGGCACGAAATCCGGCTTGTCCTTGACAATTTCGGCCCAGTCGTGATCACGCGCCTTGTCCCAATCCAAAGGGCCGTCATTGCCGCGAAGGACGATCTGATGGCGCACGGTGGGGATTGATTTCAATGCCTCGTCCATCACCGGTTTCATCGGTATCGGCCGGCCACGGCGGGACGTGCCGTCAACGGTGATCACGGCGGTGGCGCCGGCATCGTTCAGGCGGGTGGCGATGGCCTCCTGGCCAAAGCCCGAAAACAGCGGCACCACGGTGGCGCCGATGCGGGCGGTGGCGAAAAAGGCGGCGGCGACTTCCGGCAGCATGGGCATGTAGATGCCGATCTTATCGTCCGGGCCCAGGTCCAGATCCTTCAGGGCGGCAGCCAGGCGGCAGGACTGCTGATCCAGCTCCCGGTAGCTCCAGGTCCGGATGCTGCCATCCTCCGCCTCGAAACGGATCGCGTCTTTCTGATAGGTCGGCGTATCCCGGTGTTTGTCGAGGAAATTGAGCGTGGCGTTGGTGGTGCCACCGACACACCATTTCGTCCAGGGTATGCCGTCGGAGGCGTCACGAATTCTGTCGTAGGGCCGGTCGAAGGTGAAGCCCAGGAACTGGATCGTCTGTTCCCAGAACCAGTCGGGATCCTTGGCGGCCCTGGCCAGCAGATCATCGTAATCCTTGACACCGAGGGTATCGATGAACCGCTGGATCGTACTGTCCGCGATCACCGATGGTTCCGCCCGCCAGACTATCTCACTCATTACGCAGCCACTCCTCAACCGTGCCGATGCAGAATAGCGCCCACTATATCACAACGCCTATGCTAGGCTGTATTTGTGCGGTTCGCAGAGGCCGTCAGATTAAGGAGGGGAATGGGGTATGAAAGACTTACGCTTTGGCATTTTCCTGGCGCCGTTTCACACGGTGGACGAGGATCCGACGGCGGCCTTGGACCGGGACATGGGCCTGGTGGAGCATCTCGATCACCTGGGCTATGACGAGGCCTGGATTGGCGAGCATCATTCGGGCGGTTACGAGATCATCGCCGCGCCTGATCTATTCATCGCGGCGGCGGCCGAGCGCACCAAGCAGATCCGCCTGGGCACCGGCGTTTCATCTCTGCCCTATCATCATCCCTTCACCAATACCGGGCGCATGGTTCAGTTGGACCATATGACCAAGGGGCGGGTGATGTTCGGCGTCGGGCCCGGCGCCCTGGTGGGCGACGCCTTCCGCATGGGGATCGACCCGGACAATCAGCGCCGCATGATGAATGAGGCCCTGGACGTCATCGTGCCCATGCTGGATGGCGAAAGCGTCACCATGAAGACGGACTGGTTCGAACTGCGCGATGCCCAGATGCAATTGCCCTGCTACAGCCGGCCGCGCATGGAAATGGCGGTGGCCTGCGCCCGCTCTCCCGCCGGTGCTCTTGCCGCGGGCAAGCATGGCCTGGGCATGCTGTCCATCGGCGGCACCAATGACGAGGCCCTGGCGGCGCACGCTTACAATTGGAACCTGTGCGAACAGACCGCCAAGGAGAACGGCAAGACGGTCAGCCGGCAGAACTGGCGTGTTGTCACCCTGGCCCATATCGCCCGCAGCCGGGATCAGGCGAAGGAGAACGTTGAACACGGCCTGGAACAATGGGCGCAGTATTTCCGCGATATCGCCACGTTCCCCATCGTGCCGGCCGACATCGACAATGCCTATGAATACCTGACGGAAACCGGCATGGCGGTGATCGGCGATCCCGACGATGCCATCCGGCATATCGAAAAGCTGCTGCAGGGCACGGACGGCTTCGGCGTCTTCATCGAACTGGCCCATAACTGGGCCGACTACGAGGCCACGTTGGAACATTTTGAGCTGATGGCGCGCTATGTGGTGCCGCATTTCAATGGCAAGAACGATCAGCGCCGGGCCTCTTATGATTACAGCCACAGGAACCGGGAGGTTTTCGTCGGCGCGGCCCAGGCGGCGGTGGAGCACGAAATCGAACGCCAAGCCGAGCGGGAAGCGAAGACGGCGGGGGATGACTAGGATAAATCTATTGCTGGCTAAACCACCCTCTCCCCCGTCCCGGTCGCCCACAGGGTACCATTAATGGGCGGCCGGGACGGGGGAGAGGGTGGCCTGGCAAACCGTCAGATACATGGCGGCTGCGCCTGTGACGCGGTCCGCTACAAGATGAAAGCGCGGCCCTTGGTTGTGCATGCCTGTCATTGCACCGATTGCCAGCGCCTGACCGGCGGCCCCTTTGTCATCAATGCCTGGATCGAAAAGACGGAAGTGGAGCTGCTGTCCGGGCAACTGGCATCACACAAATTCAAGGACGAGGTGCGGGACAACAGCGTGCATTTCTGTCGCCAATGCGGCACCCACGTCTGGACCGAATACATGCCGGGATTTTGGTTCGTGCGCGCCTGTACCCTGGATGATCAAAAGACCTTCACGCCGGATATGCATATCTTTGCCCGCTCGAAACAGCCCTGGCTGGAATTGTCCGGGGATATCCCGGTCTACGAGATCTACTATGACCGCGAAGAGGTCTGGCCGGCGGAGAGCCTGGCGCGGTTTGCGGCGGTGGAGGCATGAACGATAGGCCCATTCATGAGGCGACGGAGGACTGGCCCAACGAGGGCCTGACCCGGGTGCCCTATGACCTTTATGACAGCCCGGAGATCTATGCGCGGGAGCGGCAGCGGCTGTTCATGGGTCCGACCTGGAATGTTCTGGGCTTTGACTGCGAAGTGCCGAACCCAGGTGATTACAAGACCACCAATATCGGCGACATCCCCGTGGTGCTGGTGCGTGGCAGGGACGGCGGCCTGAAGGGCTTCGAAAACCGTTGTTCCCATCGCGGTTCGCTGCTTTGCCTGGAACGCTTCGGCAATGCCAAGACCTTCACCTGCGTCTATCACGCCTGGTCCTATGACGAGGATGGTGATTTGGTCGGTGTTGCCTTTCAGAACGGTGTTGGCGGCGAAGGCGGCATGCCCGATGATTTCAAGCGCGAGGAACATGGCCTGCGCCGTCTGAAAATTGCCACCCTGTCCGGGCTGATCTTCGGCAGCTTCGATTTCGATGTGCCGCCACTTGAGGACTATCTTGGCGCCGAAATCGTCAGCCGCATCCGCCGGGTACTGCCGCGCCCGGTCAAGGTGCTGGGATATTATACCCAGACCCTGCGCAATAACTGGAAGCTGTACGCTGAAAACGTCAAGGATCCTTATCATGCCAGCATCCTGCATCTGTTTTTCACCACCTTCCGGGTGAACCGGCTGTCGCAGCAGGGCGGCATTATTATCGGCGGCGATGGTGCCCATCATGTCAGTTATTCCAAGCTTGACCGCCGCGATGGTGACCGGGAATACGAAGCGGCCGACCTGCGTGCCGACCATGATGATTTTGGCCTGAAGGATCCGACGCTGTTGGGCGGACGGGACGAATTCGACGACGGCATTACCCTGCAAATCCTGACCGTGTTCCCCGGCCTGGTTCTGCAACAGGTGCGCAACAGCCTGGTGATGCGCCAAATCGTACCCAGGGGCGTGGACCGTACCGATCTGGTCTGGACCAACTATGGTTTCGAGGCTGATGACGCCGAACTGGCTGATTTACGGTTGTTGCAAGCCAATTTCATCGGCCCGGCGGGCTATATCTCCATGGAAGACGGCGCCGTGGGCGCCTTTGTTCAGCGCGCCCTGCCCGGTACCCGGGGCGAAACGTCGGTGGTGATGATGGGCGGGGATGAGGTCGCCTCGTCCAACAGCCGGGTGACCGAAACCTCGATCCGGGGCTTTTGGAAAACCTACCGCGAACTGATGGACATCTGACGATGACGGCGGCGGCTACCCATGGCGCGGTCAGCAATCTTTTGGCGGAATACGCCGCCTGTATCGATGGCGATGAGTTGGAACGCTGGCCGGAATTTTTCACTGATGACGCCCATTACCGCGTCACCACGGAATTCAATCATACGCGCGACTTGCCCATTGGCATCATCGACGCCCGCAACCGCGATATGATGGAGGATCGTGTCGCCTCCCTGCGCAAGGCCAACATCTACGAACCACAGCGCTATCGCCATATCGTTTCCGCCGTGCGCCTGACGGGTGGCGACGGCGATCTGGTCCACGCCGAAACCAGCTTTATGGTGGTGCGTACCATGATCGACGGCAGCCAGGATTTGTTCGTCTCGGGCCGGTATCTGGACAGAATTGATTTTTCCCGTGCGCAGCCATTGTTCGCGGACAAACTGGTGATCCTGGACAGCGACAAGATCGACACACTGCTGGCCATTCCACTGTAGCTGAAATTTGACTACAGTTTGGCGCCCCATGGCGGCAAACGGGAGCGATACAAGAAACCCCAACGCCATTGGGTCAATGCAGCGGCCAACAGGGAGCAAGCGGCGTGCGTAACAATATTGGCGGTTATTTAGGGAAACGTGCTCATACGAATCCGAATCTGGAGGCGGTTGTCGATCCCGCGACCTCGCGGCGGCTGACCTATGCCCAGGTCGACCGCCGCGCCAACAAGGTCGCCAACGCCATGATCGATCTGGGCGTCAAGAAGGGCGACCGGGTCGCCATTCTGATGATGAACGGCGTTGAATTCTTTGAAAGTTTCATGGGTCTGGCCAAGATCGGCGCCATCGTCGTTCCCTTGAATTGGCGCCTGGTGGCTGACGAGTTGAGCTACATCCTGAAGGATTCCGGTGCCGCCGCGCTGATCTACGGCCATGATTTTGCCGAAGTCGCCGCTGAACTGCATGACCGTGGCGCGGAAGGTACGGATGTGCGCCATTGGATCGAGTTGAGCGAAGGGGGCGAACGCAATCTGTTCGCCACCGAATACCAGGACTTCGTGGCGGCAGGCGCTGAACATCCGCCTGAAAGTGACGCGGGTGAGGATGATGACCTGTTCATCATGTATACCTCCGGCACCACCGGTTTGCCCAAGGGCGCCCTGCATACCCACAACACCATGACCTGGGCCATCATTACCTTCGCCAACTCCACCGATGTGCGGTACCGGGACCGCTACTCCATCGCCCTGCCGATGTTTCATGTCGGCGCGCTGTTGCCGGTCATATTCACCATCTACACCGGCGGCACCGTGGTGCTGTTGCGTCAATTCGACCCCAAGGTCATGTGGGAAATAACCGAGCAGGAGAAAATCACCTCCTCCCTGGCGGTGCCAGCCATGTTGAACTTCATGCTGCAGGTGCCGGAGCATGAGAAGTATGACACCTCCAACCTGCGGGCCATTCTTTCCGGCGCCTCGCCCGTGCCCACCAACCTGATTGAAAACTTTCGCAACATCGGTATCGAAATCCATCAGGCCTATGGCTTGACCGAGGCCGGCGGGCCGGGAACGGTCCTCAGCCCCGATGACGCCATGGTCAGGATCGGCTCTGCCGGCAAGGCGTTTTTCCACACCACCGTGCGGATTGTCGACGAGGATGGCAACGACACCGCCCCCGGCGTGCCCGGCGAACTGCTGGTCAGCGGCGCCCATGTCATGAAGGGCTATTGGAACAATCCAGAGGCGACGGCGGAGACCATCCGCGATGGCTGGCTGTATACGGGGGATGTCGCCTTCCAGGACGAGGACTGTTTCGTGACGATCCATGACCGGGTCAAGGACATGGTCATTTCGGGCGGCGAGAATGTCTATCCGGCGGAGCTGGAGAACGTCATCATCGGCCATCCCGGCGTGGCGGATGTGGCCGTGATCGGCCAGCCCAGCGAGCGCTGGGGCGAAAGTCCCTTTGCCGTGGTGGTGAAAAAGGATGACGATTTGACCGAGGCGGACGTGCTGCGGCACTGCGATGGCAAACTGGCGCCGTTCAAGCAGCCCAAGGCCGTGGCGTTCATAAATGAAGTCCCCCGCAATCCGACGGGCAAGCCGCTGAAGCGGCTGCTGCGGGATCAGTTCCCCGGTCCGGCCCGGGAATGATGGAGAGGCCTGTCCGATGATGTGCGAACCCAGCGAAGCTGATCTGGCGCTTTGTGTCCAGCGCGGCATCGCGGCGGCCCGGCAGGCCGGCGAGGACCAGCCCGATCGTCTAAAGGCCTGGGCGCAACGGGAAATCTTGGCCGCCTGGCCCCATATTGAGCCCACCGCGGCGCAGGCCGCCGTCGCGCGCCATCTGGCGGGCTAGACCGATTACGAAATTGAACTACCCACCCGCTCCCCCTTCCCGACCACCCAATTCATGGTACCCTGTGGGTGGTCGGGAAAGGGGAGCGGGTGGCCCGGCGATTCGATGAATATCGAAACTGACTAAGCCTTCATTTTTTCCAGTTCCGCGGTTAACGCCGCATGCAGGCCGCCGAATTTTTCCATGGAATCCTCTGGCGTGTAGCCGGCGGTCAGGCCGCCGTCCACGGCGATATCCTGGGCCGTGATATAGCGGCTTTCGTCGCTGGCCAGGAAAACCAGGACCGATGCCACGTCCTCGCCATCGCCGGCCCGGCCCAGGGGCACGACCTTGCCCAATTCCCGCTCGATAATCGGCAGGGAGGCGGCGGACTGTTCCTGTGTCATATCGGTGCCGATGGAAAACATCGGCGTCGCGACACAGCCCGGAGAGATCGAGTTGACCCTGATCGAACTCTTGGCGATCTGCATTGCCACGACCTTGGTCAGGTGCAGCACCGCCGCCTTGGCAATGGAATAAAGCACCGGTCCGTGGCCCGTCCAGTGCCCGGCGGTCGAGGCGTTGTTGATAATCGAACCACCACCCTGTTGTCGCATGATGGGAATGGCGTGCTTCATGGCGAACAGCGGGCCGCCGACCAGGGCCGACATTTCCTCGTTGAACGCTTCGGTGCTGATCTTCTCGATGCGGCTGGCATGGGCCACCGCACCGGCATTGTTGAAAAGGCAATCCAGGCGGCCGAATTCTGACATTGTGAAATCGACGGCCCCTTTGATCGAGTCTTCATCGCTCGCCTCCATCGCGGCAAAACGTGCATTGGCGCCGATCTCTTCGACCAGGTCCTGGCCGCGCTTTTCCGAGCGCCCGGTCAGGACCACCTGGGCGCCCTCGGCGGCGAAGCGCCGCGCCGTGACCGCCCCCATGCCCGATGTACCGCCCGTGATCATCGCCACCTTGCCCGCTAAACGCGCCATCGAGATACTCCTTCCAAGATTTAATTTCGAACCAGCATATCATCCGGGAGCTTTGATATACTGCCGTCATGGAAAAAGAATTCGATGCCGATCCGCCCCTGGGTTTTGTCCAATCACGCACCCGTGGACCTTATTCCACGCGCAACGGCCCCTATTTTCACCGCGTGGAAGGGGAGCGGTTCTGGCATGGCCTGCGTGTGCAACAGCGTCACTGTAATGCCCACGGCAGTTTGCATGGCGGCATGATGTCGTCCTTCGCGGATGGCCTTTTGGCGACCGCCGTTTCGCGCGGGACAGGCATGCGGGGCGTTACGATCCGCATGGTTTGTGACCTGATTGGTGCTGTCGATGCCGGCGCCTGGCTCGAGGGCACGGCCTGGGTTTCGGGCCGGGAGGACAATATGGCCTTCGCCGAGGCGGAAGCATTCGCCGGCGGTGAACTGGTTTTCACCGCCTCCGGCGTTTTCCGGATATTTCCGCGCCCGCCTAAAGTTTCGTGACGTCGTCCACCACATAGCGGCTGACATCGCGTTCCAACGGGCCCAGGCTGGCCACGGTCTCGCGGAATTGGGCGATATGGGCGGTCTGAAAATGGGCGTCCAGATGCGCCTGGGACTGCCATTCCTCGAAAATGCGGAAGGTGTTTTCATCCTCGACATCGGCAAAGAAGCCATAGGTGATGCAGCCGTCTTCCTTGCGCGTCTCCGCCGCCATGGCCAGGGCGGCGGCCAACGCGGCGGCACGGTGTTCGGGGGCAAAGCGAAAACAGCCGGAAATGACGATCATGTTTCAATAGCCTCGTGATTTGTCAAAAAGATCGGGTACCGGCTGACCGGCCTCGATACGGCGGATATTGGCGGCGACCGATTTGGCGCAGGAGCGCGGCACCAGCTCGCCGGCCACGTGCGGCGTCATCCAAACCTTGTCGTGCTGCCAGTAGGGATGGTCGGCGGGCAGGGGCTCCTCGTTAAAGACATCGAGGAAGATGCCGCCCAATTGGCCGCTGTCCAGGGCCGCCAGAAGATCCCCGTCCACCTGATGGCCGCCGCGGGCGATATTGATGATGTAGCCGCCCTCGGGCATGGCGGCGATCAGTTCGGCGTTGATGATGCCCTCGGTCCGGGCCGTCAGGGGCAGGACACAGACCAGATAGCGGCATTGCCCGGCCATCGCCAGCAAGCCGTTGGCGCCGGAATGACAGGTTACGCCAGGCATGTTTTTCTGTTCCCGCGACCAGCCGTGCACCTGAAACCCCATCACGCCCAGTTTGCGCGCGCAGTCGCTGCCGATGGCGCCCAGGCCCAGAATGCCCACGGCGGTATCGGGTGTATACAGCGGCCAGGCCCGGCTCCAACGGTCCGCTAGCTGCTCCCGGCGGTAATAATGCATATCCCGATGGAAATGCAGCACGCCGTAGACGGCATATTCGGCCATCATCGCGGCCAGGTAGTCATCCACCATGCGAACGATCGGCAAATGATCGGGCAACTGGGGATCGGCCAGAATATGGTCGCAGCCGGCGGCGATGGAGAGCACCGCCTTGACGTTGGGCAGGCTGGCGATCAGGCCATGAGGCGGCCAATAGACCAGGGCATAGTCGATCTCGGCGGGATCGCCGACGTCGGGATAGGCCCTGAAATCCAACTCCGGCATTTCCTTGGCCAGGCCCTCGCGCCACAGATCCACCGGATCTTGGTTCGACGCCATCAAAATAGTGCTCATACGACCGCTCCCAACAATAATCGGCTCAGCATAGCCAACATGCCCCGGAATGGTAGCCCTTCACCAACGCCGCAATTCGGGGCAACATGGCGCCATGCGAACCGCGCCAAAAACATTGCCCCTGGAATTGCACGCCGTTTCACTGAAAGCCGGGGATAAATGGGTCATCAAGGACCTGAGCTGCCGTTTCGAAGCCGCATCAGGCTGCAGTGTGATCATTGGCCCCAATGGCGCCGGCAAAAGTCTGCTGCTGAAGCTGTGCCATGGTCTGATCAGCCCGGAGCAGGGGCGGGTCAGCTGGGCCGGTGGCGCCGACCCTGGCCTGCGCGGCCAGCATCAGGCCATGGTCCTGCAACGGCCGGTGCTTTTGCGCCGTTCGGTCCGTGCCAATGTCGCCTTTGCCCTGAAGGTGAAGGGGGTGGAGAAGGATGAACGCAACCGGCGGGCCGATGAGGCCCTGGCGCGGGCGGGATTGAGCCGCTATGCCCAGCGCCCGGCGCGTCTGTTGTCATTTGGCGAGCAGCAGCGCCTGGCCTTGGCCCGGGCCTGGGCCGTACGGCCCGAAATGCTGCTGTTGGATGAGCCCAGCGCCAATCTGGATCCGGCCGCGACCCACCTGGTGGAGGAAATCATTCAGGAGACATCGGCCCGGGGCACCAAGGTCATCATGACGACCCACGATTTGCATCAGGCCCGCCGCCTGGCCGGTGAAATTCTGTTCATGCACAGGGGCAGGTTGAAGGAACAGGCCCCGGCCGCGCGCTTTTTCGAGGCGCCCGAGAACGACCTGGCCCAGGCCTTCCTGCGTGGCGAATTATTGTGGTGGCGCCGACGCTCCATCTATGCCCCGGACGAACAGCGGAAGGATGGCTGAATCAGGTTGATGGAACGCATGCAGCCGGGTTGACCCGGCTTGAAGCCGCGTCTATAACCGCGCGTCCCGAAAGGCGGGAAAATCGGATATAGAAAAAGCAGACATGGCACATACCAAACAAGCAAGAAAACGTCTCCGGCAGGCGGAAAAGCGCACCGTCATAAACCGTGGCCGGCGCAGCCGGGTGCGCACATACGTGCGCCGGGTCGAGGATGCCCTGGCCGCCGGTGACAAGGATGCCGCCATCGCGGCCTTGAAAGCGGCCGAGCCGGTGCTGACGCGCGGCAGCCAGCAGGGTATTCTAAAGGCCAATACATCCGCGCGGCGGATTTCCCGGTTGACCCGGCTGGTCAATGCCATGGGTGCGGCGGAATAAGCCGCATCGTTGGTGCCGCCCGTCCCAGTGATACGCGGACGGGGGCAACGGCCCGGAACGGGCGCGTGGCGATGACACGATTCGCCGAACTATTGCCTTCATCATTAGCCCGATTGACGCTTCCACGGCACGTCCATGCGCCGCGGCGAGCTGTCGCGTTGCGTCCTTTGCCGCGGCTGTCTGGACCGGCCGGCGCGAAGTTTCGCGAGTCATCAATATCTGGTAGGCGGTGACGTGCCGGCTACATTTCGCAACGAAGAAAATTGCGCTGTTCTCCATTTCCCCCCATTGCGTTCCTGGCCTCGTCAAAGTACCGTACGTAGGCCTTGTCGAGTTAGGCTGGCAAGTTAAATTAAAGTTGCGGAATCCTGAATATTGTATCCTGGCAAGTGTAAGGGCTGTGTTATTTCTGCAATACTGAAGAATGAAAATAAAAATTTTCGTTTTTATTATTTTTTAAGGTCTTCGTATCAATTATAAATAAGAGCTGGATCGCGGCAGGTCCAGGCATCAGGTCCCTGCAAAAGACATGGTGCAAACAGTTTCGCCGTGGTCAATCCGGGGGGGTGTGGTGACGCAGACACATGGTCGACAGAGCCGTCGCGCGGATACATTTCGTGACGCCGGGCTTGAACCATGCTGCGGTGCGAGGCAAGGCAAGGGAACGCCAAGGCAGTTTCTTGGTGCATCGTTTGAGGTCGTCTCTGAAAAACATCATTCAGACCGGAGGATATCGAACCGGGCATTTAATGGCCGGATAACGTGTTGCAAAAGGGCGAGTTGATGGATCAAGGGTATCTCGGTCAGTGGCAGCGGGTTTGCGCCCGGTTGCGGTCCGAATTTGGTGACGCTGCGTATAATTCCTGGCTGCGCCCGTTGAAGTTCGAACGTATCGACGGCGGTGTGGCCCATCTTCAGGCTCCGACAAGGTTCATGCGTGATTGGGTGCTGTCGCACTACGGCGAGCGCATCCGGGCGTTTTGGCATGCCGAAGACAAATCGGTGCGGGAACTCGATATCGCCGTGCATCCGGTTGCCGGGCGCCATTCGGCGGCCGCGGTTGCCGCCAATAGTGACGGTGCGGCGGTGATTGACATGGATGGTGTCGCGCCCCTGGAAAGCGCGACGGGCGCCATTCCCGCCGTGGCTTCCGAGACCCAGGGCCTGCGCATGGGGTCCGCCCTGGATTCACGCTATCAGTTCGAATCCTTCGTCGTCGGCAAGTCGAACGAACTGGCCTATGCCGCCGCGCGCCGGGTTGCCGATACGGCGCAGGTAAACTTCAATCCGCTGTTCCTGTACGGCGGCGTCGGCCTGGGCAAGACCCATTTGATGCACGCCATCGCCTGGCATATTCGCGAGCGTGACCCCGGCCGCGAAGTGATCTATCTCTCGGCCGAGCGTTTCATGTACCAGTTTGTCCGCGCCCTGCGCGACCGGGAGACCATGGCGTTCAAGCAGGTCTTCCGTTCGGCGGATGTGTTGATGATCGACGATGTGCAATTCTTTTCGCGCAAGGATTCCACCCAGGAAGAATTCTTCCATACCTTCAACGAACTGGTCGATCAGAACAAACAGATCGTCATTTCCGCCGACCGTTCGCCCTCGGACCTGGAAGACGTGGAAGAACGGATCCGCTCCCGCCTCGGATGGGGCCTGGTGGTGGATATCCATCAGACTGATTTTGAATTGCGCCTTGGCATACTGGAAGCCAAGCTGGCCCGCGCCAATGTCGGCGATTTCCCGCCCAAGGTGCTGGAATTCCTGGCCCACCGCATCACCTCCAACATCCGCGAACTGGAAGGCGCCTTGAACCGCTTGATCGCCCATTCCCATTTGGTGGGGCGTCCGATCAATCTGGAAATGACCCAGGAAGCCTTGCAGGATCTGTTGCGCGCCAACGACCGCCGGGTCACGATCGAGGAAATCCAGAAAAAGGTCGCCCAGCATTTCAATATCCGTCTGGCCGACATGCATTCGGCGCGCCGCGCCCGCGCCGTCGCCCGGCCCAGACAGGTGGCGATGTACCTGGCAAAACAGCTGACCACACGATCGTTGCCGGAAATTGGCCGCAAGTTCGGCGGCCGGGACCACACCACGGTGATGCACGCGGTCAAGCGGATTGAGGAATTGCGCCAGACCGACGCCGCCCTGGCCGAGGATATTGATCTTCTGCGCCGGATGCTCGAAGGTTAAAGCTTCCGTCCGAGGCGCAGTAGTGGATCGCAGATGACTTTTCCCCGTGTAATGTTGTTTGTCGCGGCGACGGTGATTGCCGTGGCCCTGGGATTGACCGTCAACACCCTGTTTCTTGACGAGCAGGGCGAGATAACGTCATCCGGCGTCGGCCTGCCGACCATCGGTGGACCCTTCGAATTGGTGGATCACAAGGGACGGGCGGTGACGGAGGCCGACTATCGCGGCAAATTCATGCTGGTATTTTTCGGCTATACCTATTGTCCCGACGTTTGCCCGACGGAATTGCAGGTCATCGGCGAAGCGATGGATCAATTGGGCGAGGATGGCGACATGGTTCGGCCGCTAATGGTGACCGTCGACCCGGAGCGCGATACGGTTGAAGCCATGGCTGACTATATGGGTAATTTTCATCCCTCCCTTACGGGTCTGACCGGCAGCATCGATCAGATCAAGGCGGCGGCCAGGGCTTACCGGGTATATTTCGCCAAAAATCCGGCGGACGAGGACGGCGACTATTTCATGGACCATTCCTCGTTTGTCTATCTGATGGGTCCGGACGGCAAATATCTGCATCATTTCTCGCCCATGACGACACCGGAAGACATGGCGGAGAAAATTCGCAGCGTCATGGCCGCCGGCTGATTTTCATTAATTCTCAAACGTTGCGTTGCATCATGCGGTGATGGCTTTTTGTTGCATCGCAACATCAACGCTGTTTAGATGTCACCGCTGGCGCGAGTCGCCGGTCGTAACCATAGGTAATATTGCGTGATTTATCATTTGCACGAGTTTCAGAAGTCGGCGTTGACGCCGCTTCGTTTCGCCGCTGAAGCCAATCAGGCGCTGTTGCGCCACCCGATGAATCCCGTCAGTTATACGCCCATGGGGCGGGCCATGGCGGCATCCCTGGAGTTGTTTGAATCGGGCACCCGGCACTACCAAAAGCCGGCTTTTGGTCTGACCTCGACCACAATCGATGGTGAAGAGGTCGCGGTCCGTGAAGAAGTTGTCGTGCGCAAACCCTTTGGGCAGTTAAAGCGATTCGTCCGCGCCGGTGATGAAAACGGCGTTTTCGGACATCCCCGCCTGTTGATCGTCGCGCCCTTGAGCGGCCATTTCGCCACCCTGTTGCGGGACACCGTGCGGGCCATGCTGCCAGATCATGATGTCTACATCACTGACTGGCGCGATGCCGCGATGGTGCCCTTGATGGATGGACAGTTCGATCTGGACGACTATATCGATTACCTGCTGGATTTTCTGGCCTTCATCGGACCGGGCTGTCACGCCCTGGCGGTATGTCAGCCTTCCGTCCCGCTGTTGGCGGCGGTGTCGTTTCTCTCGGCGGTAGGCGATGTCACGACGCCGCGCAGCATGACCCTGATGGGCGGACCGATCGATACCCGGATCAGCCCGACGACACCGAATGATTTGGCCCAGCAACATTCCCTGGCCTGGTTCGAGCGCACGGTCATTCAACGGGTGCCGGCGCCCAATCCCGGCTTCATGCGCCGGGTTTATCCCGGCTTCATACAATTGACCGGCTTCATGACCATGAACCTGGACCGTCACGTTGGCGCCCATATGCGGCTGTATCACAATCTGTTGCGCGGCGACGGCGACAGCGCGGATCAGCACCGGGCCTTTTATGACGAGTACCGGGCGGTCATGGATCTGCCGGCCGAATACTACCTGCAAACCGTGCACAAGGTCTTTCAGGAGCATCAGTTGGCGGTGGGCACGTTCCATCATCGGGGTGAGTTGATCAATCCCGGCGCCGTCACCGACTGCGCCTTGATGACCGTCGAAGGCGGCAAGGACGATATATCCGGCGTCGGTCAGACACGGGCGGCCCAGGATCTCTGTCATGCCCTGCCCGATGACATGCGCGAGCATTGGGAACAGCCGGATGTGGGCCATTACGGCGTTTTCAACGGCCGCCGCTGGCGTCAGGAAATCGCGCCGCGGGTCAAGGCTTTCATTGCGCGTCATGGCGGCTAGGGACGAAGCATCCGAAACGGCCCAAGAAATCCCATTTTGGGAACGCAAGACACTCGACCAGATGACGGGCGAGGAATGGGAATCCCTGTGCGATAGCTGCGCCAAATGCTGCCTGCACAAGTTGGAAGACATCGATAGCGGCGAATTGGCCTTCACCAACGTTGCCTGCCGGCTGCTCGATATTGGTGCCTGCAGCTGCGGCGATTATGAACGCCGGGCCACGCTGGAGCCGGATTGCGTGGTGCTGAACCCCAAGAATGTTGGCGAACTGGCCTGGATGCCGGCGACCTGCGCCTATCGTTTGTTGGCGGAGGGAAAAACCCTGGCCCATTGGCATCCCCTGGTCAGCGGGGACCCGGATAGTGTACACCGGGCGGGTATTTCCGTGCGCGGCCGTTGCGTCAGCGAGCGGCATGCGGGACCATTGGAGCATCACGTACTCGATCACGAACCCTAGAGCATGTTTCTTCTAAACATGCTCGGACTCTTAAAAAAGGAGCAATTGAACCAATTACTCAAGTCGCGCCAATTAAGCCACGGTGGCGACTCCGACTAATTGAAAATTGCTCCAGGCTAAGGAATACCACATATGAGCGATCCCCTTTCCGGCGTCTGGAGCGCCGCCGTCACTCCCATGAATGACGATTTGACCGTCAATCTGGACAAGATGGTGGCGCATCATAAATGGCTGCTGGCCAACGGTTGCGACGGCATCGCGGTGCTGGGCACCACGGGCGAGGCGAATTCATTCTCCCTGCGGGAGCGGTTGGATGTGATCTCGGCCGCCGCGAACTCCGGCATCGCGGCGGAGAAGCTGATGATCGGCACCGGCTGTTGCGCCCTGCCCGATACCATCGAGCTGACGCGCGCCGCCCTGGATGCCGGCTTCGGTCAGATCCTGATGCTGCCGCCGTTCTACTACAAGGGCGTGGGCGATGACGGCCTGTTCGCCTGTTACGACCAGGTGGTCCAAACGCTGGGCGATGACCGCATGCGCATCGTGGTTTACGATTTCCCCGCCATGACCGGCCTGGAAATCGGTACTGATCTATTGGTGCGTCTGAACAAGGCCTATCCGAAGACCGTGGTCGGGGTGAAGGATTCCTCCGGCAATTGGGATGACATGCAGGCGGTGGCCCGGGCCATTCCAGGTTTCCGCACCTTCGCCGGCACCGAGCTGTATCTGCTGGCCGCCTTGAAGGAGGGCGGTGCGGGCTGCATCACGGCCACGGGTAACGCGACCTCGCATCTGTGCCAGGTGGTCTATGCCGCCCATCTGGCCGGCGATGCGGCGGGCGCCGAGGCGGCGCAGGAAACCGCGTCGGCGGCCCGCAAGATGTTGCAGGCTTTCGGTATGGTGCCGGGCATGAAGGAATTGATGGCGCAAAATACCGGCGATGGCGCTTGGCGCAACATGCGCCCGCCGATGCTGCCGCTTTCCGCCGATGCCGTGCAATCGTTGAACCAGGCCTGCCGCGATATTGGCTTTACCCTGGCGGAGGCCGCCTGACGGCACGGAAATCCGCTTACCCTATGGTCTCAGCGGCTCGTACTTATCCGCGTCACGGGCCGTGATCGCGGCCCGGCTGGGCAGGGTATATACGGATGCGGCGAATATCATGTTTATTGTCGTATCGTCGTCGGACAGAGGCAGGTGCAGGGCTTCCAGGTTCTCGAAATCCTGTCCGTGCGAGGTCGCATGCCCAAGCGCGCGCAAGGGCGCGCGATGTTGCAGCACCCAATCCGCCCGTAGCCGCAAGGTTGCCAAATCCTTGCCCTGGTAAATCTCATCCCAGTAGCGGCCGGTCATGTCCCGGTCGAGGACCGTGGTGATATGGGTGCCGATCAACCGCCAGCGAAAGCGCGGTTGCGGTTCATGTTCAACATCGATGAGCATGATATGCGGCAACAGGGCCGGCCCCAGTCTTAACGGGTCCATGTCCTTGCGGGCCGGCATCGTCCGGTCACCCCTGGCATCATGCCAGAGGCGCAACAAGTCGGTGAGAAGCGGACTGCTGCAATTCAGGTCCGGATCCAGGTTCTTAAGGCTGATAATGTCAGGCAAAGAAACACTCTCGTTGAAAACCCTACCCCCCACAACCCGATTGCTTATCGCAATCGGCTGGGTGCCGCCAGACAATTTTTGCCGAAAGATGGTTAACGCTAAACCATGCTCCAGGCGGCATCGGCCCGGTTGCGGCACCGATCGCCGTAGGTTACCGCCTTGGCGGATGAGGCGATGCCGTCCAGGCCGCGCTTGTAGACGCCCTGGACAATTGCGGCCAGACGGAACAACTGGAAAACCTTGTAGAAGGTCCAATCGGGAATGCCGTCACGATTTGTCAGTTGGCAATAGCGTTCAACGAATGCTTCCTCGGTGGGCAGGCCCGGCAGCAATTCCATCAGCTCCCCCGTGGCCATGAAGCAGGCGACATAGCAATAGGCCAGATCCGCCAGGGGGTGGCCGAGCGTCGCCAGTTCCCAATCCAGCACGGCAACGATGCGCGGCTCGGTGGGGTGGATGATGTTGTTGCCCAGGCGGTAGTCGCCATGCACCAAGGTGGTGGTGTCGTCCTGGGGCACGTTCGCGGGCAGCCACTCCATCAGTTTCGTCATGGCCTCGATATCGTCGGTCTGCGAGGCCAGGTATTGCTTGGTCCAGCGGTTGATCTGACGTTCGTAGTAATTGCCGGGCCGGCCGAAATCACCCAGGCCCACGGCCTCGTAGTCCACGGCGTGGAAGGCCGCCAGGACCTCAAGCAGATGGTCATAAACCGCGCCGCGGTCCGCGGCGCTGAAGGCCGGCGCGTATTGGTCGTCCAGCACCCGGCCATCAACCTTGTCCATGACGAAAAATGCAGTGCCCAGCACCGTTTCGTCCTCGCACAACAGATGGGTCTTGGGCACCGGCACATCGGTGTCCCACAGAGCGGTCATGATCCGGTATTCCCGGTCCACTGCATGGGCCGAGGGCAATAGCGTCCCGGGCGGCTTCTTGCGCAGGACAAGCTCCCGACCCCCGGTCGAAATCATATAAGTCGGGTTGGACTGGCCGACGGCGAACTGATGCAGGGTGATATCATCACCAATGCCGTCCATGTTGGCCGCCAAATAAGTTCGCAGCTTTTCGTCATCCAGGCGGTGCGCCTCGCGCACGGGGATGGTTTCGTTCTGGTATTCAAGCGTCTCGGTCATACTCTTTCCGTCACAAATTCCTGCGGCCGGCGGGATTACCCGACCAGTTTCTCGACTTGTTTCCAGGCCGCCTCGGCCAAGGGGCGGGCGCGGCGGCCCTGTTCCACCGCATGTTCGCTGGCGGCTGTTCCGTCCGCCGCCCGCTTGGCGATACCTTGCAGAATAGCCGCCAGGCGGAACATGTTGTAGGCGAAGTACCATTCCAGGTCGGGTATGCCGTCGCGGCCCGTAAGGGCGCAATAATGGGCGATCTGCTCGGCCTCCGTCGGGATGCCCAAACCTTTAATGTCGGCATCGGCAATGCCGCGAAACAAATTCTTGTCCAGGCGCCAGCCCATCATGGTGTAGGTGAAATCCCCCACCGGATGGCCCAGGGTGGCCAATTCCCAATCCAACAGCGCCACGACCTTCGGCTCGGTGGGGTGGAAAACCATATTGTCCATGCGAAAATCGCCATGAATTAGCGTGGTTTCATCGCCGGCCGGAATATTCCTGGGCAGCCATTCGATCAGACGGTCCATTTCCGGGATCGGTTCCAATTCCGATATGCGGTAGGTCTTGCTCCAGCGGTGGATCTGCCGTTCCCGGTATTCACCGACCTTGCCGAAATCACCCAGGCCCACGGCTTCGTAATCAACCTTGTGCAGGGCGGCCATGGCCTCGTTCATGGAGCGGTAGATCTGGCCCCGTTCCTGCCGGCTCATCTCGGGCAGGGCGGAATCCCACAGAATGCGGCCCTGCACCATTTCCATGATGTAAAAAATCGTGCCGATGACGGATTCATCCTCGCACAGGCAATAGGTTTTCGGCGCCGGTACGTCGGTATCCGCCATGGCGGTGATAACACGGTATTCCCGGTCCACCGCATGCGCCGAGGGCAGCAATTCACCGGGCGGCTTGCGGCGCAGGACATAGGACTGGCCGCCGGCATCGATGCGGTAGGTCGGGTTCGACTGTCCGCCCTTGAACTGGCTGAGTGAGATGGCGCCGGAAAAGCCCTCGACATGCGCCTCCATGTACGTTTGCAGGCGCCCAATGTCGAAACGGTGCTGTTCCAGGACATCCTGGGTGCCGGCAAATTGTGATTGAAGGTCGCTCATGGACTCGGGCCTCCCAACCCGCGGTATTACATTTCGCGCAGTCTAAAGCATGGCGAAGCAGTTTCACACAATTTGACCGAAACTATTTATATGGTCCATACCGCTCGCTGGAAAAGGCGCGCCGCGCCGGATGACGCTGGTCGGATTCGGGCCTAAAATACTGATCCGACCGCCCGCAAGGGCGGCAAAATGCAACGGAGTTAAGCAGTATGACAAGTACGCCAGGGCAGTCCGGCCATCGCTATATCGAGACCATCAAGCGCTATTTCGATGGCTGCAACAGCGCCGACTACGAAGCGATGATGTCGACGTTCGATGCCGATGTGGTGCATTACTTTGTCGATCATGGCGCAGTCAGCGGTGCCGCCGCGCTGGCCAATTATTGGCTTAAGGTGGGCCCGCGAACGGCGGCCCATTGGCGGGTTGATCATGCCCTGGTCCAGGAACCGGAAGCGGTTATCGAATGGAGCATGCGCTGGACCCCGGCGGCCACGGGCGTTGCCGAAGTCCTGCGGGGGAGTGAGTGGTACATTTTCCGCGATGACAAGATCCTCGAAATCCGCAGCTATCACTGCAACCACTTCCTGCAGAACCCGGACAACCGCGAGCTATGGGATTTCCCTTACGAAACGCGCGGCTATACGGCCCAGACCGTTTAGGCCATTGGCATGCTGGTTCGGACGGCCTAAATTGCGCTTGGGGAGCGGCCTGCTGATTTGGGCCGCCGGGACGACGGGGTACTAGGCGGGACATCGGGAATGTATCTGGACGCGCGCCTTTGGCGCTTCACGGCTGGTTTGCGCCATCGCCTTGTCGGGGCGGTGGGGATCGGTCTGATTTCAGCAGCCGTCGGCGTGCTGCGCCTGATGCTGCTGGGCTGGCTGCTCGGCCTGGTGTTCGATGGCGCCGGACTGGGCGAATTATGGGGCCCGGTGGTTCTTGTTGGCGGTGCCATGCTGTTGCGCGCCGGGCTGGAATACAGCCGCAACATGGTGGCCCACCGCACCGCCGCCCGGGTGCAGATGGTGCTGCGCCAGCGTCTGTATGAACAGATCGTGCATTTGGGGCCGGCTTACTTCGGTTTGCAACGGACCGGCGATGTCCTGGTTTCCCTGGTTGAAGGCGTCGAGCAGTTGGAAACCTATTTCGGCCAGTACATACCCCAACTGTTCGTTGCCGCCCTGACGCCGATGATGATCTTTGCCTTCATGGCCTATCTTGATCCCACCATCGCGGCGACAATGCTGGCCTTCGCCCTGGTGACGCTGGTGGCGCCGTCGGCCTTTCATTTCTGGGACAAGGAAAGCGCCAGGGAGCGGTCGAAATCCTATGGCGCCTTCGCCGCCGAATTCCTCGACAGCCTGCAGGGTCTGGGCACATTGAAATCCTTTGGGCAAAGCCATGTGCGGGCGGAAAGCCTGGCGATCAAGGCCCGCGCCGTGTTTCGCGCCACCATGTGGGTACTGGCCAGCAATGCCCTGGGCCGCGGCATCACGGACACGGGCATCGCCCTGGGCGCGGCCGGGGCCCTGGCGGTGGGTGCCTGGCGGGTTGCGGAGGGCCAGCTTGAACTATGGATTCTGCTGGTCGTGCTGATGATGGGGGTGGAAGTGTTCCGGCCCCTGCGCGAGCTGCGAAATCTGCTGCATCAGGGCATGGTCGGGCAATCGGCGGCGGAAGGCATATTGGACGTTCTGGCGGCGCAACCCAGCCTGGCGGATGACGGCACGCAGACCCTGGCCCTGGCGGAAGCGGCTTCGGTGCAATTCAGCAATGTCCGCTTCGCCTATCCCGGCAGCCAGCAGGCGGCCCACGATGGCCTGGATTTCACCATCGAGGCGGGCGAGCGGATCGGCATTGTCGGGCCGTCGGGCGCTGGCAAGACCACCATACAAAGGCTGCTGTTGCGCCTTTATGACCCAGTCGAAGGACAAATCCTGATCGCCGGTCAGGATATTCGCCAACAAAGCCTGGCCAGCCTGCGCCAACAGTTCGCCGTGGTGCAGCAGGATACCTACCTCTTTTTCGGCTCCGTCGAGGACAATATCCGCCTGGGCAAACCGGATGCCAGCCACGCCGAGGTCGAGGCGGCGGCCGAGGCGGCCAATGCCGCCGAGTTCATCGCCCGTCTGCCGCAAGGCTATGCCACCATCGTCGGTGAACGCGGCCTGAAACTGTCCGGCGGGCAGCGCCAGCGCATTGCCATCGCCCGGGCCTTGCTGCGTGATGCGCCTATTCTGGTTTTGGACGAGGCGCTGTCGTCCGTCGATGCCGAAAACGAGGCGGTGATCCAGCAGGCTCTGGACCGCCTGATGGTGGGGCGTACCACCTTGATCTTTGCCCATCGGTTGTCCAGCGTTATTGATGCCGACCGTATTCTGGTCCTGGGCGGGGGCAGGATCGTGGAACAGGGCGACCATGACGCGCTAATGGCCCAGGACGGCATCTATCACCGCCTGATGGCGGCGCAGGCACGGGACAAATCCAGCCCCGCGCAACAGTTGCAGGCCCGCTCGCCGATCGAGGATTCGGTCGCGGTGGACGATTTGCCCCTCGAAGCCGGGGAAAGCAACGCCATTCTCCGCGCCCGCGGCCTGGGCTGGGCCGGCGCCTTCCGTACCCTGTTGGCGCATGTAGCGCCCTGGAAAGGCCGGCTGGTCATGACCTTCATCTTTGGCGTCAGCCGGGTCATTGCCTATACCGGCATCGGCATCGTCGGCGCCCTGGCCGTCGCCGCCGTCAAGAGCGGCACGCCTTATGACCATTTGCTGTGGATCCTGGCCGCCATGGCGCCCCTGGCCGGTATTCTGCACTGGCTGGAGAGCTGGATCGCCCATGACATGGCCTTTCGCCTGCTGGCCGAGATGCGCATCGCGCTGTTCGAAAAGCTGGACAAGCTGGCGCCGGCATATTTGTTGGGCCGGCGCACCGGCGATCTCGTTTCAGTTGCGACACAAGATGTGGAAACGGTGGAATTTTTCTTTGCCCATACCGTGGCACCGGCGTTTGTCGCCGTCCTGGTGCCTCTATTGGTGCTGCTTACCCTGGGCATTTTCGGCCCGACCATGGCGCTGGCCCTGGTGCCGTTTCTTTTGCTGGTCGGGCTCAGCCCGTTCCTAATGCGGGGCCGGGTCGACCGTTTGGGCTCCGCCGCGCGGGAGGCCTTGGGCGAACTAAACGCCCATGCGGTGGACAGCATCCAGGGTCTGACCGAGGTCGTGGCCTTTCAGGCGGAGGCGCGCCGTGGCCTGGGCTTCATGGCGCTGGCCAAGCGGCAGATCGACGTACGTCTGCCGTTCTTCCGTGAACTGACCGTTCAGACGGTTTCCCTGGAGCTGGCCACGGGCCTGGGCGGCCTGGCCGTGGTCGCGACGGGTGCGGGCCTGGTTCAAAGCGGTGAATTGCCGGCCCAGCATCTTCCCCTGCTCACTCTTTTGGCCATGGCGGCCTTTCTGCCCATATCGGAAATCGCCAATATCGGCCGGCAGTTGGCGGATACCCTGGGCGCGACCCGGCGCCTGTATGCCGTGCATGAGGAAGACATCCCCGTTCAGGACGGCCCCGGCGTGGGCGAGACCGTGCCGACCGGGTTAGCCTTCCGGGATGTGAACTTCCGCTATGCCGGCACCAAACAGCCGGCCCTGGACGATGTCAGTTTCGATGTGCCGGCGGGCAGCACCTTGGCCCTGGTCGGGCCGTCGGGGGCGGGCAAGACCACGATCGCGCATCTGTTCATGCGCTTTTGGGACCCGGACCGGGGCCGTATCGAGCTGGATGGCCACGATCTGCGCGATTTCCGCCTGGACGGCATGCGCCGGCGCATCGCCCTGGTGGCCCAGGATACCTATCTGTTCAATACCACGCTGGGCGACAACATCCGCATTGCCCGGCCGGACGCCAGCGACGGCGAACTGGCCCAGGCCATTGAGCGCGCCGCCCTGGATGAATTCATCGCCGGGCTGCCCGATGGCCTGGACACTCCGGTGGGCGAGCGCGGCATGCGCCTGTCGGGCGGGCAACGGCAACGGGTCGCAATCGCCCGGGCGTTCCTGAAAGATGCGCCGGTTTTGATTCTGGACGAAGCCACCTCGCATCTGGATGCGGTGAACGAACAATTGGTGCGCGGTGCCCTGGATGACCTGATGGCGGCGCGCACCACGATCGTGATCGCGCACCGCCTGTCCACGGTCCGGGACGCCGATCACATCGTCGTTCTGGAAAAGGGCAGGGTCATCGAACAGGGCCGCCACGACGAGTTGATCGCCCTGGGCGGCCTTTATGCCCATCTGGTGGCGCGTCAGACCGGAGCGGAAAGGTCCGACGCCGCCGAATAGCGCCCAGTCTTTCCCAATATTTGATAGGCGCCGCCGTCTCGTTTAACTTTGCCTTATAGAAATTGGTATTCGAGGAACCCCATGGCGAAATGGAAATTGCCCGGTGACGCCCGCCTCGCCCTCTCGATCGTCGTGAATGTCGAGGAAGGCGCGGAAATGAACATTACCGAGGGTGATCGGGGCCCCGAAATCGTCGACGAGTTGGGGGTCGCCCTGCACAAACCGGTGCGAAACTATTCCAATGAAAGCAATTACCTCTACGGCCTGAAAGCGGGCGCGCCACGGGTCATGAAGCTGTTGGACGATTTCGGTTTCCAGGCCACCTTCACCGCCGCCGCCCAGGCTCTGGAAAAGGCCCCGGACCTGACCAAGGCCATTGTTGTTGGCGGACATGAAGTCTGCAGCCACGGCTGGCGCTGGGTGCATCAGTACTACATGGACGAGGACAAGGAGCGGGCGTTTATCCGCAAGGCCGTCAAATCCATCGAGGCCAGCACCGGCAGCCGTCCCACGGGCTGGCTGTCGCGCTATCTGTTGACCGACAACACCCGGCGGCTGTTGGTCGAGGAGGGCTTCACCTACCACATGGATGATTTTTCCGGCGACAAGCCGTTCTGGGATAGCTCACATGGCAAGCCGATCATGATCCTGCCCTATGCGGTGGATTCCAACGATATGAAAATGTGGACCGCGCCCTCCCTGACGCCGGCCGATTGGCTGCAATACGCCATCGATAGCTTTGATTGGCTGTATCGCGAAGGCGCCGTCGATCCCCAGATGATGTCGTTCGGCCTGCATCTGCGGATTATCGGGCGTCCCGGGCGCATTGGCTATTTGGAGAAGTTTTTTCAGCACGTGGCCGCCAAACCGGATGTCTGGATCACCACCCGGCAGCAGATCGCCGAAAACTGGGCCGGGCAAAATCCGGCGCCGCAATGACTGATGTGCGTCCCAGCAGTCTGACCCAGGATCCCTGGGACGAGATCGCCCGCGCGGCCCAGGCGGCCGCCGATGCCGTGGATGCCGAAGATGCCGTGCGCGAGTTTGTCCATACCGCCCTGCGCATTACCGGCGATGCAGGGGCGCATGAAAAACCCGGCGCGCTGAAGCCCGGCGAGCGGCATTTCTCGGTCGGCGGTGCCTTCATGGTCAGCCCGGATGGAACCTCGCATTTCCTGATCGGCGAATGGGGCTTTCCGGAAGAACAGCATCGCCTGTACTACCCTCTTGATACAGGCCATCCGGGTTGGGTCTGGAAGAACGAACGGGCCCTGATCCTGGAAAACACCGATGACCACAGCGATTTCAAGCAGATCCTGAAATCGGCGCGCATGGGCTCCGCCATCTACGCCCCGATGGTCTGGCAGGGCGGCTTCATCGGCCATCTGATCACTGCCGCCCAGGCCCGCAATACCTTCTCGCCGCCCGATTTGGTGCGCCTGCGGTCTTTGGCCGCCATGGCCACGGCGGCTTACATGGCCAAGGGCGGCCCGGAATTTCTGGCGCGCTGCTGGCGGCAACCGGCCGCTAGTTGACCTGTCCGGCCGCGCGTGCTGCATTAATGGCCAGGGAATTTTGCGAATTATATGGGGAACGCCAAAATGCATGTGGGGATGACCACCTTTTTTCAGAATCTGAGCGGCGACCACACCGACCGCGAGGTTTATCAGCACGAACTGTCCATGGCCGATATGGCCGAGCCCTTGGGCTTTGAAAGTATCTGGACGGCGGAGCATCATTTCGACGACTACACCATGTGCCCGAACCCGTTGCAGTTCCTGACCTACATGGCGGGGCGCACCGAACGGGCCCTGTTGGGCACGATGGTTATGGTGCTGCCCTGGCATGACCCCGTGCGGGTGGCCGAGGAGGTCGCGGTGCTGGACCATATGTCGAACGGCCGCGCTATTCTGGGCGTCGGCCGCGGCCTGGGCCGTATCGAGTTCGAGGGTTTCCGGGTCAACATGGGCGAGAGCCGGGAACGCTTCGTGGAATATACCGAGGCCCTGATGCAGGGGCTGGAGACCGGCCATATCGAATACGAAGGCAAGTTCTACAAACAGCCGAAAATCGGCGTGCGGCCCTTCCCCTTCACCTCGTTCAAGGGACGGTTCTATGCCTCTGCCGTCTCGCCGGAATCTTCCCGCATCATGGCGCGCCTGGGCATCGGCATCATGATCATCGCGCAGAAACCTTGGGACAAGACCCTGCACGAGCTGGAGCAGTACCGGGAAATCTATCGCGAGATGAACAATGGCGAGGAGGCGCCCCAGCCCCTGATGGTGGTCTTCAATTGCTGTCACGAAGACGAAAGCGTCGCCAACGAGATGCAGCAGAAATATACCCGGCGCTACAGCCGCTCGGCCTTGGATCATTACGAGTTCAACAACGAGGGCCTGGCCGATATCAAGGGCTATGAGTATTACGGCGGCCTGTCGAAAAACATCAACAAGCACGGCATTGATAGTTTCGTGAATTTCCTGGCTGATCTACAGGTCTGGGGCACCCCGGACCAGGTCTTCGAGCGGATGCGGGAATATCAGGAGATGACCAACTGCGCCGGCTTTATCAATGGTTTCAGCTTCGGCGGCATGCCGCACGAGATGGCCAAGACCTCCATGCGCACCTTTGCCGACAAGGTGATGCCCCGCCTGAAGGCCATGGACGTCGGCCCTGCCCTGGGCGGCGGCCAGCCCCTGACCATCGCGGCGGAATGAACGGGCAACGACGGTATTTGGGGGCGGAGCGGATGTGCTTTGCCATCTTCTGATGCCCTAAATTTGCCATGTCCGAACGTTCGATTGACTGTTCATCATCGGCCAAGATGCGCTAAAATCATCATCGCCCCTTTGTTGCCCCAAGTGTCGGTGTTTGCGTCGTAGCGAAACGTGACCGGCAGGGGGTGCGGGAACGAGTTTCGGCGTCACCGCGCGCGCGGTGACCATTGCTTTGAGGTGGAACTGCAGCCATGGAAATTGCCCTGTCGCCAATGGAGTTCGCGCGCCGCGCGCGCCGGCTCTACCCCGAACGTGAAGCCGTCGTCGATGGAACCCAGCGGTTCACCTACGCACAGTTTCTTGAACGTTGTGACCGATGGTCAACGGCGCTTCAGGCCCTGGGCGTCGGCAAGGGGGACCGTGTCGCCTACATCGCACCGAACACCCATTCCCATCTCGAAGGCTATTATGCGGTACCGCAAATCGGCGCCGTGCTGGTGCCGATCAACTACCGCCTGCTGCCGGAAGACTTCGAATACATTATCAATCATTGCGGTGCGAAGGTCGTCTGCGCCGATGCGGATTATCTCGATGCGATCGATGGCATTCGCGACAAACTGCCCGGTGTCGAGAAATTCGTTGCCTTGGAAGGCGGCGGCGAGGGCTGGATCGACTATGAAACGACGATGGCCTCGAATGGTCCTGATTTCGCCGAAGTGGAGATCGCCGAGAGCGATCTGCTGACCATCAACTACACCAGCGGCACGACGGCGCGTCCCAAGGGCGTGATGATCACCCACCGCAACGCATATCTGAACGTCATGGGCACTCTGGCGCATCATCATCTGACGCCGGCTGACCGGTATCTATGGACGCTGCCGATGTTTCATGCCAACGGCTGGACCTTTACGTGGATCAACACCGCACGCGGCATGGCCCATGTCTGCCTGCGCAGGGTGGAACCGCCGCTTATCTTCGAGCTTATCAGGGAAGAAAACATCACGATGTTCTGCGCCGCCCCGACGGTGCTGATCAGTATCGCCAATGCACCGGCGGAGGTTCGGGAAGGCGCGCCGCGCGGCGTCCGCCTGTTTACCGCCGGCGCCCCGCCCGCCGCCGCCACCATCGAGCTGGTGGAGCGGGAGCTGGGTTGGGAGTTGACCCATGTCTACGGGCTCACGGAAACGGCGCCCTTGATCACCTTCTGCGAACCGCGTCCCGAACACCGCAATCTGCCGCTCGAAGAGCTGGCGCAGATCAAGTCGCGCCAGGGCGTCGAATTGATAAGTTCCGGGGAGCTTCGGATCGTCGACGAAGACGGCAACGAGGTGCCCCATGACGGGGAAACGCTTGGCGAGATCTCGGTTCGCGGCAATGTGGTCATGAAGGGCTATTACAACGACCCCGACGCCACCGCCGCCGCGATCAGGGATGGCTGGTTTTTCTCTGGCGATGCGGCCGTCGTTCACCCTGACGGTTTCGCGGAAATCCGCGATCGCTTCAAGGATGTCATCATCAGCGGCGGCGAAAACATCTCTTCCGTCGAGGTTGAGGGCTGTCTGCTACGCCATCCGGCTGTTCAGGAGGTCGCCGTCGTCGGCATGCCGCACGAGAAGTGGGGCGAATCCCCCCATGCCTTTATCGTTTTGCAAGAGGGCGCGGAAACGACGGAGGAGGAATTGAAAAGCCATGTTCGTGAGAGCCTGGCCCACTTCAAGACGCCGCAATGGGTGGATTTCGTCGAAGACCTGCCGAAAACCGCGACCGGCAAGGTCCAGAAGTATGTCCTGCGGGGCAGTAAGGCCGGCATCGCCAGGCAATAGCGCCGCCAATCCCGGCCACGGTTTGGCGTTGGTGAAACTGTCCTAGGCGGCGGAATGCTCTGCCGCAATCTGGGAGGTTTCACGACGCACCAATTCACCCCAGGCGTCGAGAAAGCGCTCCACATCAGCGGCGTCGGAGGACCAGCCAAAACTGACCCGCAGCGCGGTGGTCGAAATTTCCGGATCGACAGCCATGGAATCGAGCACATGTGACGGCTCGACCTTGCCGGCGGAACAGGCCGAACCGGCGCTGACCGAGACCTTGGCCAGATCAAGCGCCATCAATTGCCTGTCGCTGCGCACGCCGGGCAGGGAAAAATTGCTCGTGTTCGGCAAACGCGGCACCTCTTCGCAGAAGATTTTGGTGGCCGGCGACAAGGCCTTGATCCCGGCTTCCAGGGCGTCGCGGTAGCCTCCCAGCCGGGTGATCTTCTCATCCAGGGTGTCCGCCGCGATCCGCGCCGCGACGCCGAGGCCTGATATGGCCGCGACGTTTTCGGTGCCGGCCCGCAGACCACGCTCCTGGCCGCCGCCGGTAATGAAGCTGTCGAGCGGCGCGTTGCCACAGCGCACCAGGGCGCCGATCCCTTGCGGCCCACCGATCTTGTGGCCCGATAGGGCAAGATAATCGACCCCCCATGCCCTGACATCGACCGGGATTTTCCCCACCGCCTGCACCGCGTCGCAATGAACGAGGGCGCCGTGGCGATGCGCAAGTTCTGAAATTTCGGCCATGGGTTGGAGTACGCCGGTCTCGTTATTGGCCGCCATGATACAGACCAGGGTGGGCTCTTCATCCTCGGCCAGCAGAGCCTCCAGGCCTTGCAGATCGACAAGGCCGTTGTCATCCACGGGAACAAGATCGCTGTCGACGGTCCGGGTGAGCACGGTTTTCAATACCGCCGCGTGTTCAGTTGGCGAAACCAATACCCGGCGCCGGCCGGCGGCCATGATCACGGTATTGTTTGCTTCCGAGCCGCCACTGGTAAAGATGACCTCTTCGGGAACCGCGCCGACCAGGGCGGCGACGGCTTCGCGGGCATCGTCGATCAGTTTCCGCGCGGCGCGGCCATTGGCGTGAACGGACGAGGGGTTCGCGCCGGTCAGGCCCATCGCCTCGCAAACCGCCGCGATCACTTCGGGAAGGGGCGGCGTGGTGGCGTTGTGATCGATATAGACCGTCTTATCCATGATCCTTCGGGCTCCCGCGCGCTGGACTGTTTGACCTAAACAAGATTGGCCGACGGAGAGCCTATGGAAGCCAACTTCTGATACGCCGAGCACGCAATCAGCTGTCCCCCAACGGGCCGTTCCCCGCCGCCGATCCATTTCATATGCTATCGTTTTTTGGTCGAATAATTCTTGCGACTTTGTCAGCCGGTGTGCCAAATTTTGGAAAAAAATTCCAATATTATGAAGAATATTCGAATATTATTCTAATACAGCTCACATGAGTGAATGTGTCATCCCAACCACTCGCCGCCGAATTTGGCGTCCGGGCATGACAATAGGACGCCGCCGGCGTGACGGCGGATTCGCTATGGCCGCTCTTTACGGCAGGCTGCTAACCCTGCTCCGACTTTCGCAAATTGTCCGCCAGGCTGCGCAGGAAGACGATCGAGGCCTGGGTTTCCGGATCGCCAAGCATTTTCACCGTCGCCATGATGCCGCCCGGCGCGGCGTAGTCGGAGGACTCGCGGATCGCGCCATTGACCGCCTCCTTCGCCGCATGGGCCAGATCGGCAACCTCCTCGTTCGCCAGGTTGGTCACCATGTGCTCCATGAACCCGGCCAGGCGTTCGACCATGCCGTCGGTCATGGCATCGCGGATGGCGCCGAGCAAGCGGATCAATTCAAACGCCGCGGTCAAACCGCCGGTCTGGTGCAGCACTGTCAGCTCATCGAGCAGACTGTGCACCGCCTCCCGCGTATCGTCATCATTCAGCCGATCGAGCAGTTCCAGGCCATTGCCCACCGTCCCGGTCAGGCGTTCCACCATCTGGTCCGTCAGGGCATCGCCGGCCGCCGTGATCAGCCGGTCCAGGCCCTCGGGCGCGTTGGCAAGACTATTGATATCACTCATCGTCCGGCCCTCCCTACAGCAGGCCGCGCGCGGACAACCAATAGAGCCGGTTGTAGGCAAGCTTGAACCAATGGATCATCTTCGAGGGCGGGCCCGGGTTCGGCGGCGTCGTATAGTTGAACCAGACGTAGGTGCCCGTATCCATGCCGGTCTCGACAAAACAGAACACCTTGCCGTCGTACAGCCGCGCCGTGCGGCCCTCCAGCACCAACGAGGCCAGATTGTCGATCAACGTGTCGGCTTCGAAATGGGCCGTCGAACCGGCCTTGGAGATCGGGATATTCGTCGTATCGCCAACCACGAAGACATTCGGGGAGCCTTCCCTGTTCAAGGTTTCCCGGTCCGTGGGCACCCAGCCGCCGGCGCCCAGGTCGGAGGCTTCGATTACCTCGGCCCCGCGATGGGGCGGGATCGTTACCAGCATGTCGTACGGCAGGGTCGAGCCTTCCTCGGACTCGATGGTCTTGGCGGCCGGATCGACCGCCTTGGCATTGAAGAAGGTCTCGTACTTGATGCCGTATTTGTCGAATTCGGCGTTGGCCCAATGCGCGACCGGTTCCAGGGCATGCAGGCGGCCGATGGGATAGGTGTAGGTGATCTCCGTCTTGTCCAGCAGGCCGCGCTTTTCCAGATGGTCGTACAGCATGAAGGTGATTTCCAACGGCGCCACGGGGCATTTGTGGGGCGCGTTGACGTTGACCACGATCTTGCCGCCGTCGAACGCCTCCAACGCCTCCCGCATCTTGCGGGCGCCGTCCAGGTCGTAGAACCAGTGCGCGCCCTCGGCCATGCCGGGGATCTCATCAGGCACGATGCGCGAGCCGGTGGCGATGACCAGGTAGTCATAGCCGAGGCTTTTGCCGGACTCGGTCTGGACCTGATTGTTCTCGACATCAATGTTGGTGGCCGGGTCGACAAAGAAGTTGACCCTGCGGTCGAGCACCTTTTTCTGGTCGCGAAACAGTTCCGCCTCGCGGATACCGCCAAAGGGCACATAGAGCAGGCCCGGCTGGTACATGTGCTGGTCCGTTGCACCAAGCATGGTGATCGAAACCTCACCCGCCCGCAAGGAACTGCCCAGTTGCCGGCAAAGGCCGTTCGCGGTGATGGTGCCGGCCAGACCGCCGCCGACAATCAGTATACGCTTGCTCATATTCCATTCCTCCCGTCGCGGGTTAGGGAAGCCTGACCGTCAAACAATGTCCGGCTGGCTTCCTCGATAATTCCGTATGCTATTTTGTTTTGATAACCTGAATACTCCAATAGCCGTCCTGTTCCGCCGTTTCCCCCATTTCATGGCCGACCTTGGCAACCCATTCCGGGATATCCTTGGCCGAGCCCTGGTCCGACGACCAAACCTCAATGATATCGCCGACCTCTATCAGTTTCAGTCCGGCGATCAATTCCAACAGGGGGCCGGGGCAGTAAGCGCCGCGGGCGTCGATTGTTGTTGTGCTCATGTCTATGGCATTTCTTTCGCGTCAAAGAACGATCAGTTCGCCGGCCTCGGCGTCGGAGAGAAATTTCGTCAATCCGCCAGTTTCGTCGAACAGGTCTTCCACTAAATCATCCAAGGTCCACTCTTGAATGTCCAGGGCCATTGAGCAGGCGACGATTTGCAAATCGCCCAGCATCTTGCCCTGGGCAAAAAGATCCATCGCGTCCGGCGCGCCCTTGTCCAGCATGGCGGCGGAAAAAGCGCCGCCCTTGTAGCGCTCCTCCGAACTCAATCCCTTTTGGAAGGTCATGATTGCCGCCATGGAGACAAACAACTGCGTCGGACGCTCGGAGACGGCGGCGACCGAAGCCATCATGCCGGCCAGTTGCACCTTTTCATGCTCCGGCGAAGCCAAGACAATAAACAGAGGACTGGCAGACATACTCATGCTCCGCGGTTGTTGAACATTTTCGGGGCAACAGGCCGTGCTGAAACCGTGACTGCCTCGATCATAGCCAACTGATGCCATGCTTGTCATGGACTACGCGAGCCGAGCCGGCGTTGGTTTCCTTATGTTGTTCAGCCGCCCCTTTCGTCGACCCGTTTGGCGAAACAGCCGATCAGATCGGCCAGGACGGGCGACAGGGCCGCGGGGGTCTCATGGCCCATGCCGGCGATGGCGTGGAAATCGGCACCTGCGATGTTGGCCGCCGTATCCTGGCCGCCGGCGATGTCCAGCAGGGGATCATCGATGCCATGGATAACCTGGCAGGGGATGGTGATGGTGCGCAGCATGGGCACCCGGTTGCCGTTCCTGATAATGGCGGCGCGCTGGCGGGTGCGCCCGTCGGGGCAATGGCAACGGTCATATGACCGCTCCGCCATGGCGTGGCGGTCCTCCTCCGATGTGGGATAGAGAGGAGAGGCCAAAACCCGCGAGGTCTCGACATTGGCCTGAATGGCGCCCTCCCGCGTGCTTTCGTCCGCCCCTGCCCGCATCAAAGTGGCCATGGCTTCCGGGTTGCCGGGAGGGGTATCCGGATTGCCGCTTTGCGCCATTATCGAGGTCATGGAGCGCAGACGTCCGCCATGCTTGGCGGCCAGGACCTGGGCGATGGCGCCGCCCATTGAAATACCCGCGATATGGGCCGTTTCGATAGTCAAGGCATCCATCAGGCCGATCAAGTCCGCCGCCATATCCTCCAGCAAATACGGTACCGCGATATCCTCGCCCGCCTTGGCCCGCCGCATCAGGTCGGGCACGTCCATGGCGCCGGCCGCCTCGAACTTGGTCGACAGGCCGGCATCGCGGTTGTCGAAAATGATCACGTGGAAGCCGGCGGCAACCAGGCGCTGCAACAGGTTCTCCGGCCAATTGATCAACTGCGTGCCCAGGCCCCGGATCAATATCAGCGCCGGATCACCGGGTTGTCCCCTGGTCTCGTACTCGATGGTAATGCCGTTCGCGCTGATCGCCGTCATTATTTCGCCTTATTGCCATATCAATTTCGGATCACCATAGGTTTCGGGTTGGTGGGAGGCAAACGAGTTGCATTGTTCTGACACCGCGATGCTGGTATAGGGCGGCTTCGCCCTGCAAATGAACAGGTGAAGTAGACGATGCTGCGTTGGCTTTACGACCGAACCATGGCCCTGGCCGGGCACCGCCACGCCAACTGGGCCCTGGGCGCGGTGTCTTTCGTGGAGAGTTCGGTCTTTCCCATCCCGCCCGATGTGATGCTGATCCCCATGGTCCTGGCGCAACGGCACAAGGCCTTGCTGATCGCCGTGATCTGCACCGTCGCCTCGGTGCTGGGCGGCTTGCTGGGCTACGCCATCGGGCTGTATCTGTTCGATACCATCGGCCAGCCGATCCTGAATTTCTACGGCTATGGCGAGAAGTTCTCTTCATTCCAGGAACGCTACAATGAATGGGGCGTCTGGATCGTCCTGATCGCCGGCCTGACGCCGTTTCCTTACAAGGTGATCACCATCGCATCCGGCGTCACGGGGTTGAGCCTGCCGGTTTTTTTGATTGCCTCAATCGTCGCCAGGGGGCTTCGTTTCTCGATCGTAACGGCCTTGTTATGGTATTTCGGCGCGCCGATCCGCGACTTTATCGAGCGTTACCTGGGCCTGTTGTTCACCCTGTTCATGGTGCTGCTGATCGGCGGCTTCGCCGTCGTCAAGCTGGTCTTGTAGATGGGAGGGCGGGGCTTGCAAGGATTGCTGGAGACGAAAACGGCGCTGTTACTGGTGCCCCTGGCCTCCCTGAGCGCCCTGGCGGCCGCATTTATCTCGCAATATGTTTTCGAGTTGCAGCCCTGCGCCTTGTGCATCTACCAACGCTGGCCCTTTGCCATCGCCGCCGCTATTTGTTTGATCGCGCTCTATCCGGGGCTCCGTGCGATGGCGCCTTGGATCTTGCTGCTGGCCGCGCTGGTGTTGGTGGTCAATGCGGGCATCGCCACATATCACGTCGGGGTGGAGCAGCATTGGTGGGCCGGCAGCGAGGCCTGCGTGGGCACTGGCGGCACGCCGAAGACCCTGGCGGAACTGCGGGCCCAGATTATGGCGACCCCGGTCATCCGCTGTGACGAGGTGGCGTTCGCGCTGTTTGGTGTTTCCATGGCGGGCTACAACGTTCTATTCTCTCTCGCTCTGGCGATTTATGCCGGATTGGCTGGAAAGCAAGCAATTTGGGCCCGTAGATAAGCGATGACCGCAGGAACCAGTATGGAAATTGCCGCCACGCCCGGAACGCCGCCCGCGCGGCCTGCCTCATTGCCTGGCGACCGCCGTGGCAAGGCCGGCATCGGCCGCATGATCCGGGTCGACCAGGCGGGAGAACTGGGCGCGGCGGAGATTTATCGCGGCCAATTGGCGGTGCTGAAGGACCGGCCCTGTGCATCGGTTTTGCGGGAAATGGCGGCGCAGGAGGATGCGCACCTCGACACCTTCGATAAAATGGTTGTCGAACGCGGTGTCCGCCCATCGGCCCTGTCGCCCATTTGGCGCATGGCCGGGTTTACTCTGGGCGCGGGCAGCGCCCTGTTGGGGGAGCGGGCGGCCATGGCAACGACCGTGGCGGTGGAAGAGGTCATTGAAGGTCATTACCAGGATCAGCTCGATGAATTGGGCGAGGATGAGCCGGAACTGCAAAGCGTTATCGCCGAATTTCGCGAGGATGAACTGGCACATCGTGATATAGCGTTGGAAAATGGCGCCGAAGAAGCGCCCGCTTACCAAATATTAAGCCAAAGCGTTAAAGCTGGAACCCGGTTGGCCATCTGGCTGGCCGAACGGATTTGAGAATAACGAGCACGATGGGGGGTGATCCCAGGATCATGACTAGGCAGACGCATAGAAAGGACCGCTGCAAGGCAGTCTTGCGCTGGGCTTTCACGGCCATGTTGCCTGCGGCGGTGGCCTTCGTGCCGCTGCAAACCCCGCACGCCGCCTGGGCCAAGAGCACCCACGACCTGATTGTCGAGCAGGCCGCCGGCCAGGACGTCACCTTGAACGATCGGGAAACCGACGTCCTGCGGCGCACGCTGCCCATTATCGGCCGCCGCTATCTCCGTAAACTCGACCCCGCGCCCCTTGTGAAGGAAACCATGCAGGGTCTGAAGGAATATGACGCCGCGGTCGCCAGCATTGCGAAGGCCGATAAGGCGAAAGAGGGCAAGACCCCTCATGCGGCGAAGGCCACCTCTGAATACCGCCGCATATCACTGGCTCTGAACAAGGGTCTCAATATTCTTGATGCCCATAGCGCCTATCTCGATCCCGAAAGTTATGGTGAGCTGAAAATACGGATCAGCGGCAAGTTCGCCGGTTTGGGTCTTGAAGTGACCATGGACGAAGGTCTGGTCAAGGTCATCGCCCCCATCGATGATACTCCGGCCCAGCGGGCCGGTCTGCTGGCCGGCGACAGGATCAGCCATGTGGACGGCACGCCGATCAAAGGCATGACCCTGCGGGAAGCCGTCGGCCGCATGCGTGGCCTGGTTGGCACCACGATCCGCCTGACCGTGTTGCGGGGGGAGGTTAAGGATCCATTTGAAGTCCATATCGTCCGCGACATTATCCGTGTCCCCGCCGTGCGGCACAGAGTGGCGAAGGACTACGGCTATATCCGCATCTCCGCCTTCAGCCAGCGGACGGAAATCGGTTTGCGCAAGGCCATGGGCAAGATCGATGATGCCTTGGGTGCGTCGAGCCTGGGACTGATCATCGATTTGCGCAACAATCCGGGCGGCCTGCTGCGCCAGGCGATCCGCGTCTCGGACGTTTTTCTCGACCAGGGCACGATCGTTTCCGTGCGTGGCCGCATGGACGAAGACAACGCCCATTTCCGGGCCAAGGACGGCGATCTGGCCGCCGGCAAGGCCGTCGTCGTGCTGGTCAACGAGGGCACTGCCTCGGCGGCGGAGATCGTCGCCGGCGCCTTGAAGGAAAACCACCGGGCGGTCATTGTCGGCAGCCGTTCCTTCGGCAAGGGTTCGGTCCAGACCATATTCTCAATGGGCGATTCCGGTGCCCTGCGCCTGACAACGGCGCTGTATTACACGCCGTCGGGCCGCACCATTCAGGCCTGGGGCATTCTGCCGGATCTGCTGATAGAGGGCGACCGTCAAGAAGCCGGCCGGCGCGAGGAAGAGCTGAAGGGCGCCTTGAGCCGGGGCGAGGCGACCCCGCATGTGGTCGGTCCCAGCGCCACGATTACCGGTGACCGCTGTAATGAACTGCTGAGCAAATCCATGGACGACAAGGACCTGGCCTGCGCCGTTGCCCTGTTGCGGGCCGGGGGGCTGGACCGTTTGACCCATCTTGCCTCCAGCCTGGCGAACGGCAGCGGCAACGCCGCCCGCCAACAGTAAACCGGCAAAGAAAAACTTGGCCCCACGGGGATGTTGGTGTACATCCTAGACATTGTTGAGACCTGTTGGTTGAGGGTGGGGGTTTGCCATGCATGAATTGTTTTTGTTGATTGCGATGATGGTTGCGACGGTCGTCGTCATGGGCGGCATGTTGATCTTGTTCAAGGGATATTTCGCTGAACGCGAGCGGATCGACCGCGAAGCCGGACGTTAGACGGGCTTCACCAACTGGGCCTCGGCCCAAAATCCAGACTTATTCGCTTTCAGGCCCATGCTGGCCACCCATATCCTGGTCTTGCCGGAGATGGAGTGCCGCCATGAAAGATGAGCAGCTTGCTTTCCTTGACGCCACGGACCTGGCCGATCTTGTGCGCCGGGGCGAGGTCACGCCGGGCGAACTGGTGGAAGCGACCATCGAACGCATCGAACGGCTGAACCCAAGGCTGAATGCCGTCATCACCCGCATGGATGACCTGGCCCGAACGGCGGCGCGGCAATCCATCGATCCGAATACGCCATTTCCCGGCGTGCCGTTTCTGATCAAGGATTTGGTCGCCGAATATGCCGGCGTTCCCATTGCCGAAGGTAGCCGTTATCTGGCCGGACACTGTGTCTCGCCGGTGGATAGCGAGCTGGTGGCGCGCCAAAAGAAAGCCGGCCTGATCATCGCGGGCAAGACCAATACGCCGGAATTCGGCTTGATCCCGACCACCGAACCGGCTCTGACCGGCCCGACCTGCAATCCCTGGGACACCTCGCGCACACCCGGCGGCTCGTCGGGCGGATCCGCGGCGGCGGTCGCCGCCGGCATCGTTCCCATGGCGCACGCCAATGACGGCGGCGGCTCGATCCGTAATCCCGCCGCCTGTTGCGGCCTTTTCGGCCTGAAGCCGAGCCGGGGGCGCAATCCCCTGGGCCCGGATTATGGCGATGCGGGCAGTGGCCTGATCGCCGAACACGCCGTTACCCGCAGTGTCCGTGACAGTGCCGCGTTGCTGGACGCCACCGCCGGCCCCAGCCTGGGCGATCCTTATTGGGCGCCGCCCAGGGAACGCCCTTATGTCGATGAAGTGGGCCGCGATCCGGGCCAGCTGCGCATCGCGGTTTCGACCAAGGCCTTCAATCTGTCGGACGTCCATCCCGAATGCCTGGCGGCGGTGGAAGCCACGGCGAAGCTGTGCGAGGACCTGGGCCATGTGGTGGAATGGGCCGATCCCAGCTTTGACGAAGATGGCTATCAACGCGCCTTCGCCGCCTCCTGGACGGCTTTCGCCTCCTGGGCGGTGCGCGACTGGGCCGACCGCTATGGCCTGAGCCCCAGCGAGGATCAGTTCGAACCCAATACCTGGCGCATGTACCTGAGTGGCGAGAGGCGCTCCTCGGGCGCCTATCTGCGGGCGGTTCAGGACATTCAAAGGGTAACACGCGATGTCGCCCGGTTTTTCGAGACGTATGATTTGACCCTGACGCCGACCACGGCGATGCCGGCGGTGCCGTTGGGATATTTTGAATCCGAGGGCGAGGGCCGCGCCACGTTCCTGGAACATATCAATGAATATTCCGGCTTTACCTCCCTTGCCAACGGCACCGGACAGCCGGCCATGAGCATGCCTTTGCACTGGACCGCCGACGACTTGCCCGTGGGGCTGCAATTCATGGCCCGCTATGGCGGGGAGGACATCTTGTTCCGTCTGGCGGGGCAATTGGAACAGGCGCGCCCGTGGTCGCACCGCCGTCCGGGTGTTGCCGCCTGATGCATAAGTTGACGTTTACGTAAACGTAAAGTACATCTAGCGCTGCAAGACGGGGAATAAGGCGGGGGAACAGTCCAGATGTCCGAACAGATTACGCACGATGCGGCCTATAACACGGTCGATCGCGACGATTTCCGCGCCATGATCGAGGTCGGCCGCTACGCTGAGCGTTCCGATGCCTTTGACGGCATCATCGCCGCGACGCACGATCATTTCTGGGATCCCCTGGACAAGGCCTATATCGATTTCGATCAGCCGTTCGATACCGAGGCGGAGATGATCATGCCGCGGGAGCAGATCATCGAGCTGAACTCGGCGGTGGCTGACAGGCTGGACGAAGGTCAGCAGATCGGTCTGGCGAACGAGGTGCTGCGCTGGAGCCTGTCGTCCATTCTGCATGGGGAGCAGGGTGCTTTGTCATTGAGCGCCAGCCTGTGCCAGATCCTGAAGGACCAGGGGGCTCAGGAATATGCCTCCAACCAGGCCCGGGAGGAGGCCCGCCACGTCACCGCCTATGCCATGTATATCGAAAAGCGCTGGGGCAGCCCCTTGCCGGTGGGTGATTGCCTGGGCGATCTGCTGGAGGATCTGGTGCTGACCCCGACGGTGTACAAGAAGCTGGTGGGCATGCAGATACTCATTGAAGGTTTGGCCATGGGCGCGTTCGCCAATCTGCACCGCCATACCAATGATCCGGTTCTGAAACGCCTAACGCAACTGGTCATGACGGACGAAGCCTTCCATCACAAGTTCGGCAAGATCTGGGCCGACAAGACCATTCCCAATCTGAGCAAGGCGGAACATGAAACGGTTGAGGATTGGGCCGCGCAATGCTTCGAGGTGCTGCTGTTCAATCTCTCCAACATTCGCCAGCGCCATCACATCTATGCCCAGTTCGGATTGGACTGGGAATGGGTGCGGGATGCCTGCCGCGAGGTCTTTGGCGAGAGCGAGCGGCGCAATTCCCTGAAGACCGGCACCAATATCTTCCGGGTTCTGGTCAAGACCCTGCTGAATGCCGGCATCATCACCGACCGCAGCCGCCATATCTACGGCGCCTGGGTCGACATGGCGGAACTGGCCAACGAAGGCGACTACGTGGTGGGTGACGCCATTGCCGCCGACGGCATCGAATTCCTGCGCGGCATCAATGCCGGGCGCAAGGTGATTGGGCAGAAGCCAACGGCGATCTAAGCTGCCGCGCTTGACTCTTTTGAGCACGGTCATATCGTGCGCCAATCTGTGATGTTGGCGGAGGGTACGGCGATGCTGGAAGATCAATTTGGCGAGGACTTTCATCCCATTCCCCTGCCTGACTATCAGGAAATGAGCCTGGCGGAGATGCGCGCCTCGGCGGCCCGATTTTACCAGCAGGTGCGCCGGCGCCACACGGTGCGGGAGTTTTCCGACCGTCCCGTGCCCCGGGACATTATCGAACAATGCCTGCTGTCCGCCGGCACCGCGCCCAGCGGCGCCAATCATCAGCCCTGGCATTTCGCCGTCATCGGCGATGCCGCAAGGAAGAAAACCATTCGGACACTGGCGGAAGAGGAGGAGGAGGCCTTTTACGCCGGTCGGGCGGGCGAGGAATGGCTGCAAGCCCTGAAACCCATCGGCACCGATCCCGCCAAGCCGTTTCTGGAAACGGCGCCATGGCTGATCTGTATTTTCGGCCAGCGCAAAAGCCGGGGCGCCGGCGGCAAGCTGTACAAGAACTATTACGTTCCGGAATCAGTCTCCATCGCCACGGGTTTCTTGATCATGGCGTTGCACAATGCCGGTCTGGCAACCCTGACCCATACGCCCGCGCCCATGGGTTTCCTCAACGAGATTTGCGAACGTCCGAAAAGCGACCGGCCCTATATCCTGCTGGTGACGGGCTATCCGGACGAAAACGCCCAAATACCCGTCCATGCGACGGTAAAGAAGCCGCTGGAACAGATCGCATCATTCTTTTGACGCGCGCCAGCAAAACGAAAGTGGCCGCGATGCATACCCATGTCGGGTACCCATCGCGGCCCTAATACCCGGTATCGTTCCGACTTAGGCGTCGACGCGCCCGGTGGCATTACCCATGACGACCACATCGCCGTTCTGGTTCGTCGTAGTGATCGCCAGATCCACCAGGGTTTCGCCGCCTTCCTCGCGGATCGCCTCGACAACGGCCTTGCCGGTCAGATCATCACCGGGCCAGACCTGATTAGTGAAGCGGACGCCGTATTTCTTGACATTTTCCGGCCCGAACAGATTTGTCACCACGCGGCCGGTCATGCCCATGGTCAGCATGCCGTGGGCGAAGACACCGGGATAGCCCGCCACTTCCTTGGTGTACTTGTCGTCCGAATGCAGGGGGTTGTAGTCGCCGGAGGTGCCTGAATACATCACCAATTGGGTGCGCTTCAGATCTTCGACGAGGACCTCTTCAAAGGTATCGCCGACGGAAATTTCACTTGCCTTGATTGTCATGGCCTAACTCCTCAACCCTGATCCACAGGACGTTCGGTCTTCACGCCGACGCCCCGGGCGGTGCAGACCAAAGTGCCGTCTGCGTCGCGATATTCGATTACGCGTTCCGAGAACATCAGCTTGCCGGCGCGCTTGCTTTCCTTTTCCCAGGTCTTGCCCGCTTTCTCGGTGGCATAGAGCACATCGCCGGGGCGGACCGGCCGTTCAAACTCGAAATGCTGTTCGGCATGCAGGCCACCCGAGGAGGATGGTTTGCCTTCCACGCCGGAGGGGTTCTTGCCGGAGCCGAACCAGTCCTCACCTGGCTTAATGCGCAGGAAATAGTCGGGATTGAACTGCGCTACCGCCTGCGGGAAAGTTGGGGGAGCCGCGGTATCCTCCATGCCCGTATCCGGGACGGAGAAATCGCCGATGGACCGCCGAAACATCATGATGTGCGTTGCCTCAACGGGAAATGTGAGCGTTTTTTCGTCTGCCATTGCCTCGTACCATTACCTTATCTGGTTTCATTTTCAGCGACGCCAAAACGGAATTTCGCGGCGCTGGTTCAGTGCTGATAGATCGTGCCCTTAGGGTTCCACATTTGCAGGGCTATCCGCAAGCCGTCTCGGCGTAACCCATCGCCCTTTTTCGCAGCGGTAATGGCGAGCTTAGGTTTTTGCCCGTTCCGCCGCCGCATACCACGACAGGCGCTCCCACTCCGCATCCACATCCGCCTGAATATGGTCAACCTGCTCGGCGGACAGGTGCCGGTACCGCCCCTGCAGTTCAAGATAACTTTTCACCGATTGGGCCGTGCGTTCAGAGTTCATGGTGTAATGAACACCGTCCTCCACTTCGAACAGCGGGAAGACGCCGGTATCCACCGCCAGCCGGGCGGTCTTGACCGCGGCGTTGTCGGCCACGCCCCAGCCCGGCAGGCAGGGGATCAAGACAATGATCACCTTGGTTCCACGCATCGCCTTGGCTTTTTCCACCTTGGCCGCCATGTCGTTGAGATGCGATGGACTGGCCGTGGCGATCAGCGGTATGCGGTGGGCCGCCAGAATTTCGATCAAATTCTTCTTTCGCGTCGTCTTGCCCGCCGGGGTGCTGCCCGTTACGGCGGCCAATGGCGTCGATGAACTCTTCTGCCCGCCTGTGTTCATATAGCCTTCATTGTCGAAACAGATGTAAAGAATATCCTCGTTCCGTTCCGCCGCCGAAGACAGGGCTTGCAAGCCGATATCGTAGGTGCCGCCATCGCCGGCCAGACACAACACGGTGGTATCCGGCTTGCCCTGGGAGACCAACGCGCGCTTGACGCCGCTGGCCGCCGCCGCTCCGGACTCCAGGGTGGTGTGGAAAACGGGAATTTTTGTCGCGCTAAAGGGGTAGGCGCCGCAGATCACGGCGCCGCACGACGGCGACACCGTCGCCACCGCGTCCCTACCCACGGTATTGAGGATCACCCGCATGGACAGTGCCTCGACACAGCCGCCGCAGGCCACGTGGCCGGGATGGAACAGCTCTTCGTCGTTGTAGTTGATCAATTCCATGGCGTCACTCTACCCATTGGGATTCCACCGACGGCTCAATTTCCCGGTAATCCGCCACCAGTTGCTGAATTTTCTTCGCCGAGACGTTGACCCCGCCAATCCCCGCGAGCAAGCCGTGCAGGCGTGGGGCGCCGGGTATGGCAAACAGGGCGCTTTTCATTTCCTGGTGCAGAATACCGCCCATGCCGGGGGAATAGTTGCGGTCCAGCACCAGCGCGCAAGGCACGCCGGCAAGGGCCTGGCGCAAGGCTTCGGCCGGCAGGGGCCGAAACAGCCTCACTTTCAGCAGACCCACCGCCTCGCCCTGCTCGCGCATGGCGTCCACGGCCTCGCGCGCGGTGCCGGTCATGGAGCCCAAGGTGACGATCATGACCTCGGCCCCCTCCGTGCGATAGTGCTCCAGAGGACCATAGGCGCGGGAGGTAAGCTCACCCCAGGCTTCACCGGCGGCGGTCACGGCGTCGGCGACCAAGGCCATCGCGGCCGCGATGTCGCGCCGGCTGCGGTTCCATGTGGCCTGATCAATCGGCGCGCCGAAAGACTGGCCAAGCTCGGTGTCCAAACGAAGACTTGGCTCAAAACGAGGCAGGAACTCGCCGACCAGATCCTGTGACGGCACCTCCACCGGCTCCATCGAATGAGAGACATAGAAGGCGTCGTGCGAAATCATCGTCGGAAGCCCGACCGCTTCGGCAATGCGATAGGCCTGGATGACCGTATCGAGGGATTCCTGTGGCGTCTCACTGTACAACTGAATCCAGCCGGTATCCCGCTGCGCCAGACTGTCGAGCTGATCCGGCCAGAAGCCCCACGGTGAGGCGGGCGTGCGGTTGACGTTGAACATCACAATCGGCGCCCGCGCCCCGGAGGCATAGTGCAGCAACTCGTGCATCAACAGCAGTCCCTGGGAGGAGGTGGCGGTAAACACCCTGGCGCCGGTTAGCGAAGCGCTGATGCAGGCGGCCATCGCGGAATGTTCTGACTCCGGCGTCAACAGCTCCATGTCCAACTCGCCCTGGGATTGGAACTCGGTAATTTTTTCCAGGATCGGCGTCTGCGGCGTAATCGGATAGACCGGCGCCACATCGGGACAGACCAGTTTCACGCCCCAGGAAACCGCATGGTTGCCGCTCATCAGCAGCCGGTTGCTTGGATAATTCTTCGCTTCCATGGCGCTATTCCTGCCCCATGGAAACGGCGCCCGTGGGACATTCCGCGACGCACAGCCCGCAGCCCTTGCAGTAGTCGGATTTCACATCGTAGCCTTGCTCCAGCTTGGTGATCGCCATGTCCGGACAGTAGAAATAGCAATTGTCGCAATAGATACAGGTGCCGCAACTGAAGCAACGGGCCGCTTCCGCGATGGCCCCGTCCTGGGCCAGGGGCTGTTGGACCTCATCGAAGGTCCGCAATCGCGCCTCTACTTCCGCGTTGCCGGGCTGATGCCGATCGGCCAGGGGATGATAATCGGTATTGATTTCGGCAAAGGGCACTTCGCTGCCGTTTGGCGCGGCGGCGTCCGTGCGCGAAGTGTTTAGATGGCGGGCAATCGCCTCGGCTGCATCTTTGCCCATGCCGATGGCTTGCGTGACGAAGCGGTCCATGCTGGCCAGATCACCACCGGCAAAAACGCCCGGCGCACTGGTCTGCCATTGCGCATCGGTCTGAATGACGGGCCCGTCACTATCCAGCAAGCCGTCCCAGCGGGCGAGATCGGCATCCTGGCCAATCGCCGGGATCACCCCGTCGGCGGAAAGGACGAAGCCGCCGCCGGCGATAGGTTCGACGCTGAAGGAGCCAGGCGTTTCACCTTGTTGAAAGTCGACGCGAACGCATTCCAGGGTCAGGCCGTCGCCACCGCTTTCGACCGCTTGCAGCATGGCGCCTGTTATGAACTCTATGCCTTCCTCCCGCGCCTCTTCCACTTCGATGGGCTGGGCCGGCAGCAGCGCTTCCGGTTCCAGGGCAAGAACAGATACAGATCTGCCAAGCCGCCGGGCCGTGCGCGCCACATCCATGGCCGCGCTGCCGCCACCAACTACGACCAGACGTTGGCCCAGTTCGCAAGGCTCCGCCGCGTTCGTTGCAGCCAGGAAGTCGGCGCCGTCCAACACCCAGGGCTGGCCGTAATCCAGGTTGGGCAGGGTCTTGGGGCAGCTCGCGCCCGTGGCCAGATAGACCGCATCATATTCATCGTGAAGGCCCCGCAGCGTCTCGGTGCCGGCAATGCCGCTCTCGAGCTTCACCTCAACGCCGAGATTAACGATCCGCTGGATCTCGCCGTCCAATATCGTCTTGTCCAGACGGTAGGCGGGAATGCCGTGGCGCAGCAGACCGCCAAGTTGCCCGCGTTCTTCAAACAGGACCACGCGATAGCCCCGCCGGCGCAACTGATACGCGGCGGAGAGGCCGGCGGGGCCGCCGCCGATGATGGCAACGGATTGATCCTGCGCGGCGGCGGGCTCGGGGAAGCGCCAGCCTTCGGCCAGCGCCATGTCACCGACAAAACGCTCCAGACTGCAAATCCCCACGATCTCGTCCAGATGCTGGCGGTTGCAGACGCTCTCGCAGGGGTGATGGCAGATCCGGCCGGCCACGGCGGGAAACGGGTTATTGTCTGCAAGCGTCAGCCAGGCGCCGTAATGGTCGCCCAATTCGATCTGCCGTGCCCATTCGGCGATCCGGCCGGCAACCGGACAGGCCCCGCGGCAGGGCGACGGCTTGTCTTGATATTCCGGCATGGCGCTGCGCCAGGTGCCGGTCAGGCGCATCTGCGAGGTGGCATTGGTCCAAAGAGGGGATGGCGGTTGCTGCATCGCTATGCTCCCCTCAAGCCGGATTGCGTAACTGCTGGTAGGCTTGGCGGCAAGCGGCGACGTTCTGTTGCTGCTTAACCGGCGCCGTCTGTTCGATCACCTCGCACATGGTGTCAATACCGGGGTCCTGCAGCTTGGCGACGAAAGCGCCCAGCAGGGCGGAGTTGACGACCTTGCCCATCTCGTTCCTGCGGGCGATTTCCATCCCGTCAAAGGCGACAATCTTGCACGCGCCCAGGGCCGAGAAATCTTCGCTGGACCGTGTGGAATTGACCACGACCATCGATTGGTTGCCAACCCGGCCCAAAAGACCCTCGTCCAACAAGGTGTCGTCAAAACAGAGCATGGCGTCGGCGCTTTCGATATCGCAGCGCAGACGAATGGGTTGATCATCAACGCGAATTGACGAGGTAACGGGCGTGCCCCGGCGGGCGCCGCCGTAGGTGGCAAAGGTTTGCACAAACTGGCCTTCGGCAAAATAGGCCTGCGCCAGCAAGTTTCCCGCTGTCTGCGCCCCTTGGCCGCCACGGCCGATTATCAAGATTTCCCGCATGTTCGATCCGACGTTCCCTGAATGACTTTGTTATTTTGTCATGATCATAGCCAAACAGCGCCGCCGTTGGAATGGTTTTGGCGCGGTCGATAAGCTCCTCATGCGCTGCATCAGCACGACTGCAAGCGGGCGGCCCCGGCGCCTCGGTCTCGGTCGAACGGGGCTGAAGACAACCGCCCAGTCCTGTGCCAAAGTTGCCGTCTGAATGAGTGGAGGCTGGTTATGAGCGATACAGGCATTGGCGCGCCGGTGCGGCGGCGGGAAGATCCCCGGTTCCTGAAAGGCGAAGGCGCTTTTACGGACGATTTGAAATTGCCCGGGCAATGTCATGCGGCATTCGTACGTTCCCCTTTTGCGCACGCCCGAATACGCGGCATAGATGCCGCCGATGCCCGTCAGGCCCCTGGAGTTTTGGCCGTATGGACCGCCGCCGAGCTGCGTCAACGGGTGCCGAACCCCGTACCATCCGGCGTCGCGACGCCGCCCTTTGATATGCGCGGCGTGGACGGCAGGTTGGCCGTCGACGCTTCGCAATATCCCCTGGCGCAAGACAAGGTGCGATATCTGGGCGAGGCCGTGGTGGCGGTCATTGCCGAAAACCATGCGCAGGCGCTTGATGCCGCCGAGTTGATCCAGGTCGACTACGAGGAACTGAGCCCCATTGTCACCTTCGAACAGGCCCTGGACCCGGGCGCGGCAAGGATCTGGGAAGACGAGGACAGCAATGTCTCCATCGATTGGCGCGCCGGTGACGGCGAAAAAGTCGCCGGGATATTCGACGGCGCGGCTCATGTGGTCTCCCGCGAGCTGGTCAACAACCGGCTGGTGGTGGCTTTCATGGAGCCGCGTGGGGCGATTGCCTCCTACGACCCAGGCGACGATCGATTGACCCTGCAACTGGGCTGCCAGTCGGCCCATGGCATGCAAGGCAGCCTGTGTCATGTGTTGGATCTGCCGCCGGAAAAACTGCGGGTCATCGTGCCCGATATGGGCGGCGGTTTTGGCGCCCGCGGCGTTACTTATGGCGAATTCCCGATCCTGTTGGCGGCGGCCAGGGAGCTGAACCGGCCGGTGCGCTGGACGGCGACCCGGTCGGAAAGCATGCTCACCGATACCCAGGCCCGCGATCATCTGACCAAGGCCGAGTTGGCCCTGGACGGGGAAGGGAACTTTCTGGCCCTGCGCCTTCGCGTCGATTGGCGCCATGGTGCCTATCTGCCCAGCCGCAGCGTTTGGGTCACCCTGCACTACATGCCGCCGACCGTTGGCGGCGCCTACCGCCTGCCGGAGGCCGACATCGGTATCCGCGGCATCTTTAGCAACACCACGCCCCAGGGGGCCTATCGCGGCGTTGGCCGGGCCGAGGCCAACTATGTCCTGGAGAGCCTGATCGATGCCGCCGCGCGGGAAATGCAGCTTGACCCGGTCGAGCTGCGCCGCCGCAACCTGCTGCGAAGCGCCGACCTGCCCTGGAAGATGGCTGGCGGCGGCGTATTGACGTCCGGCGTATTCGGCGAAAACCTCGAACGGGCCATGGCGTTGAATGTTGATGGCGGTGCGGTGGATACGGCGCCGGCCCATTGGCTGCGCGGCCAGGGTGTCGCCCTTTATGTGGAGAGTGACGGCAGTACTCCCGCGGAATATGCCGAGGTCGAGGCCAAGGCGGATGGCACCGTGGTGGTGGGGGTCGGCACCCAGGATTTCGGCATGGGGCATCAGACCATGTACGCGCAAATCGCCTCCGACAGGCTCGGGGTGCCCTATGACGCCGTTGAAGTGATTTTTGGCGATACCGACAAGGTCGCCCGCGGCATGGGTTCCCATGGCTCCCGCTCGGCCCGCATGGGCGGCGGCGCCGTGGTGTATGGCGCCGAAAAAATGGTCGATCGGGGCCGGGAGCTGGCCGCCGACCTGCTGGAAGCTGCGGTGGAGGATATTCAATATCGGGATGGTCAATTCCAGGTCGCGGGAACGGACCGGCAAATCCGATTATCTGATGTCGCCGCCCATGCCAGGGATCAGGGTGAACGCCTCAGCGGCGAGTTCGATTTCGAAACGGCCGGCGATGTCTTCGCCAATGGCTGCCATGTGGCCCAGGTTGCCATTGACCCCGATACCGGTTCAGTCAAGTTGTTGCGGCACATCATGGTCGGCGATGTGGGCCGGGCCATCAATCCGATGATCGTTGAGGGGCAGTTGCATGACGGTGCGGCGCAGGGTATCGGACAGGCGATGTTCGAGCATGTGGTTCTGGACCCGGACAGCGGCCAGACCTTGAGCGGCAGCCTGTTGGACTATTGTCTGCCGCGCGCGGATGATCTGCCGACGTTCATAACTGAACTGGTCGAGATTGAGGAAGTGGACAATCCGCTTGGCGTCAAGGGCGTGGGCGAGAATGCAACCACGGGCGCGCCGGCGGCGGTGATGAACGCCATACAGGATGCCCTGACTGGGGCCGGCGGGACGGAGGTGCAAATGCCGGCGACGCCGGAGCGCGTCTGGCGCGCATTGCGGGGCGGCGGCTGAGAGAAAGTCGTTCTAGTGGCGTCGGATTTTGTCTAAAATTGGTGCCTGATTAATCTGGGAAGATTGGTATTTCATGGCACCTGGCAACGCGAACACGCCGTCCGCTCAAATCTTGAGCCAGGCAGCCGCCCATCTGAACGAGGGCCGGGCGCGGCAGGCGGAAGTTCTGATCCGCGATGTCCTGCAATCGGAACCTGACAATCACCAAGCCCTCAATCTGTTCGGTACCATCGCCCTGAACGCCGGCCATGCGCCCCAGGCGGTGGAGATTTTTTCCCGCGCCGTCCAGTTGCAAGGGGGGGAGGCGGAGTATCACTGCAATCTGGGCGTGGCGCTGCTGCAAAGCGACCGCCTGGATGACGGCGAGGCGGCCCTACGTGCGGCGTTGAAGCTGAAACCAGTGCACCCAATGGCGAATTTCAATCTGGGTCTGTGCGATTTGCAAACAGGCCGTTTCGACGACGCCCGCCGCCGCCTGGAAAAGGCGGTGCGAAGGATGCCGCAAAACCTTGCTGCCCTGAACGCCCTGGGCGTGGCGCATTCGAAATGCGGCAAGCCGGCCAAGGCGGTGCAGTTGTTCCGTACCGTCCTCAAGGCCCAGCCCAATGATCCCGATGCCCGCCTCAATCTGGCCGGCGCGCTGACCGAAACGGGCAAGACGGACGAGGCGATTGGCCTTTACGAAGATCTTATTGCCGACTATCCCGGCCAGGCGCGGCTGCATTTCAATCTCGGCGTTGCCCTGGCGGCGGCGTCACTTGATACGCAGGCGATCAGCGCCTGCCAGCAGGCCCTGGCGTTGGAGCCTGAGTTGGTCGAGGCGCATGTCAATCTGTCCAGCCTTTATGCCGACAGGGGCAATCAGGACGGCGCGCTGGAACATGGCAGGGCGGCAAGCGCCCTCAGGCCCGGCGATATCCATATCATGATCAACGAGGCGCGCGCCTTGCGCGATAGCGGCATGGGAGCCGATGCGTTGGCTGCCTGTGACCGTATTCTGGATATTGCCCCCGGCGACGCCGATGCCTTGGGCATCCAAATGACCGTGCTGCAAAATGATGGGCGCTTCACGGAGGCACGCGCATTGGCGGCGGGCGCTTCTGCCCTGCCGGTGCTGCTGGCGCTGGCACAGGACGCCGACCATGCCTTTACCGACGGGGAAATCCAGCGCCTGAAAGACGCTGCCACGGATAGCGGGGCCGACCCCGGGGATGCGGCGCGGGCCTGGTTCGCATTGGGCAGGATTCATCATGGGCGGGGCGACTTCGCCTCTGCCTTCGGCTTCTACAAGCGTGGCAACGGGCTTCGCGATGCCGCCTACAATTGGTCCGAGGGCGACGAACAGGCTCTCTTGGCGGCCCAGGTGGCGTGTTTCACGGGGGCGTTTTTCGCAAGCCACGGGAGCATGGGGCACGACAGCGAGCGGCCGGTATTCATCGTCGGCATGCCGCGTTCGGGCACCACTCTGGTGGAACAGATCATCGCCTCGCACCCCGATGCCGCCGGCGGCGGCGAGATGTCGGACATTCAGGTCATGGCGGATGCCTTGGCTGACAGGTTTAAAAGCCCGTCTTCCGATCTGGCCGATCTGGCCTATCCGGCCTGCGTGGCGGCGCTTGACGCAGGGACGGCGGATGCTCTGGCGGCGCAATACCTCGAACATCTGACGCGGGTATCCGATACGGCGGCGCGGGTTACCGACAAAATGCCGGGCAACTGCTGGCATCTCGGCCTGATCTCGCGGCTCCTGCCGAAGGCGCGAGTGATCCATTGCCGACGTGATCCCATGGCCACGTGTTTTTCCATCTATCAGCAGGCCTTCGCCGGCTTTCACCCCTATGCCTATGATCTGGCCAAACTGGGACGGCGCCATCGCAGCCACGATCGCCTGAAGGATCATTGGCGCGAGGTTCTGCCCCTGCCCATGCTGGAGGTCGCCTACGAAGACCTGGTGGCGGACCAGGAAGGCGAGAGCCGGCGCATATTGGAATTCTGCGGCCTGGATTGGGATGATCAGGTGCTCGATTTCCACGCCACCCGGCGCAACGTACAGACTGCCAGCCTGTGGCAAGTGCGCCAGCCGATCTACACAGACGCCCTGGCCGGCTGGCGGGCTTATGAAGAATTCCTTGGGCCCCTTAGGGAGGCCCTCGACCAGGGCTGAACCCCGGCGGTTCCGTTTCAAGTCGTCAGCACGACCTTGCCGATGGCCCGGCGTTCGGTGATCACGTCAATGGCTTCGACGCAATCCGTCAGATCATAGGTGCCGTGCACCAGGGGGTGCAGCCGGCCTTCGTCCTGCCATTGGAACAGCGTCGTCATGGCGTCCTGCAGGCGGGTGATATTTGCCGCCGTGCGCGGCTGTTTGGCCCAGCCGCCGTAATAGCCCCAATAGATGCCGTGCACCGAAATATTCTTTACCAGCAGAATATTGGCGGGAATTTGCGGCACCGTGCCGCCGGCGAAACCGACGGGAAAAATACGCCCCTCCGGCGCGATGCAGCGCAGGGATTCGTCGAACACCTCGCCGCCCACGGGATCGAAAATGACGTCAGCGCCCCGGCCGTTGGTCAGCTCCAACACCGCGCCGCGGAATTCATCCTCCCCGTAATTGATCAGATGATCGGCGCCGGCGGCCTCCGCCGCGGCCAGCTTGGCTCTATCCCCGGCGGTGGCGATCACCGTCGCGCCCATGGCCTTGCCCACGTCCACGGCGGCGAGGCCACTGCCGCCACCCGCGCCGTGTACCAACAACACCTCGCCCGGCTGCATGCGGGCCTGCCAGTCCAGACAGCCAAAAGCGGTGGCGTAGATGGTGGGAAAATTCGTCGCGGCGGCGAAATCCAGGCCGTCGGGGATGGGAAAGACATTGTCCGCCAGGGCCACGCCCTGTTCGGCGAAGGCGCCATGGACCAGGCTGATGGCGACCCGCTGGCCTGCCTGGACCCGGCTGACGTCATCGGCGACCGCGCGAATGGTCCCGGCGGCCTCGGTGCCTGGCACAAACGGCACCGGGGGCGAATTCTGATGCGTGCCGGCGATGGCCAGAACATTGGCGAAGCCGATCCCGGCGGCTGCGATATCCACCAACACCGTTCCCGAAGCCAAAGGCAGTTCCGGCGCGGCCACATCTTCGACCACGAGGTTTTGGTAGGGGCCGTTCTCCCGGCAGACGACAGCTCGCATACTAACTCATTCCCTTCAAGGCAGCGCCCAGATCCTCCATCAGGTCTTCCGGGTCTTCCAGGCCAACCGACAGGCGCACCATGCCATCGCCGATACCCACCTTGGCGCGTTCTTCCGGTCCCACGGCGCGATGGGTGGTGGTGGCGGGATGGGTGATCAGGCTTTTGGCATCGCCCAGATTGTTGGAGATATCGACGATTTCCAGGCCGTTCAGGAACTTGAACGCCTCGTCCTTGCCGCCGCGCAGATCGAAGGTGATGACCGTGCCGCCGGCGCTCATCTGCCGTTGCGCCAGTTTGTATTGGGGAAAGCTTTCCAGGCCCGGATACAGGACCCGTTCAATAGCATCGTTGTTTTCCAGCATGCCGGCGATGGTCAGGGCGTTGCGGCATTGTTCAGCCAGGCGTAGTTCCATGGTCTCCAGACCCTTCAACAGCACCCAGGCGTTGAAGGCGCTCATGGCCGGCCCGGTGTGGCGCATGAAGTTCATCAGATGGTCGTCGATGAAGGCTTGGCTGGCCAGCACCGCGCCGCCCAGAATACGGCCCTGGCCGTCCATGTGCTTGGTGCCGGAATAGACCACCACATCGGCGCCGTAGTCGGCGGGCCGTTGCAGAATCGGCGTGGAGAAAACATTGTCCACCACCACGCGCGCGCCAACCCCGTGGGCCAGCGCAATAACCGCCTCCAGATCGATCAGGTCCAGGGTCGGGTTGGATGGCGTTTCGAAAAAGACCACCGAGGTGCCGTCCTTAATGGCGGCCCGCCATTGCGCCAGATCGGCGCCATCCACCAGGTCGACGTCGATGCCGTAGCGGGGCAGCAATTGGGTCAGGATATAGTGGCAGGAGCCGAACAGGGCGCGGGAGGCAACCACGTGATCGCCGTTTTGCAGTTGGCACAACAGGGCGGCAAACACCGCCGCCATGCCGGAGGCGGTGGCGAAGCAGGCCTCCGAACCATCGATCTGGGCCAGCCGCTCCTCGAACATGGAAACCGTGGGATTGCCGTAGCGGGAATAGATGAAGCCCTCGTCGTCGCCGAGAAAGCGGGCCTCCGCCTGCTCGGCGCTGTCGTAGACAAAGCCGGAGTTGAGGTACAGCGCTTCCGAGGTCTCGCCATGGGGCGAGCGGTCCAGCCCGGCCCGGACGGCGCGGGTGCGGGACCGCCAGTTTGATTTTTCCCTGTCGCTCATGACGTTATACTTCCTGTCCTTAGCCTTGCACCCAGGGCAGGCCGGCGGATTTCCAGCCGCCGACGGTGCCGCGATGGCCGCTTGTGTCCTTGTCGCCCTCGAAACCGTCCGCCACGTTGTGGCAATGCTTGAAATCAGCCGCTGTCAGCAAAATGGCCGCGTGCATGCTGCGCACGCCGGAGCGGCAAAGCAGATAGATCGCCGCATCTCTGGCGAGGCCTGAGCCTTCGACCTGGGCCAGAAAATCGGCGTTGCGTTCGGAGCTGGGGAAGAATTGCCATTCGATGCACAAGGGCTGCTTGCCCAGTTGGGAAAGGTCGGGCAGGCCGACATAGTTCCATTCCGCCGTTGTGCGCACGTCGATCAAGACAGCGTTGGGATCTTCCGACAACCGGCGCCAGGTTTCCTTGACGTCCACATCACCCGCATAGTCCATTTTTCAGATCCCCCCGGCCATTTAGCCTAGATTAACTGCGGGGCCCGGATGATATGTGGATCCCGCATTCCGTTTTGTCCTGTTCGGCCCAGCGCCCTTGGCGGCTGCCAAGCCCGCCCGCCGATGCCCTTGTACAAGTGGCGCAACCGATGGACGGATAACCCTGACCAACCAATGGATGGTCCGGCAGCCCGCGTGCGCGGAATGCGGTTTCTACCTGATCCGGGCTCCAGTTGGCCAGCGGATTTACCTTTACCTTGTCGGAGATATATTCAACGGTCGGCAGTGCCGTCCTGGCCCCGCCGTGAAACCGCTTGCGTCCCGTGATCCAGGCCTGGAATGGCACCAAGGCCCGTGTTAGAGGCAGAACCTTGCGCAGATGGCAACAATGATCCGGGTCGTTGCGCCAAAGATCGCCCGCTGGGTCAGATTGGTTCAGATCTGTCGGATCGGGGCGAACATTGCGCACATCGGTGAATCCGAAGCGGCGTACCAATACATCGCGGTAGGTCAGGGTCTCGGTAAAGTGCTTAGTTGTTTCCAGAAATATTATGGGTACATGGCGGTCGATCTCGGCCAGCATGGCCAGCAGCAAAGCCGCCTCGGCGCCGAAGGAGGAAACCAGGGCGATTTGTCCAGGAAAAGCCCGCTGTACCATTGCCGCAAGCAGCTCTTCTCCATCCAGGCCGCCAAACCCCAGGCGCCACGCCATGGCGAGACTGCGGTCCTCGACCGATGGGTCGGGCTGGATATCCTGGCGGATCGACATGCCAATGAAACCTCTCCGGTCGGTGCCTTATAGTCCTAGGCACCAACGCACGCGGTCGCGGGTGTGTTGGTGTCAGCCGCAGACCGGCGGCGCAGGCCGGGAATGGTTGTCTTGCCGTCCGGGGCCGGTTGATACCAGTGGGCGAAATCGTCCACCGCCTCAAGTATCGTCCGCGCCTGTTGCGGCGTGGCGAGGGAAAAGCTGTCAAAGCCGCACCGCAACATGAAGCTCAATTGGTCGCGCAGCACCTCGCCCACGGCCCGCAGTTCGCCCTTGTAGCCGTGCCTTTCCCGCAGCAGACGTGCTTGCGAGAAGGCCCGGCCGTCGGTGAATTTGCTAAACTCCAGCGCGATCAACTCAAAACGATGCAGATCGGTGGCGACATGATCCGGGGTCTGGCCCGGCGCCAGGCGCAGGCCGATGGCGCAGCCGATGGCTAGTATCTCTTCCCGGTGTTGCCGCCAGACATCCAGCGGAACAATCACCGGGCCCAAAGGGGCGAGGGTCTGCACGTCCGTGATATCATCGGTCTCGTGCCAGATATCTTCAACCAGCTTTCCGTGCTTGATCAGGGGCATAGAGCTTCTCCTTGAAAGGTTGCGGGCCGATCCGTTGGTAGGTGTCGATGAACTTCTCGTCACCGATGCGTTGCTGTAGATAGACATCGACAATGCTTTCGACGGCGTCGGCGATTTGCCATTCGTCAAAAGCTGGTCCGATGATGGTGCCGATGGCGGCATTCTCGTTGGCCACGCCGCCCAGGGTGATCTGGTAATATTCCGTACCTTTTTTGTCGACGCCCAGGATGCCGATGTTGGCTACGTGATGATGGGCGCAGGCGTTGATGCAGCCGGAAATATTCAGGCTGATATCACCGATTTCGCGCTCCCGCCCGATATCCGCGAAGCGCTCGGAAATCCGCTGGGCAATGGGGATGGAGCGGGCATTGGCCAGATTGCAGTAGTCCAGGCCCGGGCAGGCGATGATGTCGCTGACCCGGCCCGCGTTGGCGGTTTCCAGGCCCAGATTGCCCAGGGCTTGCCACAAGGCATGAAGGTCCACCTTGGGCACGTCCGGCAGAATCAGGTTCTGTTTGTGGCTGATGCGGATTTCACCAAAACCATATTGCGCGGCCAGATCGGCCACACCATCCATCTGCGCGGCGCTGGCATCGCCGGGAATGCCGCCGTGGGGCTTCAGCGAGATGGTGGCGATGGCATAGCCGGGCCGTTTATGGCAATGCACGTTGCTTTCAACCCAGGCCGCGAAATGCTGGTCGGCGGCGACGGCGTCGTCCAGGGTGGTGCAATGCGGGTCCAGATCATCGTAGGCGGGCGGTGCGAAATAGGCCGCGATCCGCTGCCGTTCCTCGACCGGCAAATCCAAGGTGTCATGACGGATTTGCGCCCACTCCGCCTCGACCATCTTTGCCAGGGTTTCCGCACCCAAGTCTTCGACCAAGATCTTGAGCCGCGCCTTGTAGATATTGTCGCGACGGCCAAGCTGGTTGTAGACCCGCAGGATTGCCTCAAGATACGACAATAAGTGATCAACTGGCAGAAAGGCGCGAATGGTTTTGGCCAGAATTGGGGTCCGCCCCTGGCCGCCGCCCACCATCACCTCGAAACCGGGCTCACCCTTTATGTTGCGGAGCATGCGCAGGCCGATGTCATGGCCCCGCGTCACCGCGCGGTCATTCGGCGCGCCGGAAATGGCGATCTTGAACTTTCGTGGCAGGAATGAAAACTCCGGATGCAGGGTGGACCATTGCCGGATGATTTCCGCATGGGCCCGCGGGTCGTCAATTTCATCCGCCACGACGCCAGCCAGGGGATCGGCGGTGGTGTTGCGGATGCAATTGCCCGAGGTCTGGATGGCATGCATTTCCACCGCCGCCAATTCGTCCAGGATGTCCGGCACCTCGGCCAGTTTGGGCCAATTGAATTGGATGTTCTGCCGTGTCGTGAAGTGGCCATAGCCCCGGTCATAGGTGCGCGCGATATGCGCCAGCTTGCGCATCTGGGTCGAAGACAGGGTGCCGTAAGGAATGGCGACCCGCAGCATGTAGGCATGCAGTTGCAGATACAGGCCGTTCATCAGGCGCAGGGGCTTGAATTCATCCTCGCTCAATTCGCCGGCGACCCGGCGTTCAATCTGATCGCGAAACTGCGCCACCCGTTCGGCAACGAACGCGTGGTCGAATTCGTCATAGCGATACATGGTTTTCCCCCCGCGCCAGATCGGTGCCGACGCTGGGTCCCGTGGTGCGGATAATTTCACGCTGGCCGAGGGCAACCGGTTTGCCGTCTTCAAGTGCAAGCTTGAACAGATAGGGGCCGACGATATGACCTTCGTCAGCATGGCGCTGTGCTTGAATTAGCAGGTTTTGTGCGGTCCGTTCATCACTGGCAGTTTTGCACTCTACAATCCGTTCGGACCAGGTGTCCTGTGCGGTCAGATAGACAACGAAGCCATCCGACAGACGGTTGGCGGTGATGGCTTGAGCCGAATTTTCAGTGATGCGAATAGACATGGGGCCGCTCCCTTCCTGGCCTGACGAAGGGCCCACGGAGCATTTCCCCGTGGCGCTTTAGCAATTTTTGACGCGGTTGCAAGCTGCCCAATCAAATTTCCGCGGCGGCCCGAAAGCCCGAAAGCATATTTACATACCAATAAATGGTTTGTCAATTTATTACACTAAATTTGGCAATTAAAATCATAAGCACATGAAAAAAATGTATTATAAACTGTTCGATGGCGTTGGGGCGCCGCCATGAGGTATCATGGCGCCATGCGCGCATTATTCATTGCTATGTTGCTGATAATTTCGCCGGGCATTGTTGCCGGCGCCGCCAGTGCTGCGTCCACCTTGCCCGACCCAGCGGGAGAAGTCGAAGTGGTGGATGGGGACACCTTGACGATTGCTGGTCAGCGGGTCCGCCTGTACGGCATTGATGCGCCCGAGACGGGGCAATACTGCGCCACCAAACATCTGAAACCATTTGACTGTGGCCGCCTCGCGGCCCGCGCCCTGCGTCTCTTCCTGGGCGGCGCCAAAGTGCGCTGCAAGGCACGTGGCCAATTGTCCGATGGCACGCCGGTGGCCCAGTGTTTCGCCGGCCGCAATGATATTTCAGCGCAAATGACGCAAGTCGGTTGGGCCCTGGCCGATCCCAAGACCGGGGCCGACTACCGCCGGGCCGAACTGGCGGCTTTGGCCACCAAGGAAGGGCTGTTCAAGGGCAAGTTCATACCGCCCTGGGAATGGCGGGCCGGCAAGCGGGAAATCGCGCCCGGTCTGTCCTGGACGGGCCCGGAAAAGGCAAACTAGTCGCAAGAGCGCTCAACCGGCCGTGAGGGCTTGATGGGTGAGGAAGAGAGCGATCGCGGCGGTGGCGGAAACATTCAGGCTTTCCATGCCCGCCGCCATGGGCAGATGCACCAGACTGTCGCAGTTGCGCTGGGTCAGGGGACGCAGGCCCTCGCCCTCGGCGCCCAGGACCAGGGCGACCCGGCCGGTCAGGGAAATCTCGGTTAATGGCTGGCCTTCGCCCATCGCCAGGCCGTGGCGCCAAAAGCCCATGCCGGCCAACAGTTCCAGGGCCCGGGACAGATTGTTGACCCGGATCAGGGGCACGGTTTCCAAGGCGCCGGAGGCGGCTTTGGCCAGGGCGCCGGTTTCGGGTGGTGCGTGGCGGTCCTGCATGATCACGCCGGCCGCGCCAAAGGCGGCGGCGGAACGTAGAATGGCCCCCACATTGCGCGGATCGCTGATTTGATCGAGCACCAGGACCACGCCGTCGGTTTCTCCCTCCGCCAGCAGGTCTTCCAGATTGGAATTGGCAAGGGGTACGACCAGGGCCGCGATACCTTGATGTACCGATTCAAGGGGCAACAGCTCTTCCAAACCCCGGCGGTCGACGATTTCCGGCTTCAGCTCCAACCCGGCCGCGTCCTCGGGCAGAGCCGCTTCGTCAGTGCACAACAATCGCTGGATCTGCCGGCCCGGGTTGCCGCAGGCGGCGGCAACCGCATGCTGGCCATATATCCAATAGGGCGCTAGGTGGCTGCGGCCACGCCGGGCGGTTGGCCGGTCTGGCCGTCCCTCGGCCCAGCCTTCCCGTCTTTTGCCCCCGTGACGGCTGCCATGCCGTCCGCCTGATCGCTTGCGCCCTGCCATGGGACCGCATATAAAGCCGCGCTGTTGGTAATGCAATCCTGTCCGCTCCGGGGCCGCTAAATTGGCACAGTGGACACGAAAGTATCGCCGTATGTGAATTTGGCCTTTTTTTGCATTGACTTGCGATGTTGAAAGGTACATATCAGCCCACCGCCGCGCGTGGCGGTTTGGCGTGTGCGGAGGGGTGCCTGAGTGGTTAAAAGGGACGGGCTGTAAACCCGTTGGCTATGCC